>NZ_CP101456.1:3395908-4075090 GCF_024362485.1 Natronobeatus ordinarius | reverse complement strand
TTCACCTCAATGAGCGCGATGTATGCATTTGTACGGATGTTCTTACTTGGTAACATGGGAATTACTGCTTCATATTTCCCTGCTGTATTTGCAGCCGCATACTTATATAATAAACATTTTCATTACGATAGAAGGTTGTTCTCAAGTAAGTTTGTGAAAATCCACCAGAACTGGGCAATCATAGTCACTATAATCCTTTTATGTACCTCTTTAGTCCCACATGGGATTGATGAGACCAGGTCTGATAATGAACAAATCGAATATCACCAATTAAAATCTCCTGCCGAATGGCAAGCCCAATACTCTGAACAAACAGTAGTCACAGATGAATTTACATCTAATGTTTTCAATATACACACATCAAAACTTGAAGGAGATCATATCCGTGCAAAAAGGATGACTGCTGATCATGCGTTGTCGATAACGGGGTTTAAAAATGATGACGTCGATAGCAGTATTATTATAAACCATAATAGGGAATCAATGTCTTTGGCGTCATATAGGATTATCAAGTCATGGCGACACTGGCCAATAGATGATCAAAAAGGACTGAACAAAGTATATTCAAAAGACACTATTGAAGTCTATCAGTCATAGCCACTACTATATGGCGATATTTTAATATATTTCAACAATGCAACAGTTATGTGACCTTAGCACTATAAAGAGATGACTGGTAAAATTGTATTATAATGGTGATGAAATTGGCACTTCACAAAGCCGCTTAGTTAGCACGTCTACTGCTGTGAATGTGCATAGCAGACAGCAGCAAGAAGACAGTGAAAATGTGATAAATTTATGACTCATCTAATCTATTCGAGAGCGTGCTTGTACACATCCAAAATTTGCTCACCCATCTGGTCTATGCTGAGATCACGGATATGTTCTCTCCCGTTAGATCGTTCATTTCGCTCGAGCACTTCACAAAGCGCTGCAACGAGCTCGTCTTCAGTCGTACATACGAACGATGGTTCCACCTCGCATAGCCGTTCTTGAACGTCACCAACGTCGGTAGCAACGACGGGGAGATTACATGCCATCGCCTCTTTGACCGAGTTGGGAGAGCCTTCCCGGTGAGACGTTAACAGAAGTGCATCGGCGGCGTTCATGTACGTCGAGACATCGTCGTGGTCAACCCCATACACCGTCTGTAAACAGACTTTTTCGGGTAATTCTTCGTCGACTCGCTCTACGACGCGTTCGGCCAACGGGTAGTTCTTCACTGGTCTCGAGGGCGGATACGGGAACAGCACGTGCTTTTTCGATGGGTCCCATCCAACTGAGCGTGGCGCGTCGAGCTGAGGGTGTGGTTTGAATTGCTCCATGTCGATCCCCGCCGGGATCACGTGTGCGTCTCTTCCTAACTCACGACACATCTCCTCGTTTCTGACTATCACTTCGTCACAGAATTGAGCGCACCGTTTCGTCACCGACCCATACTTTCCAGCTAAATCGGATCCCCAGAGTGTGAGGACGATCGGGCGGTGCGGTTGAGCAAGAGCAAATGGCGCTGTTTTTCCGTTGTTAGCATGAACGAGATCGTACTCTTTAAACGCTTTTCGGATAGGTCTAGAAAACAATGGAAGATAGTCCACATACGACCTCGAGATCTGTTGTTGTTCTTCGTGATCTTCAGTCTGTTTTCGTGGATTCACATGGTCTATGTTGATACCTCTCGATTCTAATTCAACAGTCTGATTTACGTAGAACGGAGCGTACCGATTTGTGACAAGTGATAAGACGTTCATTCTCTAACTTAGTTACTCAGCATGATTCTATTACAGACACCATCCCTGCCATGGCAACACATCTGAAGATCGGCGTTAGGTGGGCAACATAATATGAACTCGGAGTCGTCACGCATCCTCGAGACCCCCTACTGTCGTCTCCGCTATATATTCGACGAGCACTTCCACGATCCGTTCGGCGGCAGTTCCGTCGCCGTACGGCGTTGGTTTCTCCTCGAGATAGCGGTTCACGCGAAGCTCTTTCTCGATTCGGTCTCGATCCGCGCCCACGAGTACGTTCCAGCCGCTGTCGACCGTCTCGAGCCACTCCGTCTCCTCACGCATCGTCACACAGGGGGTGTCGAGATAGAACGCCTCCTTCTGAACGCCACCGGAGTCGGTCGCAACTCGCTCCGAACCGTCGAGCAGCCGGACGAAATCCAGGTAGCCGACCGGGTCGATCACCTCGAGTGCCGCCGTCGCTCGCTCCCACAGTCCGTACTCCTGAAGCCGGTTCTCGGTCCGGGGATGAATCGGGAGCACGACCGGAAGCGGCGCGTTCGAGAGGGCGTCGATGATCGCCTCGAGTCGGTCGGGGTCGTCGGTGTTGCCCGCCCGGTGGACCGTCGAGAGGATGAACCCACCGTCCTCGACACCGACGCGACCGAGCACGTCCGACTCGCGCTGTGCGACGTCTCGGGCCCAGAGGATCGCATCGTACATCACGTCACCGACGACGTGGACGCCCTCGGTGATCCCTTCTCCCTCGAGCGTGTCGGCGGCCGACTCACTCGGCGGGAACAGTAGATCCGAGGCGTGGTCGGTCAGCACGCGGTTGATCTCCTCGGGCATCTCCCGGTTGTAGCTCCGCAACCCGGCCTCGACGTGGGCGACGAGCGGCTCGATCTTCGAGGCCGCGATTGCACCCGCGAGCGTCGAGTTCGTGTCGCCGTAGAGGAGCACGATGTCGGGGGTTTCGGCCTCGATGATCTCCTCGAGTCCCTCGAGCATCGCAGCCGTCTGTCGGCCGTGACTGTCGGAGCCGACGCCGAGGTTGTACTCTGGCTCCGGAATCCCGAGCTCCTCGAAGAACACTCCGGAGAGCTCCTCGTCGTAGTGCTGGCCGGTGTGAACGAGCACTTCCTCGTGCTCTTCACGGAGGACGCGGGAGACGGCGAACGCCTTGACGAACTGTGGGCGAGCACCAACGACCGTGACGACCTTCATGCAGCTGCACCCCCAAGCTCGAAGATTTGCTCGAGCATGTACTCCGTGACGTCGATCTTGTCGTCGATGAGTCGCTCCCGTTTCTCCTGCCAGCTGTCCTTTACGTTCGGATCGGCGAGCAGTTCGCGGATGATTTCGATCGTCTCGTTCTCGTCGGACCGTGAGTAGAGTAACCCGTACTCTTCTTCCAGTTCGACGAAGTTGCTCATGTCGCCATCGCCGGCAAACGAGTTGGATCGCACGGCTGGGGTGCCGAGGATCGCCGCCTCGGTGGCCATCGTTTGTGAATCACCCGCGTACAGATCCGCGTAGTAGAGCAGATCGTGCATTCGCTCTGGTGGGATCGGGAGGCGGTAGGCTTCGAATTCCGTAGGGAGGGGACTCTCACTGGTGATGTACACGTCGCCGTGCTCGGACAAGAGGGAAACGAGTTCCCGTTTTGCGTCACGAGAGAACCCGCTATGGCCGACATCGTGGTGTGCTCCCCACGAGACGAAGCGAAGTACCGAGTACTGATTATCCAGCTCTACCCCGTTCTCTCGTAGTGCGTCCGGGTTGGGATCGAATCGATCTGGATGAAGATATGCGAGTTCGTGGTAGCCGTCGTAGCGCTCTTGCTTTTTACCGATATCTGCGTCGAAGTTTGCAGGAGTACAAATTCGATCCGCAAATGGATGAGCGAGCTTCGACTGGAGATGTGCCGGCTCACTGTCGTTGAACACAATTTTGGGGCAGCCAACGATTTTGGCAGCGTGGGCTGCTGGTGGGCTGGCAACACTCAGAACGATATCAGGGTCATATGACCGAGCTATTTTAATAGTATGATACTCGCGCTTTGTCCATTCAGTGATGAGAGAGAATTTCCTCGAACCCATCGCTGATAATGGGTTATGTTTTATTTCGTACCCGTTTAACAGAGCGATTGTAATCTCCTTATCTCTCGACAGCACGCATGTATCGTGTCCCTCTGATTTGAGTTCGGATATTGCGTGCTTGAACAAGTGGACGTGAGCAGGATGTCCAATGTCAAATAATACCTTCATGAACCACTAATGTATTTAATTATGACTATTTCACTCACGGAGCTGCACCTCTTTACTTTCATTCACCTGCATGTCGAACAGCATCGCGAACATCACGAACATGCTCCCGACGCTGAACAGCAACAGACTCGAGCTCGCCCGGACGAACAACGAATCCCCGAGCATGAACTTCGCGTACAGCGACCATCCGCCGCCCAGGATCCCGAGTGCTGCCAGTGCAGCCCCGAAGAGGTAAAACAGCGCCAGCGGATGGAAGTCGAGCACGAGATATTTTACCTTCAGCCGCCAGAGGAAGTTCCGAAGCAACATCCACGACACCTTCCGGATGTAGGTCCGGTACCTGATCGAGGATTCCTCGTCGCCGTACACCGCCGGCATCGCGACGTCGGCGACGCGCATCCCCTTGGCGTTCAGTTTTACGAGCAGGTCGTTACAGTAGCCGTAGTACTCGTACATCGACGCGATGCCGACGTTCTCCAGCGCGTAATGGGAGATCGCCGTGTAGCCGTTCTGGGGGTCCATCGTCTTCCAGTAGCCGCTGGCGATCTTCGTCAGGAAGGTGAGGATCGAGTTGCCGAAAAAGCGGAACTTCGGCATCGCGGATCGGTACTCCTTGTACAGCAACCGGTTCCCTTTCGCGTAATCGGCCTCGCCTCCGACGATTGGATCGAGAAGCCGCGTCATCTGAGTCAGATCCATCTGGCCGTCGCCGTCGACCGTGACAGTCACGTCGGTCTCGTCCTCAAGCGCCGCCAGATAGCCGGTTTTGATCGCGCCGCCAGCACCGAGGTTTTCGCGGTGCTGGATCGGGGCCACCCGACCGACGGGCTCGTGAACAGTCGCCCGTTCGGTTAGCAACGAGCCGCCCCCGTCCGCCAGAACGGTTTCGTCGTCGTACTCGAGGGGGAGCTCCGACTCGGCGTCCTCGCCCGCCGCCTCGAGGATCTCGTCCCAGGTGCCGTCGGTCGAACAGTCGTCGATGACGTACATCACGTCGACGTAGGCGGGCATCTCGCGGATGACGTCGCCGACGAAGCCCTCCTCGTTGTAGGCGGGGATGACGACACCGATCGTGTGATCTCGATACATCAGATTCTCCGATACTCGAAGCCGTACTCGGTCAGCTCTGTCTCGTCCATCGCCGCATCCACGTCGAGGAAGAACGGCCGCTCGTCCATCTCGATCGCCGCCGACTTGTAGTCGATCCCGAGGAACCGATCGTGGGGCGTCGCGAG
Organism: Natronobeatus ordinarius; assembly: GCF_024362485.1. NCBI lineage: Archaea > Methanobacteriati > Methanobacteriota > Halobacteria > Halobacteriales > Natrialbaceae > Natronobeatus > Natronobeatus ordinarius. The sequence goes on along the minus strand of NZ_CP101456.1, from coordinate 4,069,858 downwards.
CACGATCCCGTCGACGTCCTCGAACGTGAGTTGCTCGAGGATCTCGATGCCGAACTCCTCGCGCATGACGTCGTCATCGGCGTGGGGGTCGAAGCCGACGACGTCGACGCCGTACTCCTCGAGGTAGTCGATCGTGCCGTCGACCGCCGACGTCCGGACGTCGCCGACGCCGGGTTTGTACGCCAGCCCGAGCACGAGCACCGTACTCTCCTTCGGAACCTGCCCACAGTCGTTCATCGCCTTCAGCGCAAGTTCGCCGACGTGTTTGGGCATGTACTCGTTGACCTCGCGGGCCTGCTGGACCAGCTTCGGTGAGTAGCCGTTGCGTTCGGACTGGTAGACCATGAAGAACGGATCGACGGGAATGCAGTGGCCGCCGACGAGCCCGGGCCGATAGTCGTGAAAGTTCCACTTCGTGCCGGCGGCCTCGAGGACGGCCCGGCCGTCGACGCCCAGATTCTCGGCGGCGATGGCGAGTTCGTTGACCAGCGCGATGTTCAGATCCCGCTGGGTGTTCTCGACGACTTTGGCCATCTCGGCGACCTCGATCGCGGGCGCCCGGTGGACCCCCGCGTCGACGATCCCCTCGTACAGCGACGCCACCTCCTCGAGGGTCTCCTCGTTCTGCCCGCTGACGATCTTCACGACGTTCCGCAGGCCGTGCTCCTCGTCGCCCGGCACCATCCGTTCTGGCGAGTAGCCGACGAAGAACTCCTCGCCGTAGGTGAGCCCTGAGGCCTCCTCCACGGCGGGGGCGAAGATCTCTCGGGTCGCGCCCGGGTAGACGGTCGACTCGAGGACGACGGTCGTTCCCGCTTCGATGTGGCGGCCGATCGTCTTCCCGGCGGACTGGACGTAGTCCAGGTTGGGGTTTTTCATCTCGTCGACCGGCGTCGGCACCGCCACGAGGACGAAATCCGCCTCGCCGATCGCCGCCTCGTCGGTCGTGAACGCGATGCTCGAGTCGGCGATCTCCGCGTCGCCGACGTCGCCGGTGGGGTCGATTCCGCGTCGCAGCTGTTCGATTCGCCCGTCGTCGATGTCGAAGCCGACGACGTCGTGGCCGATCCGGTCGAACTCGTAGGCCAGCGGCAGCCCGACGTAGCCGAGTCCGACGACGCAGACCACGTCGGTCAGTCTGGACCGTCTCGCCTGTGATTGTCTCGTGCGCTCTGGTTCACTCATCGTATCCCCTCCCGATCGTGTACACCCGAGCCCCCACAGCGTCCGCCTCGAGCGCCTGTCGTCCATCGATCACGATGGAGAGACTATCACTGTTGCGATGAACGTCTTCCCAGTTGATATCGAGGAACTCCTCGTGGGGCGTCACGAGCACGATGGCGTCTGCCTCGAGCTCGAGTGCCGCCTCCAGGTCGACCTGCTCGAGGGCGAATTCCTCGACGGAATCCAGCATCGGATCGACGCCGTACACCGTCGCCCCGAGTGACGACAGCTCCTCCGAGATCGGAATCGACGGCGTGGCGCGGATCTCCTCGACGCCGGGGCGATAGGTCAGCCCCAGCACGACGACGGTGGACTCCGCGACCGACTTTCCGTCGGCTTCGAGTCCTTCCTGGACCTTCTCGACGGTGAACGCGGGCATCGAGTCGTTGACTGCACGTGCGGTCTCGAGCAGCGACGAGTCGGCCTCGAACGGCTCGATCATGAAGTACGGGTAGTACGGGATGCAGTGACCCCCGACGCCGGGGCCGGGCGTGTGAATATCACAGAACGGCTGGGTGTTCGCCACGTCGATCGCCTCGGTGACGTCGATCCCCAGCTCGTCGGTAAAGCGCGCCAGCTCGTTCGCGAGCGCGATGTTGACGTCGCGGTACAGCCCCTCGAACACCTTCACCGACTCCGCGGTCGTCGCGTCCGAGACCGGGAGCACGCCCTTGGCGTTGAGCTCCTCGTAGATGAGCGTCGCCGCGCGCGTGCTCTCGTCGTCGACGCCGCCGACGACCTTCGGGTAGGCCCCGCGGATGTCCTCGAGCGCGCGACCCGACGACGTCCGTTCGGGACAGAACGCCAGGCCGAACTCGCCGCGTTCGAGTCCCGAGGCGTCCTCGAGGGCGGGCAACACCCGCCGTTCGGTCGTCTGCGGCGGCACCGTACACTCGATACAGACCAGATCGCCTTCCTCGAGGCCCGCCCCGATCTCCTCGACGACGGCGTCGAGAATCGCCAGATCGGGCTCCTTGTCGTCCGTGATCGGCGTCGGGACGATCACCACGTGGACCGCCGCCGCCGACGCCGCCTCCCGGGGCTCGGTCGTCGCCGACAGCGCCCCCGCCGAGACCAGCTCGAAGACGAGGTCCTCGAGGCCGGGTTCGCGTTTGACGTGTGAGCCGCCGTCCTCGATCGTCTCGACGACCGCGGGGTCGATATCCGCGCCGATGACGTTGCGCGAGACGTCGGCGAACACCGCTGCCAGCGGCAGCCCCATCTTTCCGAGGCCGTAGACGGCGACGGGCACCTCGCCCGCGAGGAACGACGCCCGCTGGACGGCGTCGTCGGCCTCGGCGCCGTACAGCGAGTCGACGGCCTCCGCCGACGCTGGTTCAGTCATCGGCGGCCACCGTCCGCGGTGCAACGTCGCTCTCGAGGGCGTCCGCTTCGATCTCGAGGGCCACCGACAGCGCGTCGATGCCGTCCTGGACGGTCACCTCGGGGACGCCGTTTCGATCGACGGTCCGCACGAACGACTCGAGTTCACACCGCAGCGGTTCGTCGTTCGCCACCCGTGGTTTCTCGACGATGCTTTCGTGTTTGAACCGGACGTCGCCGTTGCGCTCGACGTACTCCGGGATCGAGTTGCGGTGGATCTCGATCGACTGGTCGATGTAGTCGAGTTCGACGAAACACTCCTCGGCCGTGATCTCGAGGGTGCGCACTTTGCGCTGGGTCTTTCGACTCGCCGTCAGCGACGCCATCACCCCCGAGTCGAACTCGAGCAGCGCCGAGGCGTGTCTGTTCTCGTCGACGCCGACGCTCTTGACCGAACTCGGGACCGAATCGAGCAGCGAGCAGACGACGTCGATATCGTGGATCATCAGGTCGAGCACGGCGCTGTCGTCGATCTCGCGACCCGGCGGTGGGCCGAGGCGCTGGGCGCGGATGCTGACGATCGAGAGCTCATCGACGATCTCGGCGAGCGCCGTCACCGCCGGATTGAAGCGCTCGATGTGGCCGATCTGGACGGGAACGTCCGCGAGTCGAACCCGCGAGAGCAGGTCGTCCGCGCGCTCGAGGTCGCCGAGCACCGGCTTTTCGATGAACGTCCCGACGTTGGCGTCGAGACACTGCATCGCCATATCGTAGTGGTACTGCGTCGGGACGACGACCGAGACAGCGTCGACGGCCCCGAGCAGCGCGTCGAGGTCCATCGCCTCGACGCCGTGTTTGGCCGCCACGGTCTGGGCCTGGTCGTCGTCGACGTCGAAGACGCCGACGAGGTTCGCGTTCGGTAGTTCGCTATACACCCGTGCGTGATGTCGTCCCATCGAGCCGACGCCGATGACGCCGACGTCGATCGAATCATCCTCAGTTATCATAGTCGTTGAGTACCTCCACAATGTGGTCGATCTCCGTTCCCGAGACGTTCGGATGAACGGGCAGCGAGAGTACCTCCTCGGCGGCCGTCTCCGCGTTCGGCGCCGAACAGTCGACGCCGTCGTAGGCGGGCTGGTCGTGAATGCACGTCGGGTAGTAGACGCCCGCGCCGACGTCGTTGGCCTCGAGGTGTGAGAGCAGGCCGTCCCGATCCGCCGTCCGGATCGTGTACTGGTGGTAGACGTGCGTCGTGCCGTCGGGCTCGACGGGCGTCGTGATACCGTCGGCCGAGATGCCCTCGGTGAGCCGGGCCGCGTTCGCCCGGCGGGCCTCGATGAAGTTGGGCAAGCGCTCGAGCTGGACGCGCCCGATCGCTGCCCCGATCGACGTCAGCCGGAAGTTGTGCCCGACCGTCTCGTGGGCGTAGGTGCCCGAGCCGCCCCGGCCGTGGTTGACGAAGCGCTCGAGGCGGTCGGTGACGTCGGCCCGGTCGGTGACGACCATGCCGCCTTCGCCCGTCGTCATGTTCTTCGTCGGATAGAACGAGAAGCAGCCGGCGTCGCCGACACTGCCGACACGGTCGCCGTGATAAACGGCGCCGTGGGCCTGGGCGGCGTCCTCGAGCAGCGCCACGTCGAGCTCCTCGGCGAGGTCGACGAACGCCTCGAGGTCGGCCGGCAGGCCGTAGAGGTGGACGACGACGATCGCGTCGATCGACTCCTCTTTGGCAACCGCCCGCGCCGCGTCGGGATCGAGGTTGTACGTCGTTGGATCGATATCGGCGAAGACGGGCTCGGCGCCGGCCAGCCGGATCGCGTTGGCCGTCGCGATAAAGGAAAATGGCGTCGTCAGTACCCGGTCCCCCTCGCCGATGCCGAGGGCGACGAGGGCGGCGTGCAGCGCCGTGGTCCCGTTCGACGTCGCGACGCCGTGGGCGGCGCCACAGTAGTCGGCGAACGCGGCCTCGAACGACCGGACCTCCGGCCCGTCGGCGAGCATGCCGCTCTCTAAAACGTCTTCGACCGCCCGTTGCTCCGCCGCACCGAGTTCGGGATCTGCAATCGGAATCATTAGATGTCGTTCGAACCTCGAAGTGGCTCCGGCAATGGGTTGTGGCGCGCGGGAGCACCCACGGCCAGCGTCTCCTCCGGGACGTCTTCGGTGACGACCGCCCCGGCGGCGACGAACGACCCTCGGCCGACGGTCACGCCGGGCAGGACGGTCGCGTTCGCGCCGATCGAGACGTGCTCTTCGAGCGTCGGGCCGACCAGCTCGACGTCACGACGGATCGGGTACGGATCGTTCGTCAACACGGCGTGGGGGCCGAGGAAGACGTGGTCCCCGATCGTCGTCTCCGACGGGACGTAGACGCCCGTCTGGAGGCTCACGTTCGAGCCGATCGTCGTCCGCCCGTCGATCACCGTCTTCGTTCCGACGAGGACGTCGTCACCGATCTCGGTCAACTCACGAACCAGTGCGAAGTGGCCCGTCGAAAACCGTGCGCCAGCAGCGACGTCGTCGTAGATGATCGTTCCCGCCCTGATCGTCGACTCGTCTCCGATCGTGGGGGGCTTCGACTCGTTACTGTACGAGTGTCCAACCGTTGCAGTGTCGTCGACCGTACTGTCTTCACCCACCACGGCCGCAGTCCTCTTCTCACACATCCGTCTGAACCACCGTACTCCGCCACATACAATCAAAGATGAATCTACATCGAAGGCACATATAGGTAACGGCTTGCTGTCAACTCGCCGTCGCCGTGGCTATTTTCGCCCCGAATCTCGAGAGCTCACGCTCGAGTGCGTCACGAGCGCACCCCCCGAAAAACGCCTGGAGACGCCCGGGGGCGATGACCATTGCTCACACGGCCCCTTCCGGGACGCCTCCCCCAGCCGAGGCGGCGCGGTCGCCGGACGGTCTTCTCGGAATCACTGTCATAAACGGAAATGTTTACGCGTATATGGCTGTAATTTCGGCGCGTCTGACGGACGAATGCGCACTCGAACTGGACACCTGTACAGAGTCACACCCGGCTCCGCGTCGGCTCGTTCACGGTCGGCGGACGCTGGATTTACGGTCTCCCCCTGGCTTGGGTCGAACAGATGGCGACCCGACGGCGGATGCGATTCGTCCACTGGCAGCTGGCCTGGATGCTAGCCGCGGCCCTGGTGCTCGCAACGCTGGGGGCGCTCTCCGCCGAGCTCTTTTTCGTGCTCTCGTTGATCGGCCTGCTGATCGTCACGGAGCTGACGGCGCCGGTTAACGTCACCCCCGCCTGGCGCAAGCGACTGGTGTGGCTCATCGGCCTCGGCCTGGCGGGCTTCGCCGTGATCGTCGTCCGGCGCATCCTCGAGATCCTTCCCCCGGAGGTGCTCCCGCTGTGACGACCGACGACGACGCGACGCGACGCGCCGACGACTCACTCGAGCGATCCCCCGGGGGTGAGCGCGCGATGAACGGGCTCGAGGCGTTCCGCGACGGTCCGCGACTCGACTGGCCGCGAATACTCCTGTTCGCGCTCGCGCTCGTGATCGTCCTCGCCCTCGGGGTGGGCGCGGCCACCTCCCCGACGGCGTTCGGGCCGTACAACCCCGCCTGGGACGGCACCAGCGAGTTCCGCACGCAGGTCGACGCCGACCCGACCCGCGAGACGGTCTTGCTGCGCGACCCCGCGGCGTACGACGACCTCGAGGCGACCGAGACGGTGGCGTTCGTCGTCGCCCCCGGACCCGTCGACGACGCCGACGCGGACCGGCTACGTGCGTTCGTCGACGCCGGGGGGACGCTCGTCGTCCTCGAGAACTTCGAACCCCACGGCAACGAGCTCCTCGCGGCCGTCGGGGCCGAGGCGCGCTTCGACGGCCAGCTGGTGCGCGACGAGCGCCACCACTACCAGGGGCCGACGATGCCGGTCGCCACCGGCGTCGAGCCCCACCCGCTGACGGCCGACGCCGAGCAGCTGACGCTCAACTACGCCACGGCCGTCGAGCCGGGCGAGGCGACGGTGCTCGTGACCACGAGCGACTACGCCTACCTCGGCGCCGAGGCGGACGAACTCGACGACGACAGCGAGCTGGCAACCTATCCGGTCGCCACGCTCGAGGAAGTCGGCGACGGGCGGGTGATCGCGGTCGGCGACCCGAGCGTGGTGATCAACGCAATGATCGACCAGCCGGACAACGCGGCGTTCGTCCACGGCCTGACCGCCGACCGCTCGACGGTCGCAGTCGACCTCACCCACGGCGAGGGCGTGCCGCCGCTCGTCGGCGCCGCGGTGACCCTCCGGGAGTCGGGCGCGCTCCAGGCGCTGGTGGGACTGGCCGTCCTCGGCGCGACCGCGCTGCTGCTCGAGCCGCGCGGGAGGCCGATCCGCGAGCGCGCCCGGTGCTTGCGGTCCCGAATTCGAGCCGAGCGCGGTCGCCGGGGCCGACGCGAGAGTGAGCGCCAGCGCCGAGGTGGTGGATCGACCGACCCGTTGGTCCCCGAACTCACCGAGGAGCAACGCCTCGCCGTCCTCCGCGAGCGCTACCCCGACTGGGACGAGGCACGACTCGCTCGCGTGATAGGAGCATTTAACCGAACTGATCAGAGAGAGACAGAGAAGGAATGAGCGGGGACGATTCACCGACCGCCGGACGCACAGCCGGCGAGCCGCGAGCGGTGTTCGACGCGTTAGCCGAGGAGATGGGCCGCGTCCTGGTCGGCAACGACGACGTCGTCGAGCATCTGACGATCGCAATCTTGACCCGCGGCCACGTCCTGCTCGAGGGCGTGCCGGGCGTGGCGAAGACGACGATCGCGGAGCTGTTCGCGCGCACGACCGGCCTCGAGTACACCCGGATTCAGCTGACGCCGGACGTCTTACCGGCGGACATCACGGGCACGCACATCTATCGCGAGCACACGGGGGAGTTCGAACTCAAGCGCGGGCCCGTGTTCGCGAACCTCGTCGTCGCCGACGAGATCAACCGGGCGACGCCGAAGACCCAGAGCGCGCTGCTCGAGGCGATGGAGGAACGCCGGGTCACCATCGAGGGGGAGACGCTCGCGCTGCCGGAGCCGTTTCTGGTCGTCGGGACGCAGAACCCGATCGAGATGGAAGGCGTCTTCGAGCTGCCGGAAGCCCAGCGCGACCGGTTTCAGCTCAAGCTCACGATCGACCTGCCCGACCGGACGGCCGAACGGGAGCTGGTCGACCGCTTCGACGACGCACCCGAACTCGACGCCAGCGCGGTCGACGACGTGGTCTCGGCCGACGAGCTGCTCGCCGCTCGAGACGTGGTCTCGGCCGTCTACGTCGCAGCCGCCGTCAAGGAGTACGTCCTCGATCTCGTGGCGGCCACGCGTGACCACCCGGACGTCGATCACGGCGCCTCCCCGCGAGCGACGCTGGCGTTCGTCGACACGGCGAAAGCCCGGGCGGCGATCCACGGCCGCGAGTACGTCATCCCCGACGACGTGAAGGCGCTGGCCGAACCGATCCTCGCCCATCGGCTGGTGATGACCGCCGACGCCGAGCTGAGCGGCGTCTCGCAGGCCGCCGTCGTCGGCGAGATCCTCGACGCCGTCGAGCCACCGGGGGCGGAGACCGATCGCTTCGTCCCGCCCGGGGAGGCGGTCGCCAGCACCGACGACGTCGACGTCGAGCACCCCGGGATGCAGTAGCGCCCCGGCGTCGCTCGACGCCACCGAAATCGTCACGCCCGGACTCGCGAGCCACTGGCCCGGACTGGGCCAGTGCTGGTCGCTGCACCGTGAACGCCGTCGCCGTTTTCTCGCGGTGAGACGGGGTGGCGTCACTCGCTACCTCCTGCTCCACCAGCACAACCGCGAACCGACTGCGGGTGTGCCAGTACTGTCGTCGACGTGACGCCGCCGGCGTGGTTGGGGTCGCTGTGAGCTTCCTGTCCGCTCCGACGAAGGGACAAGCTCCGGTGAAAACCCGGATCGCTCAGCCCACACGGAGCGACTCGAGTGGGTTCGAGCGCGCCCGGGTGGAGGCGATAACTCGCTGACGTCCTCGCCCTACTCTTGAGTTGGCTCGTCGACACTGGCGCCACAGACGGCGCACAGGTCTGCCTGCCACGGCACCGTTTTCGTCAGTTCCTGCACTTGATTGCATCGGTGGCAAAACCCCCGAACGGTCTGCTCCATCTTTTTTTTAAACTCCCACCACACCCTCGCGGTACTGGATTATGAACCCATAGCCTACCGGAACAGAAACAGCGGTTCTCACACAGAATTTACGAAGAGGATACTGGCGACCGAGAAGCACCGTTGTACCTGGCCACCGCTGATCGCTGACTCCGCCGCCGGCGATCGCCAGTCCGTGACTCCAACGGTCTCGCTCAGGAGTGGTCGCGATCCCAGCGACAGGTGACCAGCCAGTCGGCCCGGTCGTCGCCGGGCTCGTCCGCTCGAGGCTTTTTCACCCGTCGACAGACGCGCTGTGGGCTTCGAAAACCGTTCCAGTCGCGGTTCCGCGCTGGCGTGAGGGTTCCGTCTTCGAGAACTTCGTCGGTCGCGCCGTCTGGATTCGCCACGAGTTCGGCGACCAACTCGAGACCTACTCCCGCGCAAACGGGAGGCGGCGATCACCGACGTCCGTCAGTCCGAATGGCTTCTGAAGATCCAGGGGCTGTTCACGGCCGCCCGGTCGAATCAGGGTGGGGAAACGGATCACGTGGCGTTTCCAGAGATTGACGTCCGTTTTGAGTAGCCGATGGCGAGGACTTCGAGGACGATCCATCAGCGAGTGAAGAACCCGTGACAGTGGCATCACCGAAGAAGGCTCTCGAAGGCGTCCTCGAGCAAAATCCCGTGTCTGCACTCGCTGTCGTGACGCGAGCCGCCACTCGAGCGAGTCAGTTTACCTGGTCGCCGCTTCGCCAGTAGTCGATGACGTCCCGCAGGAGGTCGGTGTCGACGTCGCCATCGCGCCAGTCGTCGATCGCATCCCGAAGCCCATCGGTTTCTACTCGTCCTGATTTGGGGGAAGCGTACTCTTCGACCGACGGTAACTCGGCGCCTGCAATTACGATGTCTCTATTGACAGTCTGTGCTTCGAGATCCGGAATCGGTTCACTCACACCCGTTTCACCCTCATATTCAGCTTCAATCTGGTAATCGTCACCAGTCACGACACCAACGAATGAGTATGATCCTTCGGGACCAGTAATAGTATTATCAACGACCTCATCGAAGTCGTTAGTGGCTGTGTCACCCCGAAAGAGCGTCACGTCTGCCCCCGGGATCAGTTCGCTCTCATCGGTAATGACGTCGCCGGTGATCTGGCCGGTGTCGTAGACGAAGACTGTAGCATTTTGACTGCTGTCCGTCTCGAACGTCTCATTTTCCGCGTTCCAGGTCACCGCGTCGATGTCTGTCACTCCCTCCTCGGGACCTGCTTCGAAGATGGTGCTCACGATACCGTCTGCGTCCAGCACTACTTCTGTACCGTACAGGTTACCGACTTGGTCATTGCTGAGAGTGAGCTCGACGGTCTGACCGGCGGCAGGCCAGGAGTCCTCACCATCCTGTGATAATACATGGCCTTCGATTCGAACCTCGGTCGTAGTCCCGTTGTGGAGGACTGCCTCGTCAACGAACTCATCGTGTTCGAGCGTCAGAACCTCGGTCGGACCGGTCTGGTCGGGGTCGTGGAGCGAGACTTGACTCGTGCTAGGCACGAACCCGCGGTCCTCGTTCACCGCACGAATGACGTAGTCGACGTGGCTATCTGGATCGGCGGAGTCGCCGACTGCCAGCCCATCGAACGTGGAGATGTTGCTATCCTCACCGGTGTTTTCGACGCTGAGCGGAATGGACGTGTCGGGGTTACCGGTCCAGTCTTCCGCGTGGTAGAGTTCGACCGTTGAGTCGGGAATCTCGTCACCGGCGGGGCTCTGAATCAACACGGTGATCGAACCGCTGACGTCAAGGACCGCTCCGTCTGGGGATCCGGAAACGGAGGTCGACGCGCTAACGCCGTCCTCCAGCGTCGAATCACCGTCCCCAGCGGACAGATCGGCCGTGTTGGGATCCAAAACGGTGACCTCGAGTTCGTAGTCGTATGCCGTCGTCGCCGTCGCTTGTCCGCCCGTCATCCCTGTCAAAAGCAGCCCAACCGCACTCCCGGCCGAGTACTGGAGCAACCGACGACGGGGAACGACCGTCTCTTGCTGTTTCGCTGCACAATCCGCCGTACCGATGGCTGTCTCGTCATCAACATCAGTTCCGGATTCTGAACTGAACATGTTTTGATTTATAATCAATGAATAATGTGTGTTGTGGCAGTTAGCAGGGGGGGAGCGACACGCAAAATACCGTCCGTCTCATCGGGACCAACGCCGTGGACTCGGAACGGCGACGCGCTCACTCCTCGAGCGGCAGGCGACAGGTGACCAGCCAGTCGGCTCGGTCGTCGCCCGGGTCGACCTCGAGGGAGATCGGCCGGTCGAGGCCGGTCGCGACGCCGACAGCAAAGAAGGAAGCGACGGGGTGATCGAACCGGTCGACGGGGCCGAATGCGGGGTCGACGAGCGCCACCGTCACCCGGCCCGCCTCGGGGTCGACGTCGGGCTCGGCGCTCCGGGCGAGTTCGAGCTGTTCGACGAGTCCGTCGGCGAGCTGGGCGGCGAGCGCGGCCGGCTGCCCCGCGAGCTCGCCCGGCAGGCCGCGCTCGAGTTCGCGGACCAGTCGATCGCCGGTCGGCTCGAGCACCAGCCCCCGTGACCGCTCGTCGGCGACGATCGGCCCGGCGTCGGCGTCCGGGAGGTCGTACTCGCGGTGGCGCGGGACGAACAGCCGAACGCCGCCGCCCTCGCCGAGGAAGTAGACGCGCTCCTCGCGCAATCCGAGTTCGGCCGCGAGCGCCGCCTGGTTGGCCGCCAGCCCGGCGTAGACGCGTTCGCTCACCTCGGCGGCGACGAACCGGCCGGGGGTGAGCGAGTAGGTGAGGAGGCCGCCGAACAGCCCCGTGGCGGCGAGCACGAACAGCACCTCGCGACTGCCGGGAACGAGCAGCCCGCCGAGCCCGGCGACGACGCCGAGTCCGGCGAGCCCGAGCGCCGTGTTCCGGTACTGCGCCCGGCGGGCCCGGACGTACTCCTCGCGAAGGCGGCTGTTCTCTTCGGCCAGCAGTTCCGCCCGGGCCGCGAGCTCGAGGTGCTCGTCGGCCGGCACCGTGTCGTCGTCGGGGGTCGGCTCCTCCGCGTCGTCCGTGTCGAAGCGTACCGTTCTCATGGATCGTTTCGGGTCGTTGGGGGGTGTTCGTCGGTCGCGTCGGGGACCAGCCCGAGGCGAACGAGTTCGTACCGGTGGACGCCGTAGGCCACGAGCGCGAGCGTTCCCAGGAGCACGAGCGCCGCGATCCAGGGGCCGCGGCTGGCGTAGCTCGCCCACGCGAGGGCGCCCAGGCCGGCGCCGGCGCCGATCACGACGCCACCGGCGACGAGCGGGGCGGGCGTCCGGCGGACGGACGCGACGGGCAGGGTCAGGAACGCGAGTTCGACGAGGACGATCGTCGACGGCGCGAGGCGGTCGGGCGTGGCCGCGACGAGCACCACGTGGCCGGCGGCGAGCGCGTACGGCACGCCGAGGCCGTACCAGACCGCCGCGGTCACGAGCCCGGCGAGGGCGCCGACCGGCCCGACCACCAGCCCGAGGGCGACCGTACACACCACCAGGGCGCCGACCACCGGCCACGGGCGCTCGCGGTCGGTCGCAGGCGGCTGCTCAGCCACGGCGCTCACCTCGCGTGCGGCCGGCGGCCAGCACCGCCGACAGCCGGTCACCGGGGCCGGCTTCGAGCGCGGTGACGCCGTCGACCCGCGCCAGCTCGCGTCGGAGCTCCTCGAACTCGAGGTAGCGGGCGTACGCCTGATCGAGCTCGGCCAGCCCGCCGGGTTCGTAGAGCACCGACGGGGCGAGCACGAGGGTGAGTTCGTGGCCTCGCTGGCGCGCCAGCGTCACGAGGTCGTGCAGCTCGGCCGGCCGGCTGTCGTCGGTGAAGACGATCGTCGACAGCCGGCGTCGGGAGTGGCCGAGCGCCGCGCGGACGGCGTCCGGGAGCGGGTGACCGGTCGAGTCGACGGTGGTCGAGCCGCGATCGGCGTAGAAGGGGCGAAGCGTTCGCGCGAACCGATCGTCGTCGACGAACGCCGACCGGTGATTTCGGCGACCGAGTCGCGAGCGCGTGAGCGTGGCGGCGAGGCTGTCGCCGGCCGTTTCCGACGTCGGGCCACCAGCGTGGCCGTCGCGTCGGCCCACCTCGAGGTCGAGCAGCCGGCGGCGGACGGCCGTGTACGGTCCCGGCCCGGACGCCGGCTCGAGGTAGCCCCCGTCGGAGGCGACCGTCAACAGCCCCACCGGATCGTCCTGCCGTCGGGCGGCTTCGGCCATCGCGAGTGCGACGTCGCGGAGGTACTCGAGTTTCGTCTCCCCGGGCGGTCCGACCGTCGTCGAGGGCCGCGCGTCGACGATGAGGAGGGTCTGTCGGTCGGTCTCGGTCTCGTACTCGCGGACGTACGGCGTGCCGAGGCGGGCCGTCGCCTTCCAGTCGATCCGTCTGACGGTGTCGCTGCTCGTGTACTCGCGCAGCTCCGAGGGTTCGACGCCCGAGCCGAGCTGACCGCCGTCGTGGGAGCCGTAGGCGGCGATGCGGGTGCCGCCCGAGCCCACGTGGACGCGTCGTGATCCACGCGATGCGACGGTGACCGCTGGCGTCGGGCCGACCGGAAACCGTTCACCGACGTACGGCGACGCCACCGTCACCGTCGCCGCCGAGAAGCGATGGCGACCGGCAACGGGCCAGCGTGCCGTCGTCGCGACGGCGTCCTGGCGCTCGCCTGGCGCCAGCGAGAGCGCGAGCGGCGCCTCGGCCGTCGTGGCCGTCGGCAGCCCGCCGGCGAGCGAGAGAGGAAGCCGCGCCGGCCGATCGAGCCGGGCCTCGAGCGTCGCGACGGTCGTCTCGCCCGTCCGGACCCCGCGGCGTTCGACGTCCTGGTCGACCGAGAGCGCCTCGCGTACGCGTGCGAGTTCGACGACGAACGCCACCTGCTGTGCGAGGAGCCACGCGCCGAGCAGGGCCGCGCCGGCGACCAGCAGTGGTCGCTCGAGCACGGCAGCGAACGCGGTGAGGGCGGCGACGAGGACGAACCCCGCCCACAGTCGGCGTGTGGCGTACACATCCTGTGGTTAGCCAGTGACGTGTTTAAGCTATTGATCGCTCCCGCTTCGCCCGGAGAAGTGAACGCTTTTTACCACCCAACGACCAGTCGCCTGTGTGAACACTGTCGGTCGCCGACTCGTACTGGGGGCGCTCCTCGTCGGCTGTCTCGCCCTCCTCGCGAGCGGGGCGGTCGTCGTCGGGGACGCAGAGCGAGCCACGACCGGCATCGCCGCGGCGACCGAGGACGACGCCGCCAACGAGACCGTCCGCCACCAGCACCCCGAGGAGTACGGCGAAACCGGCGACCTCGACGGCGTCCAGCGCTGGCTCGAGCGCGAACTCGGGAGCCAGCTGGGCGAGAGCACGCTCGAGTTGAGCCAGGGCGAGTACGACGCCGCCCGCCAGCTGATCGACGAGGAGTACCGCGGCCGGTTCGCCCAGCTCGTCGAGGTCGACGGCGAGACGGGGAACTACGAGACGGCCGACGACGAGGACGAGGCCGACGACGAGCCCACCCCCGACGAGCGGTTCGAGGAGGTCCGCGACGAACAGGCGCAACTCATCGACCTGCTCGAGGCGTTCGACGAGACCCGCGACGCCTACGAGGACGCCGTGAACGAGGGCGACGAGGAGCTCGCGAGGGAGCTCGCGAGAGAGCTCGAGGCGCTCGCCGCGGAGATCGAAGCGCTCAGCGACAGTATCGTGATCCACTTCGAGCGCCTCGACGAGGCGACCGGCGTCGACTTCTCCGAGAGCGTCGAGGCGACGACCGAGACGAACCAGCGGGTCCAGGACGAACAGACGGTGATCCGGCTCGAACAGTTCGAGGAGACCGAGCTCACCGTCGACGCTGTCGAATCGATCTCGTTTCTGACGCCCCTCGAGGCGACCGCCACGCTGACGACCGCCGACGGCACCCCCGTTGCGAACCAGTCGCTCACCCTCGAGGTCGCCGGCGACGCCCGGACGGTCCACACCGACGACGCGGGCACGTTCGCGTTCCGGTACCGGCCGGTCGACGAGCCGCTCTCGACGACGGCCCTCGACGTTCGATACCGCCCGGATCGGACGTCGGCGTACCTCGGCGGCGAGACGACGGTTCCCGTCTCGATCGACCAGGTCGAGCCGACGGTGACGATCGACGACGCCACCGCCGACACCGCCTACGGCGAGTCGATCAATGTCTCGGGTGAGCTGGCCGTCGACGACGTCCCGGTCGACGGGGTGGCTCTCGAGGTGGCCGCCGGCGACGTCCGCCTCGGCGACGTCCGGGTGACGAACGGCTCGTTCGACGGGGCCGTCGAGACGCCCGCGACGATCCCCGACGGCGAACACGAGCTCACCGCCCGGCTTCCGTTCGACGAACGGGCGCTCGCCGCGACCACCGAGACGACGCCGATCACGGTGCACGAGACCGAGACCGCACTCTCGATCGACCACGCGCCGGGAGACGACGACCTCGAGGTGAGCGGGACGCTCGAGACCGTAGACGGCGACGGCGTCCCCGACCAGCCGATCGAACTCGCCGTCGACGGCGCCCACGTCGCGACGGCGACGACGGGCCCCGACGGGGCGTTCGAGGCGACGGTGCACGTCCCGGCCGACGCCGACGAGGCGGTCACACTCGCCGCGACATTCGACGGGCGTGGAACGAATCTGGCCCCGGCCGAAGCCAGCACGAGCGCGCCCCTCGAGTCGCCAGCGACCGGCTCGTCGGCGCCGACCACGGCGTGGTCGGGCTGGCTCGCTGGCGCCACGGTGCTCGTGGGACTCGCGCTCGTCGCCGGCGGCGGCTGGTGGTACCGGCGACGCCGGGCACCGGAGCCGGCGACCGACGCCACCGACGTTCGCCCGGACGACGGCGGTGACGGGGACGAGTCGAGTTCCCCGACGACGCCGGAGCCGCTGGCCAGCCGGGCGGCCGAGTACCTGGTGGACGGCCGGCCGAACACGGCGATCCAAACAGGGTACGCCGCCGTTCGACGGACGCTCCGCCGGGAGGTCGACGACGATCGGACGCTGACCCACTGGGAGTTCTACGGGCGCTACCGTGGCCAGGACGGCGACGACCTCAGGGCGGTGACCGAGGCCTACGAGCGCGCGACGTTCACGCCCGAGGCGGTCCCCGAGGGCGAGGCGGCGTCCGTCCTCGAGCGGGTACACCGCCTCTGTGGCCTCGAGCCCAGCGCGACGGCCGAGGTGGCCGATGACTGACCGCGACGCGACGGTGGTCGTCGGGGAGCCGCCGACCGTCACTCGAGCGCTGGCCGCGACCGCTGGGAAGCCTGCAACGGCCGCCACTCGAGCGCTGGCCGCGACCGCTGGGAAGCCTGCGACGACCGCCACCGACGCGCCGGCCCTGCACACCTTCCCCCGGCGATCCGATCGATCGACAGACTGTTACCCGCGACGGGGCAACCGATCGGTACATGGCCGATAGGGATTCGCTTCGGCTGCTCCTGCCGCGACCGATTCGGCAGCTGCCGGCGGACCTCGCGGCCGTCCTCGTCTGGACGGCGCTCGTGAACGTCGCCGTCTTCGCCCCGCTCATCCGCGAGACGGTGCTGCGGATCCCGCTCGGGCTCGTCTTCGTTCTCTTCATCCCTGGCTACGCGTTCATCGCGGCGCTGTTCCCCGAGGCGGGCGAGTCGCCGACGGCCGACGACCTCGAGGAATCCGACCCCGACGCCGAGGACGACCCCGACGCCGAGGAGTCAGCCGACGCGTTCTGGGCGCTCGCGGACCGGTCGGGCATCGACGGCATCGAGCGCGTCGCACTCTCCTTCGGGCTGAGCATCGCGATCGTCCCGCTGCTCGGGCTCGTGCTCAACTTCACTCCCTGGGGCATCCGCCTCACCCCGATCATGGTCGCCGTCACCGCCTTCACCGTCGCGACGACCGCCGTCGCCGCCGTCCGGCGACGGCAGCTCCCCGCCGACGAGCGGTTCCAGGTCCCCTACCGCGACTGGCTCGAGGCGGGCCGCGCGGAACTGCTCGAACCGGAGACCCGCCTCGACGGCGTCCTGAACGTCTTGCTCGTGCTCTCGATCCTGCTCGCAGTCGGCACCCTCACCTTCGCCATCGTCGTCCCGCCCCAGGGCGAACAGTTCTCGGCGATCTACATCCTGACCGAGGACGACGACGGCGACCGCGTCGCCGCGAACTACCCGACCGAGTTCGAACTCGGGCAGCCCCAGGAGATCGTCGTCGGCGTCGACAACCACGAACACGACACCGTCGACTACACCGTGGTGGTCCTCGAGCAGGAAGTCACCCACGCGGGCAACGAGACGGTCGTCGAGCAACAGCGCGAGCTCGACCGATACTCACCCCGCCTCGCGCACAACGAGTCGTGGCTCCACAGCCACGCCCTCGAGCCGACGCTCGTCGGCGAGGACGTCCGGCTCGTCTGGCTGCTCTACGTCGACGAGGTGCCCGAGGAGCCATCGATGGACGACACCGAGTACAGCGTCCACCTCTGGGTCGACGTCGAGGCGCCCGCGGACGCCGACTGAGACAACGGCGACCGGTCGCACTCCCTCGAGTGCGACCGGTCGTTCACTGGTGGTGGCGTCGAGAGGGCCGCGAACGCTCGTCTGGGGCCGTCGTCCTCCGTTCGGCTGGGTGGAAATACCGATCCGAAAGAATAACGCTGGTACAGAATTGTCTCAGTATCCATGGAGAATTACTCCGCGATCGTCCTCGCAGCGGGGGAGGGAAGTCGGCTGCGGCCGCTGACGCGACACCGACCGAAGCCGATGCTGCCGGTGGCGACGAGGCCGGTCCTCGAGTGCGTCTTCGACGAGTTGCTCGAGGCCGGAATCACCGATCTCACCGTCGTCGTCGGTTACGGCCGCGAGCGCGTCCAGTCGCACTTCGGACCGACCTACCGGAACGTGCCGATCCGCTACGTCACCCAGGAGAAACAGCTCGGGAGCGGCCACGCGCTCCTCCAGGCCGCCGACGCCGTCGACGGCCCGTGTCTCGTCGTCAACGGCGACCAGCTGGTCGATCGCCGGATCGTCAGCGACGTGCTCGCGGGCCACGACGGCGACGCCACGCTCGGGCTGATCCACCGCCGCGACGTCAGCGAGTACGGCGGCGTCCTCCTCGACGACGACGGCACCGTCGACGAGATCGTCGAGCGCCCGCGCGACGACCGCAACTACCTGCTGAACGCCGGCGTCTACGCGCTCGAGCCCGACGTCTTCGAGACGATCCGGGCGGCCGAGCCGCGCGCGGGCGAACACTCGCTTACCGACGGCCTCTCGGCGCTGCTCGACTCGGGGGCGACGGTCACGGGCGTCGTCTCCGAGGGCGTCTGGGTCGACGCGACCTACCCGTGGGACCTGCTGGCGCTGGCCGACGCCGCTTTCGAACACGGCTTCGCCGACACGCAGGTCGCCGACTCGGCGCGTGTCCACGAGACGGCGACGCTCGTCGAGCCCGTCGTCGTCGCCGAGGACTGCGTGGTCGGCCCCGGCGCCGTGGTCGGGCCCGGCACCTGCCTCGGGGAGAACGTCACCGTCGGCGCGAACGCCGTCGTCGAGGGGAGCGCCGTCGACGCCGACACCCGCCTCGGGCCGACCGTCTCGCTTCGCGACTGCGTCACCGGCCGCGGGGTCCGCATCGGCGCGGGCTCGACGGTCGTCGGCGGCCCCGGCGACGTCCAGATCGAGGGCACCGTCCATCGGAACCGCCGGCTCGGGGCGGTGCTCGCCGACCGCGTCACCGACGAGGGCGGCGTCACGTACGCGCCGGGGGCGGTCGTCGGCTCGAGTGCCGTCGTCCACGCCGGCTCGACCGTCCGTGGCACCGTCGCGGCGGACGTGGAGGTGCGTGGCTGATGTGTGGGATCATCGGCTACGTCGGCGAAACCGAAGAGCACGACGCCCTCGACGTCTTACTCGAGGGGCTCTCGGGGCTCGAGTACCGCGGCTACGACTCTGCAGGCATCGCACTCGCCAACGGGTCGATCGCCGTCCGCAAGAAAGAAGGCGAGCTCTCGGCGCTCGAGTCGGCGCTCGAGGGCGAAGCGCTCGCGGGCGACGCGGTCGGCATCGGCCACACTCGCTGGAGCACGCACGGCCCGCCGTCGGATCGCAACGCCCACCCCCACACCGACGCCGACGGCCGGGTCGCCGTCGTCCACAACGGCATCATCGAGAACTACCAGCCCCTGCGCGAGGAGCTCGCCGACGGCGGCGTCACGTTCGAGAGCGACACCGACACCGAGGTCGTCCCGCACCTGATCGCAGCGTTCCTCGAGGCGGGCCTCGACCGGGAGGACGCGTTTCGGCGGGCGATCGGTCGCCTCGAGGGCAGTTACGCGATCGCGGCGGTCTTCGAGGGCGAAGAGACCATCTACGCCGCCCGAAACGAGTCGCCGCTCGTGCTCGGGCTCGGCGACGACGGCCACTACCTCGCGAGCGACGTCCCGGCGTTCATCCGCTACACCGACCGGGTGATCTACGTCGACGACGGCGAGTTCGCCACGCTCACCCCCGAGACGGTCACCGTCACCGACGCCGACGGCCGGGTCGTCGAGACGACCGTCGAGACGATCGAGTGGGATGCCGAAGACGCCGGCAAGAGCGGCTACGACCACTACATGCTCAAGGAGATCCACGAACAGCCGTCGGCGCTGCGGGAGTGTCTCCGCGGCCGCGTGAACGAACTCGAGCGCTCGATCACCCTCGAGGAGCTGCCCGCCCTCGAGTGGGAGGGCCCCGTCCAGTTCGTCGCCTGTGGCACCTCCTATCACGCGGCGATGTTCGGCGCGGGACTGCTCGAGTCCCGGGGCGTCCCGGCGCGGCCCTACCTGGCCAGTGAGTACACCGCCGCCGAGCGCCCCGTCGGGCCGGACTCGCTCGTCGTCGCGGTCACCCAGAGCGGCGAGACGGCCGACACGATGCGCGCCTTGCGGGAGGCCAACGCCGCCGGCGCGACGACCGTCGGCGTCACGAACGTCGTCGGTAGCTCGGCCGCCCGGGAGGCCGACCACGTCCTCTACATCCGTGCCGGGCCCGAAATCGGCGTCGCCGCGACCAAGTCCTTCGCGAGCCAGCAGGCGGCGCTGACGATGCTCGCGTGTGCGCTGAGCGAAACCGACGCCGGCGACGTCGTCCGCGCGCTCCGGGACGTCCCCGACGGCATCCAGACCGTCCTCGACACCTCCACTGCCCGCGAGGTCGCCGAGGCCTACGAGGACGCCGACGCCTACTTCTTCATCGGCCGAGGGCCACAGTACCCCGTCGCGCTCGAGGGGGCGCTGAAGCTGAAAGAGATCACGTACAAACACGCCGAGGGCTTCGCCGCCGGCGAGCTGAAACACGGCCCGCTGGCGCTCGTCACCGACAACACGCCGGTGTTCGCCGTCGTCGTCGGTGACGGCGAACGCGCCCGCAAGACCGTTGGCAACGTCAAGGAGGTCGAAGCCCGCGGCGCTCCCGTCGTCGCCGTCACCGACGGCCAGACTGACATCGAACGCTACGCCGACCACGTCCTCGAGGTGCCCGCTGGCGACGAACTCGCCGGGGCGATTCTCGCGAACGTCCAGCTCCAGCTCGTCTCCTACTGGGTCGCACACCGGCTTGACCGGTCGATCGACAAACCGCGGAACCTCGCCAAGAGCGTCACTGTGGAGTGATCCTCGGCGAGCCGACGGCGACTGTCCCGTCTCGGGCCACACTCATCCTGAATGTTTGCTTTTCTCAATGAAACTAAACTAATATGTGGCGAGCTCCGGAAATTATATGTTGTTGTCTTGTGTTGGGCCACCTGTGACCCGTAACGATTCCAGATAGTAATGAGTGCGTATACGAGTGCGAAATGCACGCAGTCGAGCGGCGTACGAGCCGTTTCGAGCGAAAGCCGATACAAATCGAACACATCTAATGACAACTAACGTAGAACAAATTCGCGCTGTCTTCCTGGCAGCCCTGATGGTCCTCTCCGTCTTCGCGATCGGAGGGATCGGGATGGCCGGAAGCGCAGTCGCAGACGACGGTACCGACGACGAAAAGACACTGGCCGACTACGCCGACGACGACACCGGCGTAGTCGAAACCGACGGCCTGCGTGAGGCGATCGATCACTGGCGCAGCGGTGAGATCGACACCAACCTTCTGCGCGACGTGATCGACGCGTGGCGAAGCGGCGACCCCGTCGAGGTCACCCAGGAGATCACCGGTGTCGTGACGGACGAACACGAGAATGAACCCATCGAGGGCGCGACCGTCTCAGCTGAGGAGACCAAATACCTCGGTGCCCAGTCCGTTGACGAGCCGGTGACGACTGACGCAGACGGCGTCTACACGATTGAAATCGACGAACCCGGTGCCTACTCCGTCGGGGTCGAGTACGAGGGCGCGACCGCTGACGAGTCCGTCGATGTCGAGGAAGGCGAGACGGTCACGCTCGACTTCGCGCTCGACGTCGACCGCGAGGACGGCACCATCGAGGGCACCGTCACCGATGCTGCGGGCGACCCGATCGAGGGTGCTGAGATCGTCGACCGGTTCGACAACGTCCTCACCACGACCGACGCCGACGGCACGTACGCGCTTGCCGTCGAGCCCGGCGAACACACGATCCGCGCAACCGCCGACGGCTACCAGGACTCCAAACTGGCGACCGTTCCCGTCGACGAGGACGAGACCATCGAGGGCGTCGACTTCGAACTCGAGGCAGAGGCCGAACCTGGTGAAGCCACGTTCGACCTCGGCGAACTCGAGGGCGAGGAGTTCGAACAGGGCGAGACCTACGAGCGTGAGGCCGGACTCGAGGTCAACGGCGAGTTTGCCGAGGACGCCGAGTTCACCATCCAGCTGTCCACCGAGGACCCCGACGGCGAGCTCGTCGACATCGGCGCCGAAGACGACTTCGAGGTCGAGAGCGTCTTCATCCCCGGCCTGGCCATCGACGCCACCGAGGTCGTCGAGGACAACGTCGACGACGGCGTCTTCTACCTCGACGAGACGGTGACCGGCGAACAGCTCACTGCCGCCGACGGCGAGCAGCTCGCCGAAGTGACCGTCACCGCCGGCGACGAAGCCCAGACCGGCGAGTACACGTTCACGGCCGCGCTCGTCGAGTTCGACGACGACGGGGACGAGACGTCACAGGCCGTCCGCACGATCGACGAGGAAGCCAGCGCGACCTTCGAGATCGTCGAGGCACTCGAGGCCGACTTCGACCTCAGCGAGATCGAGGGTGAGGAGTTCGAACAGGGCGAGACCTACGAGCGTGATGTGGGACTCGAAGTCAACGGCGACTTCGCCGAGGACGCCGAGTTCGCCATCCAGCTGTCAACCGAGGACCCCGACGGCGAACCCGTCGACATCGGCGCCGAAGACGACTTCCAAGTCGAGAGCGTCTTCATCCCTGAGCTGGGTATCAGCGCGACCGAGGTCGTCGAGGATAACGTCGACGACGGCGTCTTTTACCTCGACGAGACGGTCTCCGGCGACCACCTCAACGCCGCCGACGGCGAGCAACTCGCCGAGGTAACGGTTACCGCTGGCGACGAAGCCCAGACCGGCGAGTACACGTTCACGGCCGCACTGGTCGAGTTCGACGGCGACGTCAGTGACGGGGAGTCACAGGCTATCGACACGGTCGGCGATGCAGTCGACGCGTCCTTCGAGATCGTCGAGACGCTCGAGTAGCCGGACGCGATACGATTCGTCCTTTATTTTACACGCAACCACAGCGATTAATCGACAGTCACGATCCCGTCAGTTTTAGGTCCCCGTCTGCCGTACCGGATCGGTATGGAAACTCGAGTTGCCGCTGCACACCTCCTCGTCGTGGTCGTGCTGGCGGCGGTTCTTTCGGTCGGTGTCGCTGGCGGCGTGACGGCGGCAGGCGGCGACTTTGTGATCAGTGGAGACGATGGACAGACCGTCGACGTTCCACCGCGGACGGTAACCGCCGACGGGACCGAGTTCGAGGTGTCGTCGGTCATCGTCGTCGACGAATCCGAGTCCGTCCCCGTCGACGTGACGGCACCGAACGACGACGTCTACTCGACGAACCTGTACAACGCGGACGAAGAGATCGTCGACTTCAGTAGAGGGGAGGGCACCCAGACACACGACTTCGACGCCGCCGCCCTGGAGGGCGCTGGAACGTACAGCCTCGGCGTCGTTCAGGATGGCTCACTCGAGGCGATCAAACCGGTGGTCGTCTCCGGATACGACTTCGACGTCGCGATCCCCGACGAACTTCCGACCGACGAGACGGCCGAGATCGAGATCACCGTGGTGCCGTCGGCAGCCGATGGGGCCCCAGACAGCGTCGAACTCGTGCTCGCCAACGGGGGCGACGAGACGCGGATCGAGGCTGATTCTGAGGGGAGCAACACTTACGTCGCGACGTTCGACGTCGACTCGCTCGAGAACGGCGCGTACGACGCGTACGCGGTGGCGGTTGAGGGCTCCGACGAACCGATCCCGGTCGGCGTGAGCGACAGACACGGCGTCGCCGTCGTCGAGCCGACGGAGGAGCCTGACGGCGCCCTCGCGGGAACGGTCGCGGACCGAGAGACCGGCGACCCGATCCCGGCTGTGGACGTCACGCTGTCTGCGTCCGGCGAGTCGATCGACGCCACGACGACCGACGACGACGGCACGTACCTCCTCGAGGAACTCGAAGCCGGCGAGTACGACCTCGAGTGGGACGCAGACGGATACGAGTCGGCGCTCGAGACGGTGACTGTCGTCTCTGAGGAGACGAAAACGGTCGACGCCGAGCTGGTAGCGGTCGACGAGGGTGACGGTGACGAAGGCGATGGTGACGAGGGCGACGAAGGCGATGGCGACGAGGGTGATGGTGACGAGGGCGACGAGGGTGATGGCGACGAGGGCGACGAGGGCGACGAGGGCGATGGCGACGAGGGTGATGGTGACGAGGGTGACGAGGGTGATGGCGACGAAGGCGATGGTGACGAGGGTGACGAGGGTGATGGCGACGAAGGCGACGAGGGTGATGGCGACGAAGGCGATGGTGACGAGGGCGACGAGGGTGATGGCGACGAAGGCGATGGTGACGAGGGCGACGAGGGTGATGGCGACGAAGGCGATGGTGACGAGGGCGACGAGGGTGATGGCGACGAAGGCGATGGTGACGAGGGCGACGAGGGTGATGGCGACGAAGGCGATGGTGACGAGGGCGACGAGGGTGATGGCGACGAAGGCGACGAGAGCGATGGTGGCGAGGGCGATGGTGACGAGGGCGATGGCGACGAGCGAACTGGTGGAAGCGACGAGCGCGATGGCGGAAACGATGGGAACGGTGGGGACAGCGACGAGAGCAACGACGAATCGGACCGGACCGACGGTGATGGGAGCGAGGGAGCCGGCGACGAAGGCGCTGGTGACGACGGCGATAGCGAACGCGAAACCGAAGCCACCGACGAAGGAGCCACCACGGACGACGACGTCGGCCAGGAACGCACCGAGTCCGCAGGCGGCGAAGCCGACGGTGACGACGCGCTGGATCCGAACCTCCCGGACGAGCACTCGAGCGACCCCGACGAATCCGGGGCTGACGACGTCGGACTGCCGTTCGTCGCGCTGACCGTGCTCGCACTCGCCAGCGTCCTGGCGTACGCGCTCCGAACGCGGTGACGGCTCGCTACCGCGTGAGGACGTGCAGGGCCGGCACTCGAGTCACGCGCCAGGCGGCGTACAGCCCGGCAACGACGCCGATCGTCGTCGCCAGTCCGAACCCGACGAGGAGGATCGTCGTATCGACTCGCACGAGGTCGTCGAAGCCCGTGAGTTCGGAGGCGAGCGCATCGAGCGCTGCTGCACACACCGGCGTCGCCAGGACGCCGACGATGCCGCCGAGGAGCGCGTAACTGAACCCCTGCGTCGCGGCGATCGTCGCGATCGTCGAGCGCGAGACGCCGATCGCTCGCAGGGCGGCGAACTCCTGGCGCTGGTGGTGAATCGAGAGCGTGAGCAGCGTCACCAGCAACACTGCGCCGCCGGTGACGGCCAGAACGGCGAGTGTGATGCCGGCTGCGATGACGAGGAGCTGATCACCGAGAATCTCCTCGAGTTGTTCGCGGTTCGTTCGGACGTCGAGTTCCGGGTAGGTTTCCTGGAGCTCTGCCTGTACGGCCGCGACGTCCGCATCGTCCTCGACAGTCACTGTGATGAACGTCGCCTCGTCGGTGCCGCTGGTCCCGGTTAGCGTCTGGAGTTCGCTGAGGTAGAGCACGACCGTCTCCCCGCCGGTAAACTCATCGAGCGAGGAGGAGATGCCGACGACGGTAAACTCGTTGGCGCGGGCGTTGCTGGTGGTGCCGCCGACGTGGAGCTGATCGCCGACCTCGAGGTCGTACCGGGCGGCGGTTTCGGGATCGACGATGACCTCGTGGCTCATCGGGCCGCCGTAGGTGCCGTTGGCGTAGTGCGTATCGGAATCCGAGAACCCCTCGCCCTCCTGGAGTGACAGGGCGCTTCCGCCGCCGCTGACGCCGACGGCGAGCAGTCGGTCGAAGTCGTCCTCGTCGGTGCCGACGAAGACCGTCTGGAAGCCCATCGGGACCGCCGCGGAGACGTCGTCGTGGGCGGCGATCTCGTCTGCCGTTTGATGGGCGTCCGTGAGCGTCGGTCGAACGCCACCGACGTCGGCCGGCGAGAGCGCGATCGGGCCGCCGTCGATCCAGAGATCGCGGTCGGCGCTGTCGAACGACTCTTCGCCGGTCTCCAGAACGCCGACGCCGACGCCGGCCAGCAGCGTGATCGAGAGGACGGCCAGGGCGACTCCGGCGATCGCCAGGAGGGTCCGTTCACGGCGGTAGCCGACCCCACGGAGGCCGAGGCCGACGGCACCACGGAAGCGACTCATCCGCGCATCACCTCGACCGTCGAACCGAACGCGGAGACGGCGAGCAGGTACGGCACGGTGAGCAGGCCGATGAGGAGGGCAACGGTGGGGCCAGCGACCCACAGGAGGCCGGTCGTTTCGGCGATCGGGCCGAGGCCGACCGACGGCGCGACGAGGCGGTTCAGGACGGCGATCACCGCCGCGGCTGTGCCCGTCCCCAGCAGGCCGCCCAGGAGCGTGAGCGCGCAGGTCTGGATCGCGACGATCAGCGAGCGCGAGCGCCAGGAGACGCCGATCGCGGCGAGCGTCGCGAACGCCGGACGGTCGGCGGCGACGACCATGCCCATCGTCGTCGCGGTGAAGAGCGTTCCGATGGCGGTTCCGACCACGAACGCGGCGACGGCCATCGCCAGCGCCTGTCCGTCGTCGCTCGCCGCCGCGACCCCGAGCGTCGACAGGTCGGTGACCTCGGCCTCGTCGTACAGCGACTCGAGCACCGGTTCGGCATCCGAGCCGCCCGCGACGAGGATGGCGTCGGCGCGGTCGCCCTCGTCGGCCCCGGTCACCGCCTGGAGTTCGCTCAGTTGCACGACGACGATCGGGAGCCGGCCCGTGGGCGTCCCGGTGTCGGCGACGGCTTCGACGGTGACGGTCAGGTCGTTCGAGACGACGAGTTCGTCGCCGGCCTCGACGCCGAGCAGTTCGGCCGCTCCCGTAGAGAGGACGGCCTCCCCGGTCGGCTCGTCGCCGTCGTGGGCGGGATCTCCGTCGGTCAACCCAGTCGTCTCGACGCCGTAGACGTCGTCGACTCCCATGCCGGCGACCGTGCCGGTCACGATCGCGTACTCGCTGTCGTCGGCCGACTCGACGCGCAAGACGCGCGAGAGGACTGGCGTCGCGCCGTCGACCGTCTCGTGGTCGTGGAGGGCGCTCGCGGCCTCGTGGACCGAGCCTAGCCGTGGCCGATCCGTCGAGACGACGGCCGTGCCCGCCGCGTTTCCGGCGTCGAGCCGGTAGTCGGCGTTGGTGCTGTCGATCTCATCCGCCGTCGCCAGGCCGAGCGCGACGGCGCCGACGGTGAGCATCAGACAGATCGCGACGGCGACCGCGAGGACGCTCGCCCACGCACCCCACGAACGAAGCTGGTAGGCGAGCCGGTCAGTCGCGATGGCGAACAGGCCACCCCAGCGAGCGCGTCGGCCACTCATGCATCGAGACGCTTTCCGTCTTGCAATCTGATGACCCGATCGGCTCGTGCGAGCGCCCAGTCGTCGTGAGAGGCCAGGACGACTATTCGCTCGTCGGCGAGCTCCTCGAAGACGTCGAGGACGACCGCGCCCGTCTCGGTGTCGAGTTCGCCGGTCGGCTCGTCGGCGATGATGAGACGTGGATCGGCCGCGAGTGCGCGAGCGATCGCCACGCGCTGGCGCTCACCCCCGCTGAGTTGTCCCGGCCGGTGGTCGAGTCGATCCCCGAGTCCAACCCGTTCGAGCAGCTGCGTTGCGCGCTCGCGACGCCGCCGTTTTCCCCACCCGGCCTCGACGAGTGGCACGGCGACGTTCGCCCGGGCGCTCAGCGAGGGTAGGAGGTGAAACCCCTGAAACACCATCCCGACCGACTCGAGTCGGAGTCGTGCTCGTTCGCTGGCCGAAAGGCTTCCGGTGTCGACCCCGTCGAACACCACCCGACCGTCGGTCGGCTGGTCGAGCACCGCGAGCAGGTGGAGCAAGGTAGATTTTCCCGATCCGCTCGGACCGGCGAGGCCGAGGATCCCCGTCTGTGGGACGCGCAGCGACACCCCCGCCACCGCGCGAACGAGTGGGGTGCCCGCTGTGCCGCCGTACTCTTTCGTCACGTTTTCACAACGGACGAGCGGCTGTGTCGTCGCCGTCGGTTCCATCGATAGCTCCTCGATTGGTGAGTCTCGTATAAGTGAGTTATCACAGCCTCGTGACGTAGTCTCCGGCCGGCGTCTCGACCCGACCGGCCGTGACCGAAGGGCCTTTCCCGACTCCCAGGAAGTACCACCCATGAATCGTCCGGATTGGCGGACCTACCTCGTCACCCAGGAGTCGCTCTCGGCGGGCCGATCGACGCCCGAGATCGTTCGCGCGGCGATCGACGGCGGGATCGACGTCGTCCAGCTGCGCGAGAAGGAGACCGACGCTCGGTGGCGGTACGAACGCGGCCGCGAGCTGCGCGAGCTCACCGCCGACGCCGGCGTCGACCTGCTCGTGAACGACCGGGTCGACGTCGCGCTGGCGATCGACGCCGACGGCGTCCACCTCGGCGCCTCGGACCTGCCGGTCGCCGCCGCCCGGGAGCTGCTCGGCCCCGAAGCCGTGATCGGCTACTCGACGGCGGACCCCGAGGAGGCGCGGCGGGCCCAGGCCGACGGCGCGGACTACCTCGGCGTCGGTGCGGTGTACGGTACCACCTCGAAGAAAGACGTCGACGACGAGCAAAATGGGATCGGCCTCGAGCGCGTCCGCGCGGTCGCCGAGGCGGTCGACATTCCGGTGATCGGTATCGGTGGCATCACCGCGGCGAACGCCGCGTCGGTCGTGGAGGCGGGTGCGACGGGCGTGGCGGTCATCAGCGAGATTACGGCCGCGGACGACCCGAAAGGGGCAACTGCCGCGCTCGCGAAGGAGGTCTCCCATGACTGATCCGACCGCAGTCACCGGCGAGACGCTCGCGAGCTCCCTGGAAGCGATCCGGGAGCGCCAGCCGCTCGTGCAGCAGCTCACCAACGAAGTGACGAAAAACGACTTGGCGAACCTCACCCTCCACTGGGGGGCGCTGCCGGTGATGGCCGACGCGCCCGGCGATGCGGGCGAGATGGTCGAACTGGCCGGCGCCGTCCTGCTCAACACCGGTCGGATGAGCGACCGAAATATCGAGGCGCTCCACGAGGCCGGGCGAGCGGCCAACGATCACGGCGTTCCGGTCGTCCTCGATCCCGTCGGCGCGGGCGCGACGCCGACTCGCGACGAGGTCCAGGCCAGCCTCCTCTCGGAGGTCGACGTTGCGGCCATCAAGGGCAACTACGGCGAGATCAGCCATCTGGCGGGCGCCGAGGCGGAGGTGAAAGGCGTCGAATCCGTCGGCGAGTACGCGGAGATCGGCGAGACGGCGCGCTCGCTCGCGGCTGCCACGGGCGCGGCCGTCGTCGCCTCCGGCGTCGAGGACGTCGTGGCGGGACCCGACGCCGCCTACCGCGTCTCCGCGGGCCACGAGCTGCTGGGCGACGTCGTCGGCACCGGCTGCATGCTCGGTGCCTCGGTCGCGTCGTTCTGTGGCGCACTCGAGGACGACCGCATCGCCGCCCTCCACGCCACGCTCGCCTACGGACTCGCCGGTGAGCGCGCGGCCGAGCTCCCCCACAACGGTCCGGCGAGCTACCGGATCAACCTGCTCGATGCCGTCTACGGGCTCACCCCCGACGAAGCGCCGTCGCTCGACCTCGAGGATCGGATCGAACGGATCGCCTGAGCAGCGTGCGGTCGGTGTTTCGACGTCGGTGCTCGACTCGGCGAGAAAATGGGTAGCGTATTTACACCGCCCTCGCAAATATTGCCACATGGTACACGCCGAGATGCTCGAGGGGGGACACGAACAGGTAACGCACGTCGTCGACGAGGCCTCCGGGTTGCGAGCGATCGTCGCGCTCCACGACACGACGCTCGGGCCGGGACTCGGCGGCACGCGACTCATGCCCTACGAGACCGAGGCGGCGGCGCTCCGGGACGTGCTCCGCCTCTCCCGGGCGATGACGTACAAGGCAGCCGCGGCGGACCTCGAGCTCGGCGGGGGGAAGGCGGTGATCGTCGCCGATCCGGCCGAGAAGTCCGAGGCGATGATGGCCGCCTACGGCCGGTTCGTCGACCGTCTCGGGGGAGCCTACGTCACGAGCGTCGACGTGAACACGGGCGTCGACGACATGGACGTCATCGCGGGGGAGACCGACCACGTCACCGGCACCAGCGACGGCCTCGGCGACCCCTCACCGGTGACCTCCCGCGGAGTCTTCGCCGGCGTACGCGCCAGCGTGGAGACCGCCTACGGCACCGACGACCTCTCCGACCGAACCGTCCTGGTCCAGGGACTCGGCAAGGTTGGGAGCGGTCTCGCCGAACGCGCACTCGAGGCCGGCGCGACGGTGAAGGTGAGCGACGTCGACGAAGCCGCCGTCGAGGCGTTCGCCGCCGCCCACGACGTCGGGGTCGTCCCGCCCGAGAACGTTTACGAGGAACCCTGTGACGTCTTCTCGCCGTGTGCGATCGGCGGCGTCGTGAACGACGAGACGGTGCCCCAGCTCGAGTGCGACGTCGTCGCCGGCGGCGCGAACAACATTCTCGAGGATCGCGCCCACGCCGAGCAGCTCCGCGAGCGCGGCATCCTCTACGCTCCCGACTACGTCCTCAACGCCGGCGGACTGATCACGGTCGCGACGGAGTACCGCGGCGGCACGATGGACGAGGCGCTCGCCGACGCCGACCGGATCGGCGACCGGCTGCTCGACCTGTTCGAGCGTGCTGAGGACCGTGGGATTACGCCGATCGAGGCCGCAGACGCCTACGCGGAAGAGCGCATCGCCGCCGGTGGGACGGCGCTCGCGGCCTCGGACTGAAAACGGCGAGCGAAGCGAGCCGTTTTATCCGTCTTTTCGCACCCGCACCCGAACGTCCGACGCCGGCTGCAGCGTCGCGCCAGGCGAGAGCGCCGGCTCGGGGTCGCTCAGGAGGTCGAACTCGAGGCGCTGGACCAGCGTCGCGACGACCAGCGCGAGCTCGAGGCGCGCGAATCGCATGCCGATACAGTGGCGAGGGCCGCCGCCGAAGGGGAAGTAGGCGTACTCCGGCAGCTCGGCCTCGTAGCCGTCGGCCCAGCGCTCCGGGCGGAACGCGTCGGGCTCGTCGTAGAACCGCCCGTCGTGGTGGATCGCGTAGGTGGGCAGCGCGACGATGCTCCCTTCTGGGAGCTCGTAGCCGCCGACGACGGCGTCTTCGGTCGCCTTCCGGAAGAGCATGTACGCCGGCGGGTAGAGCCGCATCGCCTCGGTGACCACCCGGTCGGTGTACTCGAGTGCGGGGACGTCTTCGAAACCGGGCGTCGAGCCGTCGAGGACGTCCTCGAGTTCGGCCTCGAGTCGGGCCCGGACGTCGTCGTGCGTGGCGAGCAGCACGAACGTGTAAGTGAGCGCGAGCGACGTCGTCTCGTGGCCGGCGAAGGTGAACGTGATCAGGTTGTCCCGGACCTCCTCGTCCGTCAGCGTCTCGCCGTCGGGGGTCTCCGCGTGGAGGAGGTTCGACAGCAGATCGTCGCCGCCGTCGCCGCGGCGTCGGTCGATCAGGTCGTCGACGCGCTCGCGGTAGGCGGCCATCGCCCGCCGGTAGCGGCGGTTCCCCGGCGTGGGGAGCCACCGCGGCAGGAACGCGGCGAAGCTCCGGGAGCTACTCTGTTCGTTGATGAGCCGCGCCGCCCGGGTGATCGCCTCGTCGTCCGACCCAGGGTCGACCTCGACGTCGAACAGCGCCTTCGTGAGGATTCGCAGGGTCAGCCTCGAGAACGTCCGGTTCAGCGCGACCTCTTCGCCGTCGTCCCACGTCGCAGCCAGCTCCTCGGCGTAGGCGCTCATCGGCTCGGCGTACGACCGAATCCGCTCCATCGTGAACGCGGGTTCTACGACCTTGCGCTGGCTGCGCCACTGGTCGCCGTGGGTGAACAGGACGCCCTCGGGCGCGAAGTCGAACCCCCGGTCGGCGAAGAGGTAGCGCTCGAACCGATCGGGTTCCTCGACGAGCACCCGCTGGACGTCGGCAGGGTGGAGCAGCGCCGTGACGTCGTTGCCGACGATCCGGTACCGAACGACGTCGCCGTAGGTCCGAAGCTCCTCGAGGAAGCCGAACGGGTCGCGCATGATCTGGTGGACGTTGCCGACGACCGGATAGCCGTCGGGACCTGGCGGGATGGCACCGTTCGAGCCGTCGGCTGCGTCGACCGACCGCTCGTCGTGACCCTCGTCGGTGAGCGGCTCCGTGGTCATACCCTCTCGTGGGTTCGAGAGCCGCTTCGACGTTTCGTCTAGACACCTAGCCCGTTTTTGTATCTGGACGGTGATGCTTCGACTCGAGCGATGAAGTACCTCGAGGTCTGGCTGCGACTCCCCGACCGGCTGTGCCACCCGATGCAGGCGTTCATCCGGCACGACGACGCGCCGTGGTACGAGGAACTGCGTGCCTGGAACCTCGACGGGGCGTCGGACGGAGAGCACGTCCTGTTCTACGTCGAGGGCGACCGCGAACGGTACCGCGAGGCACTCGAGGAGATCGACACGATCCGGGAGTACGCCATCGCCCCGATCGACGCCGACGCCTTCCACGTCTCCGTCCGCGAGGAGACGCGCCCGGAGACGACCACGTGGCGGGGCGCGTTCGCGGAGCTGGAACTCGTCGTCGTGCCGCCGATCCGGTTCGACGAGCGGGGGACGATGGGGCTCACGCTCGTCGGCGACGGCGACGACGCCGCGCGGTTTCTCGAGGCGCTCCCCGACGAGATCGCCGTGACGGTCGACGAGATCGGAACGTACGACCGCCGCGGCGGGACGCTCGCGGGCGCCCTCTCCCGGCGACAGCTCGAAGCCGTCGCGGTCGCCGTCGACGCTGGCTACTACGACGTGCCCCGGACCGCGTCGCTGTCGGCCGTCGCCGACGAACTGGGTATTGCGGAGAGTTCCGCCTCGCTGTTGCTCCGGCGGGCCGAACGAACCGTCCTCTCGAGGCTGCTGGATCGACGCGGTGAGACACGCCGGCGAGCGGCCGTCCGCGAGTGAGCGCGGCTTCGACAGCTACAAACCTCGAATCGTACCAGTACGTACCATGCCCGGCAAAGTGAGCCCGGACGACCTGCTCGCACACGTCTTCGGTCGGACCGGCGAGGCCGACGAGTCGGTTCTCCAGGGGCCAGCCTACGGTGAGGACGCCGCCGCCATCGCGGTGCCGGAGGGGACGCTCGTGGTCAGCTCCGACCCGATTTCCCTCGCCGCTTCGGAGGTCGGAATCCTCGGCGTCCACATCGCCTGCAACGACGTCGCGACCTCGGGGGCCGACCCGCGGTGGCTCACCGTCGTTCTCATGCTCCCCGAACCCGACGAGGCAATCCTCGAGTCGATCACTCGCGACCTCGACGAAGCCGCCGCCGACCTCGGCGCGACGATCGTCGGCGGCCACACCGAGTACGTCGACGCGCTCGAGCGGCCGTTGCTCTCGCTGACGGCGATGGGCGTCGGCGAGTTCGTCCCCACCGGCGGCGCTACGCCCGGCGACCGGGTGCTCCTCACGAAAGCGGCGGGGATCGAGGGGACGGCCATCCTCGCGGCGGATTTCGGCGACGAACTCGGGATCG
Source organism: Natronobeatus ordinarius (assembly GCF_024362485.1). Taxonomy (NCBI): domain Archaea; kingdom Methanobacteriati; phylum Methanobacteriota; class Halobacteria; order Halobacteriales; family Natrialbaceae; genus Natronobeatus; species Natronobeatus ordinarius. The sequence continues at coordinate 4,036,887 of NZ_CP101456.1, read as the reverse complement.
ACTCCGAGGTCCTCGAGCGCGCCGAGGCCTCCCTCTCCGAACTCAGCGTCGTCCCCGACGCCCGCGTCCTGCGCGAGTACGCCACGGCGATGCACGACCCCACCGAGGGCGGCGTCGTCGCGGGACTGTACGAGCTCGCTCACGCTTCGGGCGTCCGCCTCGAGGTCGACCGCGAGGTGATCCCGATCCGGGAGGAGACCCGACAGCTGTGCGACGCGGCGGGCGTCGACCCCCTCCGGATCTTCGGCTCCGGGGCACTGCTCGCGACGGTCCCCGAGGACGACGTCGACGCGGCGCTCGCAGACCTCGAGGAGGCGGGGCTCGAGGCCGCCGAGATCGGTGTCGTCCTCGAGGGCGAACCGGCGCTCCGGATCGGGGACGAGGCGATCGACGAACCGGTCGAGGACGCGCTCTACCCGCTGTGGGCCGACGCCGACGCCGAAGAGTAGGGTGGATGAGGTAGCCATTTGTCGTCCCGCCGCCTCCCTCAGAGCATGACGGACAAGCCAATCGAGTACGAGGCGATCGGCGTGATCCGGACGCCGTACGAGTCTCCAGAGGGGATGCCGATCCAGCCGGTCGGCGCGGCTGACACGCCCGGGACGGTCGAGCTCGACGAGCGCTACGCCGCGGGATTGCAGGATCTGGACGGCTTTTCCCACTGCATTCTGCTGTATCACTTTCACGCGTCCGACGCGGACAGCCCGTTGCACGTCGAGCCGTTTCTCGACGACGCCGAACGTGGCATCTTCGCGACGCGGGCGCCGCGACGACCGAATCCGATCGGCCTCTCGGTCGTCGAGATAGACGACGTCACCGGCAACGAGCTGGCCGTCGTCGGCGTCGACGTCGTGGACGGAACGCCGTTGCTCGACGTCAAGCCGTTCGTCCCCGAGTTCGACATCCCGGAGCGCGCCGAGGCGGGCTGGCTCGAGTCGACCCGTTCGACGGCCCGATCGACGCGGGCCGACGACCGGTTCTGCTGAGCGCGCCGCCTCCATTCCGCTGGCGATCGCCGGCTCACCGTCGAGCCGTCGGTGTCGGGAAACGCCCGACCGCCCGCGACCTGATCGGTTCTTCCGTGCGGACACTCACGCAAAGATGACAGTAAACAGAAACCTTTACCCGTCCGTCGTTTATATGGGTGGCTGAATGACCTCCTCCGACGAGGCCACCGGGCGCCATCGGTTACCTCGCCAACAAGCAGTCAGCGCCGACCTCGGGAGGCGCGCACTCGAACTCGACGATCTCGAGCAACTGTTGTCCGAAACCGCCGTGGCTGTCGGGGAGCCACTCGGGGTGGAGTACGTGTCGATCCTCGACGGTTCGCGGGGCGACGACGCGCTCCTGTTGCGGGAAGGGGTGGGGTGGCGCGACGGACTCGTCGGATCGGCGAAAGTCCCCGCGACCGGGGACTCGGTGGCGGGGCACGTGATACGCACGGGCGAGCCGGTCGTCGTCGAGGACCTCGGAGGCGAGGAACGCCTGTCGGGCTCCGACCTGCTCACCAGCCACGGCGTCGTCAGCGGCATTAGCGTCCCCATCGGCTTGCGCGAGACACCGTGGGGGGTGCTGGGGGCGTACACGTCGACTCCTCGTGCGTTCGACGATCACGCCGTAGATTTCCTCCGGAGCGTGGCGAACGTGCTCGCGATGGCGATCGAGCGCGACCGGTCACAGCCCACGCTCGAGGAGCTCCACGGTCGGATTTCGGATGCGTTCTACTCACTCGACGAGAACTGGCGGTTTACCTACCTCAACGAGCGCGCCGAGGAGTTGATCGACGTCACCGACGAGGGGCTCGTGGGGAAGCACGTCTGGGAGACGTTCGAGTGGGCGGCCGGCTCGATGCTCAAAGTCGAGTACGAACGGGCGATGGACACACAGGAGCCGACCTCGTTCGAACTGTACTACCCCGAGCCGCTCGAGAGCTGGTACGAGATCAACGCCTACCCCTCGGAGACGGGGCTGTCGGTGTACTTCCGCGACGTCACCGAGCGAAAGGAGCGCGAAGCGGTACACGCAGCGGCGATGGAGGAGTTACGAGAGAGCGAAGAGCGGCTTCGGCTCGCCCTCGAGGCCGGCGAGATGGGCACGTGGGAACTCGACTTACAGACCGAGGATTCGCCCGTCAGGTCGCCGAGACACGATCGGATCTTCGGCTACGAGGAGCCGCTCGAGGACTGGGGGTTCGAGACGTTCCTCGAGCACGTCCACCCGGAGGATCGCGAGGAGGTGAAACGGCGCTTCGAGACGGCGTTCGAGACCGGCACGTGGGAGTTCGAGTGTCGGATCGTCCGTGCCGACGGTGAACGACGGGTGATCGCCGCGCAAGGCGAATTCTACTTCGACGACGGGGGCGAGCCGACGCGTGCGGTAGGGGTGGTCAGAGACGTCACCGACCGATACGAGCGGGAACGACACCTCGAAGACGCGAACGCCCGACTCGAGGCGGCGACCGAGGCTGGTGCGATCGGCACCTGGGAGTGGGAGATCCCCGAGGATCGGATGACCGTCGGCGCGTCGTTCGCCGACCAGTTCGGAATCGACCCCGATGAGGCGCGCGAGGGCGTCTCGCTCGAGCGGTTCTTCCCGTCGATCCACGACGCGGATCGCGACCGCGTGAGACGGGCGGTCGAGGAGGCCGTCGACTCCTGTGGCGAGTACGAAGCGGAGTACCGCGTCTGGAACGACGACGACGAACTTCGGTGGGTGCTCGCACGCGGCCACGTCGAGTGTGCCGACGACGGCACCCCCGAGTCGTTTCCGGGCGTTCTCATCGACATCACCGAGCGGAGAACGGCCCAGGAAGCCCTCCGCGAGAGCGAGGCGAAGTTCCGGATGGTCGCGGAGAATCTCGACGAGATCGTCTGGATCATGACGGCTGATGCCGCGGCGTACCTCTACATCAGCCCATCGTTCGACGAGATCTGGGGCGTCAGCCGGCAACGCCTGTACGACGACCCGGAGTCGTACACCCAGTTCGTCCACCCCGACGACCGAGAGCGCGTCAGCGAACGCTTCAGTAGGCTTCCAGACGTCGAGTTCGACGAAGCGTTCCGGGTCGTCAGACCCGACGGGGAACCCCGGTGGCTGGACGTCCGTGGTGAACGCGTCGAAAACGATGACGGGGTGGCCCACGTGATCGGGATCGGCCAGGACGTCACCGAGCGCGTCGAGTACGAGCAAAAACTCGAGGAATCCAACGAGCGGTTAGAGCAGTTCGCCTACGCCGCCAGCCACGACCTCCAGGAGCCCCTGCGGATGGTCACGAGCTACCTCCAGTTACTCGAGCGCCGCTACGTCGACGAACTCGATTCGGACGGACGGGAGTTCGTCGAGTTCGCCGTCGACGGCGCCGAGCGGATGCGCGAGATGATCGACGGGCTCCTCGCGTACTCGCGCGTCGAGACGCAAGGGGAGCCGTTCGAACCGGTCGACCTCGACGCCGTGCTCGACGACGTCCGAGCGGACCTCCGGTTGCAGATCGAGGAGTCGGACGCGAAGATCACGGCCGAGGCGCTGCCCCGCGTCTCCGGCGACGACGGACAGCTCCGACAGGTGTTCCAGAACCTGTTGGCAAACGCGATCGAATACAGCGGCGACGAGCCACCGCGCATCCACGTCTCGGCGACGCGCGACGGGCCGAACTGGCGCCTCTCGGTTCGCGACGAGGGGACCGGCATCGACCCCAGCGATGCCGATCGGGTGTTCGAGGTGTTCCAGCGCCTCCACAGCCACGAGGAGCACGAGGGAACGGGCCTCGGTCTCGCACTCTGTAAGCGCATCGTCGAACGCCACGGCGGGGAGATCCGGGTCGACGCCGAGCGAGGCGACGGCTCGACGTTCTCGTTCACCATCCCTTCGGCCGAGTGAGGGTGCCGAACCGTCGAGCGTGACGGCGGCTCGAGGGTCACCCGTGTGCGTCGTCGAGCCGATCACTCCTCGGCGCCGCCAGCAGCCGTACCCTCGCTCGTCCCGGCCGTCCCCAGTGCGGCGTCGACGACCACGGAGCCGAGCGGATTCCAGGGATCGAGCGCGACGTCGGCCCCGAGTCGCTCGAGCGCGCCGACGCGCCCACCCGGCGCGAGCGCCACGAGTGGCACGCTCGTGTCGACTGATCGGACGGCGAGCACCCCGTATGCTGTCGCCGCCTCGTCAGCCGTCGCGACGACGACCGCAGTCGCCCGTTCGAGGGCGGTCGCCTCGAGCGTCCGTTCGTCGGTCGGATCGCCGTGGACGACGGCGACGCCGTGGGCCTCGAGCCACGCCGCCCGGTCGGCGTCGGGGGTCACGACGAGAAACGGCGACGGTCGAGCCGCGAGCGTCGCGAGCACGGGAACCGTCAACTCGTCGAAGCCGAGGACGACGATTCGCTCGCTCCCGCCCGATTGGTCGGCGTCCGTCGACTGTCCACCGTCGGCAGTCAGCCGTTGCCCCGTCCGGGAGAGGTGCTCCTGGAGTGCGGGGCCAACCAGGCTGCCGACGACGACGCCGACGGCCGTCGGTCCCAGGATCACGAGCGAGATGACGAACAGCCGCGCCCCCGTCGACACGGCGTGGACGTCGCCGTAGCCGACCGTACTCGCGGTCACGAGGGTGAAGTAGAGGGCGTCGACGACGGTGGAGACGCCGTCGAACTCCGCCCGGAGTGCGTACGCGCCCGCGGTGCCGTAGGCCACGACGCCGACGACGGCGAGCAGCGCGCCGACCTGCGTCGACTCGAACGAGAACGAGCGGGTGAATCGGGGACTCGTGAGGGCAAGCACGACGAAGCCGACGAGCGAGAGCACCACGAGCGGGATCGAGAGTGCGCGCGAGTGAACGACCCCGTGTATCCCCGCGAGGACGACGAGAACCGCCGCCGAGAGGTACGCGAGCCGATAGCCACGGCGCATGCCCCACGCGGTGACGAGCAGGGCGAAGCCGACAATCGTGCCGCTGAACTCCGCGACCGCCTGGACGGTTTCGACGACTCCCTCGCCCTCGAGCGCGGGTTCGGTGACGATGGCCACGATCCCAGTCGCGATCGAGGTGAGCGCGACGGCGACGACGAGCCAGACGGCGACGTGGACGCCGGGTCGGCGCCCTCGAGCACGCAAACGGTCGAGCATAGGGTGCCCACGACGCCGACGGGGATAAAGCCGGAAACCGCGGGCGTCTCGAGGATTTCGCGGCTCTCCCCGTCGAGTTCGAGGATCGCGCTCGAGTCGAGCATCGACTGACCCCGGCCGTCGTCTCCTCAGCCGTCGACGAGCAACGTGTGCAACGCGTCGGGGACGACGAGCACGTCGCTTCCGGGCTCGAGGGCGTCCTCGACGGTCGCCTCGGCACGCATGAGACACGCCTCGACGACGTCGGGCGAGTGGCTGTTTGTCACGTAAACGTCGTGATCTCTGAGGACGCGAGCGACGACGAACGCTCGCTGGGCGCCGGGGTCGTACCCCTCGCGCAGCTCGCGGTAGAGCGACGCCGCGTCGTCGGCGTTCCGGAGGCGGTCGTAAAACCGCCGTTCGCCTTTCCCCTCGCCGGCCCCTTCCTCGAGGGTCGCCGGGACGACGAGCCGTCCCCCCTCACGGAGCGGGTTCCGATCGCCCAGCGCGACGTACGTCGCCGCCCGCGTCGCCTGATAGAGGTTCGCGTCCTTGGGCGCGCCGACGCCGCAGACGACGGCGTCGTACTCGCGGGAGACGGGGACCGACAGGGCGTCTCGAGCGACGTCGGCGAGCTCTCGAACCACCGCGCGACCGTCGCCAGCGCTCACCCCGAGGATGCCGTCGGGGCCGTGGGTCAGGTTGAGGCTACAGTCGATCCCCACGAGGTCGCCCGCCCGGTCGAGAATCTCGCGGAAGGGGTTCCCCTCGAGTCGCCCCAGCCGGACGGCCGCCCTGGAGAGGACGTCGGGACCGTGGGTGTACCGGATGATCGACTCGCTGCCGGCCCCGATGACGACGGTTTTCGCGCCGCCGGAGAAGCCGGCGTACTGGTGGGGCTCGACGACGCCCGTCGAGAGGACGCTGTCGGCCGCAACGACCGGCTCGCCCACCTCGATCGGGACGCCGTCGACCTCGCCGACCTCGACGACGGATTCGGGATCGTGGTTCACCGCGAGGTCGGCGTGGGGGCCGAGCATCGCCTCGAGTTCGGCGTCGGTCATCGGCCGGTGGAGTCCGAGGCCGACGACGACCGTGAGCTGGTCGCGAGAGACGCCGATGTCGGCTAACTCCTCGAGCAGGACGTCGAGCAGGACGTCGTCGGGCACGTTGCGGGTAACGTCGGTGACGACGATCGCCACCTCGTCGTCGGGGTCGACGCGCTCGACGAGCGGTGGGCCGTGCGGGTCGGCGAGGGCGGCTTCGGCCGCTTCCCGGACGTCGACGGGCGGGCGACCCGGCGCCTCGGCGACCGTCACGTCACACGCCGGCAACTGCACCTCGATCGTCCCCGCCCCGAGTGGAAGGTTCATAGCCAGCGTTGGGTCGGGGAGAGCAAAAGGGCTCCCCGACTCCTCGCACACGGCTCCGGCCGACCGTAGCCGTCACGGCCGAGGCGACACGCTTAACCGCGATCCGCGGCGAATGTGTCTCGATGAGCGGTGCCAGCGAGACGGAGACGCTCGAGCGGGTCTGTGAGACCCTCGCCGAGCGAATTCTCGAGGGTGAGATCGATCGCGACGAGGTCGAACAGGCCAAGCTCGCGGCGTGTGCCGAGCACTCGGCCCCGACGGTGCCGAAGAACTCTCAGATCCTCGATCACGCACCGCAAGAACACCGCGAGGAGCTCGAGGCCGTACTCCAGCGCAAACCCGTTCGCACCGCCTCTGGCGTCTCGCCGGTGGCGATTATGACCTCGCCCGAACGCTGTCCCCACGGCAAGTGTCTCTACTGTCCCGGGGGGCCGGACTCGGAGTTTTCGAGCTCCCAGAGCTACACCGGTGAGGAGCCCGCCGCCGCCCGCGGCGTCCAGAACGACTACGACCCGTACGGCCAGGTGACGCTGCGCCTGGAGCAACTCCGGGAGATCGGCCACCCCGTCGACAAGGTCGAGCTGATCCTCATGGGCGGGACGATGACTGCCCGTTCTCACGACTACCAGGAGTGGTTCGTCAAGCGGGCGCTCGAGGCGATGAACGACTACGACGTCGAAAAGGAGCCCGAGCCCGCCGAGGGCGTCAGTTTCGCCCAGGAGCCTTCTGAGTACGAGTTCAGCTACGTCGAGGACGTGATCGCCGAGAACGAGACCGCCGACGTCCGAAACATCGGGACGACGTTCGAGACCAAACCGGACTGGTGTGATCCCGAGCAGATCGACCGGATGCTCGAGCTCGGTGGCACCAAAGTCGAGGTCGGCGTCCAGACGACCTACGAGCGGATCAATCGGGAGATGCACCGCGGCCACGGCACGGCGGACTCGATCGACGCCAACCGGCGGCTGCGCGATTCGGCGTTCAAAGTCGGCTTCCACATGATGCCCGGCCAGCCCGGGATGAGCACGGAGATGTGTCTCGAGGACTTTCGGGAGCTGTTCGACTCGCCGCAGTGGCGCCCCGACTACCTCAAGATCTATCCGACGCTCGTCGTCCGTGGGACGGCGACCTACGACTGGTGGTACAAAGGGGAGTACGACCCCCTCGACAACGAGACGGCCGCCGAGCTGGTCGCCGAGATCAAGTCGATGATTCCCCGCTACACCCGTCTCCAGCGCGTTCAGCGGGACATCCCCGCGGACTTCATCGACGCTGGCGTTTGGAAGTCGAACCTCCGACAGCTCGCCCGACAGCGGATGGAAGAGCACGGCTGGAACTGCGAGTGCATCCGCTGTCGCGAGGCCGGGATGAACGACGAGGAGCCCGAACACGTCGAACTCGACGTCCTCGAGTACGAGGCCTGTGGCGGCACAGAACACTTCATCTCCTTCGAGGACTTCGAGAAGGACTTGCTCGTCGGCTTCTGTCGGCTGCGGTTTCCCAACGAGCCCGTGCGGCCGGAACTCGAGAACGCCGCGCTACTCCGAGAACTCCACGTCTACGGCTCGGAGGTGTCGGTCGGTGACGAGGGCGAGGACGGTGCTCACCAGCACCAGGGCTACGGCCGCCGGCTGATGGACCGCGCCGAGGAACTGGCCGCCGACGCCGGCTACGACAAGCTGAGCGTCATCTCGGGCATCGGCGCTCGAGAGTACTACCGGGAGAAACTCGGCTACCACCAGGACGGGCCGTACGTGAGCAAGCGGCTCTGAGCAGCGACCGGCCGAAAAATCGATGCGGTACCTCGGGCTACGCGTCCGGGACTTCTTCGAGACGGACCGCGTCGTCGGGCGTCTCAGACCGGAGGTACTCTCCGAGGAGCGCCACCGCCGCGACGAACGGAGCGATCATGATCGCGCCGACGATCGGTCCGAGGCCGAGCGCCTCGCCGACGGGGCCCGCGAGCAGGGTAGCGGGCAGCACGAGGATCAGCAGTCCGGCGACGAGTTTGGGCAGCATCCCCGTCCGGAGGAGCGAGACGCCCATGAGCAACGCTCCCACGTTGATGAAGATCATGAGTCCGAGCCCGATGACCGCGTTCCCGGGATCGACTACCTCCACGGCACCGACGGCTGGCGCAGCGGTCACGACGAGGAAGCCGACGGCGGCCATCGCAGAACCAATCACGGCGAGGTCGACGCCGATGCGCCAGAGGCGATCGTCGGCGCCCAGCATCCGGGCGCGAAGCGCCACGAAGCCGGCGAACATCCCCGTCCACGCGAGGAACAGGGAGCCTTCACCCATGTAGTAGGGAAGGCTCCCGATCTCGTGCCAGACGGGGACGGCTCCCTGTGCCTGTACGATCGTCGAAATCGTGATGTATGCGAACAGGAGGGGCGCGCCAAGGATGCCCGCGCTGCCGGCGAGGCGAACGCGGTGTGGCGTCCATCGGCCCGCTGGTAGCGACACCGGTTGTGAGGTGTATTTGACCATGTGGTTCACCGACTCTCCAGGAAGAGAATCGACTATCAGTAGGTCGCCGACGGGACTAAGGGGGGCACCTGATCCATCAGGTCGTCGTCCTCAGTGGCGGCGGGGATCGTCGCTCACGCCCCAGAAGATCCGGTAGGCGAGGTAGCCGACGACCAGCGCGAACGCGAACGTCGCGACCGTCTCGGTGAACCAGACGATCGCGTACAGGAGCCGGGTCAGGGTCCGGACGACCACGTAGCCGCCGAAGATCGCCACGAAGACCACGAGGCCGCCGATGGCGGCGCGAACGCGTTGCATATCCCTCCTCCTTCCTGCCGAGAAAAATAGCTCCCGGTCGCTCGAGCGACGACCGACCCTCGCTCAGCCGTCTCGCTCCTCGAGTGCCGCCTCGAACGCCGCCTTCGCCCGCTGGCTGCCGTCGACGACGTAGTTCGCGTCGAGCCCGACCATCATGAAGTCGAAGCCGCGGGCCAGCCAGCGCTCGACGTCCGCCTCGGAGAGCGCGAGCGTCGAGACGGCCGTCTCGGCCGCGTGGCCGGCCTCGAGGATCCGGTCGACGGCCGCCAGAAACTCCTCGTCGTCCCACTCGCCGAAGACGCCGAGGTTCGCCGAGAGGTCCGCGGGGCCGACGAACAGCCCGTCGAGGCCGGGGACGGCGGCGATCGCTTCGACGTTCTCGAGGCCCTCGAGCGTCTCGATCTGGGCGATGGTGATCGGGTCGGGGCCATCCCGGACGTACTCGGGCAGGTCGAGGCCGTACCGGGCGGCGCGCTCGCCGGCGACGCCGCGGATTCCTTCGGGCGGGTAACGCGTCGCCTCGACGAGCGCCTCGGCTTCCTCGGCCGTGCCGACCATCGGCGCCATCACGCCGCTGACGCCGGCGTCGAGGACGCGCTTGACCACGACGGGATCGTTCCACGGCAGGCGGACGATCGCCTCGGTGTCGGTCCCCGCGGCGTCCATCCCGCGGGCCATCGCCAGTACCGTCTCGAGGCTGTTCGGCGTGTGCTCGACGTCCAGCACCACGAAGTCGAAGCCGAGTTCGGCGCTGATCTCGGCGACGGCGGGATCCCGAAGGGTGAGCCAGTTGCCGACGGCCGGTTCCCGTTCGCGAATCGTCGTTGCGAGTGTCACGCCCTCGAGTTCACACGAGGACGGTAAAAAGCCACCTCACCCGGCGAGCGCCGTGTCGACGTCACGTCACACGGCGAGCACGGTGTCGACGACGAGCATGAGCGAGAAGCCGAGGACGAACGTCGCCGTCGCCGTGTCGGCGTAGCCGTGGCCGTGACTCGAGGGCACCAGTTCCCGGAAGACGACGGCGATCATCGCGCCGGCGGCGAAGCCTGCGGCGAGCGGAAAGAGGCCGGTGACGAGGACGACGAGCGAGAAGCCGACGGCGGCGGCGACCGGTTCCGGAACGCCCCCCGAGAGGGTCGTGTAGAGGACGACCTTCGACCGTGAGACGCCCGCTCGAGCGGCGGGGACGGCCATCGCGAAGCCGTCGGGGACGTTCTGGACGGCGATGGCGGTCGCGATGGCGAACCCGAGTCCCGTTTCGCCGCTGGCGAAGGCGATGCCGACGGCCAGTCCCTCGGGGACGTTGTGGATCGTCACCGCGCTCCCGACGAGGACGGCCCGCCGGAGGTCGTCCGTCCGGTCGGCGTCCTCGCGGGACGCCTCGAGCGTGGGGAGGTTCTCGGCTGGGTCCTCGAGGACGATGGTCCCCTCGGCGGCCTCGCCACGGAAGCGGAGGTGCAAGTGCGGCAGCAGGGCGTTCGCCGCGAGCAGAAACGCGCCGCCTGCGAGGACGCCGGCGACGACCTCCCATGGCGAGCCGAATTCGAGGCCGGGGACGACGAGCGCGAACACTGCGGCCCCGACCATGACGCCGCCGGCGAACCCGATCGCGCCGTCGTAGACGCGGTGGCTGACCCGGTCGGTGACGAGCGTCGGCAGCGCGCCGAGGCCGGTCGCACAGCCCGCGAGCGTGGCGACGAGGAGTACCTCGCCGAGCGAGGCCATGGCGGTGGCTTCGCGCTCGAGTGTCAAAGGCTACGGCCCGCTTCGCGCTCGCTGTGAACGGGCGTACTCATTCGGTCTGTTGTACTTCGTTACCGGTGATCGCTCGAACAGGGCAGCGATCACCGGTAAAACGGTATACTGATCCGTCTCAGGCGTCGTCCGGCTCGGGCGCGTCGTCCCCGTCTCCGGGCGCGTCGGCGTCGATCGACACCTCGAGTTCGAGCAGGCCGAGGTAGTCGGGTGCGCCAGCGCCCGCCCGGAACGCCTCCGGCGAGGACTCGACGAGGCTGTAGAAGTCCGGCTGGTTGTCTGGAACGAGCGTCCGTCCGTCCGGCAGCTGGACGAGCGCCGGCGAGTCGGTCGCCTGGATCACCTCGAGGCGCTCGGCCCAGGACTCCCCGCCGTAGAGGAAGAGGCCGAAGGAGAACTGGCCCGCGGCCACCGCCTCGCGTTTCGAGTCGAACTGCGTGGCCTCCTCGGCCTCGAACTCCTCGTCGGTCATCCAGGCGAGGACGACCGCCTCGTCGGTCTGGACGAGGTACCAGTCCCAGCCGAGCGTCACGTCGAACACGGCCCAGGTGCTCCGGGGGCCGACGGCGTCGACCTCGAGGCTGAACGCCGGGACGTCTCGCGAGCCGACGGGTTCGCGGACGAACATCCCGTTGTAGGCGGGCACCCGGACGCCGCGGTAGTGGAAGACGACGCCCTCGATATCGAGGTCGGGAGCGGCTTCGGCGACCAGCGCGCGGACGTCGAGGCCACCCGCCGCTTCTAACCGATCGACGAACGAGTCGAACCGGTGGACGTCGTCGTCCGGTTCCGAGTCCGCGTCGTCGTCGTCCTTCGGCGGTCCGTACATGTCGGCGGTCATCGAACGACCCCCCCGGCACCGACGACTGTTTCCATGCGTTTGTGCAACGGGCGAGAACGGATAAAGACCACGAGTGCGCTCGCTCGAGCCGGTTTCCCGGGTGCGGATCGAGCCCGCCACCGACTCGAGCGGGAGCGACACGTCTTTTTGACCGGGCCCGGCAGTTGTGGTATGGATCCGAAGCGGGAACTCACTAGCGTCGACCTCGCCGCCCTCGTTCGGGAGTTCGGGGCCTACGAGGGGGCGAAAGTCGACAAGGCCTACCTCTACGGCGACGACCTCCTCCGGCTCAAGATGCGCGACTTCGACCGGGGCCGCCTCGAGGTACTGATCGAGGTCGGCGAGGTCAAGCGCGCCCACACGGTCTCGCCCGAGCGCGTCCCCGATGCACCCGGCCGGCCACCCCAGTTCGCGATGATGCTTCGAAACCGCCTGTCGGGCGCCGACTTCGTCGGCGTCGAGCAGTACGAGTTCGACCGCATCCTCGAGTTCGTCTTCGACCGCGAGGACGGGATGACGAGACTCATCGTCGAACTGTTCGGCCAGGGGAACGTCGCCGTCACGAACGGCGAGTACGAGGTGATCGACTCCCTCGAGACGGTTCGGCTGAAATCTCGAACCGTTGCGCCCGGCTCCCGATACGAGTTCCCAGAGAGCCGTCTCGACCCACTGTCGGTCTCACGGGAGGCGTTCGATCACCACATGGACGAGTCGGACACCGACGTCGTCCGAACCCTCGCGACCCAGCTCAACCTCGGCGGGCTCTACGCCGAGGAGCTGTGCACCCGGGCGGGCGTCGAGAAGGCCCTCGACATCGACGACGCGGACGAGGAGGTGTACGACCGGCTCTACGGGGCACTCGAGCGCCTCGCGATCGACGTCCGAAACGGCAACGTCGAGCCGCGGCTCTACCTCGAGGACGGCGACGACGCCGAGGGACGGGTCGTCGACGTCACGCCGTTCCCGCTCGAAGAACACGCTCACCTCGCCGCCGAACCCTCCGACACGTTCCTCGCGGCGCTCGACGACTACTTCTTCCGCCTCGAGCTGGACGACGGCGAGCCCGAGCCGGGCACCCAGCGGCCGGACTTCGAGGAGCAGATCGCCAAACACGAGCGGATCGTCGCACAGCAGGAGGGGGCGATCGAGGGCTTCGAACAGCAGGCGGAGGCCGAACGCGAACGGGCCGAGTTGCTGTACGCGAACTACGGGCTGGTGGACGAGATCCTCTCGACGGTCCAGCGCGCCCGCGAGCAGGACCGCCCGTGGGAGGAGATCGAGGCACTGTTCGAGGAGGGCAAAGAACGCGGCATCGAGGCCGCCGAGGCGGTCGTCGCCGTCGACGGGAGCGAGGGGATGGTGACCGTCGACGTCGACGGCGAGCGAATCGACCTGGTGGCTCGCCACGGCGTCGAGAAGAACGCCGACCGGCTCTACACCGAGGCGAAACGCGTCGCCGAAAAGAAAGAGGGCGCCCTCGCCGCCATCGAGGACACCCGCGAGCAGCTGGCGGAGATCGAACGTCGCCGCGACGAGTGGGAGGCCGACGACGGCGAGCCGGATGAGGCCGACGAGGACGAGGACGAGGAGCGTGACTGGCTCGCCGAACCCTCCGTCCCCGTCCGCCGGACCGAGGAGTGGTACGAACGCTTCCGGTGGTTCCACACGAGCGACGACTTCCTCGTCATCGGCGGCCGGAACGCCGACCAGAACGAAGAACTCGTGAAGAAGTATTTAGAGCGCGGCGACAAGGTGTTTCACACGCAGGCTCACGGCGGCCCCGTCACGGTGCTCAAGGCGACCGACCCGAGCGAGCCCTCGAGCGCGGACGTCGAGATCCCCGACTCGAGCCTCGAGGAAGCCGCCCAGTTCGCCGTCTCCTACGCCTCGGTCTGGAAGGACGGCCGCTACGCGGGCGACGTCTACATGGTGGATTCAGACCAGGTGACGAAGACGCCGGAAAGCGGCGAGTACCTCGAGAAAGGTGGCTTCGCGATCCGGGGTGAGCGGACGTACTTCGACGATACGCCCGTGGGCGTCGCGGTCGGCATCCAGTGTGAACCCACCACGCAGGTCGTCGGCGGACCCCCGTCGGCGATCGAGGAGGTTGCGGTGACGACGATCCGGGTCGAACCCGGTCGGTTCGCCCAGGCCGACGCGGCCAAGCGGATCTACCGGCGGCTGCGCGAGCGATTCGAGGACGAGTCGTTCGTTCGCAAGATCGCCAGCCCGGACAAGATCCAGCACTTCTTGCCGCCGGGCGGGAGTCGGGTCGTCGAGGACTGACCGTCGCGAGCGTCGACTCGCGCCGATCGTCCTCAGAAGAGCGTGACGTTCACCCAGTGAATCGCGGCGAAGATGGCGAGAATCGATATCGAGAGCACGATGGCGACTTTGAGAGCGTCCAGGATCATGCAGTTCTATTCACAGCTCGGTTACTTAATAATTCCTCAGCCGTCGCTCGAGTGACGCCGACCCGGCCCGGACAGATCGATCGCAGCCCACTTACCGCCTCCCCGTGAACGAGTTCCCATGCAGATCAAGAGCCGGGAGCAGCTCGAGGGTGGCCGCGAGCGCGTCACCGTCGTCCCCGAGAGCCTGGACGACCTCTGGCACCTCCAGTACGTCCTCGAGCCCGGCGACCGCGTCGCCGGCGACACCACCCGGCGGATCCAGCGCAACGACGACCAGATGCGCGATACGGGTGGCGAGCGCGAGCACATGTGGGTCGCGATCGCCGTCGAGACGGTCGAGTTCCACAAGTTCGCCAACCGGCTGCGGGTAGGCGGCGAGATCGTCGCCTGCTCCCGGGAGGATCAGCTCGGCTTCCACCACACGCTCAACGTCGAAGAGCGCGAGGAGATCTCGATCGATAAGTGGTGGAAACCCGACCAGCGCGAGCGACTCGAGGAGGCCGAGGAAGCCGCCGAGAGCCCCGACGTCGCCATCGCCACCGTCGAAGAGGGGCAGGCCCACGTCCACACGGTCGCCCAGTACGGCACCGAGGAACGGGCGACCATCACGGGGCCGACGGGCAAAGGCGAGTACGCCCGCGAGCGCTCGGAGCTGTTCGCCGAACTCGCGACGGTCCTGAAACGACTCGAGGTCGACGCCATCATCCTCGCCGGCCCCGGCTTCACGAAGCAGGACGCCTACAAGTACGTAGAACAGAACGAGCCCGAGGTCGCCGACCTCGTCACGATGGTCGACACGGCGAGCGTCGGCGACCGCGGCGTCCACGAGGTCCTCAAACGGGGGGCCGTCGCGGACGTCCAGCAGGAGACCCGGATCGAGAGCGAGGCCGAAGACATCGACGAACTCACTCGGCGCATCGCCGAGGGGGCGAAAGCCGCCTACGGTCCCGAAGAGGTGGCGAAGGCCGCCGAGTACGGCGCCATCGAGCGCCTGCTCGTACTCGACGACCGCCTGCGTCAGGAACGCGGCCCTGACGGCGAGTGGACCGTCGACGTCGACGAGATCGTCCGCACGGCCGAACAGAAAGGCGGCGAGGTGACCGTCTTCTCGAGTGAGTTCCCGCCCGGTCAGCAACTGTCGAACCTGGGAGGGATCGCGGCACTGTTGCGCTACCGACTCGAGTGAACGGCCAGCGCGACGAACGGACTCGAGGTCGGTGACTGACCGAGGACTGTTTTCGAACATCGTGTAGCCAGGTCGAAGACACCAGCGACCAGTCAGACGCCAACCGGACGAACGCTCGAGGCAGCCGACGTCCTCGAGGGTTCCGGTGTGTGATTTCGTGAGGACCGGCTCTCAGTCGCGATGTCGACGGACTCGTCACTTCGGCCGTGATCGACCACCAGTCGCCGATTCTATATCGTGGAATTTGGTTTATCGGGGTGGGGTCGTCGGCGACGTCAGGTGGCCGGGCTCGAGGCGGCTCGTTCGGGCTGTCGCTCGTCAGGACCCGAGACCGCTCGAACCTGGTTGGGTGACGGCTGCCAAGGTGCTTTCAAGGCGACTGCTTCTCACCTGGGCTTCGGGACGCAACCTCCGACTTCGGACCGCACGCTCGCGTGCTGGCTGACCAGCTCACTCGCGTCGCTGCACGCCTCTCGCCTGGTAGGCGTCTCGCCATCGGACGTTTCGCTGCCCGATCGAGGTTCACGGCCCCGGTTGCTCCCGGCGTCGGCCGGACTGGGTGGGTCGCGCGACCCGTATACTGGCCGCTTCGGTATAGTAACCGTTGAACGTCATTGCACACCCGGTCACGACCGTTGGCGGACAGCCTCGCCGACGAGGCCGAGGCTGCCCGCCCGGCTGTGACCGGGGGTAACTCGTTTCAACGAGCACTATAGCCGTCCGGAGGCGACACGTCGCGGCTCACTCGAGTACGAGTGGCCGCTCGACGTTCAGACCGCGACGGTGGGGCTCGTCCGCGCCGTCGGCTGGGTGAGTCGGGATCGATTCCGTTCGGTCTCGGTCCTCCCCTCCGTGCGCGCGTTCGCATACCACTGCGGCGAGAACGGTCAACGGGCGGCGTCGAGAACTGGTTAGTTCATACTACTGGACAACAGTCAGTCCCCACTCGATCGCGCTGTGACCGGCCGTCAGCGAATCCGACGGCCGGTCGCGTGCGATCGATGTGTGAACCGGTCCGGCAGTATCACTCGAGGGCGTTCTCACGGGTCTCGGTCTCAGCTGAGCCCGATCGTACTCACAACGGTTGGAACGCACTCCTCGTCGACGCGACGACTCCTCGAGCGGTCGATGACGGGCTCGAGCAGCCACCCGTTCCGGTATAAACTATATACTGCTACATAAAATCAGTGTCCTGGTGATCACTATAGTAGCCGTTGAAAGTCATTGCACACCTGGTCACGACCGTTGTCGGGCAGCCTCGTCGACGAGGTCGAGGCTGCCCGCTCGGCTGTGACCGGGTGTAAACCGTTTCAACGAGTACTATAGCTGCTCCGGTGCCTGCTTGCTCTGTACTGGTCAGCTGGAACACAGTTTGTCGGATCAGGTTGGTGGAAGAGCGTCATCATATTCGCCGCCAAGGATTTCGGAACAATCGACGGGAATACTGGTCCACGCGTTCTTCACAACTTCGTACCCGGTCCACCCTTCCGTCCGAATCATCTCCACGGTTGCCTCGCAGAATTCAGGCTTTGCGATGAGGTCGTTATCAAGCAGGATGTAGAGGAGATACGGTGGTCCCACAACGTCGATGTCGTACGCGTTGTCCTCAATGAGACGCCGAATTGACCGTCTCGCAGCTGAGTCAAGAATCGAGACGATCTGATACGAAGAAGCATGCTCAGAAAGCTCCTGCTTGAGCGATTGCTCGCCTGCGTCTGGCCCATGCGGGCGGGGAACGACAGTTACGCACGACCACGGCGACGAATCCTCGTCTAGATGTTCAAGAACACGTTGGCTTCCTTGTTTTAAGTAGTGCTCACGGCTGCCCTCAGGCGGGTATTTGTTCGAGCTGACGTGGTTTTGCAGTTCGTGCTTGCAGACGTTTGTCGTTGTAAGGTGGATCGCGTCTTTCAGCAGTTCCCACTGAGTGGTGTTCGCAACCGCGATCAAGGAACTCGTATCAGCCAGTATCGGATAGCGAGCCTCACTCGCCATCGCTGCCCGTCAAGAACGCGGACGTGTCTCGTTCCATAGCCGCCTCGAACGACTCTTTCTCCTCATCCATCCGATTGAGTTTCTCACCGAGAAGGACACGGGCCACGTCCTCACTGATCTCACCGCGACTGTATCGTTCGTACACCGCGATCTTGTCTTGTTCGTCTAATGACTGTCGAAGCATTTCGACTAGCCCGACGCGGGCGAGCTCGCTCACGTTGATGCCACCGATGTGGATTTCATCGAGGAGTTCCGCGGCCTCTTTTTCGGCTCCGGCACGGAACTGAATCGTCTTGTCGTAGCTTGATCCGCTCATACAGCGACGTTTGACGGGGAGAGTCATATATGTTATGACGCGTACCTACCTGTCATTACAAATGGCCGAGAACGTAGCACTATCAGACAGACTCTCCTCTTTCAAGAGGTGCGACATGAGTTGGGAATCGTGCAGAATCATTCTGATCTAATGAAATGAGAGAACGCTAGTGAACTCGTCGGGATCGGTAGGTCACACCATCGTGTTTCGAGCACGGGCTCTACCCACGAGACTGAGCACGAACCGACATCGAACCCGGTCCGAACGACTACCCGTCTTCCCTTCCTACAGCCGCCTATGACCGAGCGAGCCGAGATTTCCCACCCGTTCGTCGCATCGATTTACGATCTGGTCGTTCCCGAACGGACGCTGTTCGCTTCCCAGCGAGCGGCGCTCGCAGCCGACCTCTTCGGACGCGTTCTCGAGATCGGAACTGGAACCGGGGCGATGTTCGCTCACGTCGCCCGCGAGCGATCCGATGCCCTCGAGTACCACGCGATCGAACCCGACCCGTACATGCGCAACCGGGCGCGAGCGACCGCTCGTGACGTCGGTCTCGCGGTCGACCTCCGTGACGTGCGGGCGGAGTCGCTCCCCTACCCCGACGACGCCTTCGACGTCGTCCTCTCGGCGATGGTGTTCTGTACGATCGCCGATCCCGACAGTGCCGTCGAGGAGGTCGCCCGCGTCCTCAAACCCGGCGGCGAGTTTCGCTTCCTCGAGCACGTCCACGCCGACGGCCCGCTCGGGGCGACCCAGGAACTGTTCAATCCGGCGTGGCGACGGCTGGCCGGGGGCTGCAACCTGGATCGCCGGACCGTCGAACGGTTCGTGGGCACCGGCGCGTTCGACGTCCTCGAGGTCGAACGGGTCGACTTCCCGGTGCCGTCGCCGATCCCGTTCGTTCGTGGGCGGCTCCAGCGGCGACGAGACGCGTCGTTCGTCGGGTGCTAACGATGGTTGTCGCCTCGCACCGGTGGTTGTCCAGTGGGGTGATCAGTGGGAAATAGTACCAACCGTCAGTATGAGCCCGTTCACCACTCCTCGACCGTGGCATCCGCGGGCGGCTCGAAGGCGAACTGCTCGTCCTCGAGGCCGTCGTTGAACGACACCGTCTCGAATCGTTCGGTGTAGCGATACGGCTCCTCGCCTGGGACGTCGAAAACGACCTCCTCTTTCAGCGGATAGCCGAACTCGGCGTCGAGCCAGACCCGTGCCTCCGTGGCGCCGACGCTCTCGGTCGGATCGACCGTCTCGAGGGCGTAGACGAACTCGGTGTCACCGACGAGGAGACTGATTCCGTCGGCGACGCTCTCGTTTCGCGCCTCGACGACGAGGACGTGGGCCTCGCGGTCGGCGACCGTCTCCGTCCCGTCGTACTCGAGGACCACGAGGTCGCGCTGCTCGGCGGCCTGCTCGGCCCGGGCGTCCCGGACCGCCTCGCTCCCGAACGGCTCGTCGGGCTGGAAGTAGCTTGCGGCGTTCGCCCCCTCGTCGTACCACCACGTGATCGTCGCGTTCGAGACGTAGACGTCGCCTTCCCGATCGAAGTTCGACGAGTCGAGTACCTCCGTGCGGTAGTCGACGAACGGTCGTTCGTGGACGCGGACCGTTTCGGACACCGTTTCGCCGTTGGTCGTGGCTTCACTCGTTCGCTCGCCGGTGACGTCCTCGAGACGCTCGTCGTAGACGAACGTCCGCTCCCAGAGTTCGTCGGGATCGGGCTCGTCGGACGGCGTCTCGGCGAACGTACAGCCCGCGAGGACGACGACGGCGAGAAGACAGAGGAAGATCGAAAGTCGACGCGAGCGCATCAACTGAGCTGTCTTTCTAAAGGGGCTAAACGTTGTCGCTCGAGCGAGCGATCTGAAGCCGGTTGGTCGATCGTTACCGACTGCTGCCGCCTGGGCCGTCTCCGTCGAGATCCTCGACTGTCTTCAGTGCGCTGATCCGACCGGCACCGAGCGCAGCGTCACTTCTCCCGGTCGCCCCCTCGGCACCCGCCTTGATGGCGGATTCGACCTGCCGCGCGTTCGCCTCGGGCTCGAGTTCGCGCACGAGCGCGACGAGTCCGGCGACCTGTGGGGCAGCCATCGAGGTGCCAGCCTTCCAGCCGTAGAGCGCTCCTTCGACACGAAGGGAGGTCGCAGAGAACACGAGGTTGGTCGGGAACGGCCAGTCGACCTCTTCGGGATCTTCGACGACCGTCTTCTCCAGCGTTTCGTATCCGCCACCCGGCGCGCCGACGTCGATCTCGTTCGTCCCGTAGTTCGAGTAGAACGAGAGCTCGTCGTTCGGCCCGGTCGCGCTCACGCTCATCGCGCCACGGATGCTGTTCGGGAGGCTGAACAGGCCGCCCTGCTGGAGGTTCGTCTCGGCGTTCCCCGCGCTCGCGGCGATCACCGTCCCCTGCTGGACGGCGTGTTCGACGACCAGTTTGTACGCCCGGACGAACGTCTCGCCGTTCAGCTGGGGCGGGAGCGGGGCCGTGCCGAGGCTGAGGTTCGCCACGTCGTGCCCCTCGCTCGCGGCGTAGTCGATCGCGGTCAGGACGTCACCGCTCGTCGTGACGGCCGCCGGCACCAGTTCCCCCGCCTCTTCGTCCGGCACCAGATCCCACCAGAAGACGCGAAGCGAGGTGAGCGTCGCGTCGGGTGCGGTGCCGATCACGCCATCCCCGTCGGCAGCGGCGGCGATCCCCGCAACGTGCGTGCCGTGGCCCTGCTGTTCGTCGGCGACGTGGAACTCCTCGGTCGTCAACTCCGTCGGAGCACCGTAATCGTCGGGCACCACGACCTCGCATTCACCCTCGCGGATCTCTCCTTCCCTGAACAGCCGTCCGGCGTCTTCATCGAGGTTCGGCACGAGTTCGGGATGGGCGTAGTCGATCCCGGTATCGACGATCGCGATTTGTTGAGCTTCGCCCGTTGCATACTCGTTCGCTTCGAGTGATTCTGTGACCTGTTTGTCCCAGAGGTACTCCTCGTAGAACGCCGGCAATTCCACGCTCGCCTCCGTGACGCCATCCTCGAGTCCGGGTTCCTCGAGTCGAAACCGTGCGCCTTCCGCGGCGTGGGTTACGCCTCGTATCGACGCCGGATCGGCTCCTGCCGGGCCGTAGGCGACGAAGACCTGGCCGCCGGCGAGTTCCTGCACGACGTCGAAGCCGGCGCGCTCGAGTCGTCGGCTGACGCCGTTGCCACCGATGACGATGTACTGGACTTGCTGGTCGTGTTCGTCAGCACTCGCGATCCCAGCGAACGCGAGCGTCGCACCCGTTCCACCGATTCCCTGCATCAGTTTCCGTCTCGTGAATTTCATTGTAGCGTGTGTCCCTTTCACAAATTCCAATAATAATTCGATAGGGTATTCGCCGGCGATGAAACGAACCCAAACAGTTACTTACCTCGAGCGCCGCCTCGGCCGGCTTCGACGATTCACGGCGGTTTTATACACCCTCGCCGCGGCCTCTCGGCTATGACCGACCACCGACTGCGCATGACGCCCGGTCCGACGGAGGTGCCGGCGGCGATTCGCGAACGGATGAGCGACGTGACCCCGAACCCCGACGTCGAGTCGGCGTTTTTCGACTTCTACCGGGAGCTCCAGGGGAAACTCGAGGCCGTTTACGGCGAGGACGAGATCCTGATCCTCGGCGGCGAGGGCATCCTCGGGCTCGAGGCCGCCGTCGCCTCGCTCGTCGATGAGGGTGACCGCGTCCTCTGCATCGCCAACGGGCTCTACGGCGAGGGATTCGCCGACTTCGTCGAACTGTACGGCGGCGAGCCCGTGGTTTGCTCGTCGCTGTCTACCGGGGGGTACGACCTCGAGCGAGTCGAAGCCGAACTCGAGGCGTCGGAGTTCGCGGTCGCGACGATGGTCCATTGCGAGACGCCGACTGGTACCCTGAACGACCTCGAGCCAGTCCTCGACCTGCTCGAGGCCCACGACGTGCTCAGTGTCGTCGACGCCGTCTCCTCGCTCGGCGGGGCGCCGGTTCCGGTCGAGCGGATCGACGTCCCCATCGGCGCGACCCAGAAGTGTTTCAGCGCGCCGCCGGGACTGACGGTGTGCTCGGTGAGCGATCGCGCCTGGGAGCAGATCGAGTCGTTCGACACCCGGTCGTACTACGCCGACCTCGCGCCCTGGCGCGGTGCGGCCGACGCGGAGTGGTTCCCGTACACCCACCTGCCGTCGAACCTGCTCGCGCTCGACGCCGCGACCGAGCTCCTCTTAGAGGAAGGCCTCGAGAACGTCTACGCCCGCCACGAGGAGGCGGCGGCGCTGTGTCGTGAGCGTGCCCGTGAACTCGGCCTCGAGCTGTATCCCGACGACGAGACGCTCGCCTCACCGACGGTCACGGCGCTGCACGTCGAGGGTCGGGCCGGCGAGTTGCAAGAACGGCTGCTCGAGGAGCACGGCATCGTCCTCTCGACGGGACTGGTCGATCTCGAGGACGAGATCCTCCGCGTCGGACACATGGGGCACAACGCCCGCGTCGAACTTGTCGAACAGACGATGGACGCGCTCGAGGCCGTGCTCGAGGGCAAGCACAGTCCGTGAGCGTGACGTTCTCCCCGCAGTGAATAGGCGACGGCTGCGCTACACCCTACTCGATTACTCGTCTGCGTCGTCGGTTTCAGATTCCTCATCTGAGTCGTCAGCTTCGGATTCTTCCTCCGAGTCGTCAGCTTCGGATTCTTCCTCCGAGTCGTCAGCTTCGGATTCTTCCTCCGAGTCGTCAGCTTCGGATTCTTCCTCCGAGTCGTCAGCTTCGGATTCTTCCTCCGAGTCGTCAGCTTCGGATTCTTCCTCCGAGTCGTCGGTTTCAGATTCCTCATCTGAGTCGTCAGCTTCGGATTCTTCCTCCGAGTCGTCGGTTTCAGATTCCTCATCTGAGTCGTCAGCTTCGGATTCTTCCTCCGAGTCGTCGGTTTCAGATTCCTCATCTGAGTCGTCAGCTTCGGATTCTTCCTCTGAGTTGTCCGTCTCTGACTCTTCCTCCGAGTCGTCTCCAGAGTCCTCGTCCGTGGTTGTTTCGTCTGCGTCCGCCTCGTCTGCGTCGTCCCCATCCGGTCCGTCCTCGAGTTCTTCATCCGCCTCGTTCGCTCCGTCCTCGCTGGCGGCGTCTGCTTCGTCCTCGTCCGACTCGGATACGGCTGTCTCGTTATCCCCGGCCGTCGCTCCGTCTTCGATCATACCGGAGTCACCATGGATCAGGTCGGACGAGTTGACCGTCGTGACGGCGTCGCCATAGTTCTCGGCGGTCGAAAACTCGCCGGATGCGCGTTCTGCATCGGTAAATAACGCGACGGTTCCAAACGCGCCGACGAACGCGCTCGAGACGACGACGAGACAGACCACGACCACAGCTCCCCTGGTAGCCAGGTTCATTCTCGCTCACCTCCCTGGGTCTCCGAATCGCCACCGGAAGCTGGCTCAGCTCTGTGCGCTGCGGTGCCGGCGATCGGCTCCGACGATCCGTTCTCGAGCGAAACTCCCGTCTCCGACTCCGGGGAGACGGTGACCGCGCGTTCGCCGACCGAATCGGATCGTCCCGGTTCCAGCGCGGGTTCGCTGCCGGCTTTCGGAGTCGCCGCGTCGGGCGTCTCACTCGAGGAGTCGGCAGCCGTCGATTTTCCTCCGCGGTCTCCCGTGAGTCGTGCCGAGAGCCACACGGCGCCGAGTCCGAGCGCCGAAAGGCTCGCCGCAAACGCGGCGGTGATCGCGATCGTCGTCTGCAACTGAAGTGCGACGTAGATGGTGTACGGTGCCACCAGCGCCAGGACGCCGAGTGTGGTCGTCAGATCCGTTACGTGAACGCTGATCTCGTCTTCCGCCTCCGTGCTCGCGGCGTTGCCCTCGGCTGAACCACTGTCGGATCGGGCCGCTTCGTCCGTGCTCGAGTCGTCTTTGACAGCGCTCATAACCGCCCAGAGCTCTGATAGCACCAACAGCCCGATAGGCAGGCCGACGAGCAGTACGAGCCCTTCTGTCGTGCTCCCAAACTGGATGACGTGCCCGATGAGTGGGATCGTGAGGACGACAGCACCGACGAGATTCTCTCCCGGGACGAGTCCCGAATCCGGCTCCGGGTTCGCGTCGCCCTGCGTCTCGAACGCGACGTTGCCGTTTCGCTCCTCGACGCCGATCACCCGGTGCGTGACCGGTGCACCCTCTCCCTCGCGGACGAACGTCACGACGTCACCCGTTTCGACCGTCGACGGATCGGTCTCCTCGACGATCACGACGTCGCCAGGCGAGAGCTCCGGCTCCATGCTCCCCGAGAGGACGACGAAACTGTGGTCGGCCCCGATCGCTCCGGGGACCGCGTACACGAGAAACGGGGTCACCAGCACGAGCAGAACGACGAAGCCGAGCACGCTCGCGATCCGTCGGTAGTTCACGAGTCAGCACCCCCGTCGTCGTCCCCATCGGGGCAGACGGACACCGTGACGTTGCTGATCGCTGCGATTCCGTTCTCCGTGCAGAGTTCCTCGGTGGTGCGCGTCAGCGGGGGATCGATCTCGTACGTCTCGGTCGCCGGCCCGG
Organism: Natronobeatus ordinarius; assembly: GCF_024362485.1. Lineage (NCBI taxonomy): Archaea > Methanobacteriati > Methanobacteriota > Halobacteria > Halobacteriales > Natrialbaceae > Natronobeatus > Natronobeatus ordinarius. The sequence goes on along the minus strand of NZ_CP101456.1, from coordinate 4,012,569 downwards.
GCTCTCTGGAGGGGCCCCCGGCAACGTCGACGGTGCAGATCGGTGGCGCGTTCAGCTCGATACCGTCCTTCAGCAGCCTGAAGCTGGCGCAGATCGTCTCCTCACTGCCACCATCGTCCTTGTTCGTGGCCGTCAGGACGCCGAGTTCGTACACGTGACCGTCGGCTTCGAACTCGCCGTAGAGCTCGTCGAAGGCGTACGTTCCCGGCTCGAGTCGGTCGCCGACGACGTCCAGTTTTCCGAGTGGCTCACACGCTGGACACTCGAGTTCGGGGCAGGCGCCTGTGGCCTCCGCGAACGGATCGCCGACGTCGTCTTCGGAGACGTGCCTGCACTGTTCGGCGAAGACCTCGAAGCGGAGCTCGGTCCGAAGGTCGGCGGTCCAGTCGGCATCCTCGGGGAGTACGTACTCGAGCACGAGCGAGAGCTCGTCCTCACTCGAGAGGCAGGGGCCGTCGAGACGATCGTCGAGTCGAATCCCATCGCTGAACTCGTCTTTGAGTGAACCGAGGGTACCGAACGCGTCGTCTACTGCGGGGAAGAGCTGCGCTTCCCCGTCGGTTCGCTCGAGGAGGAGTCGCACCTGCAGGGCGTCCCCGAGCGGGTCGACGGCGGGTGGACACGCCGTCTTAACCCAGAGTCGCGCCGGGTTCTCCTCGACAGAAAGTGCGAACGGTTCTCGGCGAACGTCGCCTCCGGGCTCGAGGTCGCCGAACTCGAACCCGATCGATCCGTCCGCCTCGAAACACGCGCCACAGTCGACGTCGATCGACACCGCTCCCGCCTGGATCGTGATCGCACCGCCGTCCCGATCGTGCAGGTGGGCGGCCGTCACACCGACGGTGGCGCCGACGGCACCCACGCCGGCGACGGCCCCCAGCAGCTGCCGTCGAGTCGGCCCGGTGGACCGATCGGTCACGTGATCCACCTCCGCTGCGGACGTGGCTCAGCCGTCGTGTTGGTCTCCGTCAGTTCGTCCCCTCCAGCGAACCCAGTCTTCCGTTGTTTCCCCCTCATCTATCGTTCTTCCCCCAGCACTCGCCCCGTATCGAGCGGCTGGCTCACCGACACCGACGACACGACGGTTGATATGAATGTGTTACCTACCGTGACGTTCAACCGGAGTAATGATCGATTACTACGGCGCAGAATCGCCGTCCGGGGCCGACCTCGAGTGAACGGCCGTCTCCGATGGGGTCCAGGGCTGCGGTGGATCAGCATTGCTCGACGTCGAACCGAAGGTCGAACTCGACGGACGTTCCCTGGGCAGCGTTGACGTGCTCCTGTTCCGGCGGAAACGACCAGCCGATAGTGATCGTCACGTCGTCGTCGTTCTCGAGACAGCTCGTTCCGGGCAGGAACGGCGCTGGATCGAGGACGAGACCATCCTCGAGGGCGGCCGCGACGTCGGCAAGGGTCCCGTCCGCGTCGGGATTGACGAGGCGCTCGCCGAAATTCCGTTCGCCGTTGTGGGCGCCGAAGGCGTCGATTCCGAACACCCCGGTGTCGTACCAGACGGTGGCGTCGAGGAACTCCTCGAGGCCGGACGACCTCGGCTCGCCCATCAGTGAGACGCTGAGTACCGGCTTCACGGCGACCTCGTCGGCCGTCTCCGAGTCGAGGCGCAGTCGGATAGTGAGCGTGCCGAAATCCCCCGGGAGCACGTTTCCGAGCGAGATCGCCGGGCCAGCGGCCGCGCCACCGTCGGTGCTGGCGGTCGATGTCGTCAGCGTCGCTCCGTTGTACGTCTCCCACCAGGTGAGCCGGAGGCTGTCAGTTACGGCCGTCTGTGCGTCGTTCGGGTCGGTGCGTCCGCGGCCGCCGCCGGCCGTGATCGCCAGCCAGGCGAACGAGGCGACGCTCCCGCCAGCCATCCCGGCGAGCAGGTTTCGACGAGTGATTCGGTTCGATGTCATACGGTCTCGAGTGATGTGAGGGCCCACCGGTGGAATCGAACCACCGTCTTCAGCAAGGAGAAACGTGCTCCCACGATGTGGGAACAGTCTGCTGCACCAGTGTGGGTCGAGATCGGGAGTCGTCGCTCGACTCCGCGGTTAGACGAACCCGGATGGGCCACTCGGGTTCGAGTTGTGTCGGCACTGCTCGGTGTAGAAGCCGAGGTCGAAGCTGATCGACTGACCCTGCAGGTCGTTGATGTCGTCGACGTGTTCTGGTGTGGACGTCGGCAAGCACCACTCGAACGCGACGCAGAACGTCTCTTCCTCGGGGAAGCACAGCGGCGGTGCTTCGGACGCGCAGTACCTGAACTCGATGTGGCTGATTCCCTGCGGTTGCTGCTGGGGACCAGTCCCTGGTGTCCGGACGTTCGTCTGCCCGGTCGTACAGCCCAACGACGTGATCAGATTGCTCGTCTCCTCAGCTGTGCCCGACTTGATCGTCTTCTCACACATTCCGGCGTCATCAGTGGTTTCGTACCCGTCGTAGCTGTCGAGGATGTCCCAGTCGTACTCGACGATCTCTTCCCAGTCGATCTCGTCCTCGCTCGTTGCCAGCACCTCGTTGTCGTCCTCGTCCTTGTAGATGAGCTCCGAGAACTGGACGAGGATCTCCACGTCGCCGTCAGGCGAACGGAAGAGCGCGACGAGCTTCAGCTCGCCGTCCTCGACGAACACATCGAGGATCTCTCCATGTTCCATCACCGGCCCGTCTTCTTCGAACTCGATCTTATCGAGGTCCCTACAGTCGATCTCGGGTTCACCGTCGAGCGCGTCGTCTCCACCGACGCCAGCCCCGTCGTAGACGTTGGGGTTGAGGAACCGACCGTTCGGAGTGAGCCGATCCTGAACGAAGGTGTGCAGGTCCGTGCACTCGACGAGTATCTTGTCACCGTCTTCCTCGTCGAACTCGTTGGTACACCCGAGATCGTACCACGCCTTGACTTTGATCGCTTTCGCCAGGTCGTGGTCGAACTCGTTTACCTGGCCGATCCACCAGATGTACCCGGGATTGTCACAGAGATGGAGACTGAACGTCACCTCTCCGCAATCGCCCGGTTTGACGTCCTCGAGTTCGATCAGGCTACTCTGCGGTTCGCCAACGCCGTTGTCGAAATCGTCCGGGGCCTCGAAGTTCTCGAGCGTCTCGCAGGTCAGGTACTCCTGAATGTTCGCGTCCTCGTCGGAGTAGCGGACTACGCCGTGATCGGGGACGGAGTCAAAGTCGTCGCTGTCTAGCGATTGCTCTCCGGTCGTATCGTGATCCGGATGCGCATTGACGTACGGATAACCTGCTTTCCCGTACGGAGCGTAGTGGTGGGCGTTCGCCTCCGGCCCGAAGTACAGCTGCTGCCAGTCGATCCGAAGGTCCAGTTCACCGGCGGTCAGCGTGTTGCCATCGAACGTCTCCCGATCGCTGAAGTACGCACTCGTACCGAGGCCGGCCCCGACCGAAGCCGCGCCAATCGCGCCGATCCCAGCGAGCGCTTTCCGACGTGTCAGTTCGAAATCATTGGGCATTGTTCACTCCTGTTCAGTCCCCGTGTGCACCGACCGCACGTCCAACGAAGGCGTCCGTGTCGTCGTTGTGGCGCGCCTGCTCGGCGTAGAACGACTTGTTCCACTCGAGCGAGGCGCCCTGGATCTCGTTCCCGACGTCCGTCGGGATCGACAGCTTCACGCAGAGGAACCACTTCTTACCGGGTTCGAACGTGATGGGCACATCACCGTCGTCGGTGTGCAAGAGCACGCCGTCTTCGAGGTCCTCGAGAAGCTCCCCGAGCGTGTCGTAGTACTCTCCGTACTCGTAGCCGACCTCTTTCTTCCCGTTCGTGATCTTGAGGGAATCGACCAGGACCTCGTCACCGAGGGTCGACAGCTCCCCTTCCTCATCGATGTCCCAGAGGTCGTCCACCGAAACGTTGCCTGCGTCAACACCGTTCTCGTCGGTGTGATCGCCCGCAACCGCGACGTAGCCGGGGTTGTCGTGGACTTTGAGCTTCCAGCAGAACTCGTACTTGTCTCCGGGCTTTGCGTCCTCGATGGTAATCGTGTCCGTAGCCCAGACCCCGTATTCCGACTCCTCTACGTTACTGTTGAACGTCAGTTCGTCGGGACCGATGCCGTCCTGATCGACCTCGGTGACCGCCTGTTTGACGGTCAGGCCGAACTCGCCGGCGGTGATCGTGTTGTCGTCGAACTGTTCCTGGTCGCTGAAGTACGCCGTCGTCCCGATACCCGCGCCGGCGGAGGCGACGCCGATGGCGCCGAGCCCGCCCAGTACGCGTCTCCGGGACAGTCCAATGGTGTTGTCGTCTGTCATGATCTTTCTCCATCTCCCCAGCCGCGCCCTGCGTTGGCAAGCGGCTGAGGTCGTGCTCAACAACCGTCTTTCCCCACGTAGTTACGATCCAACACGTCACGATCGAACGAGACGATAGCCGATTCGGTGTCGATTCGAATCACCCATTCGTCGGCGTCGAATAGTCGATTAGCCTCGAGGACGGCCACCAAACTAACCGCTTCGGTGACAGTCGTGAAAATAAATACATCGTTTACGTGACTGGTTTCGCCATATGTGCTTCCTAGGCCGATCCCGGAGCGAAGAAACGGGCTGTATCCTCACGCAGCGTCGAACCAGGCAACCCATACCGGCGCCGGTAAGTACCTCGTAGTGATAGTAGTCGTTCTGTATTCCCGAATTAGGGGTGGTCGAGGTCGCTCGAGTCGACTTCGGCTACTGGGGGTGACGATGTTCAGGACACACGCGATTCCGGAGGGGGAGATCTACGAGATACTCGCCAACCGCCGACGCCGCGAGACGATCAAGCAGCTGACGGTCTCGGGAGGCAGCGGGCCGATTTCCCTGCACGAGCTGTCGAGGGCGGTCGCCACGCGGGAGACCGGCGAGTCGCCGCCGCCGAGTGGCGCTCGAGAGAGCGTGTACAACTCGCTGCACCAGACGCACCTCCCGAAGCTCCACGAGCTCGGCGTCGTCGAGTACGACCGCGAGGAGCGAACGGTTCAGGTGCGCCAGCGCGCCCGCGACGTCGATCGATACATGGAGGTCGTCACTGGCTACGGGGTGACCTGGAGCGAGCTCTATCGCACGCTCGGCGTCCTCTCGCTCGCCGTCGTGCTCGCCGCGCTTACGGACTTCCCCGTCGTCTCCAGCGTCGACCCGCTGCTGTGGTCGAGTCTCTTCCTGACGATCTTCGCCGTGACGATCGGCACGCAGCTGTGGTCGAACCGGTGGGTGATCGCCCACGCGATGCGCAGGTAACGACCACTCATACGCAACGCGCGGGAACGACCACTCATCTCTCTTCCTCGAGCGCCTCGGCATCGATCGGCGTCTCCAGCAGCCGGGCGCTACAGGCGTCACAGGCCGTGGCGACGACGTCGTGACTTCGACAACACGACTCGACGACCTCATGAGAGAGCGAGACCTCGCTGCCACACGCCGGACACGCCTCGAGAAAGAGCCTGAGCGTTGCGAGGAGGTCCAGTCGCTCGAGGACCGGGCGCCGAGACCACCGTGGATCGAACCGGGGCAGTACCGCGGCGGCGGCTACGTCCGCCTGGCAGGCGGCTCTGGACTCCCACTTACCGACCACGGTTCCCTCGTGGATGGCGGCGACGGAGGTGGTCCGGCGCTCGACCTCGAGGTGGCTCCCGTCGAGTTCCATCACCGCCGCGAGTCCCCGCTCGAGGGCGTCGTCGGTCGCCGCGTGCTCGGTCATCGCCTCGAGCCACGCCCGTTCGAACGCGGGCACGAGAATCAGGTCGTCGCGCGTCGGCGCGTCCTCGACGACGCCGATCGCACGCAGCGCCGCACCCGGATCGCGTGGACCGTCGGTGACGGTCGGCAGCTTATCGAACCGTGCGAGCACTGCCTCCGGCAGGAACCGCTTCGTCAGCGCCGGCGTTCCCGGGAGGAGATAGCCACGAAGGTAAATCACGCCGGCCGACGCGAGGAAGATGGCGACGGCGACGAGCCCGCCCTCGGTCGTCCATCCCCTCGACAGGATACCTGCGGTTCCGGCCAGTGCGGCCGCGAGCAGCACGTTGAGGACGGTACACGGGATGCACCTGTTCGCTCCGGTGTAGGCCGGGTTTTTCAGGGCTGTGACGGTCGGGATCGAACGCTCCTCGAACATACCAGCCAATTGGTGTGACGGGCGGTAGTTACGACGGGCATACCGGTGGGTGAGACCGTCGTTCGAGCGTCGAACTGCGGCCGGTGCCTCGAGCGGTGGGCTGTGTCTCTCACTCGAGCCCCCGAGGGGCCGGCTGTGAATCGAGTGAGTGTCGTCGGTCGGGAGTGATCGACTCGCGGCGACGCAGCCCGGATCCGGGACCGCTCACTGGCGACTGATCTATCAAACGAAGTACGTTAGTGAGATATTACGTTCCAGGTTAGTGTAGAAACAACTTCATACTTAATCAGTAACATGAAATACCAGGTCGGCGGGGGTGGCCAGAACGTGCACTCAAGTCAGCGCGAACAGTTACGGGACGCAACACAGTTGAATTACGCACAGACTACCGATCGTGAGGAGCTTTCGAAGAACGAGATATTCGAGATCCTCTCGAACCCACGTCGCCGGTTTACGATCAGGTACCTTGACCAGGCTGAGGACGGAGCGGTTCGACTCAGAACCCTGGCCGAACAGCTCGCGGCGTGGGAGAACGACGTCTCGTTGCCGGAGGTGACCTACAAACAACGAAAGCGAGTGTACATCTCGCTGTATCAGACGCACCTGCCGAAGATGGACCGGCTGGGAATTATCGAGTACGACAGCAGTTCGGGAGTGGTGAAACCGAACCCCGAGCTGGCGACACTCCGCGACCACATCGAACGCGAGTCCGACGACTCAGCCCGCTGGACGCACGTTACACTGTTTCTCTCGGCTGTCTGGGTCGCCCTCGTCGTCGCGGGAGCCGGAGTCCTGCCGCTCGGTGGTGGGGCCGGACTGTGGTTCGTCCTCGGCGTTACGACGGCGGCACTCGTCGTCTCGATCGCTCGCTCCGTCGGCCGGCCGGAGTAGTCGACAGCGGTGGCTCGTTCTCGAGACTGAGTCGGTCGGGACAGCGACGCCCATCAGGGGTTGAGCAGCCCGCCGATCGCGCCGGCGATCGCGCTCTCGAGGGCCATGACGAACGCGATCAGGACGGCGAGGCCGAAGATACCGACGCCGGCGAGCCCGGAGAGGAGTGCCCCGACCGGGCCGAGCGCGATGCCGGCGACGCCGACGACGATGGCGATGAGCAGTCCGCCGACGATGCCGCCGAGTGCGCCAGCGAGCAGGCCGTGCCAGAAGCCACTCAAGAGGCCGCCGCCAGCGAGAAAGCCGGCGACGAAGCCGCCGACGAGCCCCGCCGTCAGCTGGCCGAGTCCCGGCAACGCGATGCCGACGAGTCCGATCACGACCGCCAGGAGGAAGCCGATTACGACGGCGCGCCAGTTCGTCATGGCATTCTGTAGGGCTCGAGGGGACAAAAGGTCCGCGCGCGTAACGAACGACCTTTTATGAACGGAGGTCGTACCGTTGGCCATGATTTTCGAAGACCTTCCGACGACGCCCACGTCGGAAGAGCTGATCGACAAGGCGTTCTCCCGGGCGGCACGGGCCGGCAGGGCCCAGGGGGGGCTCGAGGCCCAGCAGTCGATGCTCCAGACGGCGTCGAACATCATCTCGGACAACCTCGAGAACGTGGTGACGGCGTGGCCCGACTTCGGCTACGAGGAGGAGGTCCACCCGTTCTACTACGAGCTCGCCGACGCCATCGTGGACGTCGACGAGCTCCGCCAGAGCCTCTCTGAGGTGATGTGGGCGAGTCGGAAAGCCCGGGAAATCAACCAGGAGTACCAGCCGCGGCTGCGCAAGACGGACGTCGACACCGCGCGCAAACACCGCAAGCAGGCCTTCGCCCGGCTGGCGGACATCGTCGAGCAGGTCGGAGATCACCTGCTCGCGATCAACGCGGCCAGAAACGACCTGCGTACGCTCCCCGAAATCAACCCCGAGGAGCCGACGATCGTCGTCGCGGGCTACCCCAACGTCGGGAAGTCCTCGTTCGTCAACGACGTGACTCGCGCCCGCGGCGAGACCGCTTCCTACCCGTTCACGACGAAAGGCGTCGGCGTCGGCCACTTCGAGCGCGATCACCTCCGCTACCAGATCGTCGACACGCCCGGCCTGCTCGACCGCCCGCCGGCGGAACGAAACGAGATCGAGTCCCAGGCCGTCAGCGCCCTCGAGCACCTCGGCGACTGCGTCCTCGTCCTGCTCGATCCCAGCGGGGAGTGTGGCTACCCCCTCGAGTCCCAGCTCGAGTTGCGCGAGGACATCGAAGCCCAGTTCGAGGCGGCCCCGGTCATCACGGTCGCGAACAAAGTCGACCGCGCCGAGCGCTGGACGCGCGACGTCTCCGAAGAGGTCGACTACGAGATGAGCGTCGAGACCGGCGAGAACGTCGAGGACGTCCTCGAGGCGGCCGTCGACGCGATCGGCTACGAACCGGAGCTACCGTTCGAGGGCTAGGTCACGCCACGCGGTGGCGACCGACTATCGGTTTTCGAGTCGTTCCCGGACCGACGGCACCACGACGGGCGCGAGCAGGTGTCCGGCCGTCCTGAGGCCGACGGCGAGCGCCAGGGCGAGGCCGGCGTACATCGTGAAGATCCCGCCGAAGAACACGCCACCGCCCTCAGGCGGGAACAGCAGGGTGTGGACGCTCGAGGCCGCGATCCAGAGTGTCACCAGTCCCAGGACGGCGACGAGGACCGAGCCGACCTCGAGCCCATCGAGGACGGCGCCGACGATCACGACGACGCCGAGGAGGGCCGGGACGCCGAGTTGTACGAACAACGGCCACAGGTCGGGGCCGCTGACGAGCCGTTCCCACAGCGCGTGCTGGCTGAGCCACAGGACGGCGGTAACGACGACGAGGAGAGCGAGGGCGGCCTCGAGGCCGCGGACGATTCTGAGAACCTGGACGGATCGCCGGGCGGGCGTCTCCATGTGCGGTACTGGACCGTCGACCCACATAGTTCTTTTCAACGATCTAACCAGTGGCCGTCCCACCAGCCGTCGCGGATTCGTACTCGAGGGACTGGACGCGGACGTCGATCGACTCCCCGGTTCGGTCCTCGATCCGATCCGCGAGGTCGGCGGCGAACGCGTCGGGTTCGGCGTCGCCCTCCTCGGCGACGACGACGGTCACCTCCAGCGGGCCGGTAAACGGCGAGAAGTCGGTGTACTGCGTCTGGATCGAGACCGCCGTGAGGTCCTCGTGGGCAGGCTCCTCTAAGACGTCCTCGGTCGCCTGGACGACCTCGCGGTCGACGACGACCTGGCCGGCCGTGGCGACCACGACCGCGAGCGTGATCGCAACGACGACGATCGCGAGGGCGCCGACTTTCGCCCACGATCGGGCGACGTCGCGGTTCCACGTGGCACGCTCTTTGCCCCGGTAGCCGAAGCCGAGGAGGACGGTGAGGACGGCGGCGTTGATCAGGAGCATCGTGACAACGAGCAGGGTGAGTGTGCCGAGGACGAGTTCGGGTTCGACCCAGGCGATGGCGATGCCCGTCGCGCCGGCGGTCGGGATCAGCGCAGCGGCGATCATGACGCCGATGATCGAGGTCGGTCCCTTGGTTGTCAGCCCGATTCCGGCCGCGAAGCCGGCCGCGAGGCCGACGACGAGCGAGAGTGCGTTCGGCGCGACGCGGACGCCGAGGAGGTCGAGCGCGGGCAGGTCGAGACGCGTCGGGACGAAGCCGCCGAATCGGAAGGCAGAGGCGAGCGCCGTCGCGGCGAGTACCGCCAGGCCGAGGCCGTACAGCTGCATCCACAGACTCTCGACGATCATCCGCCGGTCGCTCGTGACGACGCCGACGCTCGCGGTCAGCGCCGGGCCGATGATCGGCGCGATCACCATCGAGCCGACGACGATCGCCGGCGAGTCGACCAGTAACCCAGCCGTGGCGATGACGGCGGCGAGAGTCATCAGGGCGACGTAAGAAGCCGTATCGCGGCTCAGGTCGCGCGCTTTCGTCCGCAGCTCGACGCCCGTCAGCGGCTCGTAGTCGCCGGCGTAGCGCTGCTCGAGCGTCTCCGAGGTCGCCGTCAGCGCCGCCTCGCCGCTCGCGATGACGGTGTACTCCTCGATGTCGACCTCGGCTTCCTCGAGCGCATCGAGAGCATCGCCGATGGCGTTGCTCGGTAACGGGGCCTCGAGGAGGACGCCCGACTCCTCCTCGAGCGGGATGGCGACGAAGGTGAACTCCTGGGACTCGAGGGCCTCGCTGGCGGCCTCGCGGCGATCCGGCGGGACGACGACGTGCAGAACGCGCACTGGAACGTCCCACCACGGCGCGTGGGATAAGATTCAGCCATGCGCACGCCTCCGAACCAAGTGGTCGGGGTTCGAGGGGATCACCACGGCGCGACGACCCACACTCAGTGGGCGGCCATCTCACGACAGGTCTCGACGGCGTCCGGCAACACCTCGGCACAGAGCTGGCAGTGGTCGTGCTCGTGCTGTTCACACTCTTCTGCGCACTCCTCTAAGGCGTCGGCACAGACGCCCGCCAGATCGGCGTGGTAGCCCGAGTTCCGGGCCATGAAGCGGGCGTGGAGCGTCGCCAGGTCGGCCGCGTCCCGGCAGAGCCGGATGCAGCGAGCCATCTCCTCGCCCTCGTCGAGACAGGCGTCGGCACACCACTCGCAGGCCTGGGCCGCCTCGAGACAGTTGTCGATGCATGCTCGAATCTCCTCGTCCGCGTGGTCGATCTGCTGGAGCGCCATACGAGTGAACCGACGCCGACCGGCGTCGTCAAGGCGGGGTGTTCGATTGCAAGGTTCCCCGGAAGACGCCGTCGAATAGTTCGCCATCTCTCTACGCTCCCCGACGAACGGTCAGTCCAGCAACCTCTTTTACCGGGGTCCTCCCTCACTCGCTGCGCTCGTTCGGTCGAACCCCGGTAAAACCCGTTGATGCCAAAAGGCCGGCGTCGCGGGGTTTCACCCCGCTCCGGCGGTGAACCGCTCGCTTCGCTCGCGGATGCTGGGTCCGTCCCTACCGTTCCATTCGCAGGGCTACTGACCGTACTCGGCAGCGAGGACGCGGTCGAAACTTGGACAATTCCATGAGAACTCTTCTATGACACGCTTCTCCCGCGATCGAACCCCGACTCGGCCACCCGACCGCCGATCAGGCCTCGATCACCTCGACGTAGCGGACCTCGACGGCCACCGTTTCGCCGGCGTGCTGGTTGACTCGTTCGTGTAAGCGTTCGGCGAGTTCGGGGTAGGTCTCGCCGGGCGGGCCGCCGATCGTGACCACCACTCGATCGGGGCTGCGGAACGGGTAGTCGTCCTCCAGCGTCACCTCGAGGTCGACGAGCTGCAGTTGCTGGTACTCGTTCTCGAGGAGGGCCTCGACCTCGTCGCGGGCGTCCTGCTCGAAGCTCCCCGCGACGTAGGAGTTGTAGGTGATCCCGCCGAGAAAGGCCGAGAAGATCAACACCACGAGCGCGAGGGTGCCGATCTGTCGGCGAACGCGTTTCTGGGTCGGCTCGAGGTCGAAGAAGCTCTCCGGGCGGTAGCCGGCGTACCAGAGCGTCACCAGCCCCGCGAGGTTGACCGAGAGCACGTTGACGAGCACGAGGACGGTCGAGCCGATGGCGGCAGAGGGCTCGCCGAAAGCGATCGCGATCCCGGCGGCCGCCGCCGGTGGGATCAACGCGGCGGCGATCATGACGCCGACGAGCGCCACCGAGACGCCCGTCGCGATGCTCAGGATGCCCGCGACGCCAGCGCCGAGGGCGATCGCCAGCGAGAGCAGGTCGGGTGCGAGCCGTTCGGCGATCTCGTCGACGTCCGCGATAGCCATCCCTGGGGGGACGATGTTCCCCATCCTGACCAGCCAGGCGAAGACGGCCGCCGAAGCGATCGCGAGGGCGACGCCGAGCGCCTGGTACTTCAGGGCGCCGTACAGCAGGTCCGTGTCGTCGAGCACCGTCCCGATCGTCGCCCCGAGCGCGGGGCCGATCAGCGGCGCGATCACCATCGAGCCGACGACGACCGCCGGCGAGTCGAGCAACAGTCCCGCCGTCGCCACCACCGCGCTGATGACCGTCAGCGTCACGTAGACGCCGAACGTCGGCGTCAGGTCCTCGGCGTGGCTGCTCAGCTCCTGTCTCGAGATCCGATCCTCCTCGACGTCTCCTCGTTCGTACTCCTTGCGCAACGCCTCGAACTTTCGGGAGACGACCGTCTCCGCGTCGACGACGACCGTGTAGGCGTCTTCTTCGATCCCTTCGTCGCGCAAGGCGTCGAGCACCGACTCGACGGCCGACGTCGGCAATGGAAAGTAGACGACTGCCGTGTACTCCCGACCGCTCGTCTCGTCGGTGACGACGTAGTCGACGCCCGTCTCGTCGAGCGTCTCGAGGACCGCTTCGCGTTTACCCGTCGGAATCGTCAGCTGTACGAGCCGCACGACCGAACCGACGAGTGCCGGTGTTATAATTCCGATGACGAACGCAGAGCGCGCCCACCGACCGCTCGCGGCCCTTATTACGGTCGGCCGCCGTAGCCTCGAGCATGTTCGACACTCGCCCGGACCGCGACGCGGAGGTCGCCCTCGTCGGCCGCTCGAACGTGGGCAAGTCGACGCTCATGCGCGAACTGACGGGCCACCAGTTCGATACCGGCGGCAAACCGGGCGTCACCCGGAAGCCAAATCACTACGACTGGGCGCCCGAGGACTTCGTCATCACCGACCTGCCCGGCTTCGGCTTCATGAGCGGCGTCGAAGCCGACCGCCAGGAGCAGATCAAGACCGACATCGTCCGCTACCTCGAGGAGTACGCCGACCACGTCCTCGTCGCGATTCTCGTCGTCGACGGCAAGAGCGTGATCGACATCATCGATCGCCACACCGACCGCGGCGAGATTCCCTACGACGTCGAGATGTTTCACTTCCTGCGCGAACTCGACGTTCCAACGGTCGTCGCCGTCAACAAGATGGACAAAGTCGACGACGAGGACGAACGGCTGGACGAGCTCTGTGACCGACTCGGCCTCCTCCCGCCGTGGCAGCAGTGGAGCGACACCGTCGCGCCCATCAGCGCCAAACGCGGCCAGCTCGAGCCGCTGTACGAGGCCGTCCGGACGCACCTCCACGACCAGCAGCGCGACGACCTGTTCAAGTTCTTCTGACGACCTCAGCCGCAGTAGCAGTGGTCGTCCGGGCAGAACGTCGGCTCCCGCGAGCCGACGGCGAGGCCGAGCGAGGCGAGCGAGCCGCGGACGCGCTCGAGGGCGTCCGTCTCCGGGCGTACCATGCCACCGACGGCACCGGTCGGCGACTCGCCCGCCTCGAGGGTCGCGACGACGTCGCGTTCGGCGTGGTCGATCACCGCCACCCGGTTCTCGGTCTGGATGGGGACGTACAGCTTCTCCCGGTGGGGTCCCCACGCCCCCGAGATCGAGCTTCCGCCCACGTCGAGCACCCGGTCGACCGCCCGCTCCTCGAGGTCGAGCACCGTCACCGCGTCGGCGTCGGGCGTGAAGAGATACGCCGCCTCGCTGTCGGGATCGATCTCGCTCGTGATCGGCAGCGCAGGCAGGCCGTCCTCGCGGGTGAGCCGCTCGCGTTCGACGGGTTCCTCGGGATCGGAGAGATCCCAGATCCCCGCCGATCCCTCCCGGGGGACGTCCGGGTCGGGGCCGAGGTCGCCCTCGCCGTTTTCGACCAGCAGGTACGCGCCGTCGAACGACGCCGTGCACATGAACGGGAGGACGTCTCCCTCACCGACCGGGTCGCCGGCGTCGATTCGGGCGACGATCTCGAAGGGATCGACCCGAACGACGCTCAGCGTCTCGTTGGCGACGTCGGCGACGTAGGCGTACTCGCCGTCGGGGCCCAGCGTCACGTCACAGGGCCCCGTGTAGCCGACCTCGAGTTCGGCCGTCACCTCGCCGAACGTCTCGCTCTCGGGGTCGGCGTCCACCCGGACGAGCCGGTGCTCCTCGGGCTCTGCCGGGTCGGGATCGAGGGTGAGCGTCCCGCCGGCGGCCACGACCAGGTGGCGCTCGTCCGGCGTCAGGTTGGGATAGTTCGGCCCCAGGCCGGTCTCGACGTCGGCGACTTCCTCGAGCGTGCGGGCGTCGAGCGCCCTGACGCCCCCGTCGACGTTGAGCCAGCAGATGTCGTAGGTCGACTCCGCCCCGGTGCCGTACTGGTTCGCCGGGAACGAGGCGGTCGTTCCAATGTGGACGGTCTCGAGGGCCTCGTCGGTTTCGGCGTCGACGATCGTCACCGTGCGGTCGCCGTTGTTGAAGACGGAGACCGTCGGTGCGCGCTCGCCGCCCGCCGCGGTCGGAGCGCCACACCCCGACAGCGCCGCGGCCGCGCCGACGGTCGCCGACGACCGGAGGACCCGCCGCCGGTCGACGCCCCGGGCGAAGGGGTTCGACCCACGTGCGCGCGGCCGCTCGCGATCCGATCGATCGGGCTCCCGGCGGCTCATGCTCCCGCTAGTCGTGTGCCACCCGCATAAGCGGTCGATACGATTTGCGGGACTCTCTCATCCCTCGAGACGTCACTCCGCGTCGCGGACGGCCTCGAGATCGTAGGCGCCGGGATACGCCGGCGGCTTCTCCCCTTCCTTGCCGCTCCAGCGCGCCACGTCGAGCCGGTAGACTGCCGTTCGGTCGATCGACTCCTCGCTCATCTCCTCGTAATCCTCGCCGGGGGTCAGGTGCGGGGCGAACTTCTCCATGAACGCCTCGAGAACGCGGCGCTTTTCGGCCCGCCCCTCGAGCAGGTCGACGTCGCCGTAGGCGACCACGCTGGCGTACTCGACGGTGAAGTTCACGGGCTCGTCGGCAGGGATGTACCGCCCACTGTCGCTCGTCGTGAAACAGGCCCGGAGGCTCCCCTCTCGTTCGACGACGTCGTGGGTGCGGCCCGCCCGGGCGCCGTGGACGTAGATCGCGCCCTCGTCCTCGTCGTAGACGAACAGCTGCGTCACGAGGTGGGGCTCGTCCTCGTCCACGAGCCCGAGGACGCCGGTCTCCTGGCCGGCCAGGAACTCGACGATCCACGCCGAATCGTCGACCGCCTTGCCCCGGTACCGAATAGAATCTGAGTCAACTTTTGGCACACTCTCTCGCATGACGTGCAGCAGTACTGCCGGGGTGTTAACTGTTGTTACGACTGTCGGTCAGCCGCGACGGTCGTGGCCGCTCGCTCTCGCTCGAGTCGAGTTCGTCGCCGGCGGTCTCGGCTGCGAGCCGTCCGTCCGCAAGCAACACGACTACTGCCGTCTCGGTGGTAGCTCCCGTATGGTCGACGAAGATCTCGAACTCGAGGAAGACCTCGGCGAGGCGACGATCGTCTACGAGGACCCACACGAGGGCACGGTCGAGAAAACGGTGCCGAACGAACACGTAGCGTACTTCCAGGACCACTGGCTCATCAAGACCGACGAGGACGACGAGGGTCGGGACATCGTCCGCCGGATCCCCGCCCAGAAGGTCCACTACGTCGAACGAACCGTCGAGGCGTTCGAAGAGGAAGTCAAGACCCTGTTCGACCGCGTCGAGTCCGTCGCGAGCCGGCTCGGAACCAAGATCCCCATCGGCGGCGGGGACGACGAACCCGAGCCACGCCAGGAGCCCTACCGGATCAACGTCGAGGCGGGGGAAGCGGAGGGTGAGGACGCTCGAGGGGAGTAACGGCGTCTCGGCGGACTCGGGAGCGCGAGACGGTGTGGTACTGCGACGAGTCCGAAGTGCTCTGGACAGCGACGCTCGAGTACGCGCCCGACGACGAGTAGTGCAAAGTCTTATTGATCGAATGCCCGTACTCTCGGCCACATGGCGAGTGCGACCCGAGACGACCGCTCCGAAGGGGTCGAATTCTATTACGAGAGCGACGGCACCGTCACCGCCAGGGATCTCGAGACCGGCCTCGCCCGTGGCGGTGAGACGCGTGCGGAGGCGCTCGCTCAGCTCGCGGAGGTTCTCGAGCTCCACGAAGGCGGTGGGGAGTCGCTCGAGGACCCCGACGAGTTCCTCCGTGAGGAGTTCGACATCGATCCCGACGAACTCGAGGTCGACGACTCGGACGCCCCCGACTTCATGCGGTGACGGATGGTCCGGACGACGTTCTCCGGCCGAGAAGTCGTGAAAGTCCTCTGCTCTTTCGGTTACGTCCCCGTCTCTCGGAAGGGGAGTCACGTTCGGCTTCGATACGAACATCCAGAGACGGGCGAGGTTCGGCTCGTCGACGTTCCACAGCACGACGAGGTGGCGATCGGGACGCTTCGATCGATCGCTGACCAGTGTGGCGCCGACGATTTCTACGAGTGGTGCCGGTGGATCGACGACCACCGGTAGGGTGTCGTCCTCGAGTGTGTTCCCACACCCCCTCACCACGACCACAGAGCACCTTCACTCGCTGGCTGACCCGTTCGGTTGCTCGAAAAACTAACATTCGGGATCGTGTTCACGGACATGGTTTGCAGCGAGGTTCCCGGTTCAGTCCGGATCCGCACCGACGAGGGTAATGGGTGGTGTAACCACGCTATCGAGAAGGCCGCCGACTTCTACGACTGCAACCGATCGAACGCCGTCGCCTTCGCCTGCGAAGACGTCGACACGCTCGTTCGTGCAGCTCGTCGCGTCCTCGAGCGTGACGACCTCTCCCTCGAGCAGCGTCGCAAGATCGCCAAACGCTCAGCACTCGAGCCGTGACGTTCGACGTCAAAACCGAGGTCTCTGTCGTCAAGAAAGGTGAACAGTGAACTCTGGATCACCGCGGCTTAATTTCAGTCGGTGAGGACCTCCCCGTACAGCACAGGAGAAAGCGACTATTTTTCTATACCGGATTGGTCGATGTCCTTAGGATGGTCCCTTACTAATTTCTGGTAATTCGACCAATTGATATAGTCGTCCGGATCTGGGGCGAGTATATAGAGAAATTGTACTTTTAGTTCAAGCATGTCGAGTTGGAATCCTTCATCGGTTTCCCGGTACCATGTCTCGCCTCTCTCAACGGGTAAGAACACTCCTTCGAATGGGAATGGGTCGATGGTTTTCAACGCTGTGTAGACGAAACTACGTGAAGACCAGTTCTCGGGCGAGGTTAATCCCGAAAAGTCAACTTCATTCTCTATCCCCCTAACTTGGATCATTGTGTCCTCTGTCTCCTGTGTATGTACGAGTTGCAAATTCGTGTCAAATCTGTAAAGGCCGGTGGGAGACTCCTTCTCTTCTATCAAGGCCTCAACTGGGAGCACGAGATCACTGTCAGAAAAGACATTCATTAGTGCACGGACCTGACGGTAGTCCTCATTCAAATTTATCTCTTTGATCAGTTCCTTGCCCGACTTTTTCTTCAAAGCTCCCTTCAATGCTCCCAGTACACCACTGACACCTCCACTAAATTCCTTAGATGTAACCTCACTTTCCCGTTCAACAATTTTTGAAATGTCGTCGGAATACCGGCTGAAATACTGATTTAGCAGTCCTGACGAAGTATACATCACTAATTTATGTTCGCGCCTTGCCTCCTGGGTTTCCATGTTATCTAATTGTTGTCGATCTAATTAAAAATTCGTGTGGATATTCCCCACAACCAAAAGATCACCATCATCGAAATTGTTTACAGCAATCTATCGATCCATGGACCTGTACTGTTAAAAGTGATAACTTTCCGTATATTTCTGTAGTGTGTCAACCGCTTCCGAGTTCCACAGTTCCGTAAACAGGTTTTCAGAGCTCTGGCTAAATATCTGAAATTCGGGGAAAAGTATATCTCCAGTGGGCCGGCGCAGATTCGAACAGATGCGAGACGGTCGCGCTCACTTCGTTCGCACGCTGCGACTCGCGTGTTCGAATCTGCGCGCCGTCATCGACTCCCGCACTCTGGGTGCCTCGCGTCGCGACGCGCCGCTCGGCGGTGTTGAGTGCGGGAGTAAGATGGGCCGGCGCAGATTCGAACTGCGGTTACGGCCACCCGAAGGCCGAAGGATGCCAAGCTACCCCACCGGCCCGCACTCGAGGGAAAGCGACGGCCGGGTATAATTCTTGCTTTGTTCCCGCGAGTGCGTCCCCTGCCACCGACTGACGCGATCAGAACCGTTCGTAGCCGTCGGTGTCTAAAAAGTGGTGAGCGACCGTGATCGCCTGGTCGGCGTGCAGCCGCGTCGGCCCGAGGCTGAGCCGGCGGTCGGCTACCGACTCGAGCGCCTCAGCTTCGCGCGCGGTGAAGTCGTGGTGGTCCGAGAGGACGAACACCGGGTCGGCGAGGCCGTCGACGCCGACGTCGGTGATCGCCGCGCCGTCCTCGTGGAGCTGGACGACCGTGCTGTCGACGGTCTCGAGGGTGGGCTCGAGGCCGCGTCGGTAGAGCTCGATGCCGGGGCTGGGTTCGGCGGGCAGTGCGCCGATGGCTTCCTCGCGGTGCTCTAAGGCCTTCCGGACGAGGGCGGCCGTCGAGCGCTCGTCGGGGTTGAGCCGGCGGAGCTCGGCCCCGTCGAAGCTGATGGTGAGCTCGTCCTGGAGGACGAGGTGGACGCGGACGGCCTCGCGGATGCCGTGGGAGGTGACGAACGCCGCGGTGATCGACCGGCAGAGGGCGTCGAGGCGGCCGGCGCCGCCGGCGAGGTCGTCGAGGGAGAAGTCGGGCTCGGTGGGGGCGTCGTGGCCGATGAGGACGAACTGTCGCATACGGGAGCGTTGGCGGGCAGCCGGATATACGCTCTGTGGTGGGCCGGTCAACCGCGGTCGGCGACGGGTGCGTACCGGCCGAGGAAGGGAACGTACTCGAGGCCGGGGGCGCCGTCGCGGTACCAGACGAGCGCCCCGGCGACGAAGAGGGCGAGCTGGAACCACTCGTACGGTCCCATCGCGTAGTAGGTGAAGATTGCGTCGAGGATGCCGTCGACGGCGGTTTCCTGGGGTGGCTCGAGCAGCGGCCAGAGGAGGAACTCGGTCCCCGAGCGGTCCCCGGTGAGGACGGACGGGGGAATATCGGCGAGGAGGTGTGAGAGGTGGCCGATGACGAACGCGGTCCCTTCCTCGAGGCGGTCGAGCCGGAGGGCAATGGCGTAGACGGCTGGGATCAACAGGGCAGCGAAGAGCAGCGAGTGGCCGAGGGTGCGCCCGCCCGGCAGGACGTCGAACGTCCACGCCAGCGGTTTGTCCACGAGGTCGGGAAACTGCGAACCGATGGCGAGGGCGATCGCCGGGAGGGCGAGGGGTGGTCGGTCGAACCGGCGGTGCGTGTAGGCAGTGTAGAGGAGGTAGGCGACGGCGAGGTGTCCCCAGGGCCACATATCCCGGTGGTTACGCGAGCGGACGAATAGCCGCTTCGACTCGAGTCGGCGCGGACGGTGGCGGTCGTGTGCGAGGGCCGGATCGCCCGCTCGCGGGTTGCATACGCATGGTCAACCGATTAGCCTGACTCGGGCGAGAGAGCGGACATGACGCACGTTCAGTCGTCCGGACGGCAGGTACTCAGTAGGCTCGAGGGACGAGCGTGTCCGCTCTGTACAGCGGGTGAACTCGTTCAGACGACGTACAAGGGAAATCTGGCGGTCGTCTGTGACGACTGCGGAACGCCACGGGTACAGTTCTGGTGAGGCGGACCCGGTGTGAGCGGGTCCGGTCGGGACCGAATCCGGTTATCTCGAGCCGGTCGGGTCGTCCGTCTCGCTTCGGGACGTCGAGACGGACACCTCCCGAGAGCGGGTCTCGGGGTAGTCGCGACCGAGGGCGAGTGCGACGACGTTGAGCCCGAGGAGCCCGACGAACAGGGTGAGTCGAGCGAGCGAGTCGAGGCCGGCGATGACCACGGGAATGTAGACGACCGGCAAGAGCGTGCCGAGCCAGAACGCGACGGCGGTGAGCGTGCTACCGAGGCTCATTGTCCTCAGCGCATCGACTCGAGGCTGGTGAACGACCGTTCCTGCGCGGTGATCCACTGGGTGTGCAGTTCGGCTTCGGTTCCGTCGCGGGGGAAGATCGCACACTCGGCGGGGGCGTCGTCCGGCTCGATCGTGACGTGTTCGAGGTCGACGACCGGTTCGGAGGGGTCGATACGAGTGGGTCGGATGTCGGCATCGTAGCTCATGGGGTTGGAGAGCGGCGGGCTGGCCTCCGACCCGACGATACGCGCGAGATGACTATTGTTATCGAGTGACTACCGCCCTCGACCGGCGTGGTAGGCGCCGCCTCATCGGTCAATTCGGCTGGAGAATAACGGATGGAAATAATGTGTCGAACGACAACGTGTATGGAGCCGTTAGCCGGCAAGAGGGTACGACTGCGGTCGTGGATTCCGCCCTCGAGAGCCGTGTCACCGACCTCACCCTGGCGCTCGCTGCTCACGTCTGCGGACGGGATCGAGTGTGGTGTCCGAACCGAGAGAGCGGGTTATGGCGACGACGGCCGTTCGCCGAGTGTCAACTCGACGGTCGTCAGTTCGCCGTCGCGGCGGATCGTTACCGGCACGGTGTCGCCGGGGCTCATCTCGAGGGTGAGCACCGCCGAAAGCGTGTGTCGATCGGGGACCGGGTGGTCGTCGATCTCGAGGATCACGTCGCCGCCGATTGGGATAGGATCGCCGTAGCGCGTGACCTGGTCGTCACTGCCTCGCAGGACGCCGCTGGCGGGTGTGTCGTCGGCGACGTCCACGACGATCACGCCGCCGGGCCGATCGAGGTCGTTCTCCTCGGCGATGGCGCGGTCGACCGTCTGCAGGACGATGCCGATGTACGGGTGGTGGTAGACGCCGTCGTCGATCAGCGCCGGGACGACGCGTCGGGTCAGCGGGGCCGAGATCGCAAAGCCGATGTTGTCGCCGCCGCCGGCGTTGATGACGCCGACGACCTCGCCGTCTAAGTCGACCAGCGGGCCGCCACTGTTGCCGGGATTGACGCCGGCGTCGAACTGGATGACGTTCGGGAACGATCGGGCCCGCCCGGTTCGACCGCCGACGCCGAGCGAGCGGTCGACGCCGCTGACGATCCCTTGCGTCATCGTTCCCTCGAGGCCGAACGGGTTGCCGATCGCGAGCACCTCCCGGCCGACGGCCGGCGTCGTCTCCGCCAGGGTGAGCGGTGTGGCCTCGTCGGGAACGTGTTCGACCTCGAGGACGGCGAGGTCGCTGTAGACGTCGGTACCGACGAGTTCGGTCGTCGTCCAGTCGCCGTTGACGTACTGGAGGTCGACCTCCTCTCCGCCGGCGACGACGTGCTCGTTCGTCACGACGTGGTTCTCGTCGACGAGGAACGCGGAGCCCTGTCCCTGTCCCTCGCCGCCGGTGAGCGGATCGTTGACGCCGAAGACCCTGACGAGCGTGACGGAGTCGATCGTGCGTTCGTAGATCGCCGTGTACGCCGACCCGCCGCCGACCTCGCGGTCGTGGTCCGAGTGAGAGCCTTCGAACGAGACACCGGTTCTGGCCCTGGGTTCGGCGCAGCCGGCCACCGAGGCGAGCAGACCGCCTGCAGCCGCCGCGAGAACGCTTCGGCGGTCCAGTCGCGTCTCTTCCATACTCGAGTGTAGAATTCGATGACCTTGAACCCACGGCTACGGTCCCGAACGCCGACCGGTTGGCGAGCGGTGGTTGATCCGGACTCGTCGCCAGTGAGCGGGCGGCGGGACGAGGGGGTGTCTAGGCGGAGGTGAAGAGGCTCGTGACCGCGCCGAGGGTGAGCAGGCCAAAGACCCCGAGGGAGAAGACGACGATGAGCGTCCCGATCGCGACGAGGACGGGGGCGAGCCCGTCACCCATGGCGACGTCGGTGAAGAGGTCGTTCATCTCGACGATGTTGTCCACGATCACGTTCAACACTGGCGTGGTGTCCATGGGCGCGGATTCTCGCCCGGAGTACTTGGCCGTGGCGATCCGTGACAGGCGATCCAGCCGGCCGTCGGAGCGACTAAGCGGATCGACGTCCTACGGTCGCCCGTGACCGACGACGCGACGCTCACCGACTTTCTCGAGGGGAGAGCCGACGGCTCGACGGGCAACGGGGACACTTCCGACGCGTCGACGACCGACGGTACCGGGTCGTCGATGACTGCCGACGACGGCGCGTCAACGACTGACGGACACGACACGGCCACGATCGGTGAGGACGACACGGCTGCGGTCGACGAAGACGACACGGCCGCGTCCGACGGGAACGACGGCGAACCAGCAGTCGAACCCGCCGTCCCGACGTCCGCGTGGGGAGTGTACACCTGTGACGACTGCGGCTCGAGCGTCGAACGGGTCTGGTTTGACGAGGGGGTGCCCGTCTGTCCTGCGTGTAAATCGTGGTGAGTCGGTCCACGCCGACCGCGAACGGCCGTCGAACGACCGTCGAAACGCACACTCGAACCCGAAAGTGCGTTCAATGGTCCAGAACATTTATGCCTCTG
The DNA here is from genome assembly GCF_024362485.1 of Natronobeatus ordinarius. Lineage (NCBI taxonomy): Archaea > Methanobacteriati > Methanobacteriota > Halobacteria > Halobacteriales > Natrialbaceae > Natronobeatus > Natronobeatus ordinarius. Next base: position 3,990,158 of record NZ_CP101456.1, on the reverse strand, counting down.
TCGGGGCTCTGTGAAGATGCAATGGCGAAAGGTACGGTCGCGTTCTTCAACGACACTGGCGGTTACGGATTTATCGAAACTGACGATGCAGACGACGACGTCTTCTTCCACATGGAGGATGTTGGCGGCCCCGACTTAGAGGAGGGGCAGGAACTCGAGTTCGACATCGTCGAGGCCGATAAAGGTCCGCGCGCAACCAACGTCGAACGGTTGTAAGACGGTTCAGTAGCGGTATCGTTTTCCGATCGTCACGCCGGACAGCCACTGGTATCGGAGACGGCTGGATCTCTCCGCTTGATCGAGTCAGTCTCCACGCGGCTGGTGGTGGGGGTGATATATTCGTCAGGGGGTGGATAGGGACGTGACCGACGCGTCCGTGATCGCTCAGAGATCGCTGTTTCGGCGCTGGAAACCGCGGTGAGGGGCAACGCCTATACTGGTGACTCCCTTCAGACACACAACACGTACGACCAGCGGTCCCCGCGACACGACTCAACTCCATCCATGACGAACGCCGATACGCCACTCCCGTCCGAACAGGAACCCGGCCTCGAGTCGGTCGACCCGCTCTCGGTGACCGACGTCTCGCGGCTGTGTGACGCCGTCGCCGCGAACGTGAGCCGGGTGATCGTCGGCCACGACGACGAGATCGAGCACGTGATCACGACCCTCCTCGCGCGCGGACACGTCTTGCTCGAGGACGTCCCCGGGGTCGGCAAGACGATGCTCGCCCGGTCGATCGCGACCTCGATCGACTGTCTGTTCAGCCGGATTCAGTTCACGCCGGACCTGTTGCCGACCGACGTCACCGGCGTGAACGTCTTCAACCAGCAGACCCGCGAGTTCGAGTTCCAGCCCGGCCCCATCTTCGGCAACGTCGTGCTGGCCGACGAGATCAACCGCGCGCCGCCGAAGACCCAGGCCGCCCTGCTCGAGGCGATGGAGGAAACCCAGGTCACCGTCGACGGCGAGAGCCGCCCGCTGCCGACGCCCTTTACCGTCATCGCGACGCAGAACGCCGTCGAGCCGAACCGGACGTACGAACTGCCCTTCGCCGAGGTCGATCGCTTCACGAAGAAACTCGAACTCGGCTATCCCGACCCGGCAGAAGAGTCTGAGCTACTCGCCCGGATCGTCGGGCACCATCCGATCGAGGAGCTCGAACCGGTGACCGACCTCGAGACGGTCGTCCGGGCGCGCGAGACCGTCGCGCGGGTAGCCGTCGAAGCTCCGGTCCGCGAGTACGCGACGCGGCTTTCGACGTACACTCGCGAGCACGCCGAAATCGGTGCGAGTCCGCGCGGGACGATCGCCCTCCTCCGGGCCGCTCAGGCCCGGGCCGTGGTCGACGGCCGGGAGTACGTGATCCCGGACGACGTCAAGGCGGAGGCGCCGGTCGTCCTGAGCCACCGACTCAAGACGTCCGCGAGCGACCGCGCCCACGACGGTCGGACCGTCGTGGCGGACGCACTCGAGCGCGTTCCGATCGAATGAGACTCACGAGACGCGGGTGGGCGCTCGTCGCGCTCGTCGGCTTCGGCCTGCTCATGGCGTGGGAGTCTGGCGCCCGATCGCTGAACGCGCTCGTCGTCCCGGTGCTCCTCGCACTCGCCGCCGGAGTCGTCACGGTCGCTCGGGCGGGCGAGCCGACCGTCACCCGAGCGCCTATCGAGGCGGGCCACGTCGGCGACGGTCGACCCGTCGACCTCGAGTTCGACGTCGGTTCGTCGACGCCCGCGACCGTCGCTGACGCCGTCGGAGACGGACTCTCCGCTCGCGGCAACGTCGCGGAGACGATACTGACCGACGACGGCTACCGCTACGAGGTCACGCTCCTCGAGCGCGGTGACCACGAGGTCGGGCCGGTCTCGGTGACGGTGACCGACGTACTCGGGCTGGTGCGGCGTCGGTTCACGGACGACGGGCGAGGGCGGGTGCTCGTCTATCCGCGGGTGTACGACCTGCGTGGGAGTGCGAGCGCCGAGTTGCGGGCGCTCGCCGACGGGGCTCGTGGCTACGAACGCGACGAGTTCGACCACCTGCGGGAGTACGAACGGGGCGACTCTCTCCGGGACGTCCACTGGAAGTCGGCCGCCAGGCGGCCCGACGACGAGCTGATGGTCAAGGAGTTCGCCGACCAGGACGCCGCTGGCCGCGTCGACCTCGTCGCCGAATCGGCCCCCGGTCGGGCGGACGAGATGGCGACGGCTGCGGCGAGCGTGGCGGCCTCCCTGCTCGCAGCCGGCGTCCCGGTCCGCGTGATCGTACCGGACGGCGAACGGGAGGTGAGCGACGAGCAGCGTGGTCGTCGGGCGCTGTTCGAACTGCTCGCGACGACCGGCCCGGGTGACTTCTTGGAGCGAGAGCGACGGGAGGCCGACGTTCTGATCCGATCCGACGAGCGCGGGACGGTCGTCCGGACTGAAGCGGGTGAGACCCCGTTCGACCGACTCCGCGTCGACGAGTCGGCGTCCGGAGACGATCGGCGACCGTCGGACGGAACCCGGAGCGCTGAGGAGACGCCCTCCGGATCGGGGGTGGTCGCGTGAGCGCGAACACGGGTCGTGCGGCGTCGGCCGTGACCGACGCGAACACGACGAACGCGCGGACGGTTCGCCTGCTCGCACTCGGGGGCGTGCTCGTCCTGACGGCGTCGTACGTGAGTGTGTTGCGGGAGGTGACGGCAGTCGTCGGCGGCACCGAGTCGCTGTTCGCACTCGTCGTCGCAATGCTGGCCGCGGCGACGGTTCTCGAGCGGACGATCAGCCCCCGGACGGCGACGCTCGTCGCCGCGGTCGCCGCCGCTGTCGGGTTCGCCTACTACCTCGATGCGGCTGGCGTCGGGATCGGCGCCGCCTTCTCGGCGGGTGACACACTCGTCTCCGACACGATCACCCTCGCGAACGGACTGCCGTTGCTCCGGATGATCGACGCCGGCACCTGGACGCTCGGATTCGTACCCGGTCCCGTCTTCCTCTCGTGGTACCTCGCGTTGCGACGGCAGTACGCCCTGAGCGTCGTTCCCGGGGGGTTCGCCCTCCTCTTTCTCGTTCTCACCGGCGACGCGTCGCTCGCGACGACGGTTCTCGGCGTCGTCGGCGGCGTCGTGACCGTCGGCTTCGGCGAACTCGAGCGCCGGGGTGGAACCGTCGCCCAGCTCGACGTCCTCACGATCCTGATCGCCGCGATGATCGTTCTCTCGATGACCGTCCCGATCGTCCCCAACGGCTCGTCCGACGCGGCGCTCAGCGGTGGCGAGGGGACCCTCGAGGGAACGATCGCGTCCGCCCCCGACCGATCGGGGATCGGCGGCCAGGTCGACCTCTCTCCCGAGGTCCGGTTCACCGTCGCGAGCGAGGAACCGTCCTACTGGCGAACCGGTGTCTACGACCGATTCACCGGCGACGAGTGGATCCGTACCGGGCAGGAACGGCCGTACGAGGGGCCACTGGTGTCGTCGACTGCCGGTGACGAAACGATCACACAGACGGTTACGCTCGAGGGGCCGGCCGACGTCATGCCCGCAGCCCCACACCCCGTGGCGGTCGACGAGGAAACCGCGACGTACACCGAACTGGATGCCCACGGCCAGCTTCGACCCGCCGACCGGCTCGTCGAGGGTGATACGTACGTCGTCGAAAGCGACGTGGTCGACCCGTCGCCGGACGCACTCAGGATGGCCGGGACGGACTACCCCGACCACGTCACCGAGCGCTACCTGCAGACGCCCGAAGACGTCTCGAGTGAGTTCGAAGCGTACACCGCCGAACTCACCGCGGACGCCGAGAACCCCTACGAGACGGCCCTGGCCATCGAGACGCATCTCCGAACGTCGAAGAGCTACTCACTCGAGGTCGACCAGCCCGACGGCAACGTCGCCGAGGAGTTCCTCTTCGAGATGGACGAGGGCTACTGCGTCTACTTCGCGACGACGATGGTCCAGATGCTGCGCGCGGAGGACGTTCCCGCCCGCTACGCCGTCGGCTACACGAGCGGCCAGGAGATCGACGACGGCGAGTACGTCGTTCGCGGCCTGGACGCCCACGCCTGGGTCGAAGTGTACTTCCCCGGCCACGGGTGGGTCGCGTTCGAACCGACGCCCGGCGATTCCCGCGATGCGGTACACACCGAGCGACTGGAAACGGCTCGGCTCGCCGACGAAGCGGGTGTAGATACCGACGCCAGCGAAGACGTCCCGATCTCGACCGACTCGCCCGATCCGGCGACCGACGAAGAGCCGCTCGAAGAGTTCGAGACAGACGATTCGACCGACCCGGCGACCGACGACGGTCCGAGCGGCGACCCCGCCGAGGACGAGCCGACTCACGACCCACCCACGATCGACGACTCGACGGCGGCCGAACGCGACGCGGACTCGAGCGAGTCGGCTGGTGAGGCGGACGAAGCCGACGACGAGGGTATCACGTGGCCGGGCGTCCAGACCGTCGTCCTCGGGCTGTCGTTGTTCGTCGGCCTCGTCGCCGGCGCCTACCGCGCCGGCGCCCCCGGTCGCGTGCGCCGTGCACTCCGGCTGCGCTGGCAGGTCACCGGCGACGACCCCGACGCCGACGTCGACCGTGCCTACCGTCGACTCGAGTGCCTGCTCGAGCGCGCGTACCGACCACGGCGACGGTCGGAGTCGGTTCGCGAGTACCTCTCGTCGCTCTCGTCGGCGTCCGAGGGGGACGTGCCCATCGACGAGCGTGCATACCGCGTCGGGCGGTACTACGAACGGGCGACCTACGGTGACGGCGTGACGCGAGCGGAGGCCGACGCCGCCGTTTCGCTCGTCGACGAACTGGTCAGCGAACGGTCGTCGCTGACTGGTCGGCTCCGATGAGAGTCCGCCAACTCCTAAAAAGAACCGCACGAGAGCGTGTGGGTCCCGATAGTGTTTAATATGTCCATTTCGTAGCTCTGTACGTAATGTCGGAAGTCTGCTCGACGTGCGGGCTCCCCGAAGAGCTTTGCGTCTGTGAGGACGTGGCCAAGGGGCAACAGCAACTCAATATCCGCATTGACGAGCGCAGATACGGGAAGGAGGTAACGATCATCGAAGGATTCGACCCGAAGGACGTCGATCTCGACAGTCTTTCGTCGGATCTGAAGTCGAAGTTCGCCTGTGGGGGGACGGTCGAAGACAGCCACATCGAACTCCAGGGCAACCACACCGGCCGCGTCGAAGATTTCCTTCGGGATCGCGGCTTCAACGTCGCCTGATAACGTCCGTTGTGACTGGCTCTCGATGCAACCCCAAGACGGTTCGCGGTTGCATCGGCCCAGACGCACAACAGCCGTTATGAGTCCACGATGATCTGAACCGACTTCCGATCTCGCGGTTCGATCGCGCATCGCTTCTCTCGCTCGACCGGTCACCCCGTCACCTCGCCCGGTCGAGTTCGTTCTCGAGTCGACAGCCGTGGCGCCGGTCGTTCCCGATCAGAACGGCGCGTCCGCGTTCCCCGCTTTCTCCTCGTCTGCGATTAGTTCGTACGACTCCGTCCACTCCTCGAGCCCGCCGGCCATGCTCTCGACGCGGGCGTCGGCCGACCCCTCGTAGGAGCTGATGAGCCGGGCCGCCTGGATGCTCGACTGTCCTTTCGGACAGACCGTCACGATCCGTTCGGCGTCCTCGAACTCCTCGATCCGTGCCGGGAGTTCGGCGAACGGAACGTTCTCGCTGTCGGGGATCCGTCCTCGCTCGAAGCTCATCGGATCACGGATGTCCACGATGTGTACGTCGGCACCGTCCTCGAGGAGGTCGTGTAGCTCGTCGGTGGAGATTTCGCCGTCCATTTGGCAGGAATTGGACGGCGAGACGAATAAGAACCACGGCCCGAACGGCTCGAGGACCACGCCACGCCGAGTACTCGAGAGCCACGCCACGACGGTCGCTCGAGGGTCGCTGACGTCCCTTCGACCGGAGTATTATACGGATGTCCGGCGTACCCGCGACCATGTCAGTCGAGCACGACGGCCTGACGTTCGAGCGACTCGGTCACGCCAGCGTTCGCATCGAAACCGACGACGGTCGCGTCGTCTACGTCGACCCCTGGAGCGACGTCCTCGGGGGCGAGCCGGGCGACGCCGACGTCGTCTTCGTCACCCACGACGACTTCGACCACTACGACCCCGACGCCATCGCGGCGGTCGCAGGCGAGGACACCACCGTCGCCGCCTACGAGGCGATCGACACCGGGGCCCTCGCGTTCGACGTCGTCGACCTCCCGCTCGAGGGCGAGTTGACCGTCGACGGCATCGACGTCGAGACCGTCCCCGCGTACAACGACCCCGACGGCGACCACGTCGACGACGACGGGAACCCGTTCCACGCCGACGGCGAGGTGATCGGGCTCCGACTCGACCTCGAGGGCACGACCGTCTTCGTTCCCTCCGACACGGACTTTCTTCCCCACCACGAGGGAATCGAAGCCGACGTGTTCGTCCCGCCGATCGGCGGCCACTACACGATGAACCGCCACGAGGCTGCCGACTTCGCCCGGCACGTCGACCCCGATCTCGTCCTCCCGTGTCACTACGACACGTTCGAGCCCATCGAGACCGACGCCGAGGCGTTCGCCGACGAACTCGAGGGCGAGGGGATTCGCGTCGAGCTGTTCTGACGGGACGTCACCTCGGGTCCGTGGATGCCCGACGAATCGACCGTCTGCCGCCCGAATCGGGGTCGGAGCCATACTGGCGGTTGTGACCGGCTACCGATGCAACCGCAAGGCGGTCGCGGTTGCGTCGGCACTGACTCACAACCGTCGGTATCAGTCGCTGCTCCCGCGGAAGAACGCCAGCCGGTGGAGCCGCGAGTCGGGCGTCAGTTCGGGGTGAAACGCCGTCGCGAGCACCGGACCGTCCCGCACGGCGACCGGTCGGTCGTCCCACTCGGCGAGCACCGTCGCTCCGCCCACCGCGTCGATGGCCGGCGCGCGGATGAACACCGCGGGGAACGGCGCCTCGAGTCCCGCCACCTCGAGCGGGGCCTCGAAGCTGTCGGCCTGCCGGCCGAAGGCGTTGCGCTCGACGGTGACGTCGAGCAGTCCGAGCTCCTCGACGCGGTCGTCGCGGGCGTCGCTCGAGGCGACGATCAGGCCCGCACAGGTCGCGAGCAGCGGCTTGTCGGCGGCGACGTGGTCGCGGATCTCGGGGGCGATGCCTTCGGTGTGGAGCAGCCGGGAGATGGTCGTCGACTCCCCACCCGGGAGCGCGAGGAGGTCACAGTCGGGGACGACGCCCGACTGGCGAATCTCGTGGACGACGACGTCTTCGCCGTGATCCGACGCTGCGCGCTCGATGGCCGCGGCGTGTTCGGCGACGTTCCCCTGGACGCCGACGACGCCTGCAGTGAGTGTCATAGGGGCGGTTACGTACAGGGGAATCAAAAGCTGCGCGTCACGATCTCGGGGGCTCGCGATCGGGTGTGCGCCACGCCTCGAGAGCCGTTGTCTGTCTGTGGCTATCGCTCAATTCGATGGCTCGTGGAAGAAGGTGGGCCAATTCAGGAGACGAACGACAGCAGCTGCACGAGGACGCCCAGCAGGACGCCCGTCGCGATGACGGTCTTCGGGTCGATTCGGATGGCTTTCGAGTCCTCTGCGTCGAAGTACCGGACGAGCCCGGCACTGGACATCAGCCCACCAGTGTTCTGTCCTCTGTCCATACCCACGTTACTGATCGCCCCCACACTAAACCTTTCGTTGAGTGGCGCCCCGCTCCGATCGGTCCTCGAGCGACGGTCGAGCGCTACCCGCCCGGACCCCCGCTCGCGCCTTCCGGTTCGCTCCGGGCACCGTGGCTGATCCGGGCTCTGCGTCCGGTATCTTTCAGCTGCAGTCGAATTCGAACGATGGGAACGGTTGATTGCACTCGAGGGAGACTGGCCGGGTATGGCGTCGACTACGGAGTTCGCTGCCGAGGTGCGCGATGCGTTCGCCGATCCGGCCGTGCTCGCCGAGCGCGTCGAGGAGGAAGCCGAGCGGCTCAAACGCGACGTCGACCGGGGAATCTTCAACAACTCCCAGTCGATCGTCGGCCTCGAGTACGAGTTCTACGGCGTCGACGAGGAAACGAAGGCCCTTCGACGCGTGCCACGAGAGTTGCTCCGACTCATCGGCTTCGAGAAGGAGATCGGGCTCCACAACGCCGAGATGAACACGAGCCCCCAGCCGCTGAACGGCTACGGCCTGACAACCCAGCGGACGGAGGTCCAGGCGCGCCTCGAGGCCGCGCTGGCGCGGACGCGAGCGGAGGGAATTACCCTGGTGAGCGACGGGCTGTGGACGATCCCGCCCACGGGCGAGTCGACGATCGACTACCTCACGGACACCGTCGAGCACGACGGCATCACCCTCACCACCAACATGAGCGGCGACGTCCGGTATCACGCGATGTCGAACAGTCCGTACGAGCCACGCATGGCGATCGACGCGCCCCACGTTTCCTGTTCGGCGGAGACGGTCCTCCTCGAGGCGCTGATCACGTCGATCCAGCCTCACTACCAGGTGTCCCACGCGCCGGACCTGCCGGCGTCCTTCCGATACGCGTTGCGGGCCGCCGGCCCGTTGCTCGCTCTCGGGGTGAACGCGCCGTTTTTCCCGCCGGAGCTGTACGACGACGGCGTCGATCCGGAAGCGGTGCTCGAGGACGGCTGGGCGGAGCAGCGAATCGACGTCTTCGAGACGGTGTTGAATCCAGCCGACTGGCGACGGGGCGACCGGGAGCGCGACGGGAAGGTTCGATTCCCGCGTGACCTCGAGACCGTCGCGGAGGCGATCGATCGCCTCGTGGCCGACGAGCCGATCGTGCCCCAGACGGTCGACGGCTGCGGTCGGTTCGACGACCGGTACGCCCACCTCGAGTACAAACACGGGAGTTACTGGCGCTGGGTTCGGCCGGTGTTCGACGCGCCGAGCGAGTCGGCGGCGAACGCCCGTATCGAGTTCCGGCCGTTGCCCGCCCAGCCGACGATCCGGGACTCGGTCGCCTTCCTCGCGGCGTTCGCGGGGCTCATGGAGAGCCTCCCGCGGCGAGAACACCCCGTCGCGGCGTTGCCCTGGGAGGACGCCCGGGAGAACTTCTACGCCGCCGCACGCGACGGCCTCGCGGCCGATCTGACGTGGATCACCGCCGACGGGACGGAGACGACGAATCTCGAGGAACTCTACGACGACCTCTTCGCGGCCGCGCGAGATGGGCTCGAGCTGCGCGCCATTTCGCCCGCCGAGGTCGACGACCACCTTCGTCTGCTCGAGGCGCGGGTCGACCGGGGTGTGACTCCTGCCAGCTGGAAACGGCAGGTCGTCAGGCGACGACTCGAGGCCGGCGACTCCCTCGCCGAGGCGATCACCGGGATGGGCCGATCGTACGTCGACCACCAGTCCGAGACGCTCATCGACGGGACGTTCCTCGAGTGGCTCGAGTGACCTCTCGGCGGCGTTTCGGGCGTTTCGGACGGTTTCGCGGCAAGCGCACGCAGGTGGGAAACCCTTATGCGCGACCGACCGAAACTACCGATGAACGGCATGACTGTTACGCTCAAGGACTTCTACGCGGACTGGTGTGGCCCCTGTAAAACCCAGGATCCGATCCTCGAGGAACTCGAGGCAGACTGGGACGGCCGATTCGAGGTCGAGAAGGTCAACGTCGACGAACAGCAGGACGTCGCCAACGAGTACCAGGTACGCTCGCTCCCGACGCTCATCATCGAGAACGAAGACGGCGTCGTCGACCGGTTCGTCGGCGTCACCCAGCGCGAGGACATCGAAGAAGCACTCGAGTCGGCCGGTGCCTGAGTCCGGCCCTACGCGCGTTTTCGGGACGCAATTCCACCAGCTGACGCTCAGCGGAACCGGACGCCGAGGTCGTGGAGGCCGTCGTTGTAGCGGCCGACGGTGATCGACAGCGGCGTCAGGCTCTCGACTTCGGCGGCGTTAGCGAGCGGCCCGGCGTCGAGCGCGCGCAGCCCTTCGATTCCCTCCGCGAGTAACCGGACGGTCGATTTTGCGTCCGGATCGTCACCAACGAGGAGCGTGTCGAGGTCGAACTCGAGGGCTAAGTTCGCCAGCCGGTCGGCCGAGAGGGAGTGAAACGCGCCCACGACGGGCACCCCTTCGGGGGCGCGATCGGCGACGAGCTGGGTCACGCTGCCCGCCGGCGGCGGGTTGTAGTGGAGCCCGTCGTCGTCGCGGCGCATCCCGACGGCCGGGCTGACGAGGATCGTCCCCTCGTCGAGTTTTTCGGCGACGGCGTCGACGGTGTCGCCGACGTGGTACGGCGGGACGGCGAGGACGACCACGTCCGCGCGATCGGCCGCCATCTCGTTCGCGAAGCCGGTTATTTTCCGATCGAGCCCACGGCTGTCGAGTTCGGTCTCGTACTCCTCGGCCGCCGTCCGTGCGCGCTCGGGATCGCGCGAGCCGATCACGATCTCGTGGTCCGTGTCGTACGCCCACCGCAACGCGAGTCCCTGGCCGATGTCGCCCGTGCCGCCGAGTAACGCGATTCGCATACCGTCCTCTGGATGGGGCGGACGAATAAAAGGGTGGGAGGCGACCCGGGCTCGACCTGCTCGCGGTCAGGGCGCGTCGTCGTCGGGGTTCATCGCCGCTCCCATCTCGCTGTCGTACCGATCGCGCTCGCCTACCTCGCTGAGACGCTGTTCGACTCGCGTCTCGAGCGCCTGCCGCCGCTCCTCGTCGACGTCCGCCGATCGAAGCGCCTGGAGCTCGCGGTGGGCCTCCCGCAGGCGATCGATCGCCTCCTCGGCGGCGAGTTCGGTCGCCCGCTCGAGGTCGTCTTCGACTCGCTCGAGGCTCGGCTCGGTCGCGTCGGTCATACCTGCCTTTCGGGAGCCGACCGCATCAACGCCGAGCCTGCGAGCGACGGAGGGGGACAGATACAACTCCGAGCCGGCCGTCGAGTGAGGACATGAGCGCCGAGCCACCGCGCAACGAGTCGACGAGCGAGGGGTCAGCCGTCGACGGACCGACGACCGACGGACCGATAAGCGAGGGATCGGCCGTCGACGGACCGACGACCGAGCCGGCCGTGATCGCCCACCGCGGCTTCGCCGGGGTCTTTCCCGAAAACACCGTCGGCGCGGCCGTCGCCGCCGCCGACCGCGAGGAGACGTCGATGCTCGAGATCGACGTCCAGCCCGCCGCCTGCGGCACGCCCGTGGTGTTCCACGACGACCGCCTCGAGGGAACCCGGGACGGCCGGCCGATCACCGACGCCGAGGGTCTCGTCTGGGAGACGCCACTCGAGGAGCTTCGAGAAACGGACGTGCTCGGCAGTGGCGAGCCGGTGCCGACGCTCGCGGAACTGCTCGAGGCAGTCCCCGAGACGGTGGCCGTGAACGTCGAGTTGAAGAATCCGGGGACGGCCGACGTCCGCTTCGCCGAGGCGCTGCCCGAGCGCGACCGCGACCCCCGACGCGAGCTGTGGTCGCCGTTCGTCGAGCGCGTCGTCGACGACTGCGACGCCTTCGGCGGCGAGCTCCTCTTCTCGTCGTTCTTCGAGGGGGCGCTGGCGGCGGCCCGCGACGTCGCCCCCGAGTACGCTGCCGCGACGCTCGTCTGGGACTCGCTCGCAGACGGCCTCGAGGTCGCCCGGCGGTACGACTGTGAGGCGATCCACCCGCCGCGAAACGCGGTGACCGGGACGGCGATGACGGGCGAGGAGTACTACGGATTGCCGGCGAGCGAACCCGAGGTGGACGTGCTCGCGGTCGCCCACGAGGAGGGCCGGGCGGTCAACGTCTGGACGATCGAGACCTGGGTGCAGTTCGACGAACTCCGCGAGGCGGGCGTCGACGGGATCATCGCGGAGTATCCCGCGCTCGGTACGGACTCGAGCGAGCGCAGCCCGACCGCGTAACTATCGTAACCGTTGAAAGTCATTGCACATCCGGTCACGACCATCGGCGGTCGGCCTCGACCTCGTCGACGAGGTCGAGGCTGACCGCTCGGCTGTGACCGGGTGTAACTCGTTTCAACGAATACTATATCGAGCGCGTCGGTCGGTTCCCCTTCTCGGTCAGTCTCTGCGCTCGCTGTCGGGCCCGTCGCCACCCGCCTCGGCGGTCGTGGGAGTCGGGCGAACGGTGACGACGGGCACCGACGCCGTCCGCATCACGCGATCGGCCACGCTTCCGACGACCAGCCGCTCGAACCCGCCTCGCCCGTGCGTTCCCAGGACGATCGCACCGACGTCGTTCTCGTCGGCGTAGTCGACGATCTCCGCGGCTGGGCGCCCCGTTGTCGTCGCCGTTACGACCTCGAGGTCGAGGTCGCGCGCTCGCAAATCGGCCGCGAGCGCTTCGAGGTTTGCTTGCGCCCGTTCGCGCAAGTCAGCGGCGTCGACGTCGGCTCCCGAGACGGCCTCGAGCGTACTCGCGAGTTCGTCGTCGACGACCGAGAAGAGGTGGACGGTCGCCTCGAGCTGTGTCCCGAGGTCGAGCGCTCGTTCGACCGCTTCCGTCGCTGCCTCGCTTCCGTCGGTCGGCAGGAGAATCGAGTCGATCTCCGTCGGTCGATCGTCCCTCCTGGCTGCGTCCGCGGTGATCGTCACGACGGGCACGGATGCGGTTCGAACGACCTTGTCGGCGACGCTACCGACGATCGCGCGCGTGACGCCGCCGCGGCCGGACGTGCCGATGACGATCGCGTCGACGCCGTTCTCGTCGGCGTAGTCGACGATCTCCCTGGCCGGGATGCCTTCGCGGGTCGCGGCCGTCGCCTCGAGGCCACGCTCGGTGGCCGTCTCGCGGAGGGTGCTGGCTCGTCCGTCCGCCTGCTCGCGGAGCCGGCGGCGGATCGACGGCGAATCGCCCGCGTAGCCAGCCCCGGTCGCGATGGAACTGTCTGCAACCGAGAGAACGTGGACGCTCGCCTCGAGCGCTTCGGCGAGGTCGAACCCCCGTCGGGCTGCGGCTTCGGCCGATTCGCTTCCGTCGGTCGGGATCAGCAGTGTGTCGAATGCCATGGTCAGTCCTGGTGGTCAGTCGTCGTTCGTTCTGGACGGCGTCGGTTCGTCGCCCGCTGGCGTCGTGGGATCGAGCTGGCCGGTCTCGTAGCCGGCCCAGTCGAACCGTTGCTGGAAGTAGATCGCGACGTTGACCAGCGCCAGCAGGACGGGCACCTCGATCAGCGGGCCGACGACGGTGGCGAAGGCGACGCCGGAGCCGACCCCGAAGACGGCGACGGCGACGGCGATCGCGAGTTCGAAATTGTTCGAGGCGGCGGTAAAGCCGATCGCGGTGGTCGTCGAGTAGTCTGCACCGATTCCCCGCCCCATCGCGAAGCTCACGAGGAACATGACGACGAAGTAGATCGTCAGCGGGACGGCGATCCAGAGCACGTCCGTCGGCTGGGCTAAGATGTTCTCACCCTGGGTGGCGAACATCACGATCACCGTAAACAGCAGTGCGAGCAGCGTGACGGGGCTAATCTTCGGCACGAACTGCTCTTCGTACCACTCCTCGCCCCTGACGCGCACCCCACCGAGACGGGTGAGGATGCCACCGGCGAAGGGAACGCCGAGGAAGATCGCGATCGCCCAGAACACCTGGGAAACGGTGATGTCGAACGTGCCGATGCCGGCGACCAGCGCGTCCATGCCCAGGACCGGGGGCAAAAACAGCGCGAAAAACCAGATGTACACCCCGTAGGTAAGGATCTGGAAGACGCTGTTGAACGCGACCAGCCCGGCGGCGTACTCGCTCGAGCCATCCGCCAAGTCGTTCCAGACGAGCACCATTGCGATACAGCGGGCCATCCCGATGAAGATCAGTCCGAGGAAGTACTCGGGGTGGGCCGGAAACGGCGGCACGAGTCCGCTGAAGAAGACCACCGCGAGGGCGAACATCAGCGTCGGCCCGATCAGCCAGTTCTGGATGAGACTCAGGCTGAGCACGCGCCAGGCGCTGAACACCCGCGGCAGCTGGCCGTAGTTGACCTTCGCCAGCGGCGGGTACATCATCGCGATCAGTCCGAGTTCGACGAGGTAGTAGTCCTGGATCGGCTCGACGACGCCGGGCGCGACGTAGCCGAGGCCGACGCCGATCCCCATCGCGGCGAAGATCCAGACGGTGAGATACTTATCGAGGAAGTCCATCGACCGGGGATCGCCGCAGTCGGGACAGCCACAGTCGGGGCCGTGTTCATGTTCGTGCTCACTCACTCGCGCCCACCTCGCGATCGGCGGTTTCGAATAGCGACTCCGCGAGCGGCGTCGCGTCGTAGTACCGCCAGTTGCCCGCTTTCCGGCGGGTCGCGAGTCCCGCGTCGACGAGGTCCGACAGCGCGTGACTAACCGCGCTTTCGCTCACGTCGACGACCGGCTCGAGTTCGCAGACGCAGCGTTCGTCGTCCGTGACGGCGAGCGTCCGCGCGAGCCGATACCGGGTCCGGTTCCCGAGCACGGCGAAGACGGGACGAACCAGATCCTCGTCGAACGTCGCGTCGGTCAACGCGTGCAACTCCTCGAGTCGGCGGTCCACGTCCGCTTCGCAGCACTCCTCGAGTGTCTCCGCCAGAAGCCGGCGAAGGCGAGTTCGGGTCTCTGCCATCGACTGCTATTTGAATTCGTATTCATATAGGCGCTTCTATCTGAACCTGTATTCAAGTCGGTCGTCGGTCGTCGCTCGCTCGTCGCGGGAGGTCCTCGGTCGCCGGCCCTTCCAGTGCGTTGCCCTCGGGTGAGAAGCGCGAGCCGTGGCAAGGACAGTCCCAGCTGGCCTCGGCGTCGTTCCACTCGACGAGACAGCCCATGTGGGTGCAGACGGCCGACACCGCGTGCAGGGTCCCCTCGTCGTCGCGAGCGACCGCGACGGGGGTCGTCCCCTTGCGGATCACCCGTCCCTCGCCGGGGCCGATCGACTCGAGATCCTGTGAGAACAGCGTCCGGACCCAGTCGGTGGCGAACTGGCTGGCCGCGTCGGCGCTCTCGGTGAGCGTCTTCGGCGCGGAGGCCTTCGGGGTGAACCGAAGCGGGTCGAAAAGCTCGAGTTCGGGCCGGTCGCGGCCCTCGATCGCGTCGGCCAGCAGCCCGCCGGCGGCGACGCCGTTCGTCATGCCCCAGCCGCCGAAGCCGGTTGCGACGAAGACGTTCTCGGCACCGGCACCGAGCCGACCGACGAAGGGGACGCCGTCGGCCGAGACGTAGTCCTGGGTCGACCAGCGGTACTCGATCGAGTCGACGGGAAAGCGTTCGCGTGCCCACCCCTCGAGTCGGCGGTAGCGGTCGGCCGCCGAGCCGCCCTGACCGGTCTTGTGGTTCTCGCCGCCGACGAGCAGGAGCGTCCGATCCCCGTCGTGGTGAGCCCTGACCGACCGATAGGGCTCACCAGACCGGTAGTACAGCCCCTCGGGCGGCTCGCCTGCGAGCGTCATCCCGAGGACGTAGGACCGTTTCGGGGTCAGCCGGGCGAAGTAGCCCGCCCGGTCGAGGATCGGAAAGCCGGTCGCGATCACGACGGCGTCGGCGTGGACGGCCCCGCCGGACGTCTCGAGTTGCGGGCGTGAGCCGGGGGCGACGTCGGTGACGCGAGTTCCCTCGAAGATGGCCGTTCCCGACTGCGACGTCAGGTCGTCGGCCAGCGCCAGCAGGTACGCCCGCGGGTCGAAACGGGCCTGGTCGTCGAAGCGAACCGCGCACTGGGCGCGATCGAACGGCGGCACCGAGGTGACGAACGACGCCGGAAGTCCCGCTTCCCGGGCGGCGTCGACCTCCCGTTCGATCGCGTCCCGGCTGTCACCGTAGACGTACGCCGGCCGACGCTCGAAGCCGGCGTCGACCGCGAGCTCGCCGAGTCGGCGCTCGACCTCGTCGATGGCCGCCTCGTTCACCGTGGCGTACTGTCGGGCCCGTTCCCGGTCGAACGCATCGCGGAGGTGGGCGTAACACAGCCCGTGCTGACTCGTGAGCTTCGCCGTCGACTTGCCCGTGATCCCCGCCGCGATCCGGTCGCGCTCGAGGACGGCGACCGATCGTCCCCGCTCGCGGAGCCGCGTCGCAGCCGAGAGACCGGCGATGCCGGCGCCGACGACGGCGACGTCGACGGAGAGGTCGGTCTCGAGGGCGTCGTATTCCGTCTCGGTCGTCGACTCGAGCCACGGTGACGTCGGCTCGCCGGGCAGGTCGGCCGGACCGCGGGTGAACGCCTCGTGCATTGCTCACCGGCGACGTACACCGAGGACCGTCAAAAAGGGGCGGCTGGCAGCGAACCGACGTCGGCCCGATTCGACGGCATCCGGCGGGGAACGGACCGGAATCGACTTATCGGGCTGGTCGATATCGAACGGTATGTCGCTCCTCCTGACTGCTCTCTGGGTGGTGGTCTGTCTCGGCATGGTCGGGCTCGTCGCGGCCTCGATTCGGGGCGGAAAGCCGATCCCGACGCTCGCGGTGCACGCCCTGTTGGTGGTCCTGTGGCTCCTCGTCGGCTCGATTCGGATCTTCGGGATCGTTCCCGAGAACGAGACGACGATGGGCGCTATCTGGACGCTCGCGATTCTCGTCGTCCTGGTCAAGGTCGCAGAGGAAGTGCTCTAGCAGCGCCCGACGGATCGTCAGTCGGAAAGGTCGTAACCGCCAGCGGCGTACGTGGGCGTACGACCATGCTCATCGTCGTTCTCTGGTCGATCGTCTGTCTCTTCGCGGTCGGTCTCGTCATCGGCTCCGTCCGGGGCCGAAAACCGATCTCACGAGTTCTCACGGACGTGCTGTTACTGGCGCTGTGGCTCGTCGTCGGTGCGTCACTACTGTTCGAGGACGCCATCGACGACGAGACGGTACTGCTCGCTGCACTGATTGCTGCCGGCTGTTACGCCGTCCTCAGAGTCGCCGTCCGCGCCGGGCTGCTCGAGTGACGGCGGGCGGGACGGACTGCGAGTCCACCACTACCGGGACGACTCGAGCAGCTCCGGCACCTCGTTCACCGACTCGCAGACGGCGCTCGCACCCTCCGCCTCGTACTTTCGGCGACCCTCCTCGCCGGTCAGCCCGCCGGTCAGCACGCCGATCCCGTGATAGGTCCGGTCGGGGTCGGCCTCGCTCGCGTTGACGGCCGTCCGGATATCGTCCAGGGTATCGCCGACGAAGGCGACCTCGTCGGCGTCGAACCGTTCGGCGAGCGTCGTCAGCGCCCGCGGATGAGGCTTTCCTTCCTCCCAGTCGTCCATCGTAAAGCGGTGCTCGAGGGGCACCTCGAGGCCGACTCGCTCGAGGGCGATCTCGGCCTCCGCGGCGGGCCTCCCTGTCAGGATCCCCACGTCGTAGCGCTCGGTCAGGTGCTCGCGGGTCTCGGCATCGAGGATGACCGGCTCGTCGTGGATGAATCCCCGGGTCTCGCGCTCGGGCTCGCCATCCTCGAGCGCGCGGTAGAGGTCCGCGCCGAGGTACAGCTGCTGGAAGACGTCGCGCAACCCCTCGCGGTCCCAGCGATCCCGGACGCGCTGGGCAGCCGTCGCCTCGAGGTCCGCGCGGACGACCGCCTCGGCGGCCTCGAGGCCGCCACCTTCCACGGCGATGGCGTCCGTAAACCCGTCGATCGAGTTCCGATACCCCTCGCCGGTCGCCAGTACGTACAGCGCGGCGGCGTAGGTGAGCTCCCAGTCGTTGTTGAAGCCGCCCGCGTCCTTGAACCGCTGGATGTCGTCCCGTCGGATCGTTCGGCCGTAGACCTGCTCGACCGACTCGAGGATCGCCCGCCGGTAGGAGTCGGCGACGTCCACGAGCACCCCGTCTACGTCTAAGACGACGCTCTCGACGTTCATGCTCGAAGCGAGACGCTCGAGGGGTAAGGCCGTTACTGACCGCGCTCGCGGCGGTGGGTCGGTCGGCGCCGCCGAAAAAATCAGGTCGGAGTCGGTTCGCGACTACGCCGCAACCACCAGCGATGGCTGGACGCTCGCAGTCGGTTCGACGACGTTCTCTCCGGAGCGCCACGCGTCGATGACGTCGCGCAGGAGATCGGTTTCGATCTCGCCATCACGCCAGTCGTCAATGGCGTTCCGGAGCCCGTCAGTGGCGATGATACCGTCCTCGTCGGCGTACTGGGCCAACTCGCTCTCGGTGATCGTGAACGGAGCGACCGCTGGCTCGCCGACGACGTCGGTCATCGTCTCGTCGTCGCTGTCCCACTCGGCGACCGCCGTGGTGAACGTGTAGTCCCCTTCGGCGGCGTCGCTCTCGATCGCGATGTCGAGCTGGGCGATCAGGCTTTCACCCTCGATCTCCGAACCGAGCTCGGCTTTGTCGACTTTGAAGTAGCCATCGCCGATGTCGACGATGTCGACTTCCTCGCCGGTGTCGATGAGGACGAACTGTTCGACCTCGACGCCTTCGTTGTCGAGTAAGTCGACCGGCTCGCCGGCTTCGTCTTCGACCATCAACACGACGGTGTACTCCTCGTCAGCTGCGTAGCCCTCACCGAAGTCGATCGACGCGGTGAGTTCCTCGTAGGTTCCCCCGAGGACGAAGCTCGCGTTCTCGACGTCGCTGAGGTCGATCTCGGGCTCGGGCTGTTTCTGGAGCTCGAACGAGAGCTCGTTCGTTCCGGGTCCGAGATCGAGGAACTCGATGGTCGACTCGTCGTAGCCGTCTTTGTCCGCGCGGAGGGCGACCGTGTCGCCCTGCTCGAACGCGTCGGAGTCGATCGCGAACATTCCTTTCTCGTCGGTCACTGCGCTGAAGGCATCGCCGTCCGCATCGAATACCTCAGCGCCCTCGAGTGGCTCATCGTTCTGGTCGACGACGGTTCCGGCGATGGTCGACTGGACCGGGTCGACTTCGAAGTTCGCCTCGCTGACTTCCGCAATCTCGACGGTCACGATGGCCTCGAGGTCCTCGTAATCGTCGGGGACGCCGACCGGGTTGACGACGTACTGGCCGGGCTCGAGACCGCTCATCGAGTACTCGCCGTCGTCGTCGGTGACGGCGATGAAGGTGTCTCCAGCGTCGTTCTCGGCCTGGACCGTGACGTCGCCGACGGGAACGCCGGTCTTCGAGTCAGTCACTTCGCCGGCGATCGAGCCGGTGAAGCTGCGCTGGTCTTCGGCGTACTCGACCGCGTTGGCGAGAAGCGTTGCAGACTCCTCGGTGAGCTCGTCAGTGGAGACGTAGCTGCTGGTCGCAATCGACGAGAGGAGAACGGCGTTCGTGTCTGGATCGACGGCCAGCGCGGGTCCGCTGTCGCCGTCGACTTCGGCCTCGGCGAGCGTGTCGCCGCTGGCTCCCTCGAACCAGGTGATGTCCGCCGAGCCACCGTGGTGGATCACGAAGGAGTCACCGGGGTCGCCGACGCCGTCGAAGAGTTCGTGCTCTTCCGAGATGGTCATGATCGGCTCGCCATCGAAAGCGAACGCCTCGTCAGTGGTCGCCGGATCACCGATGACGTCACTTCGGGTGGGAATTGCGTCTGCGTTCCCGCCCCACTGGTCGAGGTAGACTGCACCGGTCGTCGGGTCGTCCTCGACTGCAGAGAGGACGTCTTCGGCGTCGTCCTCGGTGATGTCGTGGAAGACCATCACGTCGGTGTCGTCGACGTGTGCGGCGGCGTCGCCGCTCTCGACGACGTCGACGATGAACTCAGCGGAGACGTGATCGGCGATGACCGATGCGGTCGATTCACCGTACTCTCCGCTTCCGTCCTGTACGACCGTCACGGTGACGAACTCGACGCCGATGCCGACGTTGGACTCGGCACTATCGTTGGCGGTCTCGACACCGTGGACGTAGTACCCCTCTACGTCGGGGAGGGTAACGTTCTCGAACGTGACCGTCGTGGTCTCCTCGCTCGCGAGTTCGACGTCCATCGTTTCGACTTCGTCCCCATCGACGTGGTACGCGACGGTCTGTGTGTCAGTGTCCAGGCCGTAGTTCGTAATCGTTGCACTCACGTCGATTTCCTCACCGGGCTCGCCCTCCATCGGGGCGTCGAACTCCTCGACGAGGAAGAGCGTCCCGTCGGCGAGGAACGTGAGGTCAGCGGAGATCTCGTCGTCGATCTCCGTTGGGTTACCGAGGAAATCGCGCTCGGTCACGGTCACGAACCCGTGTTCGACGGTGTCGCCGTACTCGAAGAGCGCGTCGGCGCCGCCGATGCTGTACTGGAGCGTTTCGGATTCGCCGGGATCGAGCGTCACCGTGTCGAGTGCCGCGATCCCGGCCTCGTCGATGAAGTAATCGAGCTCGACGGTGTCGGTTTCCTGCCCGGTGTTCGTCACCGTAACCTCGGCCGGGATGTTCTCGAGCGGCATCGTCTCCGGTGCCTCGAGGTCCGAGAGCTCGAAGAACGCCGGTTCGAGCTCTTCGGTTATCTCGGTCGGACCGGTGACGAGCGTTTCCGTTGCACCGTGTCCGCCGAACGTGTGTTCGAATCCGACGAGGTCGCCTTCGGAGAGCTCATCGGCCGTCTCGACGACGATCTCGATCGTCGACTCGTTGAGATCGATGGTCTCACCGAGTGTGGCTTCCTCACCGTTCACTTCGAGGGACACGTCACTCGCTTCGACCGTACTCTCGTCGGACAGTTCGGGCGTGTACGATTCGAGATTGACCACTTCACCACCGAACTCGAACTCGCTACCGATCTCGGCGTACACCGGCTGGTCGTCGAAGAAGTCCTCGAGTGGCTCGAGCGTGACGCCGACGGTGAAGTCAGCTGTTGCACCATCTTCGACGGTCACCGTCTTTGTGTCGGGCGTGTAGCCGACGCCGCCGGCGGTGAGCGTCGCTTCGTCGGTGGCCAGCGTGAGCTCGTAGCTGCCGTCTTCGTCGGTGCCGGTGACCTGACCGTCTTCGGTCGTGACCTGTGCACCGGCGACCGGGTTGCCGTCTTCGTCGGTGACGGTACCAGTGACCGTTTCGACGCCGGTCTCCTCGAGCTGGTCGATGGCCGCTTTGACGTCGATGATACCGACGCCGTACCGGCTGTCTTTGTTCGCGATTTCCCAGCGCGCCTCGGACTCGTCCCACTCGGCTGGTTTGTGGGCCGTTTCCAGCAGCGCCGCTTCGATCTCTTTCGGCTCGTGGTGTTCGTCAGTCGCAGACTGGACCAGCGCGATTGCCCCCGCGACGTGCGGCGAGGACATACTCGTCCCGGTCAGTTCGCCGTATCCACCACCCGGGAGTGCGCCGTAGACGGCCGTTCCCGGTGCGGAGACGTCCGGATCGATCCACTGCTGTGGCCAGTCGGCCGGCGGGTCGTCGAAGCTCACGTAGCTGGAATCTTCGTCTTCTTCGGGCATCCCTTCGTACGACTCTTCGGGCCAGTCGGGCTGTCCGTGGTACTTGTCGATCAGCGAGCCACTCGAGCTGGGGTTGATACCCAGATCTGCCATGGAGTTCCCGATCGAGAACGAGTTGAAGTCGCTGGCGAAGCCACCGACACAGCTCTCGCCGGCGTTGCCGCTGGAGCTGACGACGCTCACACCGGACTCGTAGGTGTTTTCGATCGGCTCGACCATCACGTCGTTGTACACCGGTGGTGGGAAGTTCACGTTGCAGCCGGAGCCCCAGCTTCCACTGACGACGTCGGCGTCGTTCTCGACGGCTAGCTGCATGGAACCGATGGACGCACCGACGACACCTCCCTCGGAGAAGATGTCGTGTCCGTGGAGTTCGGCTTCGGGTGCGACGCCGATCCAGGTTCCGGAAGCGTTGCCACCCGCAGCCGTGCTGGCCACGTGAGTGCCGTGTGCCTGGACGTCGTCGACCTCAGCCGGTCCGACGACGTTTCCGTCACCGTCGAGTCTCACCGCCTCTTCGAAGTCGAGGTCGGGGTGATCGACGTCGAATCCGTTGTCCTGGATGGCGATGACCGCACCGTCACCCTGGGTGCCGTAGGCCTCCCAGACGTCTGGTGCATTGATCTGATCGAGGCCGTACGTGACGTCCTCGTACTCATCGGGAGCCTCCCCGTCGGTTGGGACCGGCGCTGGTGGCTCGATCTCGTAGTTTTTCACCACTTGCTCGACGCCGTCGATCTCGGCGAGGCGCTCGAGCTCCTGGTCGTCGAGATCGACCGTCACGCTCACGATGTTACCGATCCAGAACTGGCGGTCTACCGTCACGCCATCGAGCGTCTCGAGTTCGGTAACGACGGGTTCTTGAGACTCAGCAGCCTGACTCTGGAGGCTTGCCACCGTCGCCTCACGGTCGTGGGCCGAAACGACTTCGAGCTCTTCTTCGAGAAGAATGAGGATGTCCGTCGGACCCTCTTTCTCCTCGAGCTCGCGATCTATCTCGGCCATTTTCTTCGCCTCTTCCTCAGTCAGTACCTCAGCTGTGGTGCGCTCGAGCAGGTCCGTCTCGCCGTCCTCGAGTACACTACTACTATCCAAACTTGCCGTCGAGTTGCCTGCAGCCCCGACTACCCCCATACCGATCATCGAAAGCATGATCAGTGCAGAGAGGAAGACCGCAAGCGATTGTTCTCGTCTCATATATTAATTTTAAACCTTGTGTATCTCGCTTCTAGTAGTCAGTGGAGTCAACGCTCCACTTGGAAAAGTGGAAAGTAAGGATATATATAATTTCTTGAATTCGTGACTATATATTGTCTCGATAAATTTATTCGTAACACCCTATATGTTGGTTTGATTGGGGCGGGCGAGAACAGTCGATAACTGCTGGAACTCGCGTCTCAACTGCCTGGGCGGACGCTGAGGCCACCGCTGTGAAACTCACTGCGGCGGTGGCAACAGAGCTGCTGAGACCTCACGACTGCCGTCGTAGGTGGCTGATCTCAGTTCCCGCGTCTCGTACGTTTCTGAGTAACCACGGGCAGTCTCGCGACTCGATCTGCACCGGCGTTCCGCGGCTCCCCTCCCGGACGAATCAGTTCACCCACCGATCGTCCTCGAGCGGCTGGCACTATGGTGGTCGTTGAAACGGTTTACACCCGATCACAGCCGAGCGGCCATCCGAACGAATCGCTCGAGTCGGAATCGACCACCACGACACCCGTCACTGGGAGTCCGTACAGCTCGTCGGTCCAGGTCGACCGGATCGAGAAGTCGCTGGCCTCGAGACGGCGCTCGAGGTCGATCGGTCGGCAGTCGAACACCCCAGGAAGCCGACGGTGGAGTGCCTCGTAGATCGTCACCGTGAGATGGTCCTCGCGAGCGAGCGAGCAGACGCCCAGGCGACCCCCGGGAGCGAGCACCCGGCGACACTCCTCGAGGACGCGTTCCTGATCCGCCCTCGAGAGCAGTTCGAACGTGAACGTCATCACGATCGCGTCGACCGACGCGTCGGCGATCCGGCGCATGTTGCGGGCGTCGCCGTGGACCAGGATCGCCCGGTCGCCGAAGCCTCGTCGCTCGAGGCGCTCGCGGGCACGTTCGATCATCTCGCCGGAGACGTCGAGGCCGACGACGGTTCCCTCGGGGCCGACCCGTTCGCCGAGACTCACGAGCGCCGTCCCCGGCCCGCAGCCGACGTCGAGGACCGTCTCGCCCGGCTCGAGGGCGAGGTCCTCGAGTAGCCGTTCGACGTGGTCGCGTTCGAACCATTGAACGTAGCGGTCGTAGTAGGGGGCGAGCAGGTCGTATCGTTCCCGCGCACTCGCGTCAGGCCGGGTCAGCTCGCGGAGGTCCATGCGGACGGTTCGCCTCGGCGACACCTAAGTGGTAGCGGGCCGGGCGTGGCGTCGCGGCTCGTTGCACCGAGTTACCAGCACGATCGCAGCCGGTTGCATCGGTAACGACTCACGACAGTCCGTCTCAGGCGGTCCACTCCTCGAGTCGCTCGGAGATCGACTCGGAGACGTCGGTGAGGTAGACGGTGCCCCAGATCGCCGTGACGACCGCGCCGACGACGTTGAAGAGGAGGTCGACGATCGTGTCGTGGATGCCGTGCTGGGCGAGGACGGCGGGAATCCCGGCGTAGATGGCGAGCTGGTCGATGGCGAACTCGAGCAGCTCCCAGACGACGCCCGCCGCGAGGACGAAGACCAGGATGAGGACCACCATGAACGTCGGCGGAATGTAGACGTGGTCGGTGTGGAGGTGGACCGCGCGGAAGAAGGCGTAGCCGGCGGCGGCGACGACCGACGCCGAGAGGGCGTGGGTGACGTGGTCCCAGGGGGCGATCGCGTCGTACAGCCACGCCGAGCCGAGCGCGTGGAGGAACACCGCCGTCGTGATCCAGAGCACGAGCCCGGAGTCCATCGACAACTCGAGGTCGCGTTCTAAGATCGCGGGGACGAACGTGATCACGAGCGCGACGGCGGCGTTGGCGATCGTCGGGAGGTGGAGGCTGAAGAGGCCGTAGAACAGGACGCCGACGAGGACGACCTGCATTCCGCGAGTGAGCCGCCGCTGGGTGCGCCTCGAGAGGCGGAGCCGTTCGTCGAGCGGCTTCCCCCCGGGTTCCCGGCTCTCCGCCTGTTCCTCGGGGAGCGGTCGCGGCGGCACGTACGTCCGCTCGCTCGCGGGCGGCACCCGCCGCTCGAAGAAGAAGGCGAACGCGACGCCAGCGAGCAGCCCCGCGCCGGTCGCGTAGGCGAACTCGATCATCACGACGGCGTTCAGGACGTCGGGGTGGCGACCGTCGAGGAGGAATGTGGTTCCGAGAACGACGTCGGAGAGCCACTGGGCGACGTTGTAGACCGCGGCGGCGGCCATCGTCGTCAGCGTTACGAGGACGATGGCGAAGGTGTGGTTCATCCGCACCGGCGTGAACGCGTGGAGTTCGACGGCGATCAACAGCGCGACGACGGCGACGGCGACGTAGGGGACGACGTCGGTCGTGAAGGGAACGCCGACGAAGATCTCCCACAGGATCGGCAGACAGGCAACCACGAGCAGCTCCCACGGGAGCGTCACTGTCGGATCGCGGAACGCGGCCGGCGGCACGACGGCGATCACGAGGAGTGAGATAGCGAGTGCGGCCGTTCGCACGTCGCCGGCGCCGACGAGCCGTTCGACGGCGAGGACGGCAAGGACGCCGACGAGGGCCCAGAACAGGATCGCGTTCTGCCGGCTCTCGAGCAAGACGCCACCCAGCTTGTCGTCGGCTGGCATGTACTGGTTTGAGGGAGGCTATTCATCTAACTGTTCTGTTGTTGTGTGCACATTTGGTGTGCCTGGATGGATTTTCCAAGTCAGAGATGCTGCAAAAGGAACTTGCTCGCACCGAGGAGAAATAGATTAAACGAAACACTGCCGGCTAACACACCTACGATTCCATCCTGAGGAAACCCGACCGTTGCCTCTACCAAAAGAACAGTTACGAACCACCCGAGAACAGCCAGTAGGAACGTGATGAGTGCTATCGAACCAAACGCGCCACGCAAATCGATGGCTGGAAACCGGTTGCTCCAGCGGCAATCAACGAGGATGACCGCCGTGAACAGGACACCGACGAGTAGCACGAACGCGCCCCCGCTCGCTACGTCGATCCAATGAGGTACGCCATGAACGGAAACACCTCCGAAGATAGCGTCGCCGAGAATTCCGGCGTGGAAGTACGCATTGAATAGCGCGAACAGCCCCCCAATATAATACAGCCACGGCCGATTCCACGTCTTTGCTGCAGTGACTCGGCTAATACCGGATTTGAGGGCAGGAACTTTCACACTTGTCTATGAGTACGAAATTGTATATATACTATGATGTTCTCTCAACGAATTTGGTTCTGGATAGTGCCGGGGACAGATCCCACCGGTCAGTATGCACGTGTTGTGAGCGTGTGTTTCACACCCGACCACAGCAGAAGTATATCTCAGACGGAGTCTGATGCTGTGTTGGGTGAAACCGTCAGCCACATCTGACGACACCTTAATAGCTTCGTGTCGCCTAATATACGACAGTATGATGCTCCCGACCCACGCCCTCGCCGGGATGGCCCTCGCGCTGCCGCTCGTAGCCGTGGCGCCGGAGTTCGCTCCCGTCGCGCTCGTGGCCGGGCTGCTCGGGGGGATCTTCCCCGACCTGGACATGTACGCCGGACACCGCAAGACCCTCCATTTCCCGGTGTACTACAGCCTCGCCGCCGTCGTGGTGACGCTCGCAGCGATCCTGACCCCGACGACGGCGACCGTCGCCGCAGCGTTCTTCCTGCTCGGGGCCGCCCTCCACTGCGTCACCGACGTCTTCGGCAGCGGCCTCGAGCTTCGGCCGTGGGAAGGGACCTCACAGCGGGCGGTGTACGACCACTACCGTGGAACGTGGATCGCACCCCGGCGGCTGGTCCGGTACGACGGCTCGCCGGGCGACCTCCTGGCGTCGGTGACGCTTTCGATCCCGCTGTTTTACGCACTCGAGGGCGCGCTCCAGTGGCTCGTCCTCGCGGCCGTCGCCGTCGGGGTCGTCTACGCCGCGCTCCGCCGGGTGCTCGCGGACCTCGCGACCGTCGTCGTCGGCTTCCTGCCCGCTGCCGTGCGCCCGTACGTGCCCGAACGGTACCTGGAGGACCTCGAGCGTGACCGCTCGCGGCGCGTGTCGGGTCAATGAGTCAGTGACGATCACGAAATGCTGCGCTTGCGCGCTCGAAGCGAACCGGGCTGGAGTGCGTTCAGTCTGGTGGTGACGAGCGGTCGCGGTTATCCTTCGCCGACCAGGCGATCCTCGTCCTCCCACTCCTCCTCGCGGAGTTCGAACTTCTGGATCTTTCCGGTGGCGGTCTTCGGGAGTTCGTCGACGAACTCGACGCGGCGGACGACCTTGTAGCCGGCCAGGCGCTCGCGCGTGAATTTCGTGAGTTCCTCCGCGGAGACGGGTGGGTTCTCGGGGTCGCCGTTTGCGGGCACGACGAACGCCTTCGGCGTCTCGCCCCACTTCTCGCTGGGCGAGGGGATGACGGCGACGTCTCCGACGGCGTCGTGGTCGAACAGTGTGTCCTCGAGTTCGATGCTCGAGATGTTCTCCCCACCCGAAATGATGATGTCCTTGTCGCGGTCCTGGATGGAGAGCATGCCCTCGGCGTTGACGACGGCGAGGTCGCCGGTGTGGAACCAGCCGTCGCGGCGACCGCTGAACGCCTCCTCGGTCTCCTCGGGTTTCTCCCAGTAGCCCTCCATGACCTGGTTGCCCTTGACGACGACCTCGCCGATGGTTTCGTCGTCCCACGGCACGACCTCGCCGTCCTCGTCGACGACGTCGACGACGGTACCGAGCGGGGCGATGCCCTGGCGCTTCTTGAGCGAGAACCGCTCGTCGCTGTCCTCGTCGATGAGTCGTCGGGTAGAAGAGGTGCTGATGAGTGGGCCGGTCTCGGTCGCGCCGTAGAGGTGGCGGAAGTGCCAGCCGAACTCCTCTTCGACCATCTCGATGACGGCCTCCGGCGAGGCCGCGCCAGCGGCGGTGACCCGCATCGGGTTGTCGCCTTCGGTGGCGATGTCGTGGTCCTCGTAGTACTCGCCGAGCATACTGAGCACCGTGGGCGCACAGCAGAGGAACGAGACGTCCTCCTCGGCGATGTTCGTAAAGATTCCCTCGGGGTCGACGCCGCGGGTGCAGACGTGTTTCGCGCCCATCCCCGTGATGGCGTAGATGTGGCCCCAGCCGTTGACGTGGAACATCGGCAGGGTCCAGAGGTAGACGTCGTCGTCGGTGATCTCGTGGTGGATCGTCACGAGCTGAGCGTGTAGCGCCTCGGTCCGGTGGGTCCGACAGACGCCCTTCGGATCGCCCGTGGTGCCCGAGGTGTAGTTGATCGTAATGATCTCGTCCTCGCTCATTTCGGGACGTTCGTACTCGGGCTCGACCCCCTCGAGGAGCTCGTCGAACTCTTCCCAGTCGCCCTCCACGGCGTCGGCATCGTTCGTGATGAACGTCTCCGTGGGCACCTCCTCGCGGATCGCCTCGATCTTCTCGGCGTACTCGTAGTCGGCGTAGATCGCTTTCACGCCCGCGTCGGTGAGCATGTACTCGTAGTCGTCGGGCGTCAGCCGGTAGTTCAGTGGCGCGTGGATCGCGCCGAGTTGCATGATCCCGTAGGCCGCCTCGAGGTGATAATGGGTGTTCGGGTCGAGGACGGCGATGCGGTCGCCTTTCTCGATGCCTCGTTCCTGCAGTGCCGCCGACAGTCGGTCGGCGCGATCGCCGAACTCCTCGTACGTGAACCGCTCGCCAGTCGTCGCCACGATTGCTTCCTCGTCACCGTAGTACTTCCGTGCCCGATCCAGGAAGTCGGTGACCAAGAGTGGAACTTCCATACGGTATACTATCGATGATCGTTCGTGATACTCCTTGCGAAACGATCGAATATGGCCACGAGTTGTGTGGGGCTCTCCCCTGGGAAAACTCGACAGTCACAGCTTGTGCCAGGCGTCCTCGTCGTCCGGATCCGGCAGCTCCCCCTCGTCGACGTGCATCGAGGGCTCGCCGTCGGCCTCGGGGGGGATCTCGCTGCTCGGCCCGGTCGAACCGCTGTCGAGATCGATCGATGGCCACGCCGTCTCGCTCCAGGTTCCCCTGGCGCCGTAGTAGTAGACGACGTTGTCGCTGACGACGGCGAACAGGTCACGGTTACGATCGTGGACGACGCGTTCACCCGTGTCGATCGCGACGTCGACGACGTCCTCGAGTGAGTCGAGTTCGATCTGGTGGTCGCCGATCCACATCGGCATCGACCCTCGCGAGATCCAGTCGGCGTATCGCCGCTCCTGGACCCGCTGTCGGGCCACCTCGACGTCGATCTCTCGTCGACCGAAGACGAACGCGGCCGCACCGAACGACCCGACGCCGAGCGCCGCGAGTCCACCGATCATCGACGTATTCCGCGGTTCTTCGACCTCCCGCGTGACCGTCACGGGCTCTTTCCGTTCGACCGGCTCCACCGCTTCGAGCCAGTAGGCGTCGGTGGTTAGCTCGAGGTCCGTCGACAGCGTCGGCTCGTCGCCCGCCTCCACCTCGTACCAGCCTCCGTCTCGACTCTCGATCGTCACGTAGACGTTGACGGTCGCCGTCACCGACCCCACGCCGGCGAGCTGGCTCTGGAGTTCGTCGCGCCGGTCGGCGATGTCGGTCACGTCCACGTCTACGTCCGACGTCGCCACGCCATCTTCGATCGACACGTCCTGTCGATCCTGAAACACTGTCTCTTCGTAGAACACGTCTCCGCCGCGGTCGGCCGCGAGTTCGACCGACACCTCGTGGACGACGGTCGCATCCTCGGCCGGAACCGCGGTCGTCGTGTGAAGCGTTATCGTCGGCGTGGCGTTGGTGAGGTAGACGGGCTGGTCCTCGAGTACCTCGCCTGCCTCCCAGAGGTCGGCGCCGTCGACGACGGTCGCGCTCGCGTGGAGCTCGGTGGCGACGCGTTCCTCACCCACTTGCTCGGTCTCGGTCGTCGTCGGTGGCGGCGATGCGACTGCCCACCCGGCTGCGGCGAACGAGAGCACGCCGACGCCGATCAGCACGATCAGCAGCCAGCGGCCGTGTTTGGCGATCAACAGGTCTAGTCGCGGGTTATCGATCATCGTAGCTCGTCTCCGTCCCCCTGTCGGCCCTGGATTCGCTGCCCGGTTCGAGACCCGACCCCCCAACTTCGGGCCATCCAACCGGTCCGATTGACCGACACTCTCGATTTGAATGAGCGTCTCGAAGCGTATAATTGTAGTGGCCCGGACGGGCGATCAGCAATCTCTGTGTGATGAATTGAACGGCTGCTCATCGTCGGAACCGTCTGAGTTTTCGCGCCGTTCGGACCGACACCGGCACGTGGTCGCCCGCCCGACGGATCCGGAGGTCGCCTGCACCGAACAGCGCGAGGACGGCGGCGACGGCTCCGGCGACGACGACGCCGTTGACCGCCGTGATCGCGACGAGCGGGTGAACGTCGTGGAGCCACACGAGCACCGTCGGCGGGAGCACCACGAGGTACCGGTGCTCCTCGAGGTGCCTGACGTACTCCCCTTCGTCCTCGGGCGCGGTCAACTCGACCGTCGCCTCGAGTTCGTCGCGTCCGCTCACCGTCACTCGCTCCGGATCGGCCGTGACGCCGTCGCCCGGTTCGAAGGCGACCACGGCGGGGAGCAATCCGCTGTTCTCTACGGTTCGCGTCAGCGTTCCGGATTCGCCCGGGGCGAGCACTTGCGGATTGTCCGTCGGGTCGGTCGTGCTCACGACGCCGTACTCCGTTACCCCCGACGGCAGCACCATCGCGGCGGTCGCCAGCGTGACGAGGGTAATCAGGACGACTGCGAGCACGACACGAATCGCGAGGACGTTCTCCCGGGACGTCCGCCGGGCGGTTTCGCGTGCCGGCGTGCCGAGGAGCTCGAGCAGGAAGCCCAGCCCCAGCAACGCCACTCCGATCCCGACCAGCCACGCACCCATCCCTTCTCCGTCGACCGACGTCGTCAGTCCGGCCGCCGACGCAACCGCCCCGTAGATCGACTCGAGGACGCCGTGGACGGCCATCACGATCGTTCCGAGGAGGGGAATCGTCACGACCTCGCCGTTGACCTGCAGCGCGTGGGCGACGATCTGGCCGTCGGTCACCGGCGGCTCGGCCGCGTCCTGGTCGGTGAACGGATTCGCGTCCCCTCGCGTGATGTAGCCGTCGTCGGTCTCGTCGACGACGCGGTGAGTCGTCAGCCCACCGTCGTGGAGCTCTCGCGCCTCGAAGACGACGACGTCACCCGGAGCCGGTGATCCCGTGAGCGCGCTCGGAACCGCGACGAAGCCGTCGCCGGCGTTCATCGTCGGCTCCATACTGCCTGTCGCGACGTATCCGAGCAGGATGGGCTGGCCGAGGAGCTGTCCGAGCAGCAGCGAGACGAGCACGAGCACGACGACGATCGTGAGGAGCCGACCGAGGATCGTTCGCCCGCTCACGGCGACTCACCCCAACGGCGGAATGCACCGACGGCTCCCGACCCTCTTCCGCTGATCACTGCTGCCCACGAGGTACTACATCTCGACACAATTCACTTTCAAGTCTTTAGTACGGTCTGGAAACGCCCTAAGGCTTGCGGCCCAGTGTGAGGGGCCATCGAGTGGGTCGCGCTTTGAATCGCGGGAGCCGACGGCAGTCGAGCCGTCAGTCGCGGCGCTCGTCGGTCCACCGGGGGTCCCAGACGTCCCGGTGTCGCCGCACGACCGGGATCAGCAACAGCAACCCGGCTGCCAGCGGCGGCGCGACGACGGCCGTCGTCGGGCTCATGAGCACGCGTTCGGTGACCGTCGTCACGGGCGTGCCGTCGTCGCTCACCGTCACCGTTCCCGCGTCGACGCCGTTGACCGCGACCTCGTAGCTCCCCGGCTGACCGGGCACCCACTCGAGGGTCACCGTCACCGCCTCGTCGGGCTCGAGGGCGACCGTCTCGGCGTCGACGACGCCACCGCCGACCTCGAGTTCGGCCGTCGTCTCACCCGTCGCGTTGCCCCGGTTCTCGAGGGTCGCGGTCACGACGACGGCCTCGCCCAACTCGAGTTCCTCGGCCTCGAGGTCGACGTCGATCACCTCGATCGCCGGCAGCGGTTCGTCGGGCTCGGCAACCGTCACCGTCGCCGTCTCGCCACTCACCTCGAGGGTGTACGTGCCGGCCGCCGCGAGCGTCCACTCGAACGTGATCGACTCGCGCTCGCCCGCCGGCACCGTCACCGTCCCCGCGTCGACGACGGTTCCACCGACGACCAGCTCGGCCACCGTCTCGCCGGTCATCCCACCCGTGTTCTCGTACGTTGCGGTCACCTCGAGGGTGTCCCCCGCGCGAGGTTCGGCCGGCGTGACCTCGAGGTCGATCAGTTCGATGGCGGCCGGATCCACCTCGTCGGGCCCGTCCTCGCCGTCGGGCGTCTCGGCGGGCCCGTCCTCGACGTCGTCCTCGTACAGGACGTGAATCGTAAACGTTTCCGTGCCCGCCTGCGCGAGGCGAGAGTCGACCGTGACGCCGACGCGGACGACGTCACCAGGCGCGGGCTCGAGTCTCGACTCGGTCGTGATCTGGGCGCCCGGATTCCCGTCCGCGTAAAACTGCACCCCGTCGACGTCGTGCTCGATCCACACCTGCTCGAGGTCGTCGGCGTCCTCGCCGACCGAGATGGTGAACACGTCGACGATCGTCCGCGCGTTGTCGCCGTAGGCGTTCACCGAGAGCTCGAGCTGGCCGTTTTCGATGTAAGCGTGGCGCGTGTCGACCGGCTCGAGGACGACGTCGTCCGTCGCCGGATCCTCACCCACCGTGATCGCCGCCGTCGGCACTGCGAGTGCCACGAGAAAACAGAGCGCGGCCGCGGTGAGTAGGACTTTGGTGGATGGCATTTGGGGTTTCCTCGACGTGGTTCGATCGGGATCAATCGGCTGATCTTCGGCTACTCAATTCGTCGTGGTGCCTGAGTCGAACGTGACGATCACTCTCTCGAGGACGGGATTGGAACGGAGTGTTTCAGGTGGTTGGAACTGACGTCAGTTCTGCCGCGTGAGTTCGATCGTGAGCGTTCCCGTAGTATCGTCGTCGGCAGTGATGGTGAGATCAACCGTCTCCGTGCTGGTTTCGGTAACGACGACGTTGTTGTCAGAAACACTAAAGACGCTATCGGGTTCAAAGTCAAATGAAACTTCGAAGTCTCCATCTGATTCCGCTTCGTTCTCGTCGTTAATCAGACTGAAGAACGCATTGTACGTCGTATCGGCACCACCAAGGAATGGGCCGAAGAAGACCGTCACGTCGTTCTGGATGAGGCTGACGTCGGAACTCTGACCGGGGAAGAGACTGTCGGCATTTAGGTCTCCAGATTCCTCGTCCCCAATCTCGACCGTATCGGGGCTGGTGTCGATCTGGACGTCAACGAGCTCTACAGCAATGTCGTCATCAACGATGACCTCGACCTCGAGTCCGCGGTCTGCACTCGTCTGGTCCAACGCGCCCGTTCCGAGCGCGGCACCGCCACCGCCGACGATGGCTCCGACACCGATTAACACATTCCTTCTGTTCATTTTCATGGTTAATAATTCACTGTTGTACGTTTACTCAGTGTTGGCCGTGATCGTAATTGTCGGATCGAACGGGTCAGGAAGGTCCCCGTCGTTCCCCTGTTCCACAAGGTCGATCTCGAGGCCAAACGTGACCGAGTCACCTGCTCCCATGGTGAGAGTGTCAAAGCCTTCGTCTCCGACCACGGTCAAGACCTCGGCACCGTCGCCCTCGAGCTCAAGGTCGATGCTGGTAACCTGGTTCGTCCCGTTATTTGTGATCTCGACTAACTCGTTGAACGTTGTCACGGCGTTCTGGTTGACGCCGTCTTCTCCGCCACCGATGTCTATCTCGATCTGACCATCTTCCGGCTCGTTGACGTAGTCCTCGGCTCCATCCACGGCAGTGAGCGCGAGGAAGGCATCCGCGTCTCCTGCCGTCTCGACACTCACTGTCCGCGTCGCCTCAACTTGACTGAACGCACCCGTCCCGAGCGCGGCTCCGCCACCCGCGACGATCGCGCCGATTCCGACTAACACATTCCGTCTGTTCATTTTCATGGGTATGGTCTCCGTACGGCCTGTGCCGGACCCGTTAGCCGCCGGATACCGGTTGGCCCTTACTCCAGAAGAGACACCCTACCCACTTTGTATTGAGTATCGAGACTTGCTACAGGGTTGCCAATACTCGAGTCAGCCACACCGACACCGGCTTCAAGGACGGCCTGAGGTGCCGAAAACGGCGTTCTCGGGCGTTTTGGATTGGGTGACGACACCGACTCACACGGGAAGTCTTCACGTGGTTGATAGTGACTTTCTGCCGCTATCACCGGTGACAGCGACGGCACGTCTGCTCGAGCACTCTTCCCACGAACCGCTCGCTCGAGCACGGCGTCGGTTCCACGGCAGGAGCTCACGATCTCGAACTCGAGCTCGGCGCTACGCTCTTCGAGTC
The DNA here is from genome assembly GCF_024362485.1 of Natronobeatus ordinarius. NCBI lineage: Archaea > Methanobacteriati > Methanobacteriota > Halobacteria > Halobacteriales > Natrialbaceae > Natronobeatus > Natronobeatus ordinarius. The sequence continues at coordinate 3,956,323 of NZ_CP101456.1, read as the reverse complement.
TACCCCTGCGTCGAAAGGAAAGACGATGTGTCGCCCGCTGCCGAACGGTGGTGTGACCAGGTCGCCACCCATCCCCACGGTGCGCGAATCCCGGTTCCCGCTGACCCCGGACCTCGATACACCCTGATCGATAGTAAAAATTCTGGCCGGCCCGTTCGCGTACTAAGGCGTTGTGGCCGGACTCGTCGACACGCGAGGTGGCGTTGGATCTCGAGTCCGGAAATCCATACGCGACACCCGATTTCAAGCGCCGCTTGGTCGCGCTCTGGATGCTGAGTCACGACGCAGGCCAATCTTGAAAGACATATGAGAACTTATGACAGTACAGAACGCTTATCCATCGAGCGCTCGTCAGTTTACGACAGGGGTTCCATGGCGACACAGGCAGACAGCCGGCCGGGTCGCGGAGAAATTTTCGACCTGCTGAGCAATCACCGCCGCCGGTACGCGATCCACTACTGCAAGCGCGAGGACGAGCCCGTCAGCCTCGGCGACCTCGCCGAGCACGTCGCCGCCTGGGAACTCGACAAGGAGGTCGAGGAGCTGACCTCCGCCGAACGCAAACGCGTCTACACCGCGTTACAACAGCAACACCTGCCCACGCTCGAGCGCGCGAACGTGATCGAGTTCGACAACCGGACCGTCGAGCTCACCGACGAGGCAGCCGAACTCGACATCTACCTCGACGTCGTCCCCGCGGACTCGATCCCCTGGGGGCTGTACTATCTGGGCCTGTCGGCGTTCGCGGGGATCGTGTTGGGTGGGCTCTGGCTCGAGTGGATTCCGACTGAGACGGTCCCCGAACTCGGCTGGGCGACGCTCCTGTTCGCGCTGTTCGCGGGCTCGGCGGTCGTCCACGTGCTGCAGAGTCGGCGGATGCGCCTCGGGAAGATGGAGAAACCACCGTAACTCATGTCAAATTGTATGATATTCAAATCCAATGTGCAACGTGGTGTCAAGAGTGTCGGTGAACTTATGCTATTAAAGAACTTTCAATAAACCATGAAGCGTCGGGCATTCATCGGTCTGGGGGCTGCATCAATCGCTGCCGGTGCACTACACAGTACCGGTGCGTTTGATTCGCTCAGTGCCGGGCGTGGGATCGCCGTCAACGCAACTGAAGATGCAAACGGTGCGCTGCTTGGGATCCAGAACGCCGATGATGAAGCCAACGATCCGGTGTTCGAGAACAACACCCCTTTGAATATGAAAGTAGGTCTGAATGCCGATTCTTTCACTCCCTCGGAGTTTGCACTCTCACCTGGCGAGGAACGAACCGTCACCATCGAGTCTGATGGGGGCGTTTCGGACGTTGTCATCACGGCCACGCTGTTTGACGGTGGGACCAGCGACCAGCTATTTGAGGACGGAACGCCGAAAGGCGAAATAACGCTGGTGCGCGATTTTAGCGATAACATTGTATTTGGAATTGATGGTAATATCCGGCCCGTAGGAAACCGGGGCGATAATTCAATCACATTCGACATTGATACGACTGGGGGTAACGAAGCAACTATAGATGGCTATGCCGTCCAAACAAATGTCGAAGATGTATCGTTTGATGAACGTGAGGTCGAATTTGACGGCGGTGATTTACCCGTCACATTTAGTTCTCAAATCGAGGTGACCATTTCTCGATTCAGAGGCCCAGGTGGTGGCGGTAGCCGTCCATCTAATATCATCATCGAAAATCAAGATTTTGTCCCAGTGACTGACGCGGATATCGTCGTTACCCTTGAATTAGCCGAGCGTGATAATGTTGATTTAGGCATCCAAGCAACTTTCGACTGAGGCCAGCGTTCTGACTCAAGTTGGTCAGTTGTACGCACGTTACCTCACTCTGACCATTTACACTCTGTCGACGCTCGAGAACTCGTCACTGTCGGTGACCACGGGTTCGCTGGAGAGCGTCCCGACACGGCGATCGTCGCGTGTCCGCGAAACCGACAACCGCCGTGTTTCACTCGAGATCGCCCTCGCTCAGTCTCTGCTGTGCGATCACGGTTAGTGCGGGAACCACCCTCTCACGTCGTCGTCGATTCTCCCGATTCCAGCGTCATAGAGAACTGAGACGTTTGATCAATGGACCGTAGTATCTGATTCAAGCTCTCCTTGGCCATGGTCGGTATCTATTGGTTATATATAGGGTGCGTTTGACTTGAGCACTGATAGATGAGCGCCGAATGGAACTCTAACCGCAATTCGACTAGCGATCGTGGGCTCACCCCACAGGTCGGGTTCGTCTTGCTCACCGGGCTAGCGATCCTGGGAGCGATCTTGCTTCTGGTTACCGGAGCAGCGATCCTCGATGCGCTCGGTTCGAACATCGACAGAGAGCAGGCACACAACTACATGGGGCAGACCGACCACGTGATCTGGACGGCGGCGGCCTCGAGCGACGGCTACGCGCTCCCGGACGACGACGCCTCGGTCACGGACGACGGGACGATCGAGATCGTCTGGTTCAACGCCACCGACGGGGATCCCGATTACAGCGGGTCGTGTCACGTGCACGGCACTCTGGGGGCAATCGAGTACGAGCTCGAGGATCGAACGATCGCCCACCAGGGCGGCGGCATCTGGGAGCGGACCGACGACACGACGACGGTGTACTCTGAGCCGAACATCGGCTACGAGAACGAGACGCTCCAGCTCCACGTCATGGCGCTCGAAGAGGAGCCGTCGGCTGCTGGCGATCGAATCGCGAAAGCCAACCACAGCAGGGCGACGGCGCTGACCGACGAGATCTACGCCGCCGCTACCGACACCGATTGTGGGAACGCGACCGACGTCGCGTTCAGGATCGAGAGCTCCTATCACGAAGGCTGGGAACGTTACCTGCGATCTGAGTTCGGTGACGACAACGTCGACGCGTACGACGAGTTCGTGGAAGTGAGGCTCATGGGCGTTAAAGACCCGTTCGAGACGGCGACGCTCATCGTCGAAGCAGACAACGGGATCTCGACCCCGTCAGGACTGGACCACCCTCACCGCCTCGACGATAGCCCACGGGACGGGTTTAACATCAATGCAGTGATAAACAACACTGGTGATGGGCCAGCGACGCAGGACGTCACGGTAACGATCTCCGACGAGAGTGGACCGATTCTGGAGCTTCCAGAGCCGTACGAGATTACTGTTCAACCCGGTGAACCGAAATCAATCGGTCACCCCGAGTTGCGATTTACTTACGGTCAGTACAAGGACACACTCCAGGTCGGCAACGTCTACGAGTACACCATCGAGACGGAAGATCACCAGTCTGGTCCGGGCTCGTTCTACTACGGGAAAGCAGACTCACACTTCGAGCTGTCGGACGACGACGTCGAGACGTCGGTGGATGGCGACGACGTGACGATCACCGCGACGGTCACGAACCTCGGGATCGAGGACGGTGACCGGAACGTCACCCTCGAGTTCGACGATCCGCCGCTCGAGGGCATCAGTGCGACTCAGTACCTGACGCTCGACTACGGTGCGGAGGGAACGGTCGAGTGGACGGTGAACGCGAGTGCGTTGCCGGAGGGCGACCACAGCTTCACGGTCGACACAGGGGATGCCGTCGCGAGCGGAACCGTCGAGGGGACGGGAACCGGTGGCTGGCACGGCTTCCTGATCGTCGAGGACCGTGGCGTCGGCGGCGAACAGCTCGTCACCGCCGAGGACGGGCCGTTCACGCTCGAGGTCGACGTCCTGAGCACGTACCCCGATTCGGAGAGCCAGGACGTCGAGCTGGCGATTTCGGAGGCGGGGATCGAGACGGACCAGACAGTGACGCTCGGATTCAACGAGAGCGAGTCGGTCGCGTTCGACTTAGAGCCCGAGGACTTCGAGGTCGGGTCGGTGTACGAGTACAACGTGACGACGGCCGAACACGGCGTGAGTGGTTCGTTCTACGTCGGCAGCTCAGGCTCGACGTTCGAGTTCGCCGACGGCGTCGACGTCGAGCCGTCGGCCGATGATGACGACGTGTCGATCAGCGCGGCCGTGCGAAACGTCGGCGTCGAGGAGGGGAGTCAGAACGTGACGCTCTCGTTCGACGAGTTCGACGCCGAAACGACCGAGTGGCTCACTCTCGACCGGGGTGCCGACGGGACGGTTGCGTGGACGATGAACCAGAGCGCCCTGCCGCTCGGGGAGAACGAGTTCACGATCTCGACCGAGAACGATGCCGTGAGCGGTTCGGTCGAGGGGCTGGCAACTGGAGACCAGGAGGGCTTTTTCGTCACCGAGGACCGGGGCACCGGAACCGACCAGCTCGTGACGCTCGACGACGGATCGTTTGAACTCGAAGCCGAGGTGATGAACGCGTACCTCACCGAAGAGAGTCAGGACGTCAGCCTGGCGATTCCAGACGCCGGAATCGAGAGCGATCGCGAAACGACGCTCGAGAGCGGCGAGCGGACGGCGGTGACGTTCGACTTAGCGCCCGACGACTTCGAGGCCGGGTCGGTGTACGAGTACGAGCTCTCGACCGACGATCACGCGGTGACCGGCTCGTTCTACGCCGGCAAGCCAGGCACCTACTTCGACCTCTCGAACCCGAACGCGACGGTCGACGGAAACGTCACGATCGCCGCCGACCTGCAGAACGTCGGCGTCGAAACCGGAGACCAGGAGGTGTTCCTCGCACTCGAGTACCTCGAGGAGATGCCAGAGGAGGTAGACGAGGACATCTACGGCGAGCTCGGCTCGAAGGTCGTGAACCGGTCCTACGGGACTGAGGCGCCCGTCGAGTTCGAGCTGAACGGTAGTGCACTCCTCGACGGCCCCTACGAGACGACGATCTACACGGAGAACGAACACGAGGGTGAGACTCAACTCGAGAGCGTCTCGACGACGTTCGACGTTACGGCTGGTGTCGATCCAGGCCGAGTTGGGCTGGGTGAGATCGAGGACGCGAACGTGACCGTCGACGTGCTCGGATCGCAGGTTTCCAGCACTCAGGGACACGTTGCGCCGATGACGTTAGACGTCGTGACGAACGACGAAACGGAACACTCGTTCCAGAACCCAAACGGCGGCAACAACATCAACATCGGGCCGACCTGGCAGGACAAGAGCGACGATAGTTACACCTACGAGTTCACCGTCGACGAAGAAACCGAGCTCACCTTGCGAAATTCGAGATATTGGATCTGTGACAGTCAGTATACGCACAGCAGTGAGTTACCACATTACACGGGTGAGTCGATCTGGTTCAGCTGGTGTGATAACGTGCCCGGTACTCCGGTGTTTGGACCGATCGACGCCTCACAGGACCAGAATCTACAGAACGTCCGGGTTCGCAGCGCCGAGAACAACACGATCCCGGCACTCCCCGCGGGAACGGATCACCAGTTGAGCGCAACGGAAGTACTCGCAAACCACGGACTGATCGAAGAAGGAGAGGACGAACTCGACCTCGGCCCGGGCGAGTTCGTGTTCCTCATCGAGAACACGATCGACTGTAGCGATGTCGGCTGTGACGAGGACGATATCGACGCGCTCTGGAACGACGCGATCGATGCCTACGAGGGCAATCCCGGGGAAACGTACGACCCGAACTTCAACGACCTGATTGTCTACGTCGAGGTCGAACGGGCGGGCGTGACGCCGAACACTCCGAGTATTACCATCACGCCCGGCGTTGGAAACGAGACGCAGGTCGACCCAGGTGAGGGCGACGACGTCGGGGGGATCGGTGCGGTCGACCCCGGATTCGACGGGAGCGCGGACCCAGGCGAGAGCCCCTCCGTCGGTGCCGGAGAGGGTGCCGATCCTGGCGACGGCGGCGGTGCCGTCGACCTCGACGGAAGCGCGGACGCAGGGGATGGCCCGCCCGTCGGACCCGGTGACCCGGACAGTGGCTCCGGCGATTCGGGCGTGGATCTCGACGACATCGGTGTCGATGTCGATGCCGATCACGTCGTGATCGGGTAGTCCACGACGCCGAGTCTTTTCAGCGAGGTGTAGGTATAGTAGCCACTGAACGTCAGTGCACACCTGCTCGCGATTCAGCGGCCAGTGCTGGCGAGATTCCGCCGGTACTGGCCGCTCCACTGCGAGCAGTGTGTACCCCGTTTCAGTTGTTACTATCGTCACGGGCAACGTGGGCAGGAGTCACGTCTCACGACTCCTCGAGCCCCCACCCGAACCCGAACCCCTTTTCACCCCCGACGACAGAGTTCGAGCTATGTCGACGGAATCGATCAGCGACCGGGGCGAACACGTCCGCTCGATCGGCGTGACGGCCTTCGCCGCCCTGCTGGGTGTCGCGGCGGCGTTTCTCTCCCTGATCGTCACGGGCGAGCCGGCCACGCTCGAGGAGGCGTCCGCAGCCGCGACCGACCAGCGGGCGTACCTCATCGTGCTCGGGGCGATCGTCGTCCAGTTCCCGCTGATCAACCTCGCGGGAATCTACGAGGAAGACGAGTTCGGGTTCAAACACTACCTCTTCATCACGTTCATGACGTTCTCGATCTGGTTCGTGGTGTGGGGGATCCTGCTCACGACGCAGGCGACAGCGTAACCCATGGCCGAAGACAGCATCGCCGTCGTCGATCTGGATCGCTGTCAGCCGGATCGATGCAGCTACGAGTGCAAGAACTACTGCCCGCCGAATCGGACGGGCAAAGAGTGCATCACCCTGCGTGGCGAGGAGACCGAAGAGGGCCAACCCGACCAGGTGCGCATCTCCGAGGAGATCTGTCTGGGCGAGAAGTGTGGCATTTGCGTCGAGAAGTGCCCCTTCGACGCCATCGAGATCATCAACCTCCCGCAGGAACTCACCGAGGAACCCGCCCACCGCTACGGCGAGAACGCCTTCTCGCTGTACGGCCTGCCCGCCCCCCAGGACGGCCAGGTGACGGGTATTCTGGGACCGAACGGCATCGGGAAGACGACGGCCGTCCGGATCCTCGCGGGCGAACTCGAGCCCAACCTCGGGCGCTACGGCGACCCGCCGGAGTGGGACGAGGTGCTCGAGGCCTATCGTGGCACCGAGTTGCAGGACTACCTGGTCGCCGTCCGCGACGGCGACGTGACGGTCGCGCGCAAGCCCCAGTACGTCGATCAGATTCCGAACCAGTTCGACGGCAATACCCGTGAACTGCTCGAGCAGACGGACGAACGCGGCGCCTTAGAGTCGTTGGTCGAGCGGCTCTCGCTCGGCCCCGTGATGGAGCAGTCGATCGATGACCTCTCCGGCGGCGAACTCCAGCGGGTGGCGCTCGCGGCGACGCTCGCCCGCGAGACGGACTTTTACTTCTTAGACGAGATCACGCCCTACCTCGACATCGGCCAGCGAGTGACGGCGGCGCGGCTCATCCGCGAACTCGCCGAGGAAGCGGGCAAGTCGATGCTCGTGGTCGAACACGACCTGGCGATCCTCGACTTGCTCGCCGACACGCTCCACGTCGCCTACGGTGAGCCCGGCGCCTACGGTGTCGTCACGACGCCCAAATCGGTGCGCAACGGGATCAACGAGTACCTTGCGGGCTACCTCGAGAACGAGAACATGCGGATCCGGCCGAACCCGATCGAGTTCGAAGAACACGCGCCGCGGTCGGTGGGGGCCGCCGACACGCTCGTCGAGTACCCCGATCTCACGAAGAGTTACGGCGAGGGCGAGTTCTCTCTCGAGGTCGACGGCGGGGAGATCCGCCGGAACGAGGTGCTGGGGATCGTCGGCCCGAACGGGATCGGGAAGTCGACGTTCGCGAAGCTGTTGACTGGCGCACTCGAACCCGACGAGGGCGACGCCGACCTCGACCTCCGGATCTCGTATAAACCCCAGTACGTCACTATCGACCAGCACATGCGCGTCGACGCCTTTCTGGCGTCGATCACCGACCAGTTCGGCTCCTCCTACTGGAACACCGAGATCGCCAAACCGCTCCAGCTCGAGCGGATCATGGAGCAGAACCTCGCCGACCTCTCCGGCGGTGAGCGCCAGCGGGTGGCCATCGCGGCCTGTCTTTCTGACTCCGCGGACCTCTACTTGCTCGACGAGCCCTCGGCCCACCTCGACGTCGAACAGCGCGTGCAGGCGACGAGCGCCATCCGCCGCTACGCCGAACAGCAGGGGGCGACGGTGCTCGTGATCGACCACGACATCTACATGATGGACCTGCTCGCGGATCGGCTGATGGTCTTTGACGGCGAGCCCGCCGTCCACGGTCGTGCCGGCACACCCCAGTCTATGCGCGAGGGCATGAACGATTTCTTGGCGAACCTCGAGGTCACCTTCCGCCGGGACGAGCGGACCTCCCGGCCGCGGATCAACAAACCCGACTCCCAGCTCGACCGCGAGCAGCGCCGGCAGGGCGAGTACTACTACGCGCCCTGATTGGCTTCGCCATCGGCTGTGTTTTCGCGCGGTGCCCACTTCTCGAGGACGGTGTTCGGATCGACGATGTCGATACCCTCGTACTGCTCGAGACGGAGGAGGTGATCGTCGCCGCTCACGATGACGTCGGCGGCTCCGGCGACGGCAGCTTCGAGGAAGGTGTCGTCGTCGGGATCGTCAGCGACGTCGACGGTACGGTCAGGGGTGACGAGCGTCGATGAATCGAACACGAGATGGTAGAACGCGGTTCGTTCCGAATCGGTGAACGGAAGGTGGTCGTACGCGAGGACGCCAGATGGCTCTCGATTCGCCGTCATCGTCCCTCGGCGGCGAGCGCGTACAGACCGAGCAACGCGAGCAAGAACCCCGGCAGCGCGTAGCCGACGGCAGCGGGTGAGAGTACGAGCCCGCCCGTCGCGCCCACGATCGCTCCGGCGACGGCCACGAGGACGCCGAGGAGGACCAGCCCGATGGCGGCCGTCTCGAGCGAGCCCTCGTCGTCGTCGGTCCGATCCGGTCGCTCGAGCGGGTCGACCAGCCGCCACTCGGGGCCGTGTCGGTCCTCGAGGCGGAACCGATCGCTGAGTGTGGCGAGGGCCACCTCGCCCGTGGCGCGGACGAGGGTCGTCCACCAGTCGGCTGGCTCCTCGTCGGCCGTCGGACCGGCGTCGGTCCGCACGAGGTAGATGGACTCGCCGAGCAGGTGGTCGATCGAGGCCGCGTCGTAGCCGACGTCCTCGACGATCCGCGCCAAGAGGAACTCCCGGGACCACGGGATCGGCTTCTCGAGTGTGAACGAGACCGTCTCCTCGTGCGGGAGGGTCACCTCGAGTCGGACGGTCGTCGCGTCGAGCGACGTCAGGTCGGTGACCCGGCCCTCGACGTAGCCCTCGGGCGTGGTCAGGAGGTCGATACGGCCGAGTTCGTCGCCGAGGCTGCGGTCGGACGAACCGGCGCGTCCGTCAGCCGAACGGTCAGTCGGCGTGTCGTCGTCACTGGCACGTTCGTCGCCCGGCTCGACTTCGATCTCGATCTCCCGTTCGGCGTCGGTCCCTGGGTCAGTCACGTCACACCTCCGTGGCGGATCAACACGTCGTGTCGGTGTTGTGCACGAACGGTGTTAAGCCGCTCGCCGGGGATCGACCTGACTCGAGTTGGGGCAGACCAGTCCTTCGAGGATGGCGGGGCTGGTTCGACACCGATGGTGGTGGTCCACGGCGTCAGTCTGTGCGAGCACGGAGGACGGCGAACAGGCCGTCGCCGTGGCCGTCGCGGACGTCGTCCTCGAGCGCGTTGGCCGCCGCGGCTGGTTCGCCGACCTCGAGTTCGGCCGGGTCGTCGAACACCGTTTGCCAGCGCCCGTCCACCGTGAAGCCGGCCGTCTCGAGCGCGTCGACGACCTCCGTGACGGAGTGGAACGTGGCGTCCGCGTAAAACGGGCTCTCCGCCTTGTGCGCCTGGTAGACTCGGCCCAGCGGACTCTCGCGATCGAGCGCCCCGACCACGAGCGTCCCGTCGGGGCGGAGGACGCGACGGCACTCCTCGAGCGTCGCCTCGAGGTCGTCGACGAAACACAGCGTGGTCGCGAGGAGGACGAGGTCGAGGACGTCGTCGGCGATCGGGAGGAACTCGGCAACGCCACGGACGGGTGCGACGCCGCGCTCGCGGGCGTACTCGAGCGGGTTGCGCGCGGGATCGATTCCGACGGGTATCCCGAGCGGAGCGGCGAAGCGGCCGGTCCCGACGCCGAGTTCGACGGCGCGGCTCGGATCGATAGACTCGCGCGCTGGGAGCGCACGCTCGAGTGCGGTGCGTTCGGCGCGGTAGGCGCCGGCGTGGTCGTCGTACCAGGCGTCGTACTCGTCGGTGCGGGTTTCGAACGGGGAGGTGGTGGGCATGCGTGAGACACCGGGGGTGGAGGACAGGGCGGTCGCCGTCAGTCGAGCAGTCGCTGGCAGCTTCCACAGAGGTTCTCTTCTTTGATGTCGACTTCGCGGACGGTCGGCGAGAAGTTCATTACACAGCGCTGGTTGTCACAGTGCTCGAGGCCGTAGGTGTGGCCGATCTCGTGGACGATCTCTTTTCGAACGCGGTCCTGGAAGATCTCGCTTGCACTTTTGTTCGAGAAGCCGCCGTCAGAAGAGGTCTGGAGCCGGTACGTCGAGACGACGCTGCCGCTGCCGTCGAGGTAGGCGAGTCCGAAGACGTAGTTTCGGCGGCGGTAGAAGAGGTCGTTGGGGGTGATCGCGATGTTCTTGTCGCCGCGGCCGACGCGTTCGGCCAGCTGGATGAAGTTCTCGGCGCAGTACTGGTTTCGACCGGCGTCGTAGGCACCGCTGGGGATCGACTGAGTGTCGTTGATCGTGACCTCGCAGTCGTAGACCGATCGCAACGCCGAGGAGGCCTCGCGCTTGACTTCCGCGGGGACGGTGCCGACCGGCACGATGTCGACGAGCATGACAACGTCTATGAGAGCCGAGAGCATAAACGTCCCGCAGTGACGCGCTTTCGTCGATCGCTCGAGGCGACGATCGAGTACCTCTTGGGCTACGACCACGTCCTCGAAGTCGGCATCGGCCGTCGGACGGGTGTGGCGAGCGGACTCGTCGAACGAGGGGGTACCGTTACGGCGACCGACGTGTATCCGCGCGACGTCCCAGCGGGCGTCCGATTCGTCGAGGACGACGTGGTCGACCCCGACCTCGCCGTCTACGAGGATGCGGACGTTCTCTTCGCGCGCAACCTGCCGCCCGAACTCCATCGTCCCGTCCGTGACGTCGCCCGGCAGGTCGACGCCGACTGCTGTTTTACCACCCTCGGTGGCGACCAGCCCGCCGTCCCGGTGAAACGGGTGACGATCCCCGGAGACACGCTGTACGTCGCTCGAGCCAGCCGACGATAACTGCCTGTCGCGGCGTGACGGGCCGAGACCGACGATAACTGCCGGCGCGGCGCGACGGGCCGACCGAGTACGCGACGCAGGCGACCTGCCTCCTCGAGCGGGGCGATCGCCGGTTCGTCGATTCTCCCCGACGTCGTCGGTCCAGTGTACCGGCGACGGGATCGGGAGGACGCTGCTCGTGGGAGACGTCACCAGTGAGCCATCACCGGTGAGCTATTCGCCGTGGAACATATGGCACAGCGGGACACTCTCTGGGGAACCGAGTGGCGAAGATCGCGATCTGCCAGCTGTGTCGCGGTAGAGGCTATCTCGATGGGTTCTGGATCGGTAGCCAGTCGGTCAGGTCGGGCCGACGCTTGCCGATGCAAGTGGTACCACTATCCGTTCGATCGTCGTTCGTGACAACGCAATGACTGGAAAAGACGGCATCACTCGACGACGAGTCGTGGCAATCGGCGGCGGTCTCGTACTACTCGGCGGTCTCGGCGGCACCGGAACGGCGTCAGAACACGACGAGGAAGAGACGGACGAGGGAGCCGACGACGACTACCCGACGGAGTCTCGGGCGCGTGCTGCACACCTCTCGCCCGACGCGCCGGACGTCGACGTCTACGTCGACGGCGACCTCGTCCTCGAGGACGCCACGTACCCGTCGGTCAGCGATTACGTCGACCTCGAGCCGGGGACGCCCACCGTCTCGATCGTTCCCGCGGGACAGGACGTAGACCAGGCAGTGGTCGAGGAGACCATCGACGTCACCGACGAGGAGTATCCCGACGGTGACTACACCGTCGCGGCGATCGGGGAGGTCGCAGCCGAGAACCAGCCCCTCCAGGCGCTGGTGCTCGAGGACGACAACAGCCCCACCGAGCCGGGGGCGGCTCGAGTGCGGGCCGTGCACGCGTCACCCGACGCGCCGGCGGTGGACGTCGTCGTCGAGGAGACCGGAGACGCCCTGTTCGAGGACGTCGCGTTCGGCGAATTCGGATACGTAGACGTACCCGAGGGTGAGTACACGCTCCTCATTTACCCGGCCGGCGACCGAACCGAGGCAGTCTTCGAGGTGGACGTCTCGCCCGCCGCCGGGACCGTCTACTCGGCGTTCGCCGTCGGCTACCTCACGCCGGAGGAGGCCCCGGCCGACGAGCCCCTCGACGTTATTCTCACGGAGGACGCCGCTCCGGGAGAGGCGTAGGCGTCCCGGACGAGCCGTGGTTCGAGGTCGACGTGTCGCTTCGGCGCGGAGCCGCGATCACAGCCGGGACTTGATCGTCTCGGCCGTTTTCGGCCCCACGCCCGAGACGCTCGTCAGGTCCTCGAGGCTCGCCTGCCGGACGTTTTCGACGCTGCCAAAGCGCCCGAGCAGTCGCTTTCGCGTCTCGGGGCCGATTCCGGGAACGTCGTCGAGCACCGTCGACACCTCGTCGCGAACCGTCTGGTGGTACTGCACGGCGAAACGGTGGGCCTCGTCGCGCACCCGCTGGAGGAGGTGTAAGTGTGGCGCGTCCCGCGGCCACGCGAACTCCCGGTCGGGCGTGATCACCCGCTCTTCGGCCTTCGCGAGCGCGACGGCGGGGACGTCCCAGCCGACTTCTTCGAGCGCGCAGAGCGCCGCCTCGAGCTGGCCGCTCCCGCCGTCGATCAGGAGCAGGTCGGGGTCGGGACGGTCGTCCCGGCCCTCGACCGCCCGGCGAGCGCGCCACTCGAGCAGCGCCCGCATGTTGGCGTAGTCGTCGTTTCGGTCCTCGAGTTTCTTCCGGCGGTAGTGGGCCGTCTCGGCGGCGCCGTCGACGAACGTCACGTCGCTTCCCACCGCCGCCTTCCCCTGGGCGTGGCTCACGTCGAAGCCCTCGATCCGCCGGGCCGAGTCGAGGCCGAGCGCGTCGGCGAGCATCCCGCACTCGTCGCGGCGGCCGACGTTCCGCCGGGCGTTTTTGAGCGCGAGGTCGACGAGTTTGGCCTCCCGGCCCGCGCCGGGGACGCGGACGGCGACGCCCTCGGCCTCGAGCCAGGCGCCGACTTCGGCGTCGCCGTGGCGTTCGGGCAGGAGGAGGGCGTCCGGCAGGTCGCGCTCGGCGTAGTACTGGACGACGAACGCCGCGAGGACGGCGGGGATCTCGTCCCCTCGCTCGCCCGTCCGCGGCGCCTCGAGCGTGTGTCGATCCCGCTCGACCAGCTTGCCACCCTCCGCGCGCAGGCGGGCGACCGTCGCGTCCTCGCCCTCGAGTGCGACGCCGAGGACGTCGACCGTCCGTTCGTCGCCGACCGACTGGACCGCCTCGCCTCCCTCGCCGTGGAACGCCTCGACGGCCTCGAGTCGATCCCGGAGGTTCGCCGCGCGTTCGAAGTTCTGCTCCTGAGCGGCCGCCTCCATCCGCCGCCGCAGCGGATCGGCGAGGATCCCGGTTTCGCCCTCGAAGAACCGCTTCACGCTCTCGGCGTCCTCGCGGTAGGACTCGAGGTCGATCTCCCGGGTGCAGGGGGCGGTACAGAGCCCCATCTCGTAGTCCAGACACGGCCGGTCGCGCCCGGCGTACTTGTGATCCGAGCAGCCTCGGACGCCGTACGTTTCCCGGAGGGCCTTCACGACCGTCTGGACCCGCCCCTTGTTCGTGAACGGGCCGTAGACGGTCGCCGCCTCGTTCGGATCGCGGGTGACCTCGATCCGCGGCGCCTCGTGGTCGGTGAGCTGGACCATCGGGTACGATTTGTCGTCTTTCAGCCGGACGTTGTAGCGGGGCTGATGGCGCTTGATCAGGTTCGCCTCGAGCAACAGCGCCTGCGTCTCAGTGTCGGTGACGGCGATCTCGAGGCCGTCGGCGCGCTCGACCATCCGACGGATGCGCGCGCCCCGTGGGTCGGCGTACGACCGCACCCGGCTCCGGAGGTCGACCGCCTTACCGACGTAGAGCGTCGTCCCCTCGGCCTGGAACTGGTAGACGCCCGGCTCGCGCGGCAGCTCGCTCGCGCGTTCGCGGACCGCGTCGGCGTTCATCGTGCCCCCGTAGTGAGTCGACGGCTTTGAGCCTGACGTCGGGCGACGGCTGGCGGTAGACTCACCGGTCTGGAGGCACAACCGCGAGTATGAGCGAGTCGACCGTCCGATGCTGGCTCGTCGAACGCTCCTTCGACGACCGCAACCTGCTGACGCTGGTTTACGCGACTCCCGATGGGTGCCGTTTTCAGCGACGCGAGCGATCCGCGGCGGCGCTGCGAAACGGGCCGCCGGTGACCGCCGCGGTCGAGATCGAGGCGGACGCTCTCGAGTCCGTCACCGACGAGGAGACCCGCGAGCGGTACGCTGCGGAAGCCGCCCGGACCGCCGAGCGGTACGCGCCCGACGGACCGATCTGAACGTGGTGTGAGACTCAGTCACGAGGGTGGGAAAGTGATGAACACTTATTGGAGGGCGTCGTGAGCACACATCCATGGTAGCGATAGCGGTCGACGGGCTGACCAAGCGGTACGGCTCGACGCTCGCGCTCGAGGAGCTCTCCTTTACGGTTCAGGAGGGGGAAGTGTTCGGATTCCTGGGCCCGAACGGCGCGGGGAAGTCGACGACGATCAACGTCCTGCTCGACTTCGTCCGGCCGACGGCGGGCGAGGCGCGGGTCCTCGGTCTCGACGCTCAGGCCGCGAGTCGCGAGATCCGCCAGCGAACCGGGGTCCTCCCCGAGGGCTACGAGACCTACGGCCGCCTGACCGGTCGCCAGCACCTCGAGTTCGCCATCGCATCGAAAGGCGCCGACGACGACCCCCAGGCGCTGCTCGAGCGGGTCGACCTCGCCGAGGCCGCCGACCGCAAGACCGGCGGCTACTCGAAGGGGATGGCCCAGCGGCTCCTGCTCGCGATGGCGCTCGTCGGCGAGCCCGACCTGCTGATCCTCGACGAGCCCTCGACGGGGCTCGACCCCAACGGCGCCCGCGAGATGCGCGAGATCGTCCGCGAGGAGAACGCCCGCGGCGCGACGGTCTTCTTCTCGAGTCACGTCCTCGGCCAGGTCGAAGCCGTCTGCGACCGGGTCGGCATCCTCCGGGAAGGGCAGATGGTCGCCGTCGACACCGTCTCCGGACTGCGCGACTCCGTCGGCGGTGGCACCACCCTCCGCGTGACCGTCGACCGGCTCGAGGAGGACGCCGTCGCCGCCGTCGAGGCGCTCCCCGACGTCGGCGCCGTGACGGTCGAGGACGGCGCCGAACCCACGATCGCCGTCACCGGCGACGGCTCGAAGACCGACGTCATCCACGAACTCGAAGCGTACGGCCTCGAGGTCCGGGACTTCGCCACCGAGGAGGCGTCGCTCGACGAGGTGTTCCACGCCTACACGGCGGAGGTCAGCGCATGAGTGCAGCGGACCTCGATCTCGGTAGCGTCGTTGCGATCGCCAAGAAGGACTTCCAGGACGCCGCCCGATCGAAGGTGCTGTGGCTCGTGACGACCGTCTTCGTCGCCTTCCTCGGCGGGATGGCGTTTCTGTTCGCCTGGCTCGACGACGTCCTCGCCCAGCAGGGCGAAGAGATCACCGCGATCAGCCTGATCTTCTTCCTGCAGAGCCCCGTCGCGATCGTCATCCCGTTGATCGGCCTGCTTGTCGGCTACAAGGCGCTCGCCGGCGAGGTCTCGACCGGGAGCGCGAAGATCCTGCTCTCGTTGCCTCACTCGAGGCTCGACGCTGTCCTCGGCAAGCTCGTCGGTCGGACGCTCGTCCTGTGGACGTCGTTTTTCGTCGGTCTCCTCGTCGCGCTGGTCGTCATCGTCGCGATGTACGACGAGTTCCACCTGGGTCAGCTCGTCGTCTTCACCGTCTTCTCGCTGCTGTTTGGCACCATCTTCGTTTCCCTCGGGGTCGCGATTTCGGCGGCGACGACCTCCACGACCAAAGCCGCCGCGGCCGTCGTTTTCGTTTTCTTCTTTTTCTTCTTCGTCTTCGACTCGATCCGGACGGTCGCCTACTACCTGCTTACGGGTGAGGTGTTCCCCTTCGAGGACGCTCCACACTGGTACCTCTTTTACCCCCGTCTCAGCCCAAGCGGGGCGTACGAGGCCGCACTCGTCGGCTTTCTCCCCAGCGGGGAGATCCCCGCCGGCGCCCTCTACCCGGAAGGAACCGAGGCGTTTTACTTCTCCCGCTGGCTCACGCTCGCGATTTTGCTCGCCTGGATCGTCGTGCCGATCGCCCTCGGCTCCCTGCGGTTCGAGCGACTCGACCTCTAGAAGCCGTCCTCCGAGAGAGACTCTGTCGGCGGTTCGGCGTCGATGATCTCGAGTGGCTGGCGCTCGCCGAGTCGGTCGAACGCGGCGAACGCATCCCCGTCCGTGCTCCACGGGGGGACGGCGACGAAGACGATCTGGGCGAGATCGTCGCGCTGGGTCACCTCGAGTTCGCCGACGGGGTGGGAGACGAACCGACCCTGCGTCTGGCGGTTGGGCGTCGAGAGGTCGACGCCGAAGACGGCGGTCACCGACTTCCCCACGTCGGGGAGAAAGAAGTCCGTAAAGACCGGCGTCTCCGGTGGAATCCCCCCGGCTCCCCGGAGGTCGCCGGCAGGAGTGACCGAGAGGCCGGTCGTCACCGGCTCGGGATCGGCGTCGCTCGCCAGATCGAGCAGGACGTCGACGAGCCCGCGCGTAACGTATACCACGGTGAGCTATACCGCCTGGAGAGGTATAGTGTTGTCCCGGATCGGGTGGCGTCGTCTCCTGGATTCTGCACTCACACAGGGTGTCACAGAAGGGTTCTCAAACGGGTGATTTCGACTGAGGAGTCGATGGGTAGTGTGTTCGGTGAAGTACCTCGGGGGTAAGTGGTTCGAGACGCTCCGGAACTCATCATCGAGCGAAACCTTCGGTTTCGCGAACATCGCGAAGCTTCGCTCACCCTCGGAAAGTGAGCTATCTCAGAGCTCTCCAGGTACGACGTCAGGATCGTGGTTGGCAAGGACGGCGAGACAGTCGTCACGCTGGGAGAACGCAGCCACCCACCGGAGGGCTGCCCGGGCCTCGTCGTCGTCGTCAGTAACCCCTGGCAGAACGTCTTCGGTCCAGGCGCTTGTGGCGTAGCCAACATCGCTTGCGAGGAGGATCCAGCCGGCTCCGGTGTGAACGAGGACGGACAGTTGACCAGCACTGTGTCCTGGCGTGGATACGAGGTAGACGCGTCCGTCACCGAAAAGGTCGAGCCCCTCGTTGTCCGGACCGAACGGGATGTCCTCGAGGCTGAAGGGGTCGATATCCACTCCATCCCACATCGACGGGATGTATCGAAACTGCCCTCTCGCGTCCCACTCGGGCTTGCTAACGATGATGTTCGATGCCTTCTCGACATGCCCGACACCGCTCACGTGGTCCGAATCGAGGTGAGTGAGAATAACGTAGGTTAGGTCACTGGCTTCGATGTTCATCGCGGCCAGTTGTTCGTGTATTGCCTCACCTGCTGGTAACCGTCCCGTGAGCATCGTTGCGGGAAGGAATCCAAGGTGACTCCGTTGATTCGTCCGCATATCCGTATGCCAGCCTGTATCGACGAGAACGAGACCATCTGGATGGTCGATAAGATATGCCGACACCGGAACCCAGCGCTTCTTCGACGTTGGCCGAAGCCACCCGGTGTAGGGTATCGGGTGCCAGGATTGCTCTCGGAACGCGAGCGAACGGTCGATGTACACCGACCCGGTATGAAAGACATGGACGCTGATCGGTTCTGACCCGCTACTCGATGGAGTCTCCATCCGTGACGTATCGTTCAAATTATCTGTAAAAGTGTGTTCCGAAGGCAAGCATTCCGAAACTGGAACCCACACCGAAACATCACTTCGATCTATGGCCAGCCCACTGGGAGTTCGTCCCGGTGGGGAATAATCTCCACCCTTGTTCACCGCCATCGATCCGGACGCGCTGGACGCGCTCGTTCAGGCGAATGCGGACTCGAACACCGGTGAGATGGAAATCCAGTTCACCGTACCTGGATTATCTGGACTGACTGTTCGTCGGGTAGTCGTAGAGGGAGGCGAGAACGGTTCTATGGCGCCCGTCTCACACGGGCAACAGCAGTCGCACGTTTTCCGCGTACAGCCGGGGCAGCCGTCTGCGCGAGCCACCCAGTGCGTCCCGGAGCGCACTCTCTGCCGCCGTCTGGATCCCTTCGCCGTGACCGACGAGGATGCGCTCGGGGGCGACTCGCTCGAGTGCGCGCGGCGGCACCGCCCGGAGCATCGGGTGGACGCCGAGGCGTTCTTCGCGGGTGCAGAAGTACTCGGCCGTGCCGACGGACTCGGGGACGAGGAGCGTTCCGCGTTCGGGGTCGTAGAGGGCGACCTCCTGCCAGAGGCGGCTGGTGTGTAAGACGATCGTCTCGAGGCCGGTGTCGGCGAGTGTCGCTCCGAAGCGGACGATCGGCGCGTCGAGCTCCTCGGCGACGCCCTCGAAGAAGTCCGGCAGGTAGACGGGGACGTCGTGGCGGTTCGCGACGGTCGCCGCGTCGCGTTTGTGCCGGTCGAAGGTGACGACGACGCCCGCTACCGCGCCGAACTCGGTGAGCAACTCGTCGAGCCCCTCGGCGTCGACGGGGTCGAACACCCAGACGTCGTCGTCGAACGCCAGGGCGTGGCTCGCTCGCTGCATCGTCTCGTCGGGGTGGGCGAGCCAGCCGACGCCATCCTCGAAGCGGTCGATCTCGCGAAATTCCGCCGCACGCTCGTCGACGCGGAATGCCATGGGCAGGCTAGGGACTCGAGGTCCATAAACGCGCGTCAGGCGGTGAACGTGCTCGAGCGGCGTCGACCACTCGGAAGCGTCGACGCCGAACCGGTCGACGCCCATAGTGTCTGCTCCAATAGGTATAAGTAACTATAATTCGTCTGTGGTGACTGAAGCCGCGCTCTAACAGTCGCGGGGGCATGCGCCGAAATGCCCCGGGTGCAGGATCACCCGAGACGTGGCTTCCAAGCCGCGAGGCTTCAAAAGCCATGTTCGCGTTCATCCCGCCGAGACATAAACGTCTCGCACGACAGACGTATCGCACACGATTAGCGGTTCGCGTCGGAATCCAGCGTTCGGGGGAGCCGTGAGCGAGCAGCCAGGAACGGCTCACGACCGCGAGGCGTCGTCGCTCCCGTCGTGTCCGCGGTGTGGCTCGCCTGTAACGGCGGTGACCTCACGTGGGCCGACAGAACACGTCGTCTCACCCTGTGGCTGTCGGGTTCCGTCGCCCGACTGCTGATACTACTGGACAACAGTCAGCAACCACTCGATCGCGCTGTGACCGGCCGTCGGAATCGCTGACGGCCGGTCGCGTGCGATCGATGTGTGAACCGTTTTGTCCGGCAGTATGAACTCGAGCCGATCGTCGAGACGGCCAGCCACCAACCACCGACACACCACCGCTCGAACCCGTCCCGGTCGCATCGACGATCGGTTTTTCCGACCGCCGACGCCTCTATATCACTCCCTCGAGTACCCCCACGTATGCTGACTGGTCTGGCCTGGCTCGCCCTCGAGGTCAAGTACCTCGAGCCGGCTCGCGAGTTCTACGGGGAGACGCTCGAGCTGTCGTGTCGCGGGGAGACCGAGCGCGAGCTTCGGTACGAGGCGGGCGAGACGACGATCGTCTGCCGGCGACCCGATGGAATCCCGCGCGGGGGGCTGCACACTCACTTCGCGTTCTCGATTCCGCACGCGGAGTACGACGACTGGTGGGATCGCCTCTCCAGGACGTACGACCTCGAGGAGTTTCGCTTCGGCTCCTCGCGGTCGCTGTACTGCTACGATCCCGACGGCAACTGCGTCGAACTCGGCCAGACCGACGTCGAGGGGCCGGGCATCGACGGGATCTTCGAGGTCGTCCTCGAGGTCGAGGACCTCGAGCGCGCGGAGGCGTTTTACGCCGAGTTAGGGTTCGAGACGGTCGATCGCGGCGAGGAACGGACTCGCGTGCGAATGAACGGCCCGATGGCGCTCGAGCTCTGGGAGCCCCAGCTTGGGCTGGCCGACGCCCGCGGCGGCGTCCACGTCGACCTCGGGTTCGAGACGGACGATCCGGCTGGCGCGGCCGAGGCGGTCGCGGATCGGGCGTGCTTGCTCGAGTCGGTGGGCGGCGGGGGTGGAGTCGACGTTGAGGGCGGAGCCGACGGGGACGAGCAGGTCGTGGTCCGCGATCCGGACGGCCACCACCTGACGTTCCTGACGCGGTAAGCGTTCGACGACTCCGACCGGAGACGAGAGCGGCGGATTCGAGGTCGGCGTTTTGCACCCGTCCAGTGTCGACGCTCGAGCGACCCGGCCCTCGAGCGGAGCGAGGGGTGACTGGGACGACCGAACTCACACGAAACACGAATGGGGCCGCCCATCCTCGTGCGGGCCTCGCGCTCGCTCGGCCACGCACTCGGGGATGAGACCGCCACGCCTCCCCGGCGGCGCGGGGATGCTCGACGCGCCGCCGTGATCGTCGGCGCGTCTCGCGGGTGCGCCGCCGCATCCTGGTGGCAGGCCCGACGGTCGGCGCGCGTGGTTGGGTCGGGAGCCGACGCGCGTGGTTGGGTCGGGAGCCGACGTGCGTGGTTGGGTTGGGAGCCGGCGCGCGTGCTCGCGTACGCCGTCGGTCAGTCGAAGACGACGGCGCATCTCTCGTCCGGTACGCTCGCCCCGTCCTGTGCGGCGAAGGCGTCGTGGACGAGGTCGTAGGTGTCCTCGAGCGCCTCGACGATGACCGTCGTGTCGCTGAGGACGGGCATGAAGTTGGTGTCGCCCTGCCAGCGGGGGACGACGTGGGTGTGCAAGTGCTCCTTGATGGAGCCGCCGGCGCCCTCGCCGAGGTTCAAGCCGGCGTTGAAGCCGTCCGGAGCCAGTGCCGACTCGAGGGCATCGAACGTGCGGGCTTTCAGGCGGGCGTGGTCGAGCAGTTGCTCGTCGGTCAGCTCCCCGTAGTCGCCGGTGTGTGCGTGGGGGATGACCATGGCGTGACCGGGGTTGTAGGGGTAGTTGTTCAGCAGGACGAACGAGTGCTCGCTTCTGGCGACGACGAGGTTCTCACGGTCAGCCGCCCGTTCTGCGAACGCACAGAAGACGCAGCCGTCGACGTCCGGGTTTTTCTCCTCGCGTCTGATCCACTCGATCCGCCACGGTGCGAACACCTGCTCCATACCGGTTCGTTCGTCAAGCGGAGCCTAAAGTGTTCGAATACCTGGCTCGACCGTGATCACCTTCCCTTGAAGGAGGGCTGCGCGGCTTCGGTAATTGCCAATTTATTCCACTAACCTCTTGAAAAAATATATATTTTAATGACTTCTTAGCTCTCGATAAACGGTCTCGAACCCTCTCTTGGCTATATCCGACTCGGCTGCACCGGCAATCTAGTTTTCGTCGCCACACGAAATGAAGTAGGGATTTATATTCCACCTGTGCTGAGTACTCAGCCAATGGCAACGACTGACAACTCAATAAACGGGATGACCGAATACTGTGAGGAGTGCGGGTTCGACACCTTGCACGAAGTCTCCGTCCAGATTCGCACGGAGAGCCTGAAAGAGGAGAACGCACAGTTCTCCCGGGAGCCCTACCGCGTCACCGAGTGTCAGCGGTGTGGGCTCCGCAAGAGCCAGCGAATGAACAACGCCTGAACGAATTCTCGGCGTCGACTCGACGAGCCTCGAGCGTGTGTCTATTCGACTGGCTCACTCCGTCGTGACTTCACAGCCGCCGTGCGTGACGATGATCGTGTGTTCTTTCTGGCTGACGAGGCAACCGTCGTCTTCTTTGAGGACCGGGTAGCCGTGGACGACGCCGCTGGCTTTCAGCCGGCGAAGGGCGAGCTCCGGTCGGTCCGTCTCGAGCCAGCGCGTCGCAAAGGGCAGCGTCCGGAACTCCTCGGTGATCTGGGCGAGCGCCTCCCGGGCCTGGCGGTTCCGGACCGATCGTTCGTTCTGCAGCGAGAAGATCTCCTCTTTCGACCCCTCGGTGACCTTGCCGCCGCCGTCGGTCGCGAACGGCTCGATGGCAACGACGTCGCCGACCTCGAGCGTGACGCCCTGTGAGACGGCCCGATTCGGGATGTTCGGGCTGGTGTGTTGTTCCCAGTGGCCGAGTCCGTGCCCGGTGAGATTGACGACAGGGTTGAAGCCGTAGCCGTCGATGACGTCCTCGATTTCGGCGCCGATGTCGCCCGTGTCGACGCCGGGTTCGATTACGTCGATGGCGGCCTCGAGCGCCTGCTCGGAGGCCTCAGCGAGTTCCGGGTTGCCCGAGAGGTCGACCGTGATCGCCGTGTCGGCGAGCCAGCCGTCGACGTGGACGCCGATATCTAAGTTGATCATCTCCTCGCCGAACGTCGACTCGTCGTCGATGGCGGGGGTCGCGTGAGCGGCCTCCTCGTCGATCGAGATGTTGACCGGGAACGCCGGCTCGCCGCCGAGCTCGCGGATGCGCTCTTCGGCGAACTCGGCGATCTCGAGGTGGCTCACACCGACGTCGACGCGATCGGCGGTTTCCTCGCGGACCTGCGAGAGGATTCGCCCCGCTTCGCGGTGTTTCTCGTACTGTTCTGCCTCGAGGTCGACCTCGGATTCAGCCATGCAACCGGGTTGTATCGGTCGACAAAAAGAGGTTGCGCCTCTCTGCGAGGGCCGTTCGCGATCGTCAGAACGTAAGCGGCGTCGCCTGATTCCAGTTGGGGAGGAACTCCTCGTGGACGTCGGCGGCGAACTCGGGGTCTTTGAGGTCGATCATACCGAACACCTCGTTCGACGAGAGGGGGTTCGGAACCTGGATACAGACCTCGACGCCGTCGATAATGTTGAACGTCCCCGTCACGTCCTCGCTCGTTCGCACGGCGAAGTCATCACGAGCCTGCAACGCCTCCTGGTACCGCTGGCCGACCTCTGGCGAGAGCGCGTCGACGAGCTCCCGGCTCATCAGGATGTCTACGCTCACGCCCCGGTCGAGGGCGTCCTCGAGGTGTGCCAGCACCTCGTCGCCGACCGTGCGGATGTCCATCTGGGGAGAGGGATCGGCCGCGACCATCACGATGTCCCGGTCGGCAGCGGTGAGTCGCTCGAGCAGGAGGTCGATCGTCTCCTCGGGGCCGACGGCAGCCGTCCAGAACTGCTCTTCGACTGGCTCGGCCGCGTCGAGCTCCTCCGAGAGGTCGTCGACGATCTCCTCGTACTGGTCGGCCTTCTCCTCGAGTTCGCGCTTTTTGTCCTCGAGCAGCCGATCGAGCGCCGTGGCGGGTTCGACGGCGACGTACTTCTTCGGTCGGCTCGCCGTCTGGCTCCGGACGAGATTGTACTGCTCGATGCTGTTGAGCACGTCGTAGATCCGCCCCATCGGGACGTCACTCGCTCGCGACAACTCCTTGGCGGTTGTGGGTCCCGTATTCAACAATGCGCGGTACGCCCGTGCCTCGTATTCAGAGAGTCCGAGGTCCCGGAGACTGGCCATGTCGTGAGCATCCGACGCCACGACCATAAACACTGCGATAGTTTTGACAATGGAGTTACAACGGCGCGAAGGCGGGCGATTGCTCACTCGAGGACCGACCGGAGCCGCTCACCCAACTCGGCCGGAGT
Organism: Natronobeatus ordinarius; assembly: GCF_024362485.1. NCBI lineage: Archaea > Methanobacteriati > Methanobacteriota > Halobacteria > Halobacteriales > Natrialbaceae > Natronobeatus > Natronobeatus ordinarius. The sequence continues at coordinate 3,932,531 of NZ_CP101456.1, read as the reverse complement.
TTCAGCGACGTCGGAGGCGCGCTCGCCGCGTTCGACCCGTGCCGTTCCCGGCTCGAGGCCGTCGACCGTCGCGTCGGGGACGACGACCTTCTCGTGGTCGGCGACGCGCAACGCGGCGCGGTGGAGGTCTGAGCCAGCCTCGTCGGCGACCCGCACGACGAGGGGGTCCTCGAGCAGTCGCGCCGTGACCGACGCGTACCGGGCGGCACTCGGGCCGAACCGGTCGCTCGCGCCCGCGAAGTCCGCGAGCGCCTCGCTGGCGAGCTCGCGGTACCGATCATCGTCAGTGAGGACGGCGAGGTCGACCAGCGCGTCGGCGAGCTCGACGTTCGCTCCGAGGGGACGGAGGGGATGGGAACACAGCCCGCACCCCGTCGCCGGCCCGTCGAGGAACGAATCGCCATCGCGGAGTCGCTCGAGGGTCGTCTCGGCCACCGCCTCGGCCTCGTCGAGGACGTCAGCCCCGAGGACGCTCCGGGCGCTCGTCAGCGCCTCGAGGACGCGAGCCTGGTTCGCGAGCAGGCACGGTTCACCGGTCTCGTCGGCCGCCCGGTAGTGGACGACGACCCCGTCCTCGAGCAGCTCCGTCCGGAGGTACTCGAGCGCGCGCTCGGCGTACCGACGGGCGCGCTCGTCGTCGGTGTAGCCGTAGTAGGCGAGCAGGGCGTCGACCGCCAGCGCGTTCGCACCTGCGTAGACGGTGTCGTCGACCGGCGGATCCTCGCGCTCCCGGTCGCTCGGCTCGAGGGTGTACGACGCAGCCGGAGCCGGCGCCTGGCTGCCCGCGAACGCGCCGGTGTCGGCGTTCCACAGCGTTGTCGTCAGGTAGTCGATCGTCCGGTCGGCCGGCTCCCGGTACACTTCGCGCCCGGTGTAGCAGTAGGCGTGAGCGAACGTTCGCACGAGCGCGGCGTTCTCGTCGAGCAGCTTCTCGTGCTGGATCCTCGACCAGTCGCGCTCGAGCGCGTAGCGGTAGAAGCCGCCCTCGTACTCGTCGAGCAGGTTCGCGCTCACCGCGTCGAGCGAGCGCCGGGCCATCTCCCGGTCGCGCTTGAGCGCGAACTCGAGCGCCTCGGGGAGCGGGAACTTCGGGCCGTCGCCCCAGCCGCCGGCGACCTCGTCGTAGGCCGCGGTGAGCTGGCCCAGCATCCCCGCTTCGACGTCCTCGGTGAGCTCGCCAGCCGGCGGCGTCTCGTCCTGCAGCGGGCGCGGGACCCGTCCGGCCTCGGCCCCCTTCGTCTCCCACAGGGCTCGGACGCGCTCGAGCACCTGGCGCATCCCGTCCTGGCCCAGGTAGCCTGCGCCGGTCAGCACCGCGCCGTCGGGGGCGAGAAACACCGTCGAGGGGAACCCACCCATGTTGTACCGGTCGCGAACGCGCGGGTGGCGATCCACGTCGATCCGCACGGGGACGAAGTCGTCGTTGACGTTCGCCGCGACCGTCGGGACGGCGTACGTCTCCGCGTCCATCTCGTGACAGCTGTCACACCACGTCGCGGTCAGCGAGAGCAAGAGTGGGACGTCCCGCTCGCCCGCCTCCGCGAACGCCTCCCGTCCCCACGCCCGCCACTCGACCCGCGTGCCGTCGTTCATGTCCGATTCGAGGGTCGTGAATCGTGTAAGGCCTTCGTTCACCGATCGCCGCGGTGATCTCGAGCCCGACTCGAGGTCGATGCGGCCGAATCGATCGTCGAGACGAGCGTAAAGCGTTTTCACCCCTCGGTTGGTACTCGAGGTATGCTCCGGTGGATCCTGGTGCTGTTGCTCATCCCCTTCCTGGACGCGGTGGTCCTCGCGCTCGTCGTGAGCCAGACGCCGTGGTTCGGCTGGGTCGCGATGGTCCTGCTCGTCGTACTGACGGGGCTGATCGGGATGTTACTCGTCCGCGCGGAAGGGCGGCGAACGCTCCGGAAGATGCACCGCTCGATGCTCGAGGGAGAGCCGCCGACGAACCAGCTGCTCGACGCCGGGCTCCTGATTGCCGCCGGGGCGTTCTTGCTCACGCCCGGGCTCGTCACCGACGCCCTCGGCGTCCTGCTCGTCATCCCGCCGACGCGGATTCCGATCCGGATGGCGCTCAAGCGGTTCGTCATCGTCCCCTACGCGGACAGAAAGACCGACGGCCTCGTCTCGGGCACCGTCTGGACCTACGGCTTCCCCGACCAGGGTGCACCCGGTGCTGGCGGCCAGGGTGGCGCCTCGAGCGGTGCCGACACCTACGACCTCTCCGAGGACGCCTACACGGTCGATGCCGATCGCGATGACGAGCCGTACACGATCGAGTTCGGCGACGACGACCGCGACGAGGACGAGTGGGACGACGGCAGCGTCCGCTAGCGCTTCTCACAGCCCTGCGAGAAAGAAACGCTTAAACCATCCAGCCGGCAACTGGAAGATGCGAAGCGGGCCAATAGCTCAATCAGGTTGAGCGCCACTCTGATAAGGTGGAGGCTCTCGGTTCAAATCCGAGTTGGCCCATATTCTGGTGGCGAGCAAGATCGCGAGCCACCAGTATCGGATCGAACTCGGATTTGAATTACGCGAGTCGCAGCCCGGGAAGCGACCCGGAACGTCTCGAGGTGGTTCAAATCCGAGTTGGCCCACTCAGCTTCTGAACGCTTCTTAGACGCCCGGTAACGCCGGTTTTAGCGCTCAACAGCTCCGTTCACGGCGTTTGGGGAAATCGGTGCCCCCTCAATTTCGCCGTTTAGTTGATTCACTTCCTGAACGCGGGTCGCCTCCGTCTTGGGATTCCAATTAGCCCAAACGGTTGTATGGTTGATGAAATTTGGGGTGGTCGGAGATCGTCTTTCCTAAATCAAAACGCATCTTGGACATTACTCGAAGAGAGACGAAGAGGTATCGAACCCGATGGGTCCCCCCTCCCAGTTGACAGCGAGGATCGCATCCTGAAGCGATTTGATCCGCTGCTCGACAACGTCAAGCGGATGCGTGTCGATGAATTGCGCTTGTTCGTGAGCGACGACCGTTGAGCCGTCGTTCACTTGCAGGTGTACCGGACCGAGGTCGTGATGAGTGTCGTCTTGATGCCAGCCGACGAGCAGGCTTCGATCCGGCTCGATCCAGTTGATCCAATAGTACTCATACGGATCGCTCGTTCGTAGTTGGAATCCGATCTCGACGCGAGCAGCCGTTACTGGATATGCGTCATCACTTAGGAACTGACGCGGATTCACGTCACCAACGACACGGTACGAGCCAGCTTCGCGCGGTTCAGCACGCCGTTGTCGCACGTTGTCACAGTCGGCGCTGAGCCGTTGCTGGATACGGTCGTGGAGCCGTTTGCTCTGCAGGTTCGCCCGATTAGCGAGAAATACAACCATCAGGCGAACGTCGAACGCGAGTCAGTTCGGGACGAGGTGAGTTCGACAACGTCCCCGTACAGCTGGAGCGCGTGCTTTACGAGCCCGAGTTCCGTGTTGATCGCTTCCCATGTAGCGATCACGTTGCGGCGCTCTCTGAGCTCTTCAGCCGACAACTCATCCGTAGCGAGTTGCTCTCGGAACTCCGTGAGCGATCCAACGTTGTACTCCGCCGCGAGCTCCTCTTGCTCCGCTTTCAGCTCCGTGAGCTGGCTCTCTAACTCGTCGCGCGAGTGCTCCTCGATCAAGTCCGTTACTTCGTCAAAGAGCATCCGGACAGGATTCAGATCATATGCCTTCGTGCCATCAATGGTCGTTTCGGTGACCCAGTCGTCGCTCTCCAACCGCTGGAGTTCGTCGGCTGCCGTTGCGCGCGAAACGGCTGCGCGGTCCGCGATCTCCTGTATTGGCGTTGGCTCGTCCAGCAACTCTACAACGTGTCGAACGCGCTCACGCCCGCTCATGCTCTCCGTCCACGATCTCTGGGTCGAGTCAACCATCGTACTGGCACTTACACCGGCTGGCTCAAATAATTTGGCTCTATTCAAATATTCAAACAGCGGCAACAGCGAGGCTTGGTATCTCTTACTGGATGCAGGAGATCCGTACGGTGGTGATAGAGATGCGAGCGCATACCCCCGCCTTCCCGTGGGGGACGGGCATTCCGACACCCTGTCGGAACCGAGGAGCGAACAGGCGGGGGTTGAGCGGACACAGCGGCCACCAACCACGGGCAGCGGCTGTCGGATTTCCCACCGCAACCGTTTTTCTGTGGTCCCGTGTAGTACGGAGTGCTACGGAATCAGTGAGATGCCGGCCCCGAACCACAAGGGGCGGCGAATTAGCGGTGGTTCGCACGGCGATGACACGGGTTCCGATGGGGCCTGTTTGACCGGGCCACAGCCCTATACAGGGAGGAAACGAGAGTTCCCCCGGTGTGTCGCCGGTTCCCCTCGAGTGCGGGTTGGAACCTCGAACGCCACGCTCGGCGGAACTCCGATGGGCGGATTCCACGTCCTCAGGGCGTGGAGGAGGTCAAACTGAACCAGCGGTCTTCTCCCAGGACTCAATTCGTACTCACTCCGGACGACCACAACCGTTTTTGACACCGGTTGAACGTCGATGAGGTCTCGAGAGCGTCCCGGAACACGCCAGAGGTATCAGCTTTGAAGTAATTGAACGAGCGGATAACCAAGCAATTCGTAGATGCCACCTCTGACCGGACCAGAGTCCCTAAATAGCGTGAACAGGTGAATTCGCTCGTGGCGCACTGTCTCGTGCACCTACCGATTTCTCGACAGGAAAGTTTATAGCCCCGTACTCGACTCTTCGAGGTATGCCACCTGAAGCAGGACTCCCCAATCGGGTCACGATTATCGGACGCGGCGTTCCTTCGAACTACGAGATCAGCGTCGACGGTGCGATCGAGATGGTCGACGCCGACCCGCTCGAGGAAGCGGTCGTCGTCTCGGATCGAGCGGCGGAAGGAGCGATCGAGACCGGCGTCCAGCGCTTTCGGTTCTCCGGTCGGATGGCCAACGTGCACCTCGTCGACTGGAACGGCGTCCCCGCGCCGGAATCGCCGAGTACGCCACACGTTCACGTCGATTACGGCGTTCCAGAACGGTAGGGCATCGAGCTGCTGTGCCGAGCGACCGGCACGGCTGCCGGATCGGTCGCAGCTGGGCCGAAACGCTCGTCCAGCAGTCAGTATCGATGCCGCGGTGAGGATTCCAGAGCGGTTATCCATCCAGGGACGAAAGTCGTTGGCGTGCCGCTCGAGGTATCGGACTGGACGCTCGGCGTACTCTTTGCGATCGTCGGAGCCGTCGGCTTCGCCGGCCAGTTTCTCTGCATTCGGTTAGGAACGGTCGACGGTGAGGTGAGCGATGCGGTGCTCGTCGTCCTGGGGTGTAACGTGGTGCTGGTCGCGCCGCCCGTGCTGGTGCTGTACGAGCCGCCGTACACGGCCCTGTTCACGCCGACGTCGTTCGCTGCGTTCGCCGCGGCCGGCATCGCGGGGATGTTCGTCGCCCGTCTCCTCATGTTCAAGAGCATCGAGGAGATTGGGGCGAGTCTCACCTCGCCCGTGATCGCCTCGAACGTCCTCTTCGCGACGATATTCGCCGTGCTCTTTCTCGGCGAGCGGCTGACGGTGATTCACTTTCTGGGCATCGTGTTAATCGTCGGCGGGCTCGCGGTCGTCTCCTGGGAGACGGCCGCTTCGTCGCGAGCGGAGCAGTCGATCCGGGAGACGGGGACGACGCTCTTGCTCCCGCTGGGCGCGGCCATCTGTATCGGTATCGAACCGATCTTCGTTTCGATCGGGCTGGTCGAAGGGACGGCGATCCTCCCCGGCATCGTCGTCATGGCGGGCGTGGCGACGATCGGGTTCGTCGGCTACCTCGCGTGGACGGGCTCGCTCCGCCGGATTCCGCTCCGGCGCGCGTCGACCGCGTGGTACGTCGGAGCCGGCGTCTCGACGACGATTGCCTTCCTCGCCTATTTCGCGGCGCTCGAGGTCGCCCCCGTCGTCCTCGTCATGCCGCTGTTGCAGCTCACGCCGCTGCTCGTGGTCGTCCTCTCCCTGCTCTTGCTCCCGCGACGCCTCGAGCACGTCACGTGGCGGGTGGGTGCATCGGCGCTCGTGATCGTCGTGGGTGCGACGTTCGTCTCCCTGTCCGGGTAGCGATCAGCCGATCCGCCGGTCGTCGTCCCAGTGGCGGTCGCGCAGTGTGTCCTTGTCGGGCTTGCCGAGCGGCGTCTCGGGGAGCGCGTCGACGAACTCGACGGCCTTCGGTTTCTTGTAGCCTGCGAGCCGCTCGCCGGCGTACTCGCGAAGTGCTGCCGCGTCGACGTCGGCTCCCTCGTCGACCACCACGACCGCGTGGACGGCCTCGCCCCACTCCTCGTGAGGGACGCCGATGACGGCCACCTCTGCCACGGCGGGGTGGTTGCCGAGCACCTCTTCGACCTCGCGGGTGTAGACGTTCAGCCCGCCGGTGACGACGACGTCGCTGCTCCGGTCGAGCAAGTAGAGGTAGCCGTCCTCGTCCACGCGCCCCACGTCGCCGGTCCAGACCCAGCCGTCGCGCAGGGTCGTTTCGGTCGCCTCCGGGCGCTCGTGGTACGACTCGAAGGCGTACGGCGAGCGGACGGTCACTTCGCCGCGCTCGCCCGTCGACACCGGCTCGCCGGTCTCGAGGTCGACGATGCGGACGTCGGTGAGCAGACACGGTCGCCCCGCCGAGCGAAGCAGCTCCTCGTCGCCGGTCTCGAGCGCCAGTTCGTGGTCGCGTCGGTCGAGCGTCGTGATCAGGTTCGGCACCTCCGTCTGGCCGTAGAACTGGACGAACACGGGTCCGAACCGGTCGATCGCCTCCTCGAGCCGGTCGGTCTGGATCGGGGCCGCGCCGTAGATCACCCGCTCGAGGGCGGGGACGTCGGCTGGCTCGACGCCGGCGTCGAGCAGCCGGTACAGCATCGTCGGCACGAGGAACGTCCAGCTCACGTCGTGTGCGTCGACGGCCGCGACGGCCCGGTCGACGTCGAACCCGTCCTGGACGACGACCGTGCCGCCGGCGAGCAGCCCCGACAGCAGGAACGTCCCGCCGGAGTGTGACAGCGGCGTCGAGACGAGCCCCGTGTCGGCGTCCGAGAAGCCGAGCTCCATCAGGTGGGCGTAGAAGTTGACGGTCAGGCAGGCGTGGCTGTACAGCACTCCCTTCGGCTTCCCGGTCGTCCCGCCGGTGTAGAAGTGGCCGGCGATCGACTCCGGGCGCACGGCGACGTCGGGTGCGGACTCGGCGTCGCCCGCGTCCTCGAGTGCCTCGAGCGCGTGCCACCCGTCGGGCGACGTCGATCCGGCCGCGTCGTTGGCTCCGAGCGAACGGGCGACGGCGATCCGGGTCGTGAGCGAGCCGTCCGACGGGAGCCCGTCGACGTCGCCCGTCCGGTCGGCGTCACAGACGATCGTCGTCGCGCCGGAATCCGCCAGCAGGTACGCGAGTTCGTCCGTCGACAGCGTCGGGTTGATCGGCAGCCGGGTCGCCCCGGCTTTGAAGATGGCGAGATCGACGATCGGCCCCTCGAGCCGGTTCGACAGCAGCGTCGCGACCCGATCCTCGGGTTCGACGCCGAGATCGACGAGGGCGTTCGCGAGCGCGGTCGACCGGCGGTCGAGCTCGCCGTAGGTGAGCGAGCCGTCGTCGGTGAGCACCGCGGTTCGCTCCGGTCGACGGGCGAACGCCTTCGAGAACAGCGCGGGCAGCGTCTTGGGAAACTCGCCTTCGAACTCCATGGGTGGCGTTACCGACGCAGCCACATAACGGTCAGCGGTTCGAATCCCGTCACGCCCGCCCGCCGGCGAACGACAGTGAGCCGTGCGGACGGCACTGCGGGATTCGAATCAGGGAGGTCGCGCGCAGCGAAGCGAGCACGTCCGACCGTGGTTCAAATCCGCCCGAGCCCACGTTGCTGTCGCGAACAACTCGTAACCGAGAGCAACGTCGCAATCGGCAGCGACGGGAACGTCAGACGACGCGGTTGTACAGCGCCGTCCCGGACCCGAGTCGCTCGACGTTCTCGCGGACGATCCCGCCGACGTCGCGGAAGTAGTCGCGGGTGTAGGCCGCACAGTGGGGGGTGACGATCACCTCCTCCATCCCCCACAGCGGCGACGACTCGGGGAGCGGTTCGGTCTCGAAGACGTCGAGAGCGGCCCCGGCGAGAGCGTCCCGCTCGAGGGCGTCGATCAGCGCCCCCTCGTCGACGACGGGGCCTCGAGCGACGTTCACGACGTAGGCGTCGTCGCGCATCGCGGCGAACTCCTCGGGACCGAACAGGCCGCGGGTCTCGTCGGTCAGCGGTACCGTGATCACGACGAAGTCGGCGTCGGCGATCGCCTCGTGGAGGTCCTCGACGGCGTACACCTCGTCGAAGCCGGGGACGGGTTCCGCCGAGCGCCGAACGCCGACGGTTCGAACGCCGAGCGAGCCGACGACCTCGGCGACGCCGCTCCCGAGCGTCCCGGTGCCGACGACGCAGGCCGTGCTTCCAGGCAGGGTGAACGCCTCGTCCCACGCGGGGCGTTCCCAGGTCCGGTCGGCCTGGTTCTCGACGTAGCGGTGCAGTCGCCGGGAGAACGCGAGCAGGTAGCCCGCGACGGTCTCGCCGACCGTCCGGTCGTGGATCCCCGTGCTGTTCGTGAGGACGACGCCCCGCTCGGCGAACGTCTCTTCCGGAAACCGGTCGACGCCCGCCTGGATCGAGTGGACCCACTCGAGGTCACAAAAGGCCTCGCGGTGTGCGAGGGTGACGACGGCGTCGCAGTCGCCGATCCGCTCGTCGTCGATCACGCGCACGTCGAACGGCAGGTCGGACAGCTCTGTCACGAGTCGCTCCGGCGGAAACACCGGTTCGACCGATTCGTGGACACCCAGTCGCGACAGCTCGAGTGTAGGTGACATACCGACCGGTACGAACGAGGGGAGATTCAATCTTCGCACGAAGGTGGGCGGCTCGGGTGAAAAGCGTCGTCACACGGGGCTCGGTGGGGGTAACTTTTCGTCATGGCCGCCCCACGCGATTTAGGGCCGGTGGGCCTTTCCGTCTGTCGCTTCAGTTCCACCGCCGTCGATTCAGCCCCACCCCTCGAGTCCCCGCAACTCCGCGGCCACCCCCTCGAGTTCCACACTCGAGCGCGTCCCGCGTTCGGTGACGATTCCCGTCAGGCAGTCGGCAGGGGTCACGTCGAACGTCGGGTTTAGCACGTCGAGTGTCGCGTCGCCCTCGTAGACGGCGTTTCTCGAACCGGACTCGAGGTTGATCGACTCGCGCGTCGAGGTCTTGTCCGTGGCGGCCACGGCGTACACCGGCACGCCCTCTCGGGCGGCGGCGATCGCCAGCGCTCGCGTCCCGGTCTTGTTCACGACGCGACCGTCGGGCAGGACGGTGTCGGCCCCGACGAGCACGCAGTCGACCCGCTCCCGCGAGAGGACGTGCGCCGCCGCCGCGTCGGTGTGCAGCGTCACCGGCACCGCCGTCGACAGCGCCTCGGCGACGTCGACGCCCTCACACCGCGGCCGCGACTCGGCGACGAACACGCGCGAGGGGTCGCCAGCCCGGAGCGCCTCGAGCACCGTTCCCGACCGCGAGAGCGTCAGCACCGCGCCCTCGACGTACTCGCTCGCGTTCGCCGCCGCGCGTTCATCGGCCTCGAGGGCGCGGTCGATTCCCGCGATCGTCGACTCGAGCACCGCAGTCGCGTTTCGCACCTCTGTACTCGCCATCGCCCGGTTCACCCGGTTTCTGAGGACGGCCATCGCGGGCCGGGCCTCGAGCAGCCGCCGGGCGAGCGCCGTGAGTTCGTCCCACTCCTCGGCGGGATCTGTACCATCGACCTCGCGCTCGTGGACGAGCAGTCCCGCCCGGTCGCGCAGGACCTCGAGTGCGCGAATCGAGAGGGCAGCCGCGCCGTGCTCGTCGTCGGCGGCGATCGAGCGGACGGTGGGGGCGACGCGCTCGTAGGCCTCCCACAGCTTCGGTACCGTCTCGCGGTCGCCGGTGAGGATCGCCGTCGGCGCGATCCACTCGGCGTCGTCGTGTTCCGCGCTCAGTTCGACGTCGCGGCGCTCACAGTCGAAGAGGTACGGGTGGACGACCCACTCGCGGCCGAGGTCGGGGTCTTCGAACCGGATCGGGTGGGCGGAGCGGACCAGCGAGACCGCCTCCTCGAGTCCCGTCTCCTCGGCGATTTCGGCCCGGACCTGGGCGTCGGGGTCGCCCTCGGCGAAGCCCGAAACGGCGCCCCAGGCACCCTGATACGTGCCGACGTCGTCGCTTCGCCTGCACAGTAACACCTCGCCACGGCTCCGGAGGAACGCCGTGACGACGTGGCTCGTCTCGTACTCGTCGGTTCCGGTCATACGCGTCCGGAGGCGGGCTCGAGGGGAATCGCTTTCGACCTTGCTGGCAAATTCTTCGCACGTCTTCGCTCAACCGCTCAGCAGTGGCGGTGGCGACCTGACGACCGCCGCGTTCGCCGTCGTGAGGAACGTTGCGATGGTCGAGTCAGGGTGGGGGGAGATCGCCTCGGCGTTTGGCCACCGGGATCGAGCTTGAACTGCGCTCATGGATCGTGTTCACTGACACCACTACCGTTTCGCCAGCTCGAACTGACCGGCGGTGGTGAACACCGATCCGGAGCTTCATTTTCCAGAAATCGTGAGTTTCATGGCCTTCTACCACGGATTCTCAGCTCGTGAAAATGGAGGAGCACCCGTTTCGAGGCCGTGAAACCATGGTTCGTGCGCTCGAAATCGCTGCCCTGTTTTAATCACTCCCGTCAACGATGTGGTGATACCGTGTCCGTGATTCCGCCCTGGATCGACGAACGAATCGATCGGAACCTCGATAACACGCTCACACAGGAGCACGTCGTCGAGACGATGCTCGAGTCCGACCGTCCGTTCTTTTCGATCCGCCAACTGCACGCGCGGATCAAGCCCGACGTCAGCAGGGCAACCGTCCGCAATCGGCTGCGTGAACTCCAGGAGATCGACGTCGTCGCGACCGAAACGTATCCCGACTCGATCACGCTGTACTACATCAACCACCCGGAGTCGAAATGGCCGCTCTCACCCGAGGGTAAACGTGCGCTGAACGCAGCCACCCCGCTGGATCGGCTCTCCACCCGCGGATTCCTCACGCTCTCGGACACGGCTGGGATCCGCACCCTCGTGCTCGCTGGCTTCCAGTTGAGCCTGGTACTGTTCGCACTCGGTGGCGTGCTCACGATCGTCGGTGCCGACGCCAGCGGAACCCAGAGCGATATCGTTCTCTGGGACACCGCGTTTGATCTCCTGTTCGTGAGTCTGGCGTTGCTCGTTGCAGAACGGACAGCCCGATGGGTTCGCGACAGATACGGCCCGTTGAACCTCCTTCCCTCGACGTAACCGAGTGACAACACACCCTGTGCCCACACGTACTACCGCATATCCATGACAGCCACACCCACTTCAGCCGGACCCGAACTGCTCGACGAACGCTCTATCGGTGGCATCCTCGTCCACCTGCTCGGACTGGTTACCGGATTTCTCGGACCGATCGTCGTCTACGTCGTTTCGGACCACGAGTTCACGCGGACGAACGCCCGTCACGTCATCAACTGGCATGTCACCGTCTTCGCGCTCTGGATTGTCACCTTCGTGACGTTCTTCCTCGGTGCCGACGAGATCACCGTGGGAGGAGAGCCAACCGAGGTCTCCCTGCTTCCAGCACCGCTCGATACGGTGTTCGCGATCGTTGGTATCCTTCTCCTGATCGTTCTGATGGTCGCCATACTGCTCACGTTCGTGTACACTATCGTCGCGACGGTGAAGGCGATCTTCGGATCGATCTGGGCGTATCCCGGCTCGATCGAGGTCGTCGAGCGATACCGGTAGAGCAACCATGTCTCCCAAACACACCCACGGTTCGTCGACGACCGAGGGGCCGACGCTCCTCGAGGAGCGATCGATCGGTGGTATCTTCGTCCACCTCGTTGCGATTCCGACCGGTGCCATCGGTGCCGGACTGGTGTATCTCCTCTCGACCAACGAGTTCACCAGACGAAACGCCCGCAACGCGCTCGATTGGCACCTCACCGTGCTGGCGGTGACCGTGGTCACGTTCGGTTCGCTGTTCACCTACGCCGAGCTGACGGGTCAGGGGGTTACCGGCGTTGTCGTCCTTTCTCCCCCAGTCACCACTGTCACCGTTAGTGTGATCTCTGCGCTGCTGTTTCTGTGGATGCTCGTGCCGTTGTGGACGTTCGTCGTCGGATGCATCGCGATGGGGAAAGCGACGTTCGGAACCGCGTGGCGCTATCCGCTAGCGCCCGCAGTCGTCGATCGATTCGCTTCCCGCGTTTCGCTTCCCGGCGGCTGGCTGCTCCCGATCAGTGGGTACGTTGTAGTCACACCCCTCACTATCGGGACTGCCTTCTTCGGCCCGCGAGCGGGGGTCGCGTTCATCGGAACGGTGTTCGGCGTGATTGGCCTGACCCTGGTGGTAACTCCGTTGGCAGTCGTTGCGATGTATCTCCACGGCGAGCGCACCCGCCCAGCGGACGCGACGTGGCAGCCACCGATCGTCGCGTACATCGGCGCTCCGACCGTCGTTGCCGTTGCTGGATACGTGCTCTCGAGGACGGCCACCGACTCGATCAATCCGGCCGGAGATGCAACGTACGTCTTCTTCGCTGCGTTCTGGATCTCTTCTGTCGTGTATCTTATTCGCTGGTGGACGAACGAACGACCGAAAGAGTTGGCTATCTAGTATACTACGCTCCTCGATCGGATAAGAGGTCGGTTTGAAACCGTTATCAGGACCCTATCCTTTCTGTACCATCACGTTCGTAGCGGCGTTCGTCTCCGGTGACGGTGGCCTTTTTAGCTCGCTTCTCGACCACCCGGTATGGAACTCCACGCAGTGGCGGACGTACCGGAGATCCGTCCCGGCGACGACCTCGCGGGCCTCGTCGCCGAGCGGTTCGACCTCGAGTCCGGCGACGTCCTGACGATCGCGAGCACGGTCGTCTCGAAAGCCGAGGGGCGAGCGGCCGACCTCGCGGACTTCCCCGCGAGCCCGCGAGCCCGGGAGATCGCCGGCCGTCTCGAGGAGCTGACGGGTGAGGAGAAAGACCCCCGGTTCGCCCAGGCCGTGCTCGAGGAGAGTACCGAGGTGTTGATGGAAGCGCCGTTCTTGCTCACCGAGAGTCGGTTCGGGCACGTCTCCGTCAACGCGGGAATCGATCGCTCGAACGTGCCGGATCACGACCTCCTGTTGCTCCCGAAGAACCCGACGGCGAGTGCCGAACGCATCCGCGCAGGCCTGCCCACCGACGTGCCCGTGATCGTCACCGACACCTGTGGTCGGCCGTTCCGTCACGGCCAGCGCGGCGTCGCGCTCGGCTGGGCGGGAATGCCCGCGAGTCGCGACTGGCGCGGCGAGCGCGACCGCGACGGCCGGGAACTCGGCGTGACGGTCCAGTCGATCGTCGACGAACTCGCCGCGGCCGCGAACCTCGTCACCGGCGAGGGGGCCGACGGGACGCCCGCGGTCGTCGTTCGCGGCTGGGAGTTCGGCGATCTCGAGGGGAGCAACGAGCTGTTCCGCGAGGTCGAGACCGACTTCGTTCGCCAGGCCCTGCGAGGGTGGAGCTACGAGCCATGACGGGGATCACGCGGGCGATCGAACTCACGCCCGAACACTCACTCGAGCGAATCGCCGACCTGGCCGCGCTCGCGGAGACCGAGGGGTTCGACGCCGCGTTCTCGAGTAGCCACTACTTCAACCGCGATCCGTTCGTCGCGCTCTCGCGGATGGCCGACGCCACCGACGAACTCCGGCTGGGGCCGGGCGTCGTCAACCCCTACGACTCCCACCCCGTCAGCCTCGCCGGCCGCGCGGCGACGATCGACGAGGTGAGCGGCGGTCGGGGACTGTTCGGAATCGGTCCCGGCGACCGCTCGACGCTCGCGAACCTCGGGATCGAGCACGACCGGCCCCTCCGGCGCGTCCTCGAGAGTTTCGACGTCGCGCGAAAACTCTGGGCGGGCGAGACGGTCACCCACGAGGGGACGTTCATCGCTCGAGACGCCTCGCTCAACCTCGAGCCCCGCGAGATTCCGGTCTACGTCGGCGCCCAGGGCCCGCACATGATCCGGATGAGCGCGAAACACGCCGACGGGGCACTGATCAACGCTGCGCATCCGGCGGACCTCGAGTGGGCCGCTGAACAGGTGGAAATCGGCCTCGCGGAACGGCCCGACGAGTACGGCGAGTTCGAGGCACTCGCCTTTGCCAGTGTGAGCGTCGCGGCCGACGCCGACGAGGCCCGGGAGGCCGCTCGCCCGCCGGTGGCGTTCATCGCTGGCGGTGCAGCCGAGCCGGTCCTCGAGCGTCACGGTATCGACCGCGAGGCCGCGAGCGCGGTGAGCGAGGCCTTAGAGCGCGGCGAGCTTGGCGAGGCGTTCGGTCACGTCACCCCCGAGATGATCGACGCCTTCTGCGTCGCCGGAACCACCGACGAGGTCGCCGAGCGATTCGCCGCAATCTCCGAGCACGTCGACGGAATCGTCGTCGGATCGCCCCTCGGGCCGGACTTAGAGGACGCCGTGGTGCGGGCGGGCGAGGCGCTGGATCGCGTCTACAGTGGCCATTGAACAGAGTACTCGTTGAAACGAGTTACTGATGAGTACGCGGGCGAGTGCGGTCCAGGCTGAGTATAACACCAAACATATCGGCCCTCACAGACAATCGAGGCAGAAGCCCACGACTTCAGTCGTGGGTTGATGACGACGGGACCCACGTGTCGTGGACTGACCGTGAGTTCCGGCAGCGAAAAGCGACGCTCACCGCGAAGGGAAAGGGTGTTACCCCCGGCGCGCCGACTCACGGGACATGACGCTCACGGAGGACGTCCGCGCACTCCTGGAAACGGGGCCAGTTTGTGACTCGTGTCTCGGTCGCCCCTTCGCGGACCGGAGTTTCGGGCTGACGAACGCCGAACGGGGACGAGCACTCCGGACGGCTCTCGCCCTCGAGGACGACGAGCCGTTCGAATCGGTCGCGGAAGCCGACTGCTGGGTCTGTGAGGGCTACTGCGGGACGTTCGACGCGCTGGCCGACGTCGTCGTCGCCGAACTCGATGGAATCGACTTCGAGACCTACCAGCTCGGCTCGCGGGTGCCGCCGCTGTGTGAGGAGAACGAGCGCCTGCTGCGCGAGGACGCGGGGCTCGACCCCGACGTCGGCGAATCGCTCAAGCGCGAGGTCAACCGCGAGGTCGGCCGACGCGTCGGCGCGAAAACGGGTGCCGACGTGGAGTTCGAGCGACCGGACGTCCTCGTGATCATCGACCTCGAGGCGTTCGACCCCCTCGAGGCACTCGAGGAGGTCACCGTGACGAGCCACGCGGTCGACGTTCAGGTCAACCCGGCGTTCGTCTACGGCCGCTACCGCAAGCTCGAGCGCGACGTCCCCCAGACCGAGTGGCCCTGCCGCGAGTGTGGCGGTAGTGGCGTCCAGCTCGGCGACGGGGGCGAAGAACCCTGTACATACTGCGACGGGACGGGGTACATGTACGAGACGAGCGTCGAGCAAACCGTCAGACCGCACGTCGTCGAGGCGATGGACGGCCGCGAAGGGAAATTCCACGGTGCCGGCCGCGAGGACGTCGACGCCCGCATGCTCGGGGAGGGCAGGCCGTTCGTCCTCGAGGTGAAACAGCCGCGAGAGCGCAGCCCCGACGTCGAGGCGCTCGAAGAGCAGATCAACGCAGCCGCCGACGGCGCGGTCGAAGTCGAGGGGCTCCGGCTGGCGACCTACGAGATGGTCGAACGCGTCAAAGAACACGACGCGAGCAAGCACTACCGCGCGGACGTCGAATTCGCCGAGCCGGTCGACGAGGCGACGTTCGCGGCGGCCCTCGAGGCCCTCGACGGGACGACCGTCGAACAGTACACACCCCAGCGCGTCGACCACCGTCGAGCGAACCTCACTCGCGAGCGCACGGTGTACGGAATCGGGGGGGAACTGCTCGAGCCCACCCGTGCGGAGGTCCGCGTCCACGGCGAGGGCGGCCTCTACATCAAGGAGCTGGTAAGTGGCGACGACGGTCGGACGGAGCCGAGCCTCGCCGGGCTGCTCGAGACGGGCGCCGAGGTGACGGCGCTCGACGTGACCGGCGTCGAGGGCGAGGCCGAGCCGTTCGAACGCGAGGCATATTTCAGGTAGCTCAGCGCCCGAGCGCAGCGGTGATCCGGTCGCGGACGCCGAGCAGCCGCTCGTCGGTTCGTTCGCGCGGTCGGTCGACGTCGACGTCGATCTCGTCGACGACCGTGCCGGGCTGGCCGCCGAGGGCGACGACGCGATCGGCGAGAAACGCCGCTTCCTCGATATCGTGGGTGACGAGGACGATCGTCGCCTCGACGTCCCGCCAGATCTCGAGGACGAATTCTTGCTGTTCGACCTTCGTCAGCGCGTCCAGCGCGCTGAACGGCTCGTCCAGCAAGAGTACCGCGGGCTCGTAGGCCAGCCCCCGGGCAAGTGCAACCCGCTGGGCCATCCCGCCGGAGAGCTCGCCGGGAAGCGCGGTTTCGAAGCCCGCGAGGCCGACGCGCTCGAGGAGGGCGTCGATGCGCTCGTCGGGCGGGCTCCCCTCAGAGGCGAGGCGAACGTTCTCGCGGACGGACGCCCACGGGAGCAGCCGCGGGTTCTGGAAGACGACGCCGACGTCGTCGCTGCCGCCGTTTCCGACCGCCCGCTCGTCGACGGTCACCGTTCCGTCGAAGTCTGGCTCGAGGCCCGCGAGCACCCGCAACAAGGTGCTCTTCCCACAGCCCGACGGGCCGACGACGGCGACGAACTCGCCGGGCGTGGCCGCGAAGTCGACGTCGGTCAGCGCGACCGTCTCGTCGTAGCGTTTGGTCAGATTTCGAGTTTCGAGCATGGGTCACCGCCAGTAGACGACGCGTCGCTGGATCGCCTTCACGCCGAGGTCAGAGAGGTTGCCCAAGAAGGCGAACAGGAGGATCGAGCCGATGATGATGTCGGGGCGAGAGAGGACGCGCCCGTCGCTCAGCAAAAATCCGATCCCCTGGCTCGCCGCGATGAGTTCGGCCGCCACGACGAACATCCACGCGAGGCCGACGCCCCCGCGGATCCCGACCAGCAGGCTCGGGAGGGCGGCCGGAAACACGACCCGCCGGAGCGCCTCGAGTCGGCCGACGTCGTAGACCTCGACGACCTCGAGCAGCTCGTCGTCGACGTCGCGGATGCCGGTCGAGAGGCTGAGGTAGACCGGGAAGAACGCGCCGAGGGCGATGAGTGCGACCTTCGAGCCCTCGCCGATGCCGAACCAGAGCAAGAAGAGGGGCACCCACGCGAGCGAGGGGATGTTCTTCATGCTCTGGAGCAGCGGGTCGAACAGGTCACTGACCAGCCCGAACAGTCCCGTCGCCGTGCCGAAGACGATCCCCACGATCACGCCGAGGAGGACGCCGAGGGCCACCCGCCTGACGGTGATGGACACGTGGCCCCAGAGCTCGCCGCTGGCCGCCATCCCATATAGTGTGCCGGCGACCGCGAGCGGTTCGGGGAGCTGGTGTGGGGCGAAGACCCCCACGGTAACGAGGACGTGCCAGACGACGACGAGGATCGCCGGCACGACCAGCCCGAGGAGCCACCGGAATCGGTCGATCGACGGCAGCGATTCGCCGTCGAGCCACCGTCGATTCGGTTCGTCGACCGTCGCCATCACTCGATCACCGGCTGTGCCGTCTCGGCGTCGATCAGTTCGTCGATGCTCGTTTCGAGGTCGACCGCCTCGTCGACCATCCCCTCGCGCTGGAGGATCGGCGCGAGGTCCGTGAGCAGGTTGCGGTGTTCTTCACCCGGGACCGGATTCGAGAGGTCGGTTCGGTCGACGAAGACGCGTTCGGCGACCGGTCCGGACAGCTCCGACTCGGCGGCGAGGATGCCGGCGGTCGCTTCGGGGTTGTCGATGGCCCACGTCCGCCCGCGCTCGTACGTCTCGAGCACCCGCTCGACGTCCTCGGGGTGGTCTTCGAGGAACCCCTCGAGCACGTTGAGGAAGCCATACGTGTTGAAGCCGGGGCGACGGAAGAACAGGTCGACGTCGTGTTCGAGCTCGAGTTCCGCCATGTGGGGGTCGAGGCCGGCCCACGCGTCGACGTCACCCTGAACGAGCGCGGACTGCCCCTCCGGATGCTGGAGGTGGACGACCTCGGCGTCGTCCTCGCTCAACCCGGCTTCCTCGAGCGCCTGCAGCAGGAAGAAGTACGGGTCGGTTCCGCGCGTCGCGGCGACCGACGTCCCCCCGAGGTCGGCGACCGACTCGATCCCGGTGTCGCTCTTCGCGACGAGGGCGGTCCACTCGGGCTTCGAATAGATGTAGGGCGTCCGGATGGGGACACCGTTCGACCGGGCCATCAGGGCCGCGATGCCGGCCGTCGAGGCGAACTCGGCCTCCCCGCTCTGGGAGTACTCGTTCGCCTCGTTGCTCCCGAGGCTCAACAGCCACTCGACCTCGACGTCGTCGGCTTCGAACGCCTCCTCGAGCCAGCCGTGCTCGCGTATCACGAGGCTCACGGGGTTGTAGTAGGCCCAGTCGAGCGTGATCGTCCGCGTCGCCGATCCGGTGCAGCCGGCGACGAACGGCGCTGTGATCGTCGTGCCGGCCGCCCCGAGGAACGTGCGTCGGTTCATGTCGTTTCGACCGAGGCGCCGCCCTGCCTAAGTAATATTCCTACTGGGAATTCTAATCCAGGTCTATGATGTTTTGAGGTAATATTCCGGTCGGGGTGCGAGCGCAGTCGCCCGGAACCGGCCGACGAGAGCGGTGAGAGCCAGCTGGCCGCTCATTTTCCCTGCGTCCGAAACGCCGGCCAGTAGTACCGGTATCGAAGACTCAGCTCCGAGCCCGAACGTGTTGCTTCCGCCGTGAGGGTCGGCGTGAGCGTCGCTCGAGTCGAGCGCGGACGGGTCGCGATGACTGCGGTGGCCGCGGAGAGCAAGGATTTTGCTCCCGGCCGGACCACTCGAGTGCATGGTCAGGTTCGGCGTCGACGAGGCCGGCAAGGGGCCCGTGTTCGGCTCGATGTTCGCGGCGGCGGTCTGCGTCGAGGAGCGAGGGCACCTGCCCGACGGGATCGCCGACTCAAAGCGACTGGCGCCGGCGCGACGGGAGGCGCTCGCCGCGACGTTACGCGGGGACGACCGTATCCGGGTCGGCGTCGCCGAGATCCCCGTCGACGTCATCGACGACCCGGCGACCGACATGAACACGCTCGCGGTGGAGGCCCACGCCGCGGCGATCGACGACGCGATCGGCGACGCCGGGATCGGATCCGCAATCGAGGGACTCTGTGACGCCTGTGACACCGACGCCGGACGGTTTGCCAGGCGGGTCGCCGACGCCTGCGAGACGGCGGTCGCACTCGAGGCCCGCCACGGCGCCGACGACGAGTCGCCGATCGTCGGCGCGGCGAGCATCGTCGCGAAGGTCGAGCGCGACGCCCACGTCGCCGCGCTCGCCGCCGACTATGGCGAGGTGGGCAGCGGCTATCCGAGCGATCCACGAACGCGAGGGTTCCTCGAGGAGTACGTCGACGAACACGGCTCCCTGCCACCGTTCGCCCGGGAGTCGTGGTCGACGTGTGCGGACGTGCTGGCGGCGGCGAGCCAGACAGGACTGGATCAGTTCTGAGCGGGAAAACGGGGAGCGGTGGACGAGCACCGCCTTCGATTACTTGTCGTCGGTCAGCAGGTACCGCAGGATGTCACCGTAGGCGGGTCGGGTGACGAGCACGCCGACGAGCACGCCGAGGATGGTGATGATGGCGAAGCCGCGGAGGTCACCGAGGCTGAGCACCGCCAGTGGCGAGAGGGCGACGATCGTCGTCGCGGCGGCGGCGCCGATGACCCAGAACGCCTTCCGGAACCGCGAGTCGAAGACGCGTTGCTGGCTGACGTCTCCCTCCGACATCACCTCGTCGGCGATGATGATGAGGTCGTCCACCCCCGTTCCGATGACGGCGATGAAGCCAGCGATGTGTGAGAGGTCCAGTGGCATCCGGATCAGGGCGGCGAAGCCGAGCAGGATGACGACCTCCGCGAGGGCCGTGACGATCATCGGCGCGGCGACGCGCACGTCGGAGTAGCGCAGGTAGACCATCCCGCTGACGCTGAGCACCGAGAGGAGCCCGATGAACAGCGAGTAGGTCTTGAACTGGTCGGCGAGCGCCGGCGAGACCATGAACGTGTCGTCCCGGTCGAAGTCGAGTTCTGCGGGGAGCGCACCGGCGCGCAGGTTCACCGACAGCGACTGGGCCTCCTGCTGGCTCTGAGCACCCATGATGAACGTCGGGCTGTCTGCCCACTGGCCGCTTCGGAGGTTCTCGGCGAGGCTCGGGGCCACGCTGTGGGCGTCGACGGGTTCGCCGTCGACAACCGTGACCATACAGTAGTTCGGCGGATCCCTGTCGAAGTCGATCTCACCGGTCACCTGATCGGTAACGTCACAGTTTCCGACACCCTCGGTGGTGAATCCCATCTCGTTCATCGCCTCCTGGAACCCCGGTGCCGCCTCCGACGTGATGGACACCGGGACGTGGTGACCGCGCTCGCTGTCGAAGGTGGCCGGATCGATGTTCTGGAAGTCGCCCTGCTCGAGCACCGTCTCGTTGACCTGTTCGCCGTTCTCTGGATAGTGGGCGACGACTTCGACGGCGCCGCGGTGGCTGAGCAGTTCGCGGAGCTCGCTCGGCGTCATGTCGGGTGCTTCGACGACGATGTAGTAGTCGTCCCCGAGCATCGCCTGCTGAGTCGCCTGGCCGCCCGCGAGTCCGGCCTCGTTGATCCGCGTCTCGATGGTCCGGACGATCTCCTCGCGGGTCTGGTCGGTGACGCCGTCACGGATGTCGTCTGCCTCGACCTCGACGCCGGCTTCCTGGAGTGCGGCCGCGAACTCGCTTCGATCGACCTCGCTCGAGAACACTTCGGCGTGAACCGCCTGGTCGCCCTCGTGATAGTCGACGCGGGCGTCGGCCCCGGAGAGCTCGAGTTCCTCGAGGAGCGTCGTTTCGATCGCTCTGAGACGATCGGTGTCGATCGTCCCCTCATCCTCGTTGACGGCACCCGCGTCGATGTTTTCGGCCGTCATGCCGACGACGGGGGCACTGATTCGCGTCCCGCCGTCGAGCCCGAGGCCGTACTGGAGGTTGGTCGGATCGCCGTCGTCGATCGTCTCGTTCCCTCCGGCCAGGCTGTCGTCGGCCATGATCCCGCCCGGAACGAACAACGCGAAGACGGCGGCGGCGACGAAGAGCACGAGCAGGATGATTCGCCAGTAAGTCCTGACGAAGCCGCGCTCGCTCATCGTTTCACCCCCTCGAACTTGTACCATCGAAGCAGGCTGAGGTTCAACATGTACGTGTTCATTAGATCAGCGGCGAGCCCCACGAAGAGGATGAGTCCGATCGCCGTCAGCAGTTCGATACCGAAGGCGTAGGCGGAGATGGCCATCACGAGCATGGCGACCATCGACGTCACCGTCATCGTGACGCCGGTGCGCATCGCCCGATATGTACTCTCGTAGAAGCCGCCGCTCTGTCTGAGAATGTGGTTGTTGAGCAGGATGTCCGAGTCGACGGAGTACCCGATGAGCAACAACAGCGCGGCGACCGTCCCGAGCGTGAGCTCGATGCCGGCGAGGTTCATGAACGCCAGCGGGATCATGATGTCCGAGAACGCCGAGGCGACGATCGCGATCGACGGGACGAACGTCCGAAAGAGCAAGAACGCGATGACGCTCATGCCGACGAACGCGACTGAAACCCCGAGCAGCGCCGTCTGCTGTGCCTGGGCGCCGAAACTCGCCGACGTCGAGGAGACCTGCTGGATGACGTCGGCGTCACCGGCCGGCTCGAGGTTCGCCTCGGCCTGTTCGCTCAGCCACTCCTGGTCCGTCGAGGTGAACTGAACGATGTACTGGTCGTCTTCTACCTGCACGCTCTGGATGCTCGAGGGTTCTTCCTCGAACGCCGCTGGAATCTCCTCTCGGTCGGTCGACGTCTCGACGACTATCTCGGTGCCACCGGCGAAGTCCATCCCGGCGTTTACTGGCGTTCCGTACGCCACGAACCAGACGCCCAGGATCGCGAGCGCGACGGCGAGGACCGCGAGCGGAACCGCCGCAAGCTGGCGGTTACTGTACCGGGTGTAGTCGATCTCCGGTACGTCGAAATACCCCATATGTCCGAGCAGTGGGAGTCGACGAAAGTAAGCCTTCTCAATTCCTGACGGTCGGCTGGCGATTGAAATCTGGCGCGGCGAACCCCCTTTGTCGCTCGAGGCCCTACACTGGTTATGGCATCCACATCGGAGCGGTCGACCGGCGGTCCGGCGACGTGCGTCGTGGTCTCCTACCCGGAGGATCTCTCGAACTGGGGCCGGTTCCAGGTCGAGAAACCCTCGTTCCAGGCGTACCTTCGCAAGACTCGAGACCGGGCCCGTGAGGGTGACGTCTGGGAGGAGTTCGTCGGCGTCGGCTGCTGTGGGAGTACGCTGGACGTCCCGCTGCGGGTCGAACGTGTCGAGGGTGGATCACGAATCGACGACGGAACCGAGTTCGAGTACGACGTCCGTGAGGCCTGTGGCATCCAGGGAAGCTGGCGCGTCCAGAGCGCCGGTGGCCCCAACCGGGCCTGAGGATCGTCGCCTGCCTCACTCGAGCACGGCCGTTCTCACCGACCGACGCTGACAGTTACGCACCGACCGACGCTGACAGTTACGCACCGACCGACGCTGACAGTTACGCACCGTCCGACGCTGACAGTTACGGCCTATTACTTAACCCCGCGTCCGTCGTGTATCGAAACTATGCTCGGCCGACTCAGGCAGCGCGTGATCGACCTCGAGGGAGCGGAGCCAGCGTCACCGGAACCAGCGGCGAGGACACAGGAGCGATCGCGACTCGCTCACATCGCGTACGCGAGCGCCCGGGGGCTCCAGGCAGGGTTCATTGCGACGCTCATCATGACGGCGTTTCGGCTGCCAATCATGCGGTCGCTGCCGCCGTCGGCGAACTTCTGGGCGCGGTACGTCACCGGCGGTGATCCGGAGGACCACCCGTTCGCTGGACTCGGTTTGCACCTGCTCTACGGAACGAGCGCGGGTGCGGTCTTCGGCGGCCTGTTCGCCCTGCTGGACGCCGAACGAGCCATCGAACCTGAACAGCGGGGGCTCGTCTGGGGATCGGTGTACGGCATGGGACTGTCAGCCTTTGGCTCCCAGATTATGCTGCAGGAGTTGCTCGACGTGCGGCTCGATCCGGACGAGCTCGCGCTGTTTCACGCCGCGCACCTCGTCTACGGGCTCGCCCTCGGCGCGTGGGTCGGGTCGCGAACCGAGGGCGTCGAAGACCCCGAAGAAGAGTACGAGTACGACGAGGGGAACTGAACCACGCTCGAGTCGGCGGCCTCGGCGAGTGCTACTAGACTCATCGGGCCAGTTGTCAAGTTTTCCTAGCCGTATTACGTCGACTCGAGTTCGATCATAACAAGCCGTAAACGTCGGCGACCAGCACGTCCGGACATGGAACTGGGGCTCGTCGCCGGCGTCGTCGTGATCGGGTTCGTCCACGGCGTCCTGCCGGACCACGGCTGGCCGATCGCGGCGACCTACGCGCTCAATCGGTCGCGGCGGTGGTTCTACGGCACCCTCGCGGCGCTGATCCTCGGGATCGGCCACCTGGTCAGCAGCGTCGCCCTCGTCCTCGCGTACTTCTGGTTCAGCCGTTTCGCCGCGTTCGCGGAGGGGCCGTGGCTCAGATACGTCGCTGGCACCCTGTTGATCGCCCTCGGCATCCACGAGTACCGAAACGGTGGCCACGGGCACCTCCACGAGGGTGATGCAGACGACGAGCACGACCACCATCACCACGGCGACGGGCACGACCACCATCACCACGGCGACGACCACCACCACGGCCACGAACACGCGGCTCACACGGATGGCTCCGGCCGAGGGCTCCTCGCTCGAGTCCGCGCTGCCCTCCCCGGCGGCGGTCACCGACATCTCGAGGAAGCACACGCCGAACGTGGCCTCTTCGCGCTCGGGACGACCGCCCTGCTACTGGGGTTCGCCCACGAGGAGCCGATCCAGATCCTGGCGATCTGCGTCGGGACGGCCTACTGCCTCGAGTTGATGCTGCTGTACTCGGTGGCGGTGATCGTCGCGATCCTCGCACCGACGCTGCTGTTGATCGCGGGCTACGAGCGCCACCGCGAAACCGTCGAGCGGTACACGCCGTACCTGCCGACGATCACGGCGGTGGTCCTGATCGGCATGGGGCTGGCGTTCATAACCGGGGTGCTGTGAGCACCGGTTGCCGGTCGGCGCGTTCTCCGTCGAACACGCGATTGCCTGCCATTGCGCTAAGCACGTCGAGCGTGGAGCCGTTACCGATGACGGGGTCCGATGCACACACCCGGCGGAGAGTCGTGAAACTGACGGGAGCGGTCGCGGCGACCGCGCTCGTCGCGGGCTGTGGCGGTCCAGGAGAGGAAGACGAGGACCTTCCAGCCGAAGAGGAGACGGGGAACGGACAGGACGTAGACGACGAGGAGGTACTGAGCGTCCAGCGTGACGCCGTCGACGCCGAGACCGCCTGATTCGACCGCTCGGCCCCACGGTTCCGAGCGTTACGCTTCTACCGTCCGGAGCAGGGAGTCGACGTCCCGGACGAGGTGGTCTGCGTACTCCCGGCGCAGTTCGCAGGCGTCGGCCGGCCCGACGCGCTCGCGGCCGCCGATTCGCGCCGAGATCGGGTCGTAGTCGGCCACCGAAAAGCCCATTCGATCGAGGTAGTCCCGCACGTTCTGTGAGGTGAGCCCGTCGACCATCGCCTCTTCGGCCAGGTCGCAGACGACGTCGAACTCGGGGAGGGTGATTCCGTCCTCGGTCACCGATCCCCGCTCGCCGCCGACGTCCACGTTGGTGTGGTGGAGCGTCTCCATCACGGTTCCGAGGTCGTCGACGAGCCGGAGGATCTCGCTCGGGAGGGTGGCGTCGGGCGAGCGCCACTCGACGGTCGGGAACTCCTGGCGGAGCCTGATCGGCGTCCAGACGACGTCGTCGGGGGTGAACTCTTCCTCGACGACTTCGGGGTCGATCCCCTCGGCCACCGCCGCCGCTTTGAACTCCTCGAAGCGGCGCTCGAGGCGGCGACGCCACTGGCCGACGTTCTCGGCGTACTCCCAGAGCTGGCCGTGTTTGGGGAAGTGCTCGTAGCACTTCCGCCGGTAGATGTACGACCGGGCGCTGCTGGCGATCGGCTGTCCCTGGAAGTACGGCGAGGAGTTACAGCACGCCAGCGCCGGGTCGAGTGCGATGAGCGTGTTCAGCTGATCGACCACGTTTCGTTTCTCGACGTGGACGTGCGTGCCGGCGCAGTACTTGGCGTAGCCGAAGTTCTCCCCGAGGACGCGCTCTTGAATGTCGCTTCGTTTCCCGGCGTGCTGGTCGATCGAGCCGCCGTTGATCGGCGTGCCGAACGGAACGAGCCCCTTCCCGGATCGCTCGGCCACAGCCAGCACGTCGGCGAGTTCGCCGACGAACGTTCGACCGAGTTCCTCGATCGTCTCGCAGGGCGGTGTCTTCAACTCGAGTAGCGGGTCGACGAACTCCGGTTCGACGTGCTCGGAGACGTCGAGGAGCGCCCCCGGTTCGGTGAGCCTCCCTGCCTCGTCGACGACCCAGTACTCTACTTCGATGCTGGTTTGCATGGGATAGTGCTGGCCCGCCCGGGTTCGGTACGCTGTCCGTCGCTGACGAAGCCTCGAGCGCTGCTGTGGAGGCGTCAATCGGGAGACGAAGCCGGGATCGGGACATCGCCTCGTACGGACGGTCTCCCGGTAGCCACCGCGCTTGCGTGCGCCGGCCGTACTTCGCCGTCGGCCGACGCCAACGTGTACGCGGTCGTGACGGTCAGGTTCGGCCGGAAACAGTCGTTTCAACCGCCGTCACGACTATCGAGTATGCCGATTCGACCGCCGACGGCGGACGATCTGCGAGCACTGGCCGACTCGCTGTACCTCGAGCTCACCGACGAGGAGGCTGCTGTCTTCAGCGAGCTGGCCCGCGAACGCGTCGAGGCCTACGAGACGGTCCGTTCGTACGACCTCGAGCCCAGGCTCGGGGGTCGCGAGCCCCGCGAACGAACCGGGGGGCGACGGCCACGGGACGACGAGGATCCCCACAACGCGTGGGTGACGAAGTGTCGCGTCGCGGGTGACGACGACGGGGACGGCGACCTCGAGGGCTGGGAGGTCGCGGTGAAGGACAACGTCTGCGTCGCCGGCGTGGAGATGACCTGTGGCTCGCAGGTCGTCGAGGGCTACGTCCCGACCGTCGACGCGACGGTCGTCACGCGCCTGCTCGCCGCCGGTGCGGACGTCGTCGGCAAGACGAACATGGACGACATGGCGATAACCACCTCGGGGTACAGCACGTTCGGGCCGATCAGGAACCCCCACGACCCCGAGCACACGGCCGGCGGCTCGAGCGGCGGCAGTGCGGTCGTCGTCGCCACCGGGGAGGTCGACGCCGCGATCGGCTCTGACCAGGGCGGCAGCGTCCGCATCCCTGCCGCGCTCTGTGGCGTCGTCGGCCACAAGCCGACCTACGAACTCGTCCCGTACACGGGTTGTGTCGGCTTAGAGCACGCCGTCGACCATCCGGGGCCGATGGGGCCGGACGTCGAGACCGTCGCCCGCGTCCTCTCGACCATCGCGGGCAGCAACGAACGCGACCTCCGGAGTCACGCGCCGGTGCCCGTCGAGCGCTACGAGGAGTGTCTCGACGGCGACGTCTCCGAACTGACGATCGGTATGCTGACGGAAGGCTTCGAGAAACCCGAAGCCGACGAGGGTGTGCTCGAGGCGGTTCGGAACTCGATCGACGCGCTCGCAGAACGTGGCGCGTCGATCGAGGAGGTGTCGGTGCCGATGCACGAAGACGCCGACGCGATCCACACGGTGTGTTCGGCCGAGGGGCTGCTCGACGCGATGATCGGTGAGGGGCTCGGCCACGGCTGGAAGGCGTGGTACAACACCTCCTGGGTCGACACCTTCGGGAAGTTTCGACGAGCGCAGGCCGACGACTTCCCGGCGCGGCTCAAGCTGTCGCTGCTGATGGGAAGCTACGCCAACAACGAGTACCACTCGCGGTACTACGCCGACGGGATGAACCTCGTCGTCGAGCTGACCGAGCGCTACGACGAGGCCCTCGAGCGCTGTGACCTGCTCGCGATGCCGACGACCGTCGTGACCGCGCCGAAGCTCGAGCCCGACCAGGACGAGTTCGACCGACTCCGGGAGACGGGCATCGTCGCCAACACGACCCCGTTCAACCGGACCGGCCACCCCGCGATCAGCACCCCCGCCGGCGCGGTCGACGGCCTCCCCGTCGGCCTCCAGCTCGTCGGGAGGCGCTTCGAGGACGCGACCGTCCTGAACGCGGCGGACGCGCTCGAGCGCGCTCGAGCGTGAGGTTTACAAACGGCGAGCGGGTCAGTCCCCGCTCGAGAACAGTGTGTAATCCTTCTCGGAGGCTGCGAAGGGCATGACGGTCGCGTTTCGCTGGGCCACCCACGACAGCCGGAGGACGAACGACGCCAGGATCGCGAGCGGCGCGAACGAGGCGATCATGGCGATCACCGTCGCGGCGACGATCGCGGCCACCGGGAGTTCCTCGATCGCCGCGAGATCGTACACCGCGAGCGTCGCCCCCGTGAACAGCTGTGCCGGGAGGCCGACGACCAAGAGCATCCTCGAGAGGAACGAGAGCTCCTTGGTGATGTAGACCGTCCGGAAGTACTTCCGGGCGACGTCGATGTGTAAGAGGAGTTCGCGAATCGACGCGAACAGTTCGCGCTGTTCGTCGGACAGCCGATCGTCGTAGCTCGTCTCGAGCCGGGCGAGGTCGTGTAGCTGTTCGGCCTGGGTCGTCCCGAGCGTCGCCGCGATCGCGCCGAAGATCTGCTCGTCCGCCGCGGGGGTGTCGAGCGCCCGCGTGACGGTGCGGACGTCGCCCCTGAGCGCGCCCACGAGTTCGTCGAGTTCCGCGGAGAGGTCGTCTTCGCCGGGGTTCGTGACCGTCTCGCGCAACGCCTGTGCCCGTGCGCCGAGGTTCTCGTGGAGCACCAGCAGGAACGATCCCGGCAGTACGGGGCTCACCGCCCGATCGATCGCGTCCTGGACCTGGTCACGGTACTCGACGGCGTTTCGCGTTCGCTGGGCTAAGTCCCCCGGCGAGCCGAGCTCCCGTGAGAAGACGACCTGGTTGATCGCGATGACGACCGAGATCAGCGTGAGGTTCCCGCCGAGGAAGGCGCTGAACAGGAGGTACAGCGGCTCGCCGGGCGCCCGCGGAAACAGGTTCACCGCGAGCAACCCGACCAGCACCAGCGCGATCGCGCCGAGGAACGCCCCCGCGACGACCAGCCGGTTCCCTTCGATCACCGCCCACCGGAACGCGGCGTGTCGTCGCTCGAACGACTGTTCGCTCATAGGCTCCGGTACGGACGCAGGGGCCCTGCCTCCGGCCACTGAACACGCAAGCGTCGTCGCGAGCGCGCCTGAGTTCGTCACTCGTCGGCTCGGCTCGCCGACGGTTCGCTCGAGCGAGCCGCTGCGTCGGTCGACGTCGGTCTGCCACGCCGAAGCCGCGACGCCGCGCCGACGAGCCCCGCGCCGACGCCGACGCCGACGGCGAACGTCGTTGCCCACCCGGGGAGCGACGGCGTCTCGAGCCCCCACCCGGATCCGTCTTCCGGCTCGTCTCCGCCGAGCTTGGCGAGCCAGGCGAGCGTGCTGTCGTCGGTCGTCTCCCCACCGACGAGGAGCCCCCCGTCGTCGGCGACGGTGAGGACGTGGCCACGGGTCCGTCGTCCCTCGCCGACCTCCTCGCTCCAGCGGGAGTCGCCATCGGCTCCGATCGAGTGCAGCCACGCCTCCCGTCCGTCCTCGGTCCCTCGAGCGCCGAGGAGGACGTAGCCGTCGCCGACCGCCAGGACGTCCTCGAGTTCGCTCGCGCCGTCGACGGCGACGGAACCACGCCACCGGACGTCGCCGTCAGCACCGTCGACGGCGACGAAGCCCACGTCACCGCGTTCCCGCAGACCGGCGACGAGAGCGGTTCCGTCGCCGGCGCCGATTCCGGTGAGACCGTCGCCATCGGTTTCGTCGTTCCAGATCGACTCGTACCAGACCGTTTCGCCGTCACCGCCGAGCCTGGCCACCCAGGACGTTTCCCCGGCGCTTCCCCTGGGTGAGCCGACGACGAGCACGTCGTCCGCAATGGACGTGACCGATCGGACGGTTCCGCGTTCCTCGTTGGGGTGGCGCCACCGCCACTCGACGTCGCCGTGGGCATCGAGTCCCATCGCGATCGGTGTGCTCCGAACGTGGCGGCCTTCGCTCACGTGCCCCCCAACCACGTACCCGTCTTCGACGCTGGCTACGTCCAGCAGCCGACCGCTCCCGCCGATCTCGCCGCTGTCGTCGGAACCGCCGTACGTCCCGCCGAACGAACGGTCCGTCTGGTACGTGAGTCGCCACTCGGCGGTCCCCTCGCCGTCGACGCGGACACAGTACGGATCGCCGTTCCTGGCGCCGGCTTCGGGAGCCTCCATCACGAAGTTCGTCGACCCGCAGACGAGCGCGCCGGACGCCTCGAACCCGGGTTCGCCGCCACGGTCGGCCGTCGCGGGTTCGACGGCGCGAAACCCAGCACCGTCGTCGAAGACGCGTTCCCACTGGTGTCGACCCGCATCGTCGACGGCGGTGAGCCAGCCGTGGGACGCGTCCCGCGTTATGACCTGACCGACCAGCAGGGCCCCGTCGTCGGTCGGGTAAACGTCGTACACGGTGGCCCTTCCGTGGTGGGGAGCGGCGGTCGAGGCGATCAGGTCACCGGGATCGTACGTTCGTGACCACGTTACCGGCGGCTTCTCGGTGAGGACGTCGGTGTCGGCGCTCGCGGTGCTCGTCCCGGCGAGCGTCGCCGCCGTCGCCGCCCCGACCGTTCGGAGGACCGTCCGTCTGGGGACCGATTCGGACATTACTGCAACAACGCGTGATCTGACACAAAGGGCTGTCGGTTTCGTGACACGGTTTCGACTCGACGGGGAGACAGTTAACCGGTCCGTTACCGTCGGTATTCCTGTGACCGACAGCCGCTCTGTGAAAAATCGACACGCTGGGCAAGTCCTCGCGCGCCTCGAGCGACCGATCGCCGCGGAGCCGACGCGGCTGGCCGTCTTCTCCGACGTTCACCTGGCGACGGACGCGACGGGGACGTGGAAGGTATTCCACCGGACGGAGCGACACCTCAGGGGTGCCGTCGACGCCGTCAACGAACGCAACGTCGACGGCGTGGTCGTCGCGGGCGACCTGACGAGAAACGGCAACCCCGCGGAGTTCGACCTGTTCGACGAACTGGCCGCGTTCGACCCACCGATGGTCGCGGTGCCTGGCAACCACGACTTCCCGACGACGTTCGACGAGCTCGAGTCGCTCCCGATCCCCGAGTTCGAGGCGCGGTACACGCCCGACGGGGCGGGACTGCCGTTTCGCGTCCGCGTCGGCGGACTCGAGGTGATCGGCCTCGACAGCCACGAGGCGACCCCCGGTTCGCCCGCCGAGACGTGGGACGGCCGGGTCGACGCCGAGACGCTGATGTGGCTCGACGAGACGCTCTCTGCGGCGGCCGTCGACGCGACGATCGTGGTCGTCCACCACAACCTCCCGGCGACGGGGGCGCTCTACGAGCGCTGGAGCGGCGAGCTCCCGATGGAAGGCGAGGTGCCGGGGTTCTCGAACCCCGAGCCGCTGGTCTCCCTGCTCGCCCGCCACGACGTGCCGCTGGTCGTCACCGGCCACCTCCACTTCCCCGCGATCGAACGCTCTGGCGGCGTTCGGGAACTCACCGTCCCCGCCGTCTCGTCGTTCCCCCACGCGTTACTCTTGCTCGAGGTCGACGACCAGGGGACGATCGTTCGCTTTCTCCCGCTCGCCGACGCCGACGGCATGGTCGAGTCGATCGCCCACGGCTACGAGAAAGATCGGGTGTTGCTCTCGGCGGCCCAGCTGGCGACGTTCCCGCTCGAGGACGACTTCGCGTAGCAGTAGCTATAGTACTCGTTTCAACGGTTGCTACCGGAGTCGGCCGACAATATCAACCGCACCGGGGTACGACCAGACAGATCCAAACACTGCCTTTAGCGTACCAACGACAGCGTACACGAACGTGGCGAGCACCGTAATCGCCATTGTGAGCGCAAGGATGATCGCAATGAACGTAAACACTGTCTCGAGCGATGAGGGAACTGATAACGGGTCAATTGGTTCCTCGTTCACCGTGATCTCATCGCCAGCGAAGAGGGCTGTCAAAAACATCCATCCGTCTTTAGTTAGGCGCAAAACCGCACGATAGCGGCGGCTTATCGGAGTTACTTTTCGGAAGGAATGAGGAGGTGTTAGCTGTGCACACCAAACCCTCCTCACACGATATTGAACGTCGTCTCACTAACTTCCTTCCATCTGAAGCGCTCGAAGACCACGCCGATGCCGTCGGCGTGGTCGAGCGCGACCGGAAGCTGCAGATTCCACCGCTCGTCTGGTCATTTGCGTTCGGCTTCGCCGGCGGCGCAAGCCGAACGCTCGCCAGCTTCAGACGGAGCTACAACTCGACTGCAGACAGGACATTGTCCGCAGGAGGCTTCTATCAGCGGTTGACGCCGACTCTCGCAGAGTACCTCCGCGACCTCGTCGAGTACGGGCTCGACGAGGTCGCTGTCCCCCACACCGTCTCAGAAGAGTTCAACCGATTCAGAGACGTGATGATCGCAGATGGAACGGTTCTCCGGCTCCACGAGTTGCTTTCTGAGGAGTACGAAGGTCGCCGCGAGGAGCAGGCTGGAGCACGGCTCCACCTGCTCCACAACGTCACTGAGCAGACGATCGACCGGTTCAGCGTCACAGACGAGAAACGACACGACAGTACGCAGTTCGAGACAGGATCGTGGCTCGAAGGTCGGCTAGCGATCCTTGATCTGGCCTATTTCAAGTACCGGCGGTTCGCGTTGATCGACGAGAACGACGGCTACTTCGTGAGTCGGCTGAAACGCAGCTCTAACCCGGTTGTAACCGACGAATTTCGGGAATGGCGCGGCCGCGCCATTCCCTTGGTAGGGAAGAAAATCTTCGACGTCGTGGACGATCTCTGTCGCAAGTACATCGATGTCGAAGTTGAGATCGAGTTTGACCGGAGAGAGAGAGTACGCGGGCACGCAGTCACGTGATACGAAACGGTTCCGCGTCGTCGGCGTCCGCAACGAGGACGCCGACGACTACCACTTGTACATCACGAACCTCTCGCGCGAAGAGTTCCTGCCGGAGGATCTAGCGACGATCTACCGATGCCGGTGGGAAGTAGAACTGCTGTTTCGGGAGCTGAAGACGCAGTACAGACTGGATGAGTTCGATACGACGAAGAAGCACGTCGTAGAGATTCTGCTGTACGCGGCGCTGTTGTCCTTGGTCGTGAGCCGTGAGTTGCTCAGTCTGGTCATCGAACACGCAGATGATGACCTCGTGTTTCCGCCGGAACGCTGGGCGGCGACCTTCCGGTCGCACGCCCAGCTCATTCTCTACAGGTTGAGTGGTTATCTTGGGTATTCTCCACCGCCACTGCTCGATCGGCTGATCGCCGATGCACAGAAAATCCACAAATAACGGCCAGTTCTCCAGGAACAGCTCGCTACCGCCATCAAACCGACTGCTGAGGCCTAACTAAAGACCAATGGTGCCTACGACATCCTTGACTGGCACGACTTCCTGCTTCAAGCAGAAACCGTGCCGATCGCCCCGTACAATCCACGAAACACCACTGATCCGCTCGATATCGACTACCGAATCGAAGATCGAATCAGCGAATTTACCGAGGATGTGACGCTCAAGCGTTCGATCCTCGCTGAGACCTACAAGCGTCGAACGCAAGTTGAGCGAACGTTTGGAGCGTGTTCAGACTGCGGCCTCGGGACGCTTCGCGCCCGAGGCCGCGTCCATGCGCGGGTACAAGCGTATCTTGGACTGTGTCTTCGAGTCATCGTCGCCATCACGAACTACGAACAGGGTAAAAATCCGGGCCGAACCAAGCTCGCGCCATGAGATGAATTGTATGACACCCTCGAAGAAGAAGCAGGACCACAGTTCCTCGAGGATCGCGGCCTCGAGGTCGAATACCTCGACGAGCTCCCCGACGATCATCCCGAGTATTTCGGCGCACTGTGGCATGCCCTGACCGGGATCGTCGACCGCGACGAACAGGCGTTCGAGGACGGAATCGCGCAGTTCCTCGAGTGGCACGACGACAACGTCGACTTCGAGAACAAAACCAGTGCGGACGATCTCGTCTGTCTGCCAGTCCTAACGCTGGTGGTGCTCGCTCGCCGCGACGGGATGGACGTCAGCGTCGACAGCCCGTACGTTCCCGACTGCGTCGACGACCTCGTCTGAGCCGGTCGATGGGCACAGTTCGCCGATCGCCGAGGGGATGCAATCGTGGCTCGGCCGTCGCGACCCGTGAAACGACAGCGGTACCCGTCGTCGTCCGCCAGCAGGATTCAGAGGGCAGCTTCATGCCGCGTCCACGGCCTCAGGGACGTGCTCTTCGAGGAACGTCACCACGTCGTCCCCGCCCTGGAAGCCCTCGGCGAGGCGGGCGACTTCCTCGCCGTCGACGAAGAGCACGAGCGTGGGGACCGACTGGATGGCGAAGCGGTCGGCGAGCGCGAGATCGTCGCCGGGGTTGACCATTCCGATCGAGACGGCAGTCGCGCGGGCGACGTTGCCGAGCACCGGCTCCATGGCCTGACACTTCGCACAGCCTTTGGTGTAGAATTCGACGAGTGCCACGTCTTCGTCGGCGACGAAGGCGTCGAGGTCGTCGCCGTCTGCGAGCCGGACCGGTTTCGTTGCGTCGTCCATGCGATCCGTACTCGATGAGCCCTGAAAGCGGTGTCGGCGCTCGACCTCGGACTGCTCAAGTGGACGATCTCACTCGAGGCGCATCGGCTGTCGCTCGCCGTAGGTGAGCGTCCGCCAGAGCCACTCGACGGGGCCAAAGCGGTATCGCTCGAGCCAGGCGACCGATAGCGGGATCTGGATCGCCCAGATCAGGACGACGACGCCGAGGAGTTCGGCCCTGCTCAACTGTCCGAACAGGCCGAGGCCGTGGCCGTAGAAGATCGTCGTGGCGAGCACCGTCTGGAGCAGGTAGTTCGAGAAGGCGGTTCGGCCGACGGCCGAGAGTGCGGTGGTCACCCGTCCGCCAGCCGCGGCCCGACAGAGGAGCATAATCCCCGAGACGTACGCCAGCGCCAGCAACAGCGACCCCCAGTAGTTGAACTGGCTGGCCAGCAAGAGCACGTGGCCGGTCTGCCAGTCGACCAGTTCGCGGTACCAGACGCCGGCGAGGATCAGCGCGAGGCCTGCGGTCCCGGCGCCGAGGAACGCCCGTCGGTACCATCGCGTACTTCGCTCGTTGGAGAGGACCCCCCACTTGTAGAGCGCCATGCCGACGATCATCAGCCCGCCGAGCATCCAGAACGATTCGAAGACGAAGCCGACCGTCTGGATCATGAAGACGGCGGCGACCCGATACTCCAGCTGGTCGGCCCAGCTTCCCTGGTAGGCCGCGATCTCCTCGTCGATCGCCCCCTGCTCCGCACCGAAGCCGGCGAGGATGTCCGCCTCGATGTCGGCTTGCACGCCCGGCTCCGCCATCGCGTATCCGACACCTCCCAGCAGGTAGAGCAGCGACGGAAGCGAGAACAGGAGGAGGCCAAGGACGAGCAGTCGGCTCGGTCGCCAGTTGCGGACGAAGACGACGACGAACCCACAGAGCGCGTACGCGACGAGGATGTCGCCGTACCACAGCAGGTAGGCGTGACCGAGTCCGATCACGAGCAGCCAGAACCCGCGCCGAAAGTGCAGCCGACGTGCGGGCTGGTTCTTTCGTTCTTTCGACTCCACGAACAGGACGATTCCGGCCCCGAAGAGGAACGTAAACAGCGTGACGAACTTCTGCTCGAAGAAGACGTGACTGACGAACCAGGCCGCGTAGTCAATCCCCGAGAACCCGCCGTAGCGCGTCGGATCGAGCCACCCGGCCGTCGGCAGGGCGAACAGCCAGATGTTGATCACGAGGATGCCGAGCAAGGCGAATCCCCTGAGGACGTCGAGGCTCAGAATCCGGTCGCCGGGATCGGTCGGACCGGGGTCGCTATCCGAGCGCTCGTCGGTCGTCGCCGTCGCGGCCCCGTCGGTTGGGGCAGAGTCCGTCGCTGTCATACTGAACGAGAGAGTGGTGGCCCTTTCTCCGAGACGCACATATGAGTTAGGAATCGATCACGTCACCGAACAGACGACTCCGGGAACGATTCGACGTCCGTGTCGGCGAGTCGTCCGACCGCCGGCCCGTCTGAGCGACGAACCGCTCGGCCGCAATGCCAACGTTGACACTCCCTCGAGTGGGATACTCGAGTAATGACGGCTGTCGAGGTCGAGGTTTCACGGACGAAGGCGTGGCTGATGGCCGCCCGGCCCCAGACGCTGCCGGCGGCGGCCGCGCCCGTGATCGTGGGGACGGGACTCGCCGTCCACGAGGGCGTGTTCGCACCGCTTGCGGCCCTGTTCGCGTTCGTCGGAGCGGCGCTGATCCAGATCGGGACGAACTTCGCGAACGACTACTACGACGCGGTGAAAGGCGCCGACACGGACGACAGGGAAGGGTTCACCCGCGTCACGCAGTCGGGGCTGATCGCTCCCGAACAGGTGAAACTCGCGACGATCGTCACCTTCGGGCTCGCCATCCTCTCTGGCACCTACCTCGTCTACGTCGGCGGCCTCCCGATCCTCGTGATCGGCCTCGTGAGCGTCCTCTGTGGGTGGGCCTACACCGGCGGCCCCTATCCGCTCGGCTACCACGGCCTCGGCGACCTGTTCGTCTTCGTCTTCTTCGGGGTGGTCGCCGTGATGGGTACCTTCTACGTCCAGGCCGCGGCCGTTGCCCCCGTAGGCCCGTTCCCGACGTCGATCCCGCCGGGGAGCGTAACCTGGGAGGCCCTCGCCGCGAGCCTCCCCATCGCGGGAATCTCGACGGCCATCCTCGTCGTCAACAACGTCCGCGATACGGAAACCGACGCCGAGGCCGGGAAGAACACGCTGGCCGTTCGGTTCGGTTACCGGGTCAGCCGCCTCGAGTACGTCTCGCTCCTCGGGCTCGCCTACGTCGTTCCCCCGTGGTTCGTCCTCGTCTGGGGCTACTCACCGGCAGTCCTCGCGCCCCTGCTCTCGCTGCCGTACGCCGTTCTCGTCGCCCGGACGGTCTGCACCCGGACCGACGGCGAGGCGCTCAACCCGGCCCTAGAGCAGACCGGCAAACTGCTCGCGCTGTACGCCGTCCTGTTCGCGGCGGGGTTCGTGCTATGAAACTCGAGTACAGACGGTTCTCGCTCCCGCTTTCCCGCCCCCTCGAGACCGCTGGGGGAACGATCGAGTCTCGCAAAGGCTTTCTCGTCCGGGCGACCGAGGATGGCGTGGTCGGGCTGGGCGAGGCGACGCCGCTTCCGGGGTGGACCGAATCGCTCGAGGAGTGCGAACGGGCGCTCGGGCGGGCGGCCGAGGCCGTCGAGGTAGGAAACGTCGGGGATGCGGTACGCGCGCTCGACGAGACGTCGGCGGCCCGACACGGCGTCACGCTCGCGCTCGCGGACGCCCAGGGAGAGGAGATGGCTATGCCGCTCTACCAGTTTCTGTGTGCAGAGTCGCGGGTCGCCCGCGTGCCCGTGAACGCGACGATCGGCGACGGCGCTCCGGAGGCGTCCGCCGAGGCGGCGAGTGAGGCCGTCGACCGGGGCTTTTCGTGCTGTAAGCTGAAAGTTGGCCTCCGGAGCGTCGCCGAGGACGTCGAACGGCTGCGTCGAGTTCGCGAGGCGGTCGGCCCCGACGTCGAACTCCGCGCGGACGCCAACGGGGGGTGGACCTTCGAGGAGGCCCGGGAGGCGATCGAGGCGTTCGACGACCTCGACGTCTCCATCGTCGAGCAACCGCTCCCGGCGGGCGCGCTCGAGGGCCACGCGGAGCTGCGCGGCCGGGGTGTCGCCATCGCGCTCGACGAGGGGGTGCTCGAGCACGGAATCGACGCCGTGAGCGAGGCGAAGGCGGCCGACGCCATCGTCCTGAAGCCGATGGCGCTCGGGGGCGTCGGCGTCGCCCGCGAACTCGCGGCGTGGGCATCGGAGCTCGGGATCGGGGCCTACGTGACGACGACGGTCGACGGCGTCGTGGCCCGGACGGCGGCGGTCCACCTCGCGGCGTCGATCCCCGACGTCCCGGCCTGCGGGCTGGCGACGGGCGAACTGCTCGCAGAAGACCTCGGGCCCGACCCGGTTCTCATCGCCGATGGAGCCGCCGTCGTCCCGCAGGCGAAGGGACTCGGCGTCTCGGGGGTGTGGGACGAGTAATGTCGGCGCCAGTCGACTGGCCGACGAGAGACCTAGTGACTCACCGGGCGAAAACGACGCCCGGCGACGTGGCGCTGATCGACGCCGACGCGGCGACGGACGCGGACGATCGCTGGAGCTTCCGGGAGTACAGCCGCCACGTCGATCACACCGCAGCCGGGCTCGCCGACCACCACGGCGGGCGAATCGGCGTCCTGATCGACACCCGGCCCGCCTTCGCGAGTCTCTTTTTCGCCGCGATGCGAACCGGATCGACGCTCGTCCCCCTGAATCTCCGCGAGACGCCGTCAGAACTCGCCGCGAAGGTCGACCGAACGGCCCTCGAGGCGGTGGTCTGCGAGTCGAGCACCGAACGAGCGGCGCTCGAGCTCACCGATCGACCGGTGTACTCGGTCGACGAGCCCGAGTGCGACGGCGTGCGCGCGCTCTACCGATCGTCGTCGACCACAACCGTCGAGCCGGCGCTGCTCGAGCGAACCCGAACGCAACTGCTCATGTTCACCTCCGGCACCTCGGGGACGCCGAAGATCGTCCGGCTTTCGGTCGGGAACCTCGTCTCGAGCGCGACCGCCTCGGCGTTCCGCCTCGGCGTCTCCCCCGACGATCGGTGGCTGTGCTGTCTCCCGATGTACCACATGGGCGGGCTGGCCCCCGTCGTCCGCTCGGCGCTGTACGGCACGGCCGTCGTCGTCCAGCGGGCGTTCGACCCCGAGGAGACGGCTCGCGCGATGGACGAGCACGCGATCACGGGCGTCTCGCTCGTCCCGACGACCCTCGAGCGGCTGCTCGAGGCGGGCTGGAGCCCACCCGACACGCTTCGATTCGTCCTGCTCGGCGGGGCGCCGGCCACCGAGGCGTTACTCGAGCGCGCCCGCGAGCGCGGCGTCCCGGTCTGTCCGACCTACGGGATGACCGAGGCGGCCTCCCAGATCGCCACGGCGACGCCCGGGGAGGCGGCCGACCATCCGGGGACCGTGGGCCGGCCGCTCGCGTTCACTGACGTCACGATCGTCGACGAGACGGGTGAGCCGGTCGGTCCCGGCGAGACGGGCGAACTCGTCGTCTCGGGGCCGACGG
This sequence comes from Natronobeatus ordinarius, assembly GCF_024362485.1. Lineage (NCBI taxonomy): Archaea > Methanobacteriati > Methanobacteriota > Halobacteria > Halobacteriales > Natrialbaceae > Natronobeatus > Natronobeatus ordinarius. Next base: position 3,893,915 of record NZ_CP101456.1, on the reverse strand, counting down.
TGACCCCGGGCTACCTCGACGACGAGCACACTACGGCCGCCTTCGGTGAGCACGGCCTCCACACGGGCGACGCGGGCTACCGCGACGAGGCGGGCCGGCTGTGGGTGGGAAGTCGGCTGAGCGACCGGATCGTCACCGGCGGGGAGAACGTCGACCCCGACGAGGTCGTCGAGGCGCTGTGCGCCCATCCCGGGATCGAGACGGCGGCCGTCGTCGGTCTCCCCGACCCGGAGTGGGGCGAACGCGTGTCGGCGCTCGTCGTTCCCACTGACAGGGTGCCGTCGCTCGAGGTCCTGCTCGCCCACTGTGACGACCGGCTCGCGGGGTTCAAACGGCCGAAGACGGTCGGGTTCGCCGACGAGCTTCCCCGGACGCCCTCGGGAACGGTCGATCGCGAGGCGGTGAAAGCGCGACTCGAGGCCGACGGGATCGACGCGACGAATCGGGCGTGATTGGCGGTCGCGGGCGTGATCGCGGATCGAAGGCGGGCTACGCCTCGTGAACGGTCACGTCGATCGCCCCGTCGTCTACGTCGACGGTCATCATGGTCGCGACGTCGACCGGGTCCGCTCCCGTCGCGGAGCCGGGGTTGAGCACGCGGACGCCCTCGTGAGTCGCGTCCTCGACCCGGTGGGTGTGACCGCCGATCCCGATGATCCCCTCGCCGTCCCACGCTCGAGTGCGTGCGCGGGCGACGTCGGCGATCGCGTTCAGCCAGTCCTCGCGGCGCATGACCATCCCGTCGTGACCGTAGACGGCCGCGTCCACCAGGTTGATCGTCCCGTGGGTGACGACGAAGGTGACGCCCTCGAGGGCGACGTCCGCGACGGCGGGAAGCCCGATGCGGGCGGGGTCGGCGTTGCCGTGGACGGCGGTCAGCTCCGACGACAGCTCTCGAAGCTCGGCGAGCACGTCCGGGGTCTCGAAGTCGCCGGCGTGGATCGTGTGGTCGGCGGCCGCGATTCGCTCCCGAAACGAGTCGGGGATCGCCTCCTCGCGCTCCGGGACGTGGGTGTCGGAAACGATTGCGAGTTGCACGGTCGTAGCTGGCGGGCGTGACAAAAGAACGTATCGGTGAAACTGAACGTACGGCGGCCCGACGGGCGGCCGGTCACTCCGCCCCCTCGCGGAGCTTGAACTTCTGGACCTTCCCGCTGGGGTTCTTCGGCAGCTCGTCGACGAAGGAGTACGCCCGGGGGCGCTTGAAGTCCGCGAGCTGGTCGCTCTCGCGGAGGAACGAATCGAGTTCCTCGTCGGTGGCGTCGCCGACGACGTAGGCGACCACGCGCTCGCCCCACTCCTCGTCCGGCTCGCCGACGACCGCCGCCTCGACCACGTCCGGGTGAGAGAACAGCGCGTCCTCGACCTCCGCCGGGTAGACGTTCTCCCCGCCGGAGACGATCATGTCGTCTTTCCGGTCGACGACGTAGAGGTAGCCGTCCTCGTCCAGGTAGCCCAGGTCGCCGGTGTAGTACCACTCCGCCCCGTCGGCCTCGCGCAGCGATCGAGCGGTCGCCTCCGGCCGGTTCCAGTACTCGCGCATCGTACACGGGCCGGCGATGAGGATCTCGCCAACTTCTCCCTGCTCGAGCGTCTCGTCGGGATCGGCGTCGGGCTCGACGATCCGCAGGTCGTGGTTGAGCGCCGGCAGGCCCGCACAGCCGAGCTTCGGGAGCTGATCTTCGGGCGGCTGGAACACCCCACAGGGACCGATCTCGGTCATGCCGTAGGCCTGGACGTACTCCTCACAGAGGTGGTCCATGCACTCCTCGAGCACTCGCTCGGGCATCGGCGCGGCGCCGTAGAGGCCGATGCGCAGCGAAGCGGTGTCGACGTCCAGTTCGGCGGCGGTCTTCGCGAGGGCGTTCCAGGCCGTCGGGGCGGCGAAGAGGATCGTCACGCCGTAGGCCTCGATCACCTCGAGGGCGGCGGCCGGGTCGAACTCGTGCTGGATCACGGTCGTCGCTCCGCGGTGGACGCGGGTGAACAGCATGGCGTGGAGTTCGGCGCAGTGGTACAGCGGGAGGATCGAGAGCCCGACGTCGTGGCGGGTGATGTCCATCTCGGCGATGCAGAGCAGGCTGTGCTCGATCATGTTCCGGTGCTCGTGGACGACGCCCTTCGGTCGGCCCGTCGTGCCGGAGGTGTAGATGAACGCGTAGGCGTCGCCCTCGCGTACGTCCACGTTGGGCCGAGAGGGATCGGCCGACTCGAGGGCGTCGTAGAAGTCCACCGCGTACTCGGGCACGTCGTCGTCGACGTAGAGGTAGGTCTCGACCGTCGACAGCTCGGGGCGGGCCCCCTCGACAGCCTCGCGGGTGTCGGCCTCGAAGACGAGCGCGGACGCCCCGGCGTCGTTGACGATGTACTCGATCTCGCCGGCGGGCAGCCGAAAGTTCAGCGGCGTGAAGACGGCGCCGAGTTTGGCGCAGGCGTAGACGGTCAGCGCCATCTCCGAGCCGTTGTAGAGCACCGTCGCCACGCGATCGCCCTTCTCGATTCCGGCCTCGCTGAGGGCGTTCGCCAGCCGATTGACCTTCTCGTCGAACTCGGCGTACGTCCAGTGCTGGTCGCGTCGCGGGTAGACGATCGCCTCTCGGTCCGGATACGTCTTGGCGGTCAACTCGAGCGTGTCCCCGATCGTGGGATGCATACTCGAATCAATGTCGATAATCAAGTATAATCGTACGGGCCCCGGAACCAGTGGGCATGATCGACGACGATCGATTCGACCAGCTCGAGTGCGAACGCGACGGCGACGTCGTTCGCGCGACGATCGAAAGCGAGAGCAAGCTCAACGCACTGAATCAGGGGCTCGCTGACGAGCTACACGCCTTCGCCATCGCCTGCACCGAGGACGAGACGCTTCGATGTGTCACCCTCGTCGGCTCAGGTGGGGCGTTCTGCGCCGGGGCCGACATCGCCCCGTGGGCGGGCGACGAACGCGACGGCGCCACCGTCCGACGGCTCGCGACGACGCTGCACGACGCCATCCTCGAGTTCCACACGATGGACGCGCCGCTCGTCGTCGGGGTCAACGGCGTGGCCGCCGGCGCGGGCTTCAGCCTCACCCTCTCCGGCGACGTGGTGTGCTGTCACGAGGACGCCCGCCTCGAGTACGCCTACTCCCGGCTCGGGCTCACCGGCGACGGCGGCTCGACCTTCTACCTCCCCCGGATCGTCGGCGTCCGCCGGGCCAGAGAGATCGCCCTGCTCGACGAGCCGATTGCGCCCGAACGCGCGGTGGAACTCGGACTGGCGACGGAGGTCGTCCCCGACGACTCGTTTGAGGATCGGCTCGAGGCAGTCTCGAGCCAGCTCGCGAGCGGGCCGACCCGGGCCTACGGAGCGACGAAGCGCCTCATCAACCGGAGCCTCGAGCGCGGGCTCGCCGACCAGCTGGCCGCCGAGACCGACGCCATCGCGACCGCGACCCACGGCGAGGACTACCGGCGAGGGTACGAGGCGTTCTTCACGGGTGAGAAACCAGAGTTCGTCGGCGAGTGACCCGACGACGGGGGCTCGACGGGGCGTCGTGAGCGACGCGCGACGATCAGCCGACAGCCGCCCGGAGCTCCTCGAGCGTCTCGAGCACGAGTTTCCGCATGACCGCCCCGCGTCGCTCCCGCTCCGCCGGGCCGACTGGCCGCTGGAGGTACAGCGACTCGAGGAAGGCGACCAGGTTCACGACGCGATAGATCGGCTTCCGGCGCCCGAGGCCGTCGGGAAGCGGACGGACGGCTTCGTATCCGTCGCGGAACGCCCGTGAAACGGTGTCGTCGACGTCGTCGGGCGCCTCGAGGTACGGCATCGCCGTCCGCCAGTAGTCGTACTCGGCCGGCGCGACGAGGGCGTGTTCGAAGTCGATCGCCGACGCGCGCCCGCCGTCGGACCCGGCGAGGTGTTCGGGGTGGACGTCCCCGTGACAGAGGACGGGCTCGCCGGCCCCGTCGAGGACACCCGGGTGGCACTCGAGGAAGCGATCGACGGCGTCGGCGACGTCGGCGTGCCCGACCCGCTCGAGGAACTCGCGATGGGATGCAATGCGCTCTCGGGCCGCGTCGATCCACTCGTCGTGGGCGTCGACTGCGAGGGCGTCGCCATCGTCTCGGGGCCGGCCGAATCCCCCGAACTCGCCGGCCGTGTCGGCGTGGAGCGTGGCGAGCCAGTCACCCGCGACTCGCGCCCACCTCGAGTCGGTCGTCGCCGGCGTCGTCGCGAGGGCGTCGTCCCACGCCGTCAGGTAGTGGTCGGCGCCGACGGCGAGCACGTCCGGGACAGGCGCCGACGTGTGGGTCGCAACGTACTCGTGGACGCGCCCCTCGTCGGCGGCGTGTCCTCGTGGGTGGTCGTCGACTTTCAGCACGGCTCGACGACCGTCGAGCCGAACCTCGTAAACGCGATACGGTGGGACGTCGTGGAGGTCGCGGACGAATCGGCGTCTCGCGCGAGTCTCCGTTCGATCTCGTCTCTCATGGGTAGTCGCCCGCTGACGGGGGGTGGCCGGCCGGCACAGCCGCTCCGGCCACAGAAGGACATCCGGTGTTCAGCGTCGGATCCAATAACGCTATCGGCTGCGGTCGTCGCACCTCGAGCGGCCACGCGCTGCGATCGAAAGACGGACTTAAGCGACCGGCGTCCCTCTCTCGAGTCGTGTGCACGCTCACCCTCGCGTGGCGGATGTTCGACGAGTATCCGGTCGTCGTCGCCGCCAACCGTGACGAAGCGCTCGAGCGTTCGTCCGAGCCGCCGGGCGTCTACCGCGACGAGCCGCTGGTGATCGCACCACGGGACGCCGAGGCCGGCGGGACGTGGATCGGCACCAACGAGCACGGCGTCTTCGCCGGGATCACGAACCGCTGGAACGACGCGGACCTGGCGGGGGAACGCTCCCGCGGGCTGCTCGTCGCCGACGTCCTCGCCTGCGAGACGGCGCGGGAGGCCGTCGATCTGATCGAACGGACGACGAGCGAGTACGAGTACGCCGGTTTCAACCTCGCGGTCGCCGACGCCGACGACGCCGTCTGGCTCGAGTGGGACGGCACACTCGAGCGCGTCGCCCTCGAGCCGGGCGTCCACGTCGCGGTCAACGTCGGGCTCGACGGCCGGTTCACGATCCCCGAGGGCCGGCAGGAGGCCGGCGAACGACAGGCGGAGAACGCCCAGGCGGTGCGCCGCGAACTCGAGGTCGAACCCGGCGAGGGGACCCGGGAGTGGCTCGACCGGGCGGGCTCGGTGCTCGGCGACCACGAGTACGGCGTCTGCATCCATGGCGACGGCTTCGGCACGCGCTCCTCGTCGCTGATCGCCCTCGGGAACGACTCGATGTATGAGTTCGCTGCCGGCCCGCCGTGTCGGACGAGCTACGAACCGATCGCCCTCGAGCAGGTGGACGAAATCGACGTCGAAAGGCAGTTTTAAGCGCCTCGCCCCCATTCTGGGGGACATGGACGCACTCCTTCAGGTAGCGACGCGCACCGACGAGAGGTGGTCGGCGTGAGCGTCACCGCAGCCGAAGAAGCACTCTCGGAGGACGAACGCGCCGGGCTCGAGCTGGTTCGTGAGACCGGCGGGATCCACCAGAGCGACTTCTGGAAAGAGCTCGACGTCTCCTCACGCAAGGGGAGCCGGATCGTCGAGTCGCTCGTCGAACAGGAGCTCGTCGACCGCGAGGAGACGGTCTACAAGGGCCACAACACCTACTTCATCACGCCCACCGCGCGGGACCTCGATTTCACGCTGCTGATGGCGGGGGACATGCTCTCGCCGTTTATCGGTGAGGAGGAGGTCGATCCCAACAGCGACGCCTTCTCGCAGTGGATCATGAACCTCGCCTACCAGTAGCGGTCGGAAATCCGATTTCTACGGACTTTCGCGAGTTGACTCTGTAGCGGCGAGTACCTGTCGTCTGACGGAACGAGGGTGGCCACCTGGATGAATTAGGGGGCAAATTATTTTCGTGTGACGGTCGTAGGGGGGGTATGTCGCGAGTCGAAGACGAAACGACGATCAACGAGAGCCATTCGGTGACGGTGCCGGCAGCCGTTCGGCGCGAGGCCGGCATCGAGGCTGGAGACAAGGTTCGCTGGCGCGTAGAGGACGATGGAACGCTGGCGGTCGAACTCGTCAAACAACGACACGGTGCGTTCTCCGAACTCGAACCGGTCGACATCGGCGAGGAGACGAACGCCGCCGACGATCACGATCTCGTCACCGGTGAGCAGTGATGGCTACCGCCCGGGTTCTCGTCGATTCGAACGTACTCATCGCGGCTCGACTGAAACGAGATCAGAACCACGACCGTGGAGTCTCCATTTCACGAGCGTTCGACCAGGGAGATCTCCCGCCCGCCCTCGTGATCGACGACGTTCTCGGCGAAGTCCTGAATTATCTCACGGCGAGAGCGTCCCACAACGTCGCCGTGGAGACGCTCGACGCACTCGTCGAGAGTAGCGGCTTCGAGACCGTTCACACGCCAAAAAGCGACTTCGACGCCGGCCGATCGGTGTTCAGAACGTACGAACGCCTCTCGCTGACGGACGCGATCATCGTCGCCTCGATGCAGCGACAGAACGTCAAATACCTCTACTCGTTCGACGACGGATTCGACGCCGTCGATGGGATCACCCGGCTCACGACGGCCGACGATCCGTTCGAGTGAACGGTTTACTCGAGCGCGCTCGCCGCGCGAACGATCGCCCGCTCGCCAAAAGCCGGCCCGACGAACTGGCAGCCAACGGGGAGGCCGTCGGTCTCGCCCGCGGGCACGGAGATCGCCGGCAGGTTCGCGAGGTTGACGGGGACGGTGTTGGCGTCGGCGAGGTACAGCTGCAGGGGGTCGTCGAGGCTCTCGCCGAGCTCGAACGGCGGGACGGGCATCGTCGGCGAGGCGAGGACGTCGGCGTCCTCGAGTGCGGAATCGAAGTCCTGTTTCACCCACGCCCGGGCGTCCTGAGCCTTCTTGTAGTACTTGTCGTGGTAGCCCGCCGAGAGGGCATAGGTGCCGAGCAAGATGCGGCGTTTGACCTCGTCGCCGAATCCTTCCTTGCGCGCTTTCGAGAAGGCCTCGTTCCAGTTGCCGTCGTACCCCCCCGAATGGCCGTAGCGGACGCCGTCGAACCGGGCGAGGTTCGAGGAGGCTTCCGACATCGCGATCACGTAGTAGGCCTCGACGGCGTGTTCGACCGACGGGAGACTGACCTCGTGGTACTCGGCTCCCTGGTCTTCGAGCGTCGCGATGGCGTCCCAGAACGTCTCGAGGACGCCCTCGTCGGCGCCCTCGAGCAACTCGGTGGGAACGCCGATTTGCAGCCCGTCGACGTCGCCGTCGGCCGCGTCGGCGTAACTCGCGTCGGCGCCTTCGTCTCTGGTGGTCGCGTCGCGCTCGTCCGGTCCGGCGATCACCTCGAGCAACTCGGCGGCCTCGGCGACGGTCGGGGCGAACGGGCCGATCTGCTCTAAACTGTTCCCGTAGGCGACCAGTCCGTAGCGGGAGACGAGCCCGTAGGTGGGTTTGATGCCGACGACGCCACAGAAGGCGGCCGGACAGCGGATCGAGCCGCCGGTGTCGGTGCCGAGTGCGAGGTCGGCCTCGCCGGCGGCGACGGCCGCGGCGGAGCCGCCGGAGGAGCCGCCGGGGACGTGGCCCGGGGCAGCAGGGTTGTCCGTCGGACCGAAGTAGGAGGTTTCGGTGGTCGACCCCATCCCGAACTCGTCCATGTTGGCCTTGCCGACGATCGTCGCCCCCGCTTCCTTCAGGCGCTCGATGACGGTGGCGTCGTACGGCGGGACGTACTCCTCGAGCATCCGCGATCCGCAGGTGGTCCGGACGTCTTTCGTCGAGATGTTGTCCTTGACGGCGACGGTTCGGCCGGCGAGCGGTCCCTCGTCGGCGCCCTCGATCTCGGCGTCCGTGATGAATGCGTTCGTGGACATGATCAGGAGACGTTGGGTCCTTTGAAGTAGCAGTCCTCGGACTCGGGGGCGTTTCGAAGCGCGCGCTCGCTGTCGAGCGGTTCGCGTTCCTCGTCGGGGCGCATCACGTTCGTCAGGTCGGCGTCGTGGTCGACCTCGGGCACCTGATCGAGCGTCTCGAAGTACGCGAGGATGTCCGCGAACTGGTCGGCGAAGCGGTCGACCTCCTCTTCCTCGAGGTCGACCCGTGCCAGCGCCGCCACGTGGCGGACGTCCTCGGGACTGACGGCGTCGTCGCTCATACGTTCGACCACCGGTCTGGGGGGAGTAAGGGTTTCGATACCGGTGGCCGACGACGATCGTTCCCGCCGGGAGAAACTCTTGTTTCCCCGTTCGGAATCTGAGTTAGCAATTCAACCAAAGTATTTAAGTAACGTTCGTCCGTAACTAGGTCTACTTCACTGACCCCCGAGCGTTTTCGGTCGATACCCGCCACGACAGGTACAATATACGACACAATGACAGAATCCCCCATACGGACTCGAACCGGTGAGCGAGAAGCGACAGAAGTTGACGAATCGACGAGTGTGTCCGACGAGCGCACGAACTGTCCGGAGTGTGGCGGTCGACTCGTTTCGGACAGCGAACACGGTGAGACGGTCTGCTCGGAGTGTGGGCTGGTCGTCGACGAAGGCGAGATCGATCGCGGGCCCGAGTGGCGGGCGTTCGATTCGGCCGAGAAAGACCAGAAGAGCCGCGTCGGCGCGCCGACGACGAAGATGATGCACGACCAGGGGCTCTCGACGAACATCGGCTGGCAGGACAAAGACGCCTACGGACGGGCGTTATCCTCGAGGCAGCGCCAGAAGATGCAGCGGCTGCGCACCTGGAACGAGCGCTTTCGCACCCGTGACAGCAAAGAGCGCAACCTCAAACAGGCCCTCGGCGAGATCGATCGGATGGCCTCCGCACTCGGCCTCCCCGAGAACGTCCGCGAGACCGCGAGCGTGATCTACCGCCGTGCACTCGACGAGAAGCTGCTTCCCGGTCGCTCGATCGAGGGCGTCGCCACGGCGTCGTTGTACGCCGCCGCTCGCCAGGCCGGCACCCCCCGCAGCCTCGATGAGATCGCCGCCGTGAGCCGTGTCGGAAAAGACGAGATCGCCCGCACCTACCGCTACGTGGCCCGCGAACTCGGCCTCGAGATCAAGCCCGCCGACCCCACGAGCTACGTCCCACGCTTCGCGAGCGAACTCGAACTCTCCGACGAGACCGAACGCCGCGCCCGTTCCTTGCTCAACACGGCGAAGGAAGCGGGCATCCACTCGGGCAAGTCGCCAGTCGGTCTCGCCGCCGCCGCGGTGTACGCCGCCGCCTTGCTCACCAACGAGAAGGTCACCCAGAACGAGGTCAGCGAGGTCGCCAACATCTCCGAAGTGACGATCCGCAACCGGTACCACGAGTTACTCGAGGCCGAAGAAGGCGCCCTCGCTTAACGATCGGGAGTCACGTCGGATCGGCACAGGTGACTGCCGAGACGCTCGAAACGAGAAACCGAGGTGCTCGAAACGAGAGACGAAGTCGGCCTCGAGTCGACGATGTCCTCCGATTAGAGAGGATGTTCGACCGACTCGAAGAGCGTCGCAAGGTCGTCGGCCTCGTCCTCGAGCACGGCGGGATGGCCACCGAGGAGGACGAGGAGATCGTCCTCGTGCGTGAACGAGGTGATCGACAGGTCGAGCTCGACGGCTTCGCCCTCGACCTCAGTGGTCGCCTCGAAGCGGTCGACGTCCCGGTCCGCACCCAGGATCGGTAGCGAGATACTCCCGGCAGGCTCGACCTGCCCTACGTCATCTTCGTCCCCAGACTGAGAGAGGAGTTCATCGATGAGTTCCTCGCTGCCCAGCTCCTCGAGTGGATTGAACGACCGTCCCAGAACCTCGATTCCTGGCATCGAGACCGCCACGAAGAACGCCGCCTCCTGTGACTCGAACGCCTCGAGGTCGACGTCGTCGAGTTCCGCTTCGCCGAGGTCGACATCGTCAGCTTCCTCGAGATCGACGTCGTCAGTTTCCTCGAGGTCGACGTCGTCGGCTTCCTCGAGTCCCGTCTCGTCGAGTTCTGCTTCGTCGAGGCGCTCTTCGACCGCGTCCTGGAGATCGACCTCCTTCGAGTGCGTGACGAGCCAGTACGACGCGCGGATTTCCCGGCTGACGCCGACGTCGACCGTCTCCTCGAGGAGTTCCTCGTTCGACTGCGTTTCGGTGTAGCCAGTCGACTCGAGGGAGGCGGTCGACGGTGCGGCCCGGCTCGCGGTGAACTCGATCGGCTCAGTTCCGAGGACGACCCCGAGACAGCCCGCCGAGAGTGCGAGCGTGCCGGTTGCGCCGGCTGCGAGAAACGATCGCCGTGATTGCATACGGACCTCAAAGCGCGGGAGTCGATAAATTCGTTCCGGTCGAACAATCGTGAGCAGAATACTGTCACTTTGGCAGACAGTACGGCCGCAGTCGGTGTCCGGTGGCGAGAGACATCAAGAGTTATCCGGGTTGCCCTCCCCGAGTCAGACATGACGGAGTTCTCCGACCGAATCGAGCAGGTGTCGATCAGCGGCATTCGTGAAGTGTTCGAGGCCGCAGGCGAGGACGCGATCAACCTCGGGATCGGCCAGCCCGACTTCCCGACGCCCGAGCACGCCCGACGAGCGGCGATCGAGGCAATCGAGGCGGAGAAGACCGACGCCTACACCTCGAACAAGGGGATCCTCGAACTTCGCGAGGCGATCTCGACGCGGTACGACCGCGACTACGGGCTCGCGATCGACCCGGCAGACGTCATCGCCACCGCGGGCGGGAGCGAGGCGCTGCACCTCGTCCTCGAGGCGCACGTCGATCCGGGCGAAGAGGTGATCTTCCCGGATCCAGGCTTCGTCGCCTACGACGCCCTGACGCGCATCGCCGGGGGGACGCCCAGACCCGTCCCGCTGCGCGAAGACCTCACCCTCGATCCGGCGACCGTGGAGGAGGCGATCACCGACGAGACGGCCGTCTTCGTGGTCAACAGCCCGGGGAACCCGACCGGCGCCGTCCAGGACGAAGCCGACATGCGCGAGTTCGCCCGCATCGCCGACGAGCACGACGTGCTCTGTCTCTCCGACGAGGTGTACGAACGGATCGTCTTCGAGGGCACCCACCGCTCGCCGATGGCGTTCGCCGAGACGGACAACGTCGTCGTCGTTAGCGCCTGTTCGAAGACGTACTCGATGACCGGCTGGCGGCTGGGCTGGGTCACCGGCTCGAACCGCCGGATCGAACGGATGCTGCGGGTGCACCAGTACGCCCAGGCCTGTGCGTCCGCGCCCGCACAGTACGCTGCCGAGGCGGCTCTCTCTGGCCCACAGGACTGCGTCGAGGAGATGGTCGAGGCGTTCGAGCACCGCCGGGACGTCGTCCTCGACGGCCTCGAGGACGCCGGCCTCGAGGTGCCGACCCCACAGGGGGCGTTCTACGTGATGCCGAAGGTGCCCGAGGGCTGGTGTGAGGAGGTCCTCTCCCGGGACGTCGTCGTCGTCCCCGGCGAGGCGTTCGGGGAACACGGTGCGGGCTACGCCCGCCTCTCGTATGCGACCGGGACCGAGGAGTTGAAGGAGGCGCTCGAGATCATCCACGACGCGACGCGGGCGGTCCAGTAGGACGGACTCGAGGGCAAAATAGCCGTTTCGGTGGTGTCAATTCTTTCGCCGGAAAGTATCGATTTCAGCCGCGAGAGGGCGATTCGGCTGGGGGTGTGACGTGATGTCGCTCGCCGCGTTTCGACAGTACTAACTCGGCCTTCGCCAAATATCAGCCCGAGTCTACGATGAAGCTACACGAGTATCAGGCGAAGGGAGTCTTCGCCGACGCCGGGATTCCGACGCCGGAGTCGACACTCGCCTCCGACGTCGACGGCGTCCTGGAGGCGGCCGAGGAGATCGGCTACCCGGTCGCGATCAAAGCGCAGGTACAGGTCGGCGGCCGTGGCAAGGCCGGCGGGATCAAACTCGCCGACGACGAGGAAGAGGCCCGCGAGGCGGCCGACGCCATCCTCGGGATGGACCTCAAGGGCTACCACGTCGAACAGGTGCTAGTCGAGCAGGCTGTCGACTTCACCGACGAACTCTACGTCGGGGTCACGATGGACCGTGGCGAGGGCAAGCCCGTTGCGATGGTCTCGACCAAAGGTGGCGTCGACATCGAGGCCGTCGCCGAGGAGACGCCCGAGGCGATCGCCTCCGAGCACGTCGACCCTGCCTTCGGCATGCACCCCTACCAGGCGCGCAAGGCCGTCTACGACGCGGGCGTCGACCCCGAACTCGCTCGCGACGTCGCTTCCGTCCTGACGACGCTCTACCAGCTCTGGGACGACAAAGACGGCGCCGACGCCGAGATCAACCCGCTGATGGTCACCGCAGACGACGAGATCATCGCCGCGGACGCCGTGATGAACGTCGACGAAGACGCCCTCTTCCGCCAGCCCGAGCTAGCGGAAATGGAAGCGGAGGCCGCAAGCGGCGACGAACTCGAGCGCAAAGCTGACGAGTACGACTTCGACTACGTCCGCCTCGAGGGTAACACGGGGATCATCGGCAACGGTGCCGGCCTCGTGATGACGACGCTCGACCTCGTCGACTACTACGGCGGCGAGCCAGCGAACTTCCTCGACGTCGGCGGTGGCGCGAAGGCCTCGCGCATCGCCAACGCCCTGGACATGGTGTTCTCCGACGACAACGTCGACAGCGTCGTGTTCAACATCTTCGGCGGCATCACCCGCGGCGACGAAGTGGCGAAAGGGATCAACGAGGCGCTCGAGCAGTTCGACGAGATCCCGAAGCCGGTCGTCGTCCGCCTGGCAGGAACGAACTGGGAGGAAGGCATGGAAATTCTCAACGAGGAGCTCGTGACGGTCGAAGAAACCCTCGAAGAGGCGGTTCAGCGTGCCGTTGCCTACGCTGAGGAGGTGAACCAATGAGCGTACTCGTCGACGAGGACACCCGCGTCGTGGTACAGGGCATCACCGGTGGCGAGGGGAAGTTCCACGCCCGACAGATGATGAAGTACGGCACCAACGTGGTCGCTGGCGCGGTGCCAGGCAAGGGCGGCCAGGACGTCGACGGCATCCCCGTCTACGACACCGTTGCCCAGGCCGTCGAGGAGGAAAACGCCGACACCTCCGTGATCTTCGTTCCGCCCGCCTTCGCCGGTGACGCGATCTTCGAGGCGCTCGACACCGACCTCGATCTCGCCGTCGCCATCACCGAAGGCGTCCCGACCCAGGACATGTCCCGCGTGAAAAAGCGCCTTTCGGAGACGGACACCCGTCTCATCGGCCCGAACTGTCCCGGCCTGATCACCCCCGGCGAGGCCAAACTCGGCATCCTCCCCGGAAACATCTTCTCCGAGGGTGACGTCGGTCTCGTCTCCCGTTCTGGCACCCTGACCTACCAGGTCGTCGACAACCTCACCAACCGCGGCATCGGTCAGACCACCGCCATCGGTATCGGCGGCGACCCGATCATCGGCACGAGCTTCATCGACGCCTTAGAGCTGTTCGAGAACGACCCCGACACGAAGGCCATCGCCATGTGCGGTGAGATCGGTGGCGAGGACGAAGAGGAGGCCGCAGCGTACATCGACGAGCACGTCGACACACCCGTCGCCGGCTTCATCGCCGGCCGCACCGCGCCGCCGGGCAAACGCATGGGCCACGCCGGTGCGATCGTCTCCGGCTCCGGTACGGGGACGGCAGAGAGCAAGATCAACGCGCTGAACGACGCGGGCGTCCCCGTCGGTGACACCCCCGAGGAAGTCGCCGACCACATCGAGAGCTTCCTCTAGCGGGAGCCAGTAGTCTCATTTCTTTCGTTCAGGGAGTGCAGAACGCACACTGAGTCCAGGATCCACCAACCGCACCACGATCACCAACCGCAGCAGTACGCCGAGTGGGTGTCGACAGAGCGGTCGAGCCGGATCCACGGTCGGTTCGGCGACCGCCTCGAGGCCAAAAGCGCCGCTAGAGGATCACGACGATCGAGGCGATCGCCCCACCGACGAGCAAGAGCCCACTCGAGACGGCCACGCGGCGACGGAATTGGGCGTTCGTCGACGTCGAGGCCAACAGCGCCTTGACGACGATGCTCGAGACCGTCGCCAGCAGGATGGCGATCGTCGCCTCGGGGCCGTCGAGCTGGCCCCCACGGTAGAGGACGACGGCCGAAGTGGTCGCGCCGGCGCTCGAGACCAGGCCGCTGGCGGCGGCGGTCGCGTAGAAGCCGAGGGTGCCGAACCAGGTCTCGGCGAGCGAGCCGAAGACGAGGACGACGAGAAAGATCGCGCCGAAGCCCAAGGCGTTTTTCATCGAGAACGGGCTCTCGAGATCCATCGGCATCGATTCGCCCCACTCGGCGGTGAGCCCGGCGATGACGAACGCGAGGACGATCACTGCGCCGAGGGGGACGATCGCCTCGAGCAGCGTCGGGACGCCGGTGCCGACGGTGAACGCGACGGCGATGGCGAGGTTGCGCGTGGCCATCGCCGCGTCGGCGAGCAGGATCGCGGCGACGGCGTAGGAGGCGGCTTCGGGCCGCTGGCGGACGTGATCGAGCATCGTCCCGACGACGGCCGTCGAGGAAGCGAGCCCACCGAAAAAGCCCGTGATGGCGATGCCCCGGCCGCCGTAGCTCGAGACGATCGCGTAGTTGACGATGCCGATACCCGCGACGGCGACGACCATCAGCCAGATGATCTGGGGCTCGATCGGAATCGACAGCTCGCCGACCTCGAGCGTCCATTCCGCCGGCAGCAGCGGATAGATGACGAACGCGAGGATGGCAAACTCCGTGCTCGCGCGCATCTCCTCGCGGGAGAGCCCCCACGCGAACGCGTGCAGTTCCCGCTTGAGGACGAGCAACAGCGACGAGAGCACGGCGACGGTGACGCCCTCGAGGATGAAGCCAGCGGCGACCAGCGCGCCGACGCCGTAGGCGACGAGCATCGAAACCGACGTCGTCAGCGAGAGGCCGGCGTCCTCGTCCTCGTCGGTCAGCCCCTGGACGGCGAGCAGGACGCCCTGGACGATGACGAGCAGGCCACCGAGAACGAGCAGCGCCTCGCCCAGCGCTGTCTCGAGCGCCATAATCGTAAAGACCGCGCCGATGAGGCTGATCAGCGAGAACGTCCGGATGCCGGCGGACTTCTGTGACCACTCGCGCTCTAAGCCGAGGAACATTCCCAGCGCGCCGGCCAGCGCGATTCGGACGACCGTCTGGTCGAGCGGGGCGTCCGCGAGCTGCAGGACGAGCTCGTTCACCTCCGACGGTATTTCGCTCGAGTATATAAGCGACGCGCCGGGGACAGCCCGGATTCGCCGCGACGTGCCCCGAACCGACGAAAAGACATTACTACTCCGAGGCTGTCGGTCCGAGTATGCCGCTTCAGACGCCGCCGTTGCGCGGGATACACGACGAGCGTGGTGCGAAGTTCACGGAGTTTGGCGGCTGGGACATGCCCGTCGAGTTCGACTCGATCCGGGAGGAGCACGCGGCCGTCCGCGAGGACGCCGGCATCTTCGACGTCTCGCACATGGGCGAGATCCACGTCACGGGGCCGGACGCGACGACGCTGATGAACCGGCTCACGACGAACGACGTGAGCGCGCTCGAGGTCGGCGACTCCCAGTACGCCGCGATCACCGACGAGGAGGGCGTGATCATCGACGACACCGTGATCTACCGCCTGCCGGACGAAGACGGCGAGGCCACGTACCTGTTCGTGCCGAACGCGGGCACCGACGAGGCGACGCACGAACGCTGGGTCGAGCACCGCAACGAGTGGGGCCTCGAGGCCACCGTCGACAACCGGACCGACGAGTACGCGATGTTCGCGGTGCAGGGTCCCGATTCCGGGAACCTGGTCACCGAGGCCGTTGAGGAGTCGATCGCCGACGTCGGCCGGTTCGAGGCGACGGACGTCACCGTCGAGGGCGTCGAGTGCTGGATGGGTCGGACCGGCTACACCGGCGAGGACGGCTACGAGTTCGTCCTCCCGTGGAGCGAGGCCGAGACCGTCTGGTCGGCGTTCGACTGCCAGCCCTGCGGCCTCGGCGCCCGGGACACGCTCCGGCTCGAGGCCGGCTTCGTGCTGGCCGGGCAGGACTTCGACTACGAGTCCGATCCGCGGACGCCCTACGAGGCCGGCATCGGCTTCACGGTCAAACTCGACACCGAGTTCGTCGGTCGCGACGCCCTCGAACGCGTCGAGGCGGAAGGCGTCGAGGAGAAACTCGTCGGCTTCCGACTGATCGACCGCGGCATCCCCCGTCACGGCTACGACATCACGAACACCGAGAGCCGGGTCATCGGCACCGTCACGAGCGGCACGATGAGCCCGACCCTCGAGGCACCGATCGGCCTGGGGTACGTCCCCGTCGAGTACGCCGAACCCGGCACGACGTTCCGGGTCGTCGTCCGCGGCCGATCCAAAAAGGCAAGAGTTGAAACCACCCCCTTCATCGACACGAAATAATGAGCTTCGAAACTCCCGAGGAACGACGGTACTTAGAATCGCACGAGTGGGCACTCGAGACGGACGGCACGGTTCGCGTCGGCATCACCGACTTCGCACAGGACGAACTGGGAGACGTCGTCTTCGTCGAACTACCCGACGAGGGCGACGACCTCACCCAGGAAGACGCCTTCGGCGTCGTCGAGTCGATCAAAGCGGTCTCTGACCTTTACGCGCCCGTCAGTGGCGAAGTCACGGCCATCAACGAAGACCTGTTCGACGCCCCGGAACTCGTCAACGACGACCCCTACGGCGACGGCTGGATGCTCGAGATCGAGGCGAGCGATACGGACGAACTCGACGAACTACTCACCGCCGAGGAGTACGAAGACCAGATCGCCTAGTGCGGCGCTGACTCCTTCTCGACGCGAACCGGCCGGAGCCGATGTGAACGAGATGAGTTAGCACGGCTCAACACGAGAACTTCCACTCCACCGTGCCGCCCTCGGGTTCGTGCTCGACGTCGTCGTTCATGTGGCTCGACGGCTCGAGTTCGAGGCTGCCCGACGTCCGGCTGTCGAGTTCGAACTCGATCTCATCGATCGTCGTCTGACCCGTGTAGGCCTCGATCTCATCGATCGTCGTCTGACCCGTGTAGGCCTCGATCTCGCCGATCTGCTGTGAGCTCTCGCTCGGAAAGCCGAGGTGGACCTTGACGACGTCCGACTCGTCGGGGTCGTACCGTTCGACCCAGAACTCGAACTCCGAACCGTAGTCTCGGTAGTGGATCATTTCGTTCTCCGGTGGAAACGTCCGAGATCCCTCACACGACGCATCGTCGAAGGTGTAAGTCTCGCCCAGAAAGCTGATCTCGGCGGTTCCTAGACGTTCGCCGCCGCTTTCGCCACTGGCGTCGTCATCGTCGTCGGCACCATCGGTGCCGGTGCCGTCGTCACCGCCGAGACAGCCGGCGACGCCGACGAACCCCGCGACGCCCAGTGCTCGAAGGGCCTGCCGCCGTCTGACCCGGTGACGCTGGGGCACGGCGCCTCCCATCCGGCGAGTCGTGGTCGGCCGTCCGCCCAACTTCGGTCGCTTCGTTCTGTCATCAGTTCCGCAACGACGGGTATGTCTCTGGGATTCCATTGATGTCCTCTTGCGAGTGGCGTTCGCGACTCGCGCCGCATCCGGGATGGAGGGAGTGGCAGGTCCGTTCGTCCACGACCTCTGTCCACTGTCGGGGATTTCGACACTTAACGTTTGAGTGAGTTTACCGTAACCGTGTACGTTACCTGGGCGTAACTGGATCGGTTGCAAGAGCCGGTCTTCGGATACTGCCGGCTCGAAGCTTCGGGCGAACACGTTATCGAACCCCCGCCCCTAGCTCCCCGCATGCACGCCACGCCGTCGACCATCCTCTTCGACCTCGACGGGACGCTCTGTACCTACGAGCGGCCGGGGTCGGTGATCCTCGAGGCGGCGTTCGACCGCCTCGGCCTCGAGCCCCGTTTCGAGATGGCGGACTTCCACGGTCGATACCTCGAGTTCCTCCCCGAGAGCGCGGACGGATACGAGCTTTACGAGCGGACGTTCACCGCCCTCTGTGCAGAACACGTCGACGATCCGTCGCTGGGCGAACGCCTCAACCGGGCGTTCCACGACGAACGCGATCCGGACGACCTGGTGGCGCTCGAGGGTGCACGCGAGGTCGTGATCACGCTCGAGGAGGAGTATCGCCTCGGGCTGATCACGAACGGCCACCCCGAGTTACAGCGCCGAAAGCTCCGCGCGATCGACCTCCCCGACGTCTTCGAGACGATGGTGTTCGCCGGCTACGAGACCCCGGCGAAGCCCGATCCCGAACCGTTTCGTCGGGCGCTGTCGGCCGTCGACGCGGCTCCCGAGGAAGCGGTGTACGTCGGGAACGTCCCCGCAGTCGACGTCGCCGGGGCACAGGCGGCGGGGCTCCGGGCCGCGTGGCTGGCCGACGCAGATCGCCGTCCCGACCCCCGGCCGGAGTACGTCCTCGAGTCACTCCACGAGCTCCGGGGCCAGCTCTGGTGAGAACGGTCGCCCGGGACGCCCTCACTCGAGTTCGACGAGCTCCTCGAGCATCTCCTCGAGCGCCATCGTCGTGACGGCCAGCGAGTAGCCGTCGATCCGGGCGAGGTCGGCCGCGTGGTCCCAGAGGGCGTCTTCGTCGATGCCGTGGAGGACGACGGCGTTGGGCGTGGGGTTGACGACCCGAAGGGCCACCAGCGGTGACTCACCGCGGGTGACGCCGGTGAACACCAGCGCGCGGTTCGTGCTCTGGCCGTAGAGGCGGAAGAACTCCTCGCTCGAGAGGCGCGTGATCGCCTGAATGCTGTCGATGACGGTGTGACCGCTGATCCGATCGGTTCCGCCCGGTGCGACCTCTGTGGCGTCGATGGTGTCGTAAAAGCGAACGAGGGGCATCGTCGTGGCGTACTCGCGCAGGTCGTAGACGACGTCGCTCTCGAAACCCGCCGAGAGGACGCGGCCGTACTGGCGGATACGGCCGCCACCCCGGCGTTCGTCGATCGCGAGCAGACCGTCGACGAGCCGCTTGACGACGCCGATGCCGGGGCTCTGCCGGCGGCCGCTCTCGTAGTCCGAGATCACCGACGAGGAGACCTCGAGCTCGGCCGCCAGGTCGGTCTGGGAGACGTCGAAGTCGGTCCGCCACTTGCGTAACGTCGCCCCCGGATCGTCGCTCAGCGTAATCTCCCCGGCGATTTTCTCTGCGAGTTCGCGTTTCGGCCCACGTCCGCCCATGCACGTTGGCTCGAACGGTCGGGACAAGTAGCTACCGGAGCGGACGCCTGCCGACTGGCGACGGCTGCGAACCGACACACACAGGCCCGCTCGAGCGAATCGAGCGACATGGACGCGAACGCCGACGTTCGACCGTACGATCCGGACGCAGACCGTGAGGCGATGTGGGAACTCAAGCGCTCGTTCGAGCTCACCCTCGCGAGCGGCACCGGCGGCGAGGAGAAAGAACGAACCTACGAGGAAAAACTCACCGACGCCTACCGCGAGCGCTACCTCGAGTGGGTCGACCGCTGTGTCGACGAGCAGCCCCGATCGGTGACGGTCGCCGCCGTCGACGGCGAGCTCGTCGGCTACGTCTTCGTGCTCCCCGAGTCGCTGTCGATGATCTGGGACGCCGCCGTCCTCAACGAACTGTTTCTCGACGAGGGCTACCGCGGGACCGGGATCGCCGACGAGCTGATGGCCGCCGCGCTCGCCTTCGCCGACGACCAGGACCTCCCGCTCGAGCGGATCGTCCTCGACGTCGACCGGGACAACGAGCGGGCGCGGGCGTTCTACGCCCGCCACGGCTACGAACACTGGGGCGAGCTGGTGGCCCGGCCGGTCGAGGGCGGGACCGAGGTCGAAGACGAGGACTGATCGAACTCGATCACCGGCGGCCGGCGGCCAGCCGGACGAGGAGGCCGCCGAGCGCGCCGAACAGCGCTGGATAGAAGATCCCCGCGAGGAAGACGGCGGTGACGGGATCCGGGCGGAGCTGCTCGCCGCCGACGGTGACGGTGACCGCGGCGACCCCGGCGATCGCGAGCGGGAGGTAGCCGACGAGGACCGTTGCGCCGCTCACGAGCGCGTCGGCGCCGCTCCGGAGCTCGGTGCGCCGCTGCCAGGTGACGAGCGCGCCGGCGGCGAGCAACAGCAGGGGCGGCACGGCGAAGAGGACCGAGAGGTGGCCGTCGTTGGCGTCGACGACGTTCACGCTGAAGGGAGTGAACGGACCGCGCGGAATCCGGACGGCGACCCCGTGGGCGTTGTAGAACAGCCACCCAACCAGTCGCCACTCGGCGGCGTCGTCGGTGAGTAACTGGAGTCCCTGGGCGGCGAAGCTCGCCTCGAGTTCCTCGAGCGAGAGGACGTAAGTGACGAGGTAGCCGACGACCCACGCGAGGGCGCCGGCGAGTGCGCCGGCGGTGACGGGGATCCGGAACCGATCGGGCTCGGTCATAGCCTGTAGAGGGGCGCCGGGCGGATAAGCCGTTCTGGCTCGACGGCTCATACTGACCGGCGAGGGTCTGCGTCCTCGAGCCATCGGCCGTTCGTGAATGCAGAGACAAACTCCGACAAGCGAACACAGAATGGGTATCTTCCATATATCGGGGAACGTTTTTACTCTTGCCCACCATACACCGAGGTATGTCAGACGTGGCGCTTGACGACCGCGGTCGCCTCACGCTCCCGAAGGAGGTCCGAGAGCGATACGGGGACCGATATCACGTCGTTCAGCTTCCCGACGGGGTCAAACTGGTTCCGGTCGCCGACGACCCGCTCGAGGCACTCAGGGACGAGTTCGCGGATGTCGAGAAGTCGGCTGACGTACTTCGTGACGAAGCACGTAACGCAGCGCTCGACGAGGCCGGACGATAGATGTATGCAGAAACCGATTTTCTCCTCGCACTAATTAAGGACGATGACTGGCTCGGCGAGGCCGCCGAGTTTGTGTACCGGGAACACCGTGACGAGTTGTGGACGTCACAGTTCACCCTCATCGAACTCCTGATGGTCGCCTACCGGGAAGAACGTGATACCGAACGTGTCGTTTCGAACGCCGCCAACCTCGTCGAGGTACGCGGTGACGTGGAGACGGTCGTGACGGCGGCGACGTACGTTGAAGACCACGGGTTCACACCGTTCGATGCGCTTCACCTCGTCGAATCGAACGGCGATACCATCGTCTCGAGCGACGAGACGTATGCGGACGTCACGTCCCGTCTGGACCTGAAGGGAATCGACGACGAGGGACTCCGCAACCACTAAACGCGCCTTTCACCTACCACCGACAATGAGTGACTGGACCGAGAAGTACCGGCCGTCGACGCTGTCGGAGGTCCGGGGGAACAACAAGGCCCGCGATCAGCTGAAAGCGTGGGCCGAGAGCTGGGACGACCACCGGAAGGCGGCGATCGTCCACGGCAGCCCCGGCGTCGGCAAGACCTCGGCCGCCCACGCGCTCGCGAACGACCTGGGCTGGCCCGTGATGGAGCTCAACGCGAGCGACGACCGCCAGGCCGACGTCATCAAGCGCGTCGCAGGCGAGGCCGCAAAGAGCGGCACGCTGACCGGCGGCGAGGCGGGGCGGCGGCTCGTCGTTCTGGACGAGGCGGACAACTTCCACGGCTCGGCGGACTACGGCGGCTCGAGGGAGGTCACGACGCTCGTCAAGAGCGCGAGCCAGCCGATGGTGCTCGTCGCTAACGAGTTCTACGACATGAGCCAGTCGCTCCGGAAGGCGTGTGAGACGATCGAGTTCCGCGACGTCTCCGCGCGTTCGATCGTCCCCGTCCTGCGGGACATCTGCCGACGCGAGGGAATCGAGTTCGACGAGGAGGCCTTACGGAAGATCGCCGAGTCGACCTCGGGCGACCTCCGATCGGCCGTCAACGACCTGCAGGCGATCGCCGAGCAGGCGGAGAAACTGACCGTCGAAGACGTCGTCACGGGCGAGCGCGACCGGACGGCGGGGATCTTCGACTTCCTCGACGCGCTGATCAAGGAAGAGGACGCCGAAGGGGCGCTGCGAGCCTCCTACGACGTCGACGAGACGCCCGACGAGTTGCTCAACTGGATCGAGGACAACGTCCCCAAAGATTACGAGGGCGGCGAACTGGCCGACGCCTACGAGTTCCTCGCGAACGCCGACCGCTGGCTCGGCCGCGTTCGCGCCACGCAAAACTACTCCTACTGGCGCTACGCCTCCGACAACATGACCGCCGGCGTCGCCGCCTCTCGCCGCGAGCCGAAAGGCGGCTGGACGCGCTACGGCCCGCCGAGTTACTGGTCGAAGCTCGGTCGTACGCGAGGGACCCGCGACACCCGCGACTCGATCGCCGAACGGATCGCCGAACGCGAAGGGACGAGCGTCGCGACCGCCCGGCAGGAACTCATGCCGTTTCTCGCGGAGATGAGCCACCACTGCCGGAACCGCGACCTCACGGTTCGGATGGCCGCCGCCTACGACCTCGACGCGAAGGAGGTCTCGTTCGTCACTGGCAGCGGCGCGGACACGAAGAAGGTCCAGTCGATCGTCGAGGACGCCGAAGAACGGACGGCCGAACAGGTCGTCGAGCACGCCGGAGACGCCTTCCTCGAGGGTTCGAGCTCGAGGGCGGACGACGCGGACGACGGTGACGTCGGCGATGCGGCGGACGGTCAGGTGACGCTCGCGTCCTCGAGCGACGCAGAAACTGATGCAAGCGCCGAAACCGGTGGACGGGGCGACGGCGAGGGCGAAGAACACTCCGACGACGGGGGCGACGACTCCGAGGACGGACAGGCAGGGCTGTCCGACTTCTTCTGAGTTCGACGAACGACGTTTCACGTCAACTATTCGATTGATCGACACCGTTAGGTCGATGCGTGGTGACACTACTCGTGGTGGTCGCCGATGACTGGCTCTCACAGCTGTCCGCTCTGCACCGACACGTACGAGGAGATGGGCGATCTGCGCGTGCACCTCGAGGTCGAGCACCGAAAGTCCGAACTCACGCGATACATCCTCGAGGGGCTCGACGCCAGAACGGATCCGACGGTCGAACGACACGAGCCCCCGTCGACAGTGTGAACGGTCGACTTCGAAGCGGCGGTTAGATAGGCGAGCGGAGAGCGCGCCGAACGTCCTGTTCGAACGATAGCTCACAGATGGGTTTAGGTAGGTACGTGATGACTGTACACACGATGATCAACCGTGGCATCGAGTAACAACTGTCCCCTCTGTGAACACGTGTACGCCGACGAACGAACCCTGCAGGTCCACCTCGAAGTGAACCATCGGAAATCAGAGCTCGCGACGTTCGTCGTCGCCCACCACGACCAGCGGGCGACGCCACCGGCCAGTCTGCCGTCGTAGCCCGTGAGTCAGCCACGACGCTCGAGCGGGCCCGTTACAGCAACCCGAGTTCTTCGCCAGCGGTCTGGAACGCCTCGAGGCAGGCGACGACGTCGTCCCGATCGTGGCTCGCCATCGGGGCGACCCGGACCCGGCCCGCGCCCGCCGGAGCCGTTGGCGGGCAAAGCGGGTGGACGACGACGCCCCGTTCCCGGACGCCGTCGACGAGCGCGAGTGCGTCGCGACGGTCACAGACGCACACTGCCAGGAGCTGTGAGTCGCCGAGGACCGGATACCCCATCGCCTCGAGGCCGTCGCGGAGGTGGGCGACGTTGTCCCAGAGGCGTTCGCGAACGTCGCTGTGGCGGGCGACGTGGAGCGCCTCGCTCGCCGTCGCAGCCGCAGCGGGGGCGAGACCCGCCGAGCAGGCGAACGACCGGGCGTCGGTGACCAGCGTCTCGATGAGGGCGTCATCCCCCGCGACGTAGCCGCCCTGGCTCGCGAGCGCCGTCGAGAGCGACCCCAGCTGGACGTGGATCCGATCCTCGAGTCCTTCGGCCTGGACGACCCCGCCGCCGTCGACGTAGAGGCCGGTGGCGTGGGTCTCGTTGACCAGCACCCACGCGCCGAACTCGTCGGCGACGTCACAGATCGCCGAGAGCGGCGCGACGGTACCGTCCACGTCGAACACGGAGTCGGTACCGACCAGCCACGACTCTCCATCCGAAATTCGTTCGGCTCGCTCCGCCATCGACGCGTGCAGGTCGGCCGCGTCACAGTGATCGTAGCGTACCACCTCCGCGCTGGAAAACCGGCACCCGTCGGTGATGCTCGAACGAGTCGACTCGTCTACGAAGATCACGTCCGGCTCGAGGGCGGTGATCGTCCCGACGGCCGCCGCGTACCCCGAGGCGAAGGCGAGCGCCCGGTCGGTCCCCAGCGTCTCGGCGAGCAGTCGCTCCAGGTCGTGGTGGACGAGCGTGTCGCCGGTGACGAGTCGACTCGAACCGGCACCGGTGCCGACGACGGCCGTCGCCCGCCGGGCGGCGTTCTGTACCCGCTGGTCCGCCGTCAGCCCGAGGTAGTTGCTCGAGGCGAAGACGAGTTCCTCCTCGCTTCCGAGAACCGGAAGGTCGCCGCTGGCGGGTGCGGCGAAGTAGCTCCGCTCGGCGACGCGATCGACGGGCGAAAGCGTCCGCCTCGTTTCCGCGTCCTCGAGTGTGGCGACGCGCTCGTCGAGGTCGAACCCACGGTCTTCCATCCGATTTCACGGAGACAGGCCCACGGTTTCACTCTCACGGTTCGATTCGGTCACGGGTGGTGACCGGTCACAACCTGGCAGCGATCCGACGGGCTCGCTGCCGTCGGACGCACCCCCGCAGGGTGAGTCGGCCGCCGACTGCGCGGGGCTGGTGCGACGCCGTCGTTCGTCGTCGCTCGGGCGCCTCGCTGGTGAACGCCCGCTCGAGGGCGGCGCTCACGTTCCGGCCCCGACGGTGGGCACCGCTACCGCGGCGTCTCGGCGCCCCACTTCTCGAGCGCCGTCGCCAGTTCCGCGTGATCGTCGGCGTACGCCTCGAGGCTCGTCCCTGCGACCGAGGCGTCGACGGCCTGGCGGAGCGCCTTTGCGCCCGCGTGGGTGCCGTCGGGATGGCCGTGGATGCCGCCGCCGGCCTGGACGATGAGGGTCGTCCCGAGCGTCTCGAGCAGCTGGTCGACGACGCCGGGGTGGAGGCCGCCGGAGGCGACGGGGAGGACCGGCTTCACCCCGTAGAGGTCCGAGGTGAGCCACTCGTTGATCCCCGGGGTGTCCTCGTTCTCGAGTTTGCCCAGGCCCGCGGTGCCGGTGTGGATGTGATCGACGCCGCAGAGCCGCGAGATCTGGGCGAGCACGCGCATCGAGACGCCGTGGTGGGGCAAACGGTCGAAGGCGGCGTGCATCGCGCGGTGGGCGTGAATCGCCAGGTCGTGTTTCTCCGCCCGTTCGCGCACCGACTGGACGGCCGACCAGCCACACGTGACGACGTCGACCATGACGAAGCCGCCGCCGTGCTCGGCCACGAGGTCGACGCGCTCGAGCATCACGTTCGTCTCGGCGGTGACGTTGACGAGGTAGTCCTTGCGTTCGCCCGTCTCCTCCTGAGCGCGGTCGCGGGCGGCTAAGCTCTCGGTCAGGCGCGCTTCGAACGGGTTGAACCCCTGGTCGGTGAGGTTCTCGTCGTCCTTGAGGAGGTCGACGCCGCCGAGCCAGGCCTCCTCGCCGACGCGGGCGTGAGCGGCCGTCGAGAGACCGACTTTGGGTTTCGGCACGGTCGCCAGCACGGGTCGATCCCCGGCGTCGAGTTTCTCGGTCGCGACGCTCGTCCCGAAACGCGGCCCCGGGAAGCCCTCGACGATCGACTCGGGCCAGTGACAGTCCTCGAGTCGGATCGTGTCCACGGCCTTCATCCCCAAAATATTCCCCGCGATACACGAGAGGATCTGGGCCATGCTCCCGGCCTCGAACAGGTCGGCGGGGTAGGCCACGGTGACCTCGCCCCCGTCGATCTCGCAGGCGACGGCACCGAGGTGGGTGAGTTCGTCCTCGTCGACGTGGAGGGCCGCCCACGTGCCGTTCGACGATTCGGAGGCGACGCGACTCGCGGCCGCCTCCATCGACATCCCGTCGGCGGGGTCGATCGTGAACGCACAGACGAGGTCGGTCTCTGACGGTTCGTACTCGAGGTCGAGGAAGTCGTCGTATTCGATTCCAGTCATCGTAACGTCGCCGATTCACCCGCCGACGTAATAGGAGTTGTGCAGGGTCCTCGAGCGACGAGAATCGACCGCAGAAGGTGGACCTCGAGCGACGAGAATCGACGTCGGCAAGTGAGTTCTACACCAGTGCAGGGACTCACTGATGCAGTCGGAGTCGTCACCCTCGATCGAGGTCGTCGTCACCGTGCACTCGCTCACCGCATTCGTGTTGATCCTCGCGTTCTCGCTCGCTCCCGCGCTCGCGTTCCTCGGGCTCTGGAAGTGCCTCGAGTATCTCCGGGACGATGCGCTCGTCACGGAGCTCCAGACGGTCCACGGGTTCGACCTGTCGACCGGCGTCGGCCTGGCTGCGTTCGTCCCGTCTCGCCGGTCATCGTCGGCCACGTCGACGCTCGTCTCCTGCCCGGCCTGTACGGAGCCGATCGTAGCGGGAGAGCCGTGTCACAGCTGTGGCAGCCAGCTCGAGGGCGACTCTCACGCCAGGTGTGAGGAGCGTTCCAGCTCGAGGCCCGTCTCGGCCCGAAAGGGTACTGATAGCGCGGAGTGACTTTCCCGAAATTTAAAGGTTTTGGCCGATAAAGGAAAGAGAGAGAACATGACCGACAGCACGACCGACGGCGAGACGACCGGGGTCGACGTCGGACCCAGCATGGACGAGCTCTTCGGGGCCGTCGAGGAGGAGCCGCTGGAACGGGAATCGGTCGACCGGAGCGTGGACGAGCACGAGGGGATCGAAGACCAGACGGCGAGCGACGTGTTCGAGCAGTTCCGACGCGAGGCAGACGGCCAGTCAGCCGTCGACGACGTCCTGGGCGAGGAGAGCCCCGACGACATCATCACCGGTGTGGCCGACGAGGAGCCGACGTCGACAGCAGACGAGCTCCTCGACGAGGACGCACTCGAGGACCTGCTGCTCACCGGCCGACGAAAAGCAGACGAGTTCCTCTGGGTCGACACCGGCAGCGGCACGGACGCGGACGAGCCCGAGCCGACCGCCGACGAGCCGGCACCGGCGGACGCCCCGGAGGCCGACTCCACAGGAGACGACCCGGTAGACCGCGGCGAGCCCGGTTCCGACGAGCGCGACCTCGAGAGTGAGGACACAACTGGCGACGAAGCCGACGCTGCCGAGGCGAGCGCCAGCGACGCCGACGACCCGGCCGGCACAGCCGACTCCGCCTCCAACGAGGACGAAGACGAACCCGAGGACGGCTCGAGCAGCCTGGTCGGTCGGGTCCGTTCCTCACTCGGTCTCTGATCGGTCCACGTCGCAACCGTTTTTTCTGCGCCCGGACTACGACGAGTATGGACGAACCGGACGAACTCGAGCGAATTCGCGAGAAAAAGCGCGAACAGCTCCGCGAGCGTGCCGAACGGGAACAGCAGCTGTCGGCCACGCCCGACGCTCCGATCCCCGTCCAGGGACCGGCGCACTTCGAGGAAGTCCTCGAGGAGTACCCGACCGTCCTCGTCGACTTCTACGCCGACTGGTGTGGCCCCTGTCAGATGCTCGCACCGATCCTCGATCGGCTCGCCGCGGACACGGCAGCGGCGGTCGCGAAAGTCGACACCGACGCCCACCAGCTCCTCGCCCAGCAACACGGCGTCCGGGGGCTGCCGACGCTCGTGCTGTTCGTCGACGGCGAGCCGGCCGAGCGACTCGTCGGGATGCAAGACGAGGCGCGACTCAGGCAGGTGCTCGATACGCACACCGACTAGGCGCTGGTGTCGGCAACAGGGCTCGCCCGGCGAGTTACTAGAAATTGCCACGACCGAAACGAATATTTTAACCGACGGGTCGCTAACTGGCCACATGGACCGAGACACGGTCGAACCACAGGTATCGAACATTCCCGGAGCGCGAGCCGAGCAGTGGGCGTCTTACCACCACGAGTTCGCCGCTCCCAGTACCTACGTTTACGAGTTCGTCTGGGACACGCAGGCGCCCGCCGAAGGGCCCTTCTGCACCGACGTCGACGGCAACGTCCTCCTCGATTTCACGAGCCACGTCGCCGCTGCCCCGCTCGGCTACAACAATCCGTTGATTCGCGACCGGCTTCGCGAGTTCGACCTCGTCGACCCGACGAAGATCGCCGGCCAGGACTTCTACGTCAGCGGCGGCTTCCCGCCCGAGGATAGCGAGTTCCCGGGGCCGACGGAGCTCATGGAGCGACTGGTGGATCTCACGAGCCACTACGACATGGACCGCGTCTTCCTCTCGAACTCCGGCGCAGAGGCCGTCGAGAACGCCATCAAGATCTGTTACACCAGCGGCGGCCACCGTGGATTTACGACCGACGGCGCGTTCCACGGCCGGACCCTGGGCGCACTCTCGCTCAACCGATCGAAGATGGTCCACCGGAAAGGCTACCCCGAAGTTCCGGGGATCGTGAGCGTACCCTACCCGTCGACCGACGAGGAGTACGAGGGCAGCTGGTGCACCGACGGCCCCGGCGGCAACGTGATCGCCGACAAGCTGGACCCCAATCAGGGCGTCATCGACCCCGCGGAGGTCGCGTACCTGATCCTCGAGCCCATCCAGGGCGAGGGCGGCTACCGCCCCGCCCACCCCGAGTTCGCCCGCGACGTCGAGGACCTGCGCGAGCGCTTCGACCTGAACGTGATCGTCGACGAGATCCAGACCGGTCTCGGCCGCACGGGAGAGCTGTGGGGCGTCGACCACCTCGAGCTCACCCCGGACGTGATCACGAGCGCGAAGGGGCTGCGCGTCGGCGCGACGATCTCTCGCTCGGACGTCTTCCCCGAGGAGGAGGGTCGGATCTCCTCGACCTGGGGAGCCGGCGACCTCCTCGCCTCCCTGCAGGGCGTGCTCACCATCGACGCGATCCGCGAGGAGAACCTGCTCGTGAACGTTCGCGACCGCGGCCAGCAGCTCCGTGATCGCCTCGAGGAGGCCGACGCCGACGGGCTGATCGACGTCCGCGGCCGTGGCCTCATGCTCGCCGTCGAGTTCGACACGAAAGAACGCCGGGAAGCGGTCGTCGAGGCCGCGTTCCGCCGCGGCTTGCTCGTCCTCGGCTGTGGCTACAAGTCGCTCCGATTCCTCCCGCCGCTCGACGTCACCGCACGCGAGATCGACCTCGCTGCGGAGCTCTTCCTCGAATCGGTCGACGAGGTCGCCACGGAGCTGACGCCGACGGCCTGAGAACCGACTCAGAACCCGCCGGGGCCACCGCGACCAGGCCCACCCATACACACCGGACAGGTGCAGAGTAGCTCGTGGACGACCACGGACTCGTCCGGCTCGCGTTCCTCGACTGGTCCGTCGGACCGCTCGGACTCGCTCGACGGCTCGGACTCTGCTCGCTTCTCACGTCCGGCTGCGTTCGAATCTGGAGCGCGGCCCGCGCCGATCGTCACCGCCAGCCCACCGGCGCCGAAGAGGCTGGCGATAATCGTTCGTCTCGTGTACGTCCGGTCGGACATCGTGAAGTCGTCCGACCGGTTCGGGCTGGTCGAATAAAAAGTTCGGTCTCGGTTCACCTCGCGACGAGGCGTCGATGCCGTCTGCCGTCGCCTCAGAACTGGTAACGTCGCTCGTCGTCGAGTTTCGGATATCGGTTCTCGCCGGTCATCTCCGCGTAGGTCATCCCCGTGAGGTACTCGTCGTAGGTGACGTCGTACCCCGAGCGCAGGTGGAAGTCGAGGCTGCCGGTGTCGACCGTCGTCTGAAAGAGCATGTGGATCGCCCGGCGGACGAGTTCGTCCGTCTCCTCGGGCTCGAGGACGGTCTCGAGCAGTGCGAGTTCGTTGCGAGTCTCCCGGTCGAGCGAGACGGTGAGTTCCTCCCCGAGAGCGGAGTAGGTCGAGTGCAGCTCCTCGTTCAGGTCGTCGAGGCTCATGCCCGGGAGAAACGGGGCCCGCCGCTTAGCCCTTTCGTGCCGGCCCGGGAATCCGTCGGGTCGACGGGCAAAGCATAATACTGCGGGAGAGACACCCGTACCCAATGAGCGACGAATCAGGAGACGGATCCGACGGTGGACGGGACAGCGGCGGCATCGACACCCCCGGCGGCGGCCCGCGTCGCGTCGTCTCCGAGAGGAGCGTCGACGACATCCTCGAGTCGCTGAACGACGCGAGCGAGGAGAAAGCGGACGAAGACGAATGCGAACCGGCGACCGGCGCATCGGTTCGCCTGGAATACGACGAGCCCCAGTCGACACGGGACGACGCTCGAGTCGACGAGCGTGACGCCGACGGTGCCGACAGTGATGACACCGATGACACCAGCGAAGAATCCGGAGCGGACTCGAGCGACGACGAGGTCCTCCAGGCAACTGATCTCGATGCTCCGGCGGTCGACGACGACGGCGACTCGTCTGTGCTCGAGGAAGGCGACGACGGCGACTCGACAGTGGTCGAGGAAGGCGGCGACTCGTCGGTGGTCGAGAAGGTCGACGGTGAGGCGCAGGAGTCGGAGGACGACGCGTCACAGTCAGACGCGGCTCTCGCCGCCCGCATCGAAACCGGTGCCGTGACTGGCGCGGACGTCCGCGCGGCCGAGGCCGGCGAAGGCCGCGAAGCGACGCCCGACATCGACGAGATCGACCTCTCACTGGACGACCTCGAGGAGTCGCCGACGAGCGCGAGCACTCCGTCGGGGACCGGTGGATCGGCCGACGGTCCGCTCGCCGGTTCGCTCGAGCGCGACGAGGGGACCACGGACGACGGTGACGGCTCCCGCGACGACGACGGTGCCGACGGCGGACTGTTCGGTCGGCTTCGAACCCTGTTCTCGCGGTAGTGCGCGCGGAGAAATCGGGGCGTCTCGAGTCGAGTGAAAGGCGAAATCAGTACTCGAGCGCGCCGATCCACCGCTCGCTTCCGTTCACCTGGCAGAACGGGGCGTGATTCCGCTCGCAGTTCGGATCCATACACCACCCACACCGGCACCAGCGCTGGAGCGATTCGTCGTGGATCGGTCGTCGGCACAGCGTACATCTGGTGACCATATGTTAGTCCATGCCATGGTGTAGCATAACAATGCCCCGTCGTTCCGCTCGAGGTGACTGTGAGTCCCGAGGGAAAGACGGTGGTGACTGTGAACACGGAAAATCGACCGGTCACCGAAACGGATCCGAGCAGTCGTAGACGACGCCGTGTTGCGGACAGACGTACTTACAGTGGCGCTTGTACAGGGATGACTCACAGAGGGGGCAGGGAGGTCCCGCCGTCCGTCCTCGTTCGTCGTCGGTGTGGGTCGTCATCAGTGTCCGCTCACCCGTTCGTCTCCCGAACCGGGTCGAGAGCTGTTTCGAGAACGACCCCGTGACCCTATCAACGTGACGACCCGGCTTCCCGGACGGCGCCGTCGACCAGGGCCACACCCTCGAGCCCCCCGACGGCCGCGAGGGTCGCCTCGAGGTGGTCGGGGCTGCTCCCCGACACCGTGAGTTCGACCGGCGTTCGGTTGGGGTCGTCGCCGTCGGCCCGACGCGGCGCGTGAACGGCCTCCAGACCGGCACCGTGGTCGGTCAGGACGTCGACGATCGCGGTCAACGCCGCGGGCCAGCCGGCGACGGCGAGTCGGACCGTTGCCCGTCGGCCGAGTTCGGCTAGCCCCGTTTCGACGAGGTCGACGTGATCGCTCATATCGACGTTTCCGCCGGAGACGACCGCGACGACGTGCTCGTCGGTGACGTCGACGGCGCCGCTCAGGAGGGCGGCGACGGGTGTAGCACCCGCAGGTTCGGCGACCGTCTTCGCGCGCTCAGCCAGGAACGCGACGGCCGCGGCGATTTCCCGGTCGGTGACCGTCACGACGTCGTCGACGCGTTCGCGCGCGAGGGCGAACGTCTTCTCGAGCAGCCGGGTGTCGGCGATGCCGTCGGCGACGGTGTCGACCGTCTCGAGTTCGTGGATCTCGCCGCGCTCGAGCGACGGCCCGGCGTGGGCGGCTCCGGTCGGCTGGACGCCGATCACGCGGACGTCGTGCTCGAGTGAGTCGAGGCCGGTGGCGACGCCGCCGATCAGCCCGCCGCCGCCGATGGCGACGAGGACCGTCTCGATCTCGGGGCACTCCTCGGCGAGCTCGAGGCCGACGGTTCCCTGGCCGGCGACGATCCGCTCGTCGTTGAAGGGATGGACGAACGCGAGACCTTCCTCGTCGGCGAGCTCGAGCGCACGTGCGTAGGCGTCCTCGTAGATCTCCCCCTCGACGAGTACCTCGGCGCCGTAGCCGCGGGTGGCCGCGATCTTCGCCGCCGGCGTGATCTCGGGGACGACGATCGTGGTCTGGATCCCGAGCAACTGGCCCGCGAGGGCGACCCCCTGGGCGTGGTTTCCCGCACTGGCAGCGATCACGCCGCGGTCGCGACCGTCCGCGGGAAGCTGGCTTATGTGGTTGTACGCGCCGCGAATCTTGAACGAACCCGTTCGCTGGGTGTTCTCGAGTTTGAGTCCGACCGAGGCCGCCCCACACCGCGCTGTGAGCGTCGTCGATCGATCGAGCGGCGTCCGATGGACGACGGGATCGATTCGCTCGCGGGCTGCCTCGACGTCGGCGACGGTAACGAGTGACATACTCGAGCTAGTGTGAGACGATAGCTTAAACGGATTGTGTATTCGTCGAGATCGAATACTGATCGAGATGCTTCCGTTCGTCGATCAGCTGTCGACGATGCCGACTCGGAGCGTCGCCGTTTGTTCCGGTTCGTAAACGATTACTGATAGATACAAGTCAGGAACTGTTAACAAGCTATTTGTGAACGGTCCCCCTTGTGCCCGTCATGGTTGCTGGACCACCGATTACGGAACTCCACTACGAGATCGCACCCGACGTCGAAACGGTACCCGGACCGAAAACGCGCCGGTTACTCGAGAAACAACGCGAGATCGACAGCAGTGCGGTCGCGTACCCGAACGACATCCCGATCGCCTTCGAGGAGGGAAAGGGGGCGACGGTCCGGGACGTCGACGGTAACACGTACATCGACATGTTCGCCGGCATCGGCGTCCTCAACGTCGGCCACGCCAACCCGTACGTGCTCGAGGCCGTCGAAGAACAGTCGAAGAAACTCGTCCACACGGTGGACTTCCCGACGGAGGCCCGCCTCGAGTTAATCGAGAAGCTCGACGAGATCGCCCCGAGCGGCCTCCGTGGACAGAACCGGGTCGTCTTCGGCGGGCCGACCGGCAGCGACGCCGTCGAAGCGTCGATCAAACTGGCGAAGTACAACACCGGCGGCGACGGGCTCATCGCGTTCCGGGGCTCCTATCACGGTGCAACGCCGGGGGCGATGACGCTCACCTCGAACAAGAAGTTCAAGGGTCACTACACGCCGCTGGTTCCGGAGGTGACCCACGTCCGGTATCCGACGCCGACTGCCGACGCGGGGACGGGCGACGCGGAAGCGATCTGTTCTCGGCCCGCCGCGGAGTGCTGTGGCTCGTTCTCCTGTGCGCGCGCCTTAGAGGAGGTCCAGGCGGTTCTCGAGGATCCCTACGGCGGCCTCGCGAACCCCGCCGGCATCTTCGTCGAACCGATCCAGGGCGAAGGTGGCATCATCGTTCCGCCGGAGGGGTTCCTTCAGGGGCTGCGCGATCTCGCCGACGACAACGACGTCCCGCTGATGTTCGACGAGATCCAGAGCGGGCTCGGCCGGACCGGCCAGTGGTGGGCCAGCGACTGGCACGGCGTCAGCCCGGACATCATGACCTCGGCGAAGGCGCTCGGGGGCGTCGGCTTTCCGCTCTCGGCGACGATGTACCACGAGGAGCTCGACACCTGGGGACCGGGCGACCACGCCGGCACCTACCGCGGCCACGTCGTCGGGATGCGCGCGGGCACCCGAGCCATCGAGTACATCCAGGAACACGATCTGCTGGCCCACGCCCGGGAGCTGGGCGAGCACATCCGCGGGCGGCTCCGCGAGGCCGGTGAGGACTCCGAGCGCGTCCTCGACGTCCGCGGCAAGGGGCTGTTCATCGGCGTCGAGTTCGTCGACGAAGACGGCCAACCCGACGGCGACGCCGTCGACGACATCCAGCAGTACTGTTTCGAACACGGCGTCCTCGTCTGGACGGCCGGCCGCCACAGTAACGTCCTGCGGCTCATCCCGCCGCTCGTCCTCACCCGGGAGCTAGCCGACATCGCTCTCGACGTGCTCGTCGACGCGATCGAGCACGCCACGAACTGATCTCCCGGTTCGACCGCGGACGCCGACGAGCCGCCGATCAGCCCAGGTACGCGATCGCGTCCATCTCGACGACCACATCGCCGGGAAGTCGCGAGACTTCCACGCAGACTCGCGTCGGCAACGGCTCCGAAAAAGCGGCGGCGTACGCCTCGTTCATCCGATCGTACGCTTCGAGATCGGTCAGGTAGACGGTCACCTTCACGACGTCGTCCATCGAGCCGCCGGCTTCCTCGACGACGCCGCGGACGTTCTCGAGAACGCGCGTCGTCTGTGCCTCGATGTCGCCCTCGAGTTCCTCGCCGCTCTCGGGGTCGACGGGTCCGAAACCGGAGACGTAGAGGTGGTCCCCGACGCGGCGTCCCTGGGAGTACGGGTTGTCGTTTTGCGGTGCATCGCTCGTCGAAATCTCCGTTCGCTCGCTCATGTCGATCACGGCCGAGTGGGTCGAGTGCTCGACGACTCGGCTCGAGCACGACATCGAGGAACCGACAGTTAGCGTTTCCGTATTTCACATACACAGAATCCGTGTACCATCCTGTCAGTGGCCCCTCGTATCACTGACCGACAGGAAGTTCCAAAACCGCAAGACTGCGTGGTGCTTACTCGACGTCACCGAGGAGATTGTACCAGTCCGTTCGGTCGATGGATGGTTCTACTGGGCGTGGCGTCGTCGCCGTCTGGCGATTTACTGGTGGTGACGAAGAACGAACGTCGGCATCCAGTTTCTGTATACAGAATCCGTTTTCGACGACTACAGTTATAGCAACTCTTAATATACTCCTGAGCGTGGTCCTGCCGTGTGGTGACTCCCAACATGGGGAACAATAGCTGGCAACTCGGGATAGACCGGGCGAATCGATCGGGTGGTCGTGGTACGGGTTCGAACACGGGCACGTACGAGACAGTTATCTGTAACCGTCGCCGGAACCGACACGTAGGAGGTGAGATCGATGGCTGAGTCGGACGATCTCGGGGCGGTCGGACGGTTCACCGAGGAGATCGACTGGGTGGTCTTCCTCGTCGGTGCGGGGCTGACGCTCACCTTCATCGCAGCCTACCTGCTCGCTCCCGAAATGGTCGTCGGAGAAGACGGAGAAGGGGGAGCCATCGGCTTCGCAAACACGCTGTTTCTGGAGTACATCAACTGGGCGATCCTGTTGATCGTCTTCCTGATCGTCCTCTTCTTGCTCTTCCTGATCGTCGGGCCCTGGGGAAGCATCAGGTTCGGCGACGATCCGCCGGAGTTCAGCTTCCTCTCGTTTTTCGCGATGCTGTACTCGGCAGGGTTCGCCGCTGGGGTCGTCTTCTGGGGACCTACCGAGGCGTTGTTCTACTACGATAGCCCCTCGCCGCTGTTCGGGGCCGAGGGCGGTACCAGCGAGGCGATGACCCTCGCCGTCCAGCAGACGATTTTCCACTGGGCGCTCCCGCAGCTGGCCGTCTTCACGATCATGGGGATCGCGATCGGCTACTTCGCGTACAACTACGAGAACGTGCCGCTGCGCGTCTCCTCGATCCTCACGCCCTTCATCGGTGCCGACCGGCTCGACGGGCCGCTCGCGAAGGTCGTCGACATCTTCGCCGTCTTCGCGACCATCGGCGGCGTCGCCACCTCGCTCGGCTTCATCGGCAGCCAGTTTGTCACGGGGCTCGACTATCAGTGGGGCATCAATCTCGGTGACACCGGGATCATCCTCGTGGTCATCGGAATGACGCTGCTGTTTACCCTCTCGATGGTACTCGGGGTAAATCGCGGCATCCGTCGACTCTCGAACTTCAACATGATCCTGTTCGTCGCACTCATGCTGGCAACGTTCATCGTCGGGCCGACGATGTTCCTGGTGTTGCTCGGCACGCAGGCGTTCGGCGGGATGCTCACCGACTTCGTCTCGATGAGCCTGTTCACCGGCTCGGGCGTCGAGGGCGGCACGGAGTGGTCCAACACCTGGACGGTGTTCTACTGGGCATGGGCGCTCTCGTGGGCCCCGTTCGCTGGCCTGTTCATCGCGCGCATCTCGCGCGGTCGGTCCGTCCGCGAGGTCGCGTTCACCGGCATCGCCGCCACCTCTGCCGCGACGATCCCGTGGTTCACCTTCGTCGGCGGCACGGCCGTCTGGGCCGAGCACAACGGCGTCGCAACGTTCCTCGGTGACCCCGAGTTCAGCGCCGACGTCGCGGGCTTCATCCTCTTCGAGACGTTCCCGTTCGGAACCGTCTTTATGCTCGCGTTCATGATCCTCGTGACCTCCTTTTTCGTCACGTCGGCCGACTCCTCGACGCTCGCCGTCTCGATGATGACAACGGGCGGGAAGGCGAAACCGTCGAACATCAACCGTATCTTCTGGGGCGTGATGCTCGGCGCGACCGCCGGGATCCTCATGGTCCTCAGCGTCGAGGGTGTCGAGGCGCTCCAGTCCGCCGCGGTCATCACCGGCGGGCCGTTCGCCTTCGTCTGTCTGATCGCCCTGATCGGCCTCGTCAAGGAGTTCAGCTCGAGTCACGGCCGCGTGTTGCTTCAGGACGAGACACGGATCATCGGCAGTCAGACCGAGGACACGCCACAGCGTGACGTCGTCCCCGGCGACGACGACTGACCGCCTCGACGTTCAGCCCGGCCGACAGAATCGGCCGTATCCGGAACTATTATTCGGTATCGTATACAGTTTCTGTGTATGACTATGGACGACGACGAGACCGAGGACCTGCTCGCGTACGATCCCGACCGCGAACGTGGGATCCTCACCCCGAGCGACCGGGAGTTCCTGCTCGGCCGGAAGACCGACTACACGGAGCACTCGAAGAAACAGAAACGAAACCGGATCCGCCGGCGCATCCGGAACGCGATTCTCGATTTCACCATCATCTTCGAACACTTAGACGACCGCGACCGCGAGACGGTGTTCGACCCCGAAGACGCAGAGCGAGAAGCCTACACCCGAGGGATCACCGACATGCTCGCGCTGCTCCACCTCGGGACGATGGGCTACTCCACCCCGTTCAAGGACATGCTCGCCCGCGGCGTCTACAAGGCCGAACAGGAACTCGCCGGTTCGGACTACCGGATGGTGAACGTCTACTTCAACGTCGATCCCGTCGGCCAGATCGACGTCGACGACGTCATCGACAAACTCGAGCGCGGCCAGTTCGAGGAGGTCACCGACGAGGAACTGCGGGCGTTCGTCCGCCTGCTCGCCGAGTCAGACGAGTTCTCCGCCGGCCCGATGCGCGAGGACATCAAAGGGCAGATGGCCGAGTTCGCCGAGAAGGCCACCCAGGCCGCCCTCGAGCGCGAGCAGCGACTCGAGGAACTCACGGACTAGGGGGTTCACCGGTCGAGACGCCGACCGGACGCGCTCGATCGCTGCTCGGTAGGAGCCCACGGTCCGCTCGAGTCGGCGCCTACACGACGCGGTCTCGGCCGAGCAGGAAGTACAGCACGAGCCCGAGCAACGGGGCGAGGAAGACGACGAGCGCCCAGAGGAACGACGGATGGCTGCTGTTTTTCTCGGCGTCCCCGTACGTCCACACGACCAGGACGAGGTAGACGATCAGGAAGAACAGGGCGAACAGCGCAGCACCGCCGGAGCCGGATTGCAAGACGATGGTGGAGGGCATGGTCGTCCAGTTGTGACCGTCGTGACAAATATCTTGGGATACCACCTGATCGCGTCAGACGATGACGCGAGAGCGGGCAGTCACGGCCGCGTCGCTGCGATCCGCTCGATCGAGTCGGCGAGCGTCTCGACGGCGAGCTCGAGGCTGCGCTCGTCGACGTCGAACCCCGGCGTGTGGTGGCTGTCTGGGTGGTCGGTGCCGACGATCAGGTACGAAGCGAGGCCACCCTCGTCCTGGACGCGCTGCATGAGGAACGTCGCGTCCTCGCTCGCGCCGAACGACGCCGTCGGAACGACCCGTTCGACGCCGTCGACGTCGGCGGCGACGTCGGCGATCACGTCGACCAGTTCTCCGTCGCTGTCCGCACGCGGTGACTCGCTCTCGATCTCGAACTCGAGCTCACAGCCGTGCATGGCGGCTGCCGCCTCGAACGTCCGTCGGAGCTCACCTTTCACGTACGCCATGAGTTCGGTCGTCTCGCCGCGAGCCTCGGCGGCCACCCGCGCCCGCTCGGCGATCACGTTGCTCGAGGTACCCGCGTCGATCCGGCCGACGTTGACGCGGGTCATTCCAGCCGAGTGGCGTGGGATCCCGTAGGCGTTCTGGACCGCCGTGGCGACCGCCTGGATCGCGTTGTCGCCCTCGTTCGGGGCCTTGCCCGCGTGGGCCGACTGTCCCACGAAAGTCGCGTCGACGTGGCACATCGCCAGCGGCTCGACGATGCCGGCGACGACCTCGCCCGTCGGGTGGTCGAGCCCGACGTGGACCGCGAGGAGGTACTCGAGTCCCTCGGCGTAGGGGCCCTCGGCCATCGGCTTGCCGCCGCCGCCCAGTTCCTCGGCGGGCTGGAAGAAGACCGTGAACGTCCCTTCGAACTCGCCCTCGAGCACCGCCTCGAGCGTCCCGAGCCCGATAGTCACGTGGGCGTCGTGGCCGCAGGCGTGCATCAGTCCCTCGTGTTCGGAGCGAAAGCCCTCGGCGGCCGGCCGGTGATCCTCGTCGTCAGGCTCCTCGATGAACAGCGCGTCGACGTCCACCCGGAGGCCAATCGACGGCCCGTCGCCCCGCGAAAACCGAGCGACCGCGCCCGTGTAACCGCCCTCGGTGGCCTCGAGGACGTCCGGTCGCGCGCCGCGCTCGCGCGCTCGCTCGAACCACGGCTCGAGGTCGGCCGCGTCGGGCACGGCCATCCGTTCTTCCGGATCCATCGCCTCGCGACCGACGGCGAGCTCGAGGTCGACGTCCGTCGCGTCGGCGATCCGTTCGAGTTCGTCGACGAGCAGGCTGGTCGTGTAGAACTCCCGCCAGCCCGGTTCCGGGTAGCGGTGGAACGTTCGTCTGCGCTCGACCAGCCGATCGCGGCTCGCACGTGACATGACTGCACGGGGCTAGCCCTCGAATCGACTTAAGTGTACACAGATTCCGTTGAAGGCGAATACAAACGCTTTATTCGTCGGAGGCGCTGGCGGTACCCATGAGCGAGACACCAGATATCGTCGTCCTCCGTGAAGGAACCGAAGGACTGCCGACCGAACCGTACGCCGAGGCACTGCGCGAGCGCCTTCCCGACCACGAGGTCGTCCACGCCCCGACGCCGCGGGCCGAGCGCGAACTCGTCGCCGAGGCGCCGATCGTCACCGGGGTCCGCATCGACGAGGAGCTGCTCGCGCGCGCCGAGAACCTCGAGCTGTTCGCCTGCGCGTTCTCGGGGACGGGTCACCTCCCGATGGACGAGCTGGCCGACCGCGAGGTAGTCGTCACGAACGCCGGCGGCATCCACGCGCCGGGACTCGCCGAAGGAGTGCTCGGCAACATGCTCGTCTTCGCCCGGCGGCTCCACGAGGGGTGGCGTCGGAAGCAGACGCCGGAGTGGCGCCACTTCCAGTCGTACGAACTCACGGGCTCGACGGTGACGGTCGTCGGCCTCGGCTCGATCGGCCAGGAACTCGTGAAACGACTCGAGGGCTTCGACGTCGAGACGATCGGCGTCCGCTACACGCCCGAGAAGGGCGGCCCGACCGACGAGGTGATCGGCTTCGACGAGGACGACCTCCACGACGCCCTCGCTCGGACCGACTACCTCGCGATCGCCTGCCCGCTGACGGAGACGACCCGCGGACTGATCGACGAGGCGGCGTTCGCCACCCTCCCGCCGCACGCCGTCGTGGTCAACACCGCTCGCGGTCCGATCGTCGACACCGACG
This sequence comes from Natronobeatus ordinarius, assembly GCF_024362485.1. Lineage (NCBI taxonomy): Archaea > Methanobacteriati > Methanobacteriota > Halobacteria > Halobacteriales > Natrialbaceae > Natronobeatus > Natronobeatus ordinarius. The sequence goes on along the minus strand of NZ_CP101456.1, from coordinate 3,853,834 downwards.
CGCTCGTCTCGGCGATCCAGACCAACAGCATTCGCGGCGCCGCCCTCGACGTCACCGACCCCGAGCCGCTGCCACACGACCACCCGCTGTGGGACTTCGAGAACGTCCTCATCACGCCCCACACCGGCGGCCACACCCCGAAACACTGGGACCGGCTCGCCGACATCGTCGCGGCCAACGTCCACCGCCTCGAGGAGACGGGCTCCACCGACGACCTCGAGAACGTCGTCTTCGCGCCGAACTGACCGGCTCGCCGGCGGGCCGTTGATGAGGCCAGAGCCCGTCCGTCCCACCATGACCGTCGTGGCCCTCGTCGACCGATCCAGGGGCGAGGAGGTCGTCCTCGAGGCTGCCCGTCAGGCCGAGGAGCTCGAGACGGAGCTCCACGTCGTCTTCGTGCTCGGGCTCGGCAAACTCGCGAACATGGAGCTCGGCTTTTCCGAACGGCTGGGGATCCCGACCGGCACGGACGTCATCGAAGACCAGTGCACCAGGATCGCCGACGAGGTCGCGGGAACGGTCCTCGAAGAGGAGGCCTACGAGGCGGTCGGCCTCGTCGGCGTCGAGGCGGACGAACTCCTCGAGTACGCCGAGGCGGTTGAGGCCGACTGTATCGTCGTCGACGGTCGACCGGGAGTACGGACCGACACCTTCAGCCCGTTCCAGAACACGATGAAAGCGCTCGAGGAGAGCGAATTCCCGATCGTCCCCGTCTACTGAGGGTAGCCGGGACAGGAACGTGGCTAGACGGAGAACAGTTTCTGCGGGAACGAAGCTTAGACCGAGAACAGTTTCTGCGGGAACGAGGAGAAGCGCTCTGCCCCCGTGCTCGTGACGCGGAACGACTCGCTGATCTCGACGCCGAACTCGTCGAGCCAGATACCGGGGATCAGGTGAAACGTCATGTTCTCCTCGAGCACCGTCTCGTCGCCCGGGCGCAGGCTCGCCGTGTGCTCGCCCCAGTCCGGCGGGTAGCCACAGCCCATCGAGTAGCCGATGCGCGATTCCTTCTCGATGCCGTGTTCGGCGATCGTCTCCCGCCAGGCCAGCTCGACCGCCTCGCAGGTGACGCCCGGCTCGGCGGTCTCGAGTGCGGCGTTCAGTCCCTCGACGACGACGTCCGCGACGTGAGCCATCTCGTCTGGGATCTCGCCGACGACGGCTGTTCGCGCCAGTGGGGAGTGATAGCGGTGGCGACAGCCCGAGAGTTCGATGATGACGGGATCGCCCGCCGAGAACGGCTCGTCGGTCCACGTCAGGTGTGGCGTCCCGGTGTGCTCGCCCGACGGCATCAACGGGACGATCGCGGGGTAGTCACCGCCGAACGGGAGCTCGTCGGTGCCGCCGACGAGCGTCTGGTAGATCTCGGCGGCGACCTCGGATTCGGGGACGCCGTCGCCGATGGCGTCGATCCCCGCCTCCATCGCCGCCTCCGAGAGCCTGACGGCCTCCTCGATGTACTCGATCTCGCGATCGGACTTCACGATGCGAACCTCGTTCACCAACAGGTCGGCGTCGACGAGCGTCGCCTCCGGGAGCTCACGCTGGAGCCGTTCGTGGGTTCGAGCCGTGTAGTAGGCGGCGTCCATCTCGACGCCGAGAGCCGCGTTCTCGAGGCCCAGCTCCTCGAGCACGGTCGCGACGTAATCCATCGGATGCTTGCCGACCGGTGAGTGGACGTGGTCGTCGCTGTACGAACGGATGTGCTCGTGGTCGATCCAGACGGTCGCTTTCGCCCCGTTGGCGTCCATCTCCCGGCCGACCCAGACCGGCTGGTCGTGCTCGAGCGAGACGATCACGCCCTGATGGACGTAAAAGGACCAGCCATCGTACCCCGTCAGGTAGTTCATGTTCGCGGGGTCGGTGACGAACAGTGCATCGAGTCCCGCCTCGCGCATCCGTGTTTTCGTCCGGTCGATCCGATCCTCGTACTCGCGTCGGTCGAATGGAGTGGCCGTCATTGTCTGCCACACGCTACATCGCGGGGACGTCGCTTAACTTTTTTTGTACCCGCCGTATACAGCAATCGTTTACTGTTCGAGGGCGGTCAGGCCGCGGCGTCGATCGACTCGAGGAGCAGGTCGGCGCCGAGGTCGATCTCGCGTGCGGTGACGTCGAGCGGGGGGAGCAAACGGATCGCCTTCTTCCCGCAGCCGAGGGTGAGCATTCCCCGCTCGATGGCGTTCTCGACGACCGCGTTCCGGCGGTCGGCCGTGTCGAACTCGACGGCGAGCATGAGCCCCAGTCCGCGCACGTCGACGACGCCTTCGGGTTCGGCGTCGCGCAGGCGCTCTTTCATGTGTTCGCCCCGTTCCACGGCGTTCTCGAGCAGGTCGTACTCCTCGATCGCGTCGAGCGTGAGCACGCCCTGCATCGCCGCTAAGATGTCGCCGCCGCCCCAGGTCGAGCCGATCCGATTTTTCTCCTGTGGGAAGACGTCCGAGCGGGAGATCGTCGCCGCCGAGCGAAGCGCCTTGGCGCTCGCGATCACGTCCGGTTCGATCGGGTAGTGATCGGAGGCCCACATCTTCCCCGTCCGGCCGACGCCCGACTGGATCTCGTCGACGATCAGCGGGATGTCGTACTCCTCGTTGATCCGGGCTACCTCCGTCATGAACGACTCGCTCGGGAAGTTGTAGCCGCCGACCCCCTGCACCGGCTCGAGCACCATGAACGAGACCTCGTCGGGGTCGACGTAGCCGCCCTCGGGCTCGAGCAACCGCTCGAGCTGTGAGCGCTCGCCGGCGAAAAAGCCACAGGAGCAGCTCTCGGCGTCACAGCTCCGATCCTCACAGAAGGGGACGGTGCGCGTGCCCGCAACCTCGGGGTACGAGCGGGTGTAGACGGACTTGGTTCGGGTCATCGAGAGCGTTCCCAGCGTCCGGCCGTGGAAGCCACCGACGAACGTCACGCCGTACTTCGGCGTCCCAGCCTGGGCGTAGGTGATCTTCATCGCGTTCTCGATCGCCTCCGCGCCGCTGTTACAGAGAAACACCGTGTCCATCCCGTAGTGGTCGGTGACGTCGATCAGCCGCTCCATGAGCTGGCTCGCCATCGAGTGGGTCGGCTCCGTCGGTGACGAACCCGCCCCGGCGTAGAAGTCCTGGCCAGCGATCTTCATCGGGTCGACGAGGTCGAACTCCTCCATCCGGTCGAGAATCTTCGGGTTGTTGTAGCCCAGCGGGGCTGCACCGATGTGACAGGTGAAATCGAGCAACACGTTCCCATCGACGTCGGTACAGAACGGTCCTTCAGCGTCGGCCGTCACGTCCCAGACGAACTCGTGGGAGTACTCACTCGGGGCGGCGTACTCGTGGTGATACTCGATCCACGCCTCCGCGGCATCCCCGGGCAGCCCGCGAACCGACGGCTCCGCAGTATCGCGATCCATATACAGAAATCGTATATGGCGTTATTAAACGTTGGTATTCGATCGGACAGAGGCTACGGGCTCAGCGACCGTTCAGCACTCACTCCAGCCACAGGACTCACAGGTCTTACAGCCCTCCGAGTAGTACAGCGAGAGCGATCCACAGGAGGGACACTCCGGCGACTCGCCGGCGTCGATGAGGTCCTGGGTCACGTCGTCGCTTTCTGCACCGGCCGCCCCGCCGTCAGTCTCTGGGCCGTCGTATTCGATCCCCTCGGCGTCAGCGTCGGCGGATTCCTCGAGCGTCTGCTGTTTGGGGTAGGGCTTGTCGATCTCGTCCTCGAGATAGCGGCGCATCGCCGTCCCGATGGCGTCCGGGATCGACTGGATCTGCTCGCCTTTGTCCCAGGCGACCTTCGGGCTGCGGGTGCCACAGAGTTCGTCGACGATCTCCTCGGGGTCGACGCCCGAACGCAGCGCCGTCGAGATGACCTTCGCGAGCGCCTCCGTGAAGGAGTTGGTGAAGCCACCGGAGTGGCCGATGTTCGCGAACAGTTCGAACGGCTGGCCCGTCTCGGGATCCTCGTTGATCGTCACGTAGATCTTCCCGTAGCCGGTGTCGACACGCTGGCTGACGCCTTGCAGGGCATCCGGCCGGGAGCGCTTCTCGGCGTACTCGTGGTTCACCTCGATCCCGCCGAGGAGGCCGTCGAGTTCCTCCTGGGCGACGGCCTGGACGTCCTCGCTCTCGAAGAACTGCTCGAGGCCACCGAAGACCTCCCGGATCTGCTCGACGATCGCCTCTGCGGCCTCGGTCTCGTCGGCGAACTCGGCGTTGTCCGCACGCGTCGTCAGCACCTGCTTGCTTCGGGTGCCGTCCCGATAGTAGGTGACGCCCTTGCCGCCGTGTTCGTACACCCACTCGAAGACCTCCTTGGCGTCCTCGAGCGTGGAGTCGTTGGGCGCGTTGACCGTCTTCGAGATCGCCGAGTCGACGCCTTCCTGGCAGGCACACTGCACCGCGGCGTGGTCTTTCGCCGAGAGGTCGGCGGTGATGACGAACAGCTCGCCGATAGCGTCGGGCACCGTCTCGAGGCCCTCGACGCCGTCGAACTCGTTGTTCGCCATCTGCTCCTGGGCCTCACGTTTGGCGGCTTCGACGTCGATGCCGTTGGCCTCGAGCGTCCGCAGGAAGTAGTCGTCGAACTCGACGAGCATCTCGTCGCCCTGGACGTCGTCGGTGACGTTCTTGTAGTAGGCGACGTTGTAGATGGGCTCACAGCCACCCGTGGTGTTGCCCACCATCGACGTCGTGCCTGTCGGGGCGATAGTCGTCACGTTGTGGTTGCGGATAGAGAAGCCGTCGGCCCACTCGTCGGCGTCGAGACCGGTCTGGTGTTCGAACCAGTCACGGTACTCGACGGGGTCGGCGTACTTCGAGTCGTCCCAGTCGTTGAAGACACCGCGTTCCTCGGCGAGCTCGTGGCTCGTCCACTTCGCCTCGTGGTTGATGTGGGTCATCAGCTGGCGGGCGACCTCGTTGCCCTCCTCACTGCCGTACCTGATGCCGAGCTGGATGTACAGCTGGGCCAGGCCCATGATCCCGAGCCCGATCTTTCGCATGTTCCGGACCGTCTCCTCGATCTCCTCGACCGGGAAATCAGACATCGTGACGACGTTCTCGAGGAAGCGCGTCCCGTACTGGATGCGCTCGTCGAACTCCTCCCAGTCGATCGCCTCCTCGAGGAACGCCGCCATTGCCTCCTCTTGCGTGTCGTACTCGTCGGCGTGCTCCTCGCTCCAGACGCGCCAGTCGGGCGCCTCGAGGTCGACGAGCGTCGAGAGGTTGATGTGACCGAGGTTGCAGGCCTCGAACTCCTCGAGGGGCTGTTCGCCACAGGGGTTAGTCGCGAGGATGCGGTGGTCGGGGTGTTTCTCGACGTCGAAGGAGTGTTCCTTGTTCACCCGCTCTAAGTAGATCACGCCGGGTTCGCCGTTCTCGTGGGCTCCGTCGACGATGCGCTCCCAGATGAGTTCGGCGGGGATCGACAGCGGTTCGCCGACCTCGACGTACTCACCGAGGTCGTACCGACTGTACATCTCTTTGGTCTCCTCGGTCGCGACGTGGGGCGCTTCCGTCCGCGGGTTGGTGAACGTGTACTCCTCGCCGTTTTGCAGCGCCTCCATGAAGGCGTCGGTGACGCCGACAGAGATGTTGAAGTTCGAGAGATGCCCCTCGACGGCGTTGCGCAGGTGTTTGGGGACGTGACCGTCCTCGTCGATGAGCTCGCGGGCCTCCTCGAGCGCCTCGGCGAACGTCGTGTAGGTGTAGTCGTCGGGGTCGTTCAGGCGCAGGGTGTGTGCGAGCGAGACGTCCTTGTTCTTGGCGTGGATGAACTCGATGACGTCGGGGTGGGAGACGCGCATGATGCCCATCTGGGCGCCACGACGGGTCCCGCCCTGGGCGATCGTCTCACAGAGCTGGTCGTAGGTGCGCATGAAGGTGATCGGGCCCGACGCGATGCCACCCGTAGAGCCGACCGAATCACCGAACGGCCGGAGCTGCCAGAAGCCGTAGCCGACGCCGCCGCCGGACTGGAACACTTCGGCGGCCTTCTTGGCCGTCTCGTGGATGTCAGAGAGGTCGTCGTCGGGGCTCATGACGAAACAGGCCGAGAGCTGCTGGAGTTCGTCGCCGGCGTTCATCAGGGTCGGCGAGTTCGGCATAAAGGAGAGCTCCTCCATCCCCTCGATGAACGTCTCCGCGACGTCCTCGACGTGCTCGCGTACCTCCTCGGGCAGCTCGGGGACGATCGTGTCGTAGGCGAACTTGTTGACGTTGTACTCCGTCAGCGTCGTCTCGACGTCGTCGTCGACGGTCGTCCCTGCGCCGAAGACCTCCGCGGCGAGTTCGTCCCGACGCGGGTGGCCGGGCTTGAGCTGTTCGGGCGTGGCGGTGACCTCGAGGTCGCGCTTCTGGGCCTCGTACACCGCCTCCGCGAGGGCGATATTCTTTCCGATGCGCTCGAAGAGCTCCTCCTGGGTCTCCGTGAGATTGCCATCGGCGTCCTTGCGCAGGTAGCGCGCGGGAAGGATGTTGTGATAGGCGTTCGCCGTCATCCGCTCCTCGAGCGTCTCGCCCTCGGTGCGTTTGATCGGGAGTGTGATCTCGTCCGCGGAAAGGTCAGCGCCGCTCATGCGCGGGCCACCTCCCAGGCGTTCGCGCTCCGTCCGGCGATTCCGTCGTGGGTCCGGGTTGTGAGTCGCATCATTCGTGACGAGGGTTCGGTATTCAGCCAATCACAATAAGCGTGGTGTTTTTCTGAAAGTCATATGTTCCTAGTACAACCCGATTTTCATAGATGGGTCTGGGCGAACTCGGCGTCGGCCACACTGACAGTGCCACCAGGCTGCTGCCGCGTCTGTACACAGATACGACGGCAACGCTCTTAACGATTATCAGAGGGAGGTGAAAGTGATCTCGACCGCCTGAATCCCGAGACTGCAAGGGGTTCACCGGCTCACGAGCCGCCGTACTCCTGCACATCCGTTCCAGCGCAGGCCGCAGCCGGTTCGCAGTTGTGCCGGTCACTCGGTGCCGCCCTCCCTCCCACCGTTTGTCACCGGACGAACGTTATCGGATCAAAGACCGATCTGTGTTCATCTCTGTCACAACACCCGGAAAGATTACGTTCTCGGAGTGCACGCTCATCAGATATGTTCGAGATAGCCCTGCTCGTCCTCGCGGCGATCGCCGCGATCGTCGTCGTGGTGACGGCCGTTCGGATCGCCGTCAAACTCGCCATCAGACTCGCTATCGTCGCCGCAATCGTGCTCGCTGCCCTCTACGCAACCGGCTTCATCATGTGACTGCCGAGATCGGCACGTGACCACCAGCACCGGAAACGACACCGGCCGACCCACCCCGGTCGACCGCCGTTTACACGTTCTCGAGGAAGTTCTCGATCACGTCGTGGCCGACGGCCGTGAGCACGCTCTCGGGGTGGAACTGGACGGCCTCGATCGGGTGCTCGCGGTGACGAACGCCCATCACGAGGCGTTCTCCATCGTGGTCGGCCGTCGCCGTCACGTCGAAACAGTCCGGCACCGCCGTCGCGACCAGCGAGTGGTATCGGCCTGCCCGGAACCCCTGTTCGAGTCCGTCGAAGACGCCCTCGCCGTCGTGGTCGACGGCCGAGGCCTTGCCGTGGACCGGCTCCGGTGCCCGGCCGACGCGCCCGCCGTAGGCGTAGACGGCCGCCTCGAGACCGAGACAGATGCCGAGCGTCGGCACGTCGGGGCTCACCTCGTGGAGGACGTCCATCGTCACGCCGACGTCCCGGTCGTTTTTCGGATGGCCGGGGCCGGGGCTGATGACGATAGCGTCCGGCTCGACGGCCCGGACGTCCTCGAGGGTGGCCGTGTTCCGGAGCACCACCGTTTCGATCCCGGGTTGCTGGCTGACGTACTCGACGACGTTGTACGTAAAGGAGTCGAAGTTATCGATAAACAGCACCGTCCGGGGCGGGGTCGAGGCGTCCGAGTCGGCGGTCGACCGCCGCTCTGTGCTCATCGACTCACCTCCGGCGTCGACTCGAGCGTCGGCGCTTCGATCCGCTCTAATGCGGCGAGGACGCCGTTCATCTTCTTCTCGGTCTCCTCGTACTCGGCTGCGGGGTCGCTGTCGGCGACGAGCCCCGCGCCCGCCTGGACGGTGATCCGCTGGTCGTCACCGTCCTGCTCGACCGTCGCCGTCCGGATCACGATCGCGAAGTCGGCGTCGCCCGAGAAGGAGTAGTAGCCGACGCCGCCGCCGTACAGGCCTCGAGGCTCGGTCTCGAGGTCGTCGATGATCTCCATCGCACGCACCTTGGGGGCGCCAGAGAGCGTCCCGGCGGGGAAGGCCGCCCGCGTCGCGTCGAAGGCGTCGGGAGACGACGGCTCCCGGGCAGCCGAACGTGGTTCGGCGACGTCCGCCTCGGCCGCCAGTTGCCCCGTCACGGTCGACTCGATGTGCTGGACGTGGCTGTACTTGAGGACGTTCATGAACTCCTCGACGCGGACCGTCCCCGGCGCCGACACCTGGCGAACGTCATTTCGCGCCAAGTCGACCAGCATCGTGTGCTCGGCGCGCTCTTTCCCGTCGGCGAGCATCTCGCCCGCGAGCCGGCGATCCTCGACGGGACTCGAGCCGCGGTCGCAGGTGCCCGCGATCGGGTTCGACATCACCTCGCGTCCGCGAACGGAGACGAGCGTCTCGGGGCTCGCCCCCACGACGGCGAGCTCGTCGTGCTCGAGGACGTACATGTACGGCGAGGGGTTCACCTCGCGCAGGGACTCATAGAAGCCGAGCGTGTCGACCTCGCCGCGGAGTTCGCGCGTTCGCGAGATGACGCCCTGGTAGATGTCGCCGTCGAGGACGTGTTCTTTCGCCCGCCGGACGCACTCCTCGTAGTCGGCTCTCGAGCCCGCCGTCTCCTCGTGGCGAGTGAAGCCGCCGGTCTCGAGTTCGTCGGCCGACGCGAGCGTCCGTTGGACCGTGGCGGCTTCCTCGCGGAGTTCGTCGTAGACGGCCTCCGGGTCGGCGCCGTCGTCGAGGATCGGCGTGAAGACGAGCGAGACGGTCCCCTCGAGGTCGTCGAAGACGAGCGTCTTCGTCGTCAGGACGAACTCGGCGTCCGGGAACCGCGAGTCGGGTCGCTCGAGGCCGACCTCTGCCAGGTGGAGGTCGTAGACGGCGTCGTACGCTAAAAATCCGACCAGCCCACCCTCGAGGTACTGGCGGTCGCGGTCGGGGACGTTTACCAGGTCGACGTCCGGTAGCGCCGCACGCAGGGCGTCGACGACGTCGCCGTCGGCGTCGGTCTCGATCGCCTCGAGCGGCGCGTCGTCGGCGAGCGCCTCGACAGTCGTCCCGTCGGGGCCGACCGTGACGACGGCCTCGGGGTCGTAGCCGACGAACGAGAAGCGGGCGTGGCGGTCGGCCCCCGCGGCGTTCGAGGAGAACGCCCCGTCGGGATCGCTCGAGGCGACCTTCTCCGCGCTCTCGAGCAGGAAGGCGTAGGGCGATCGCTCCCGGTCGCTCGTCCGGCCGGTGAGCGCCGCGTACGCCGACAGCGGCGTGGTGTCGACTGCGAGGGAGGCGACCGTCCTGACGACGACCGGCCGATCAGTCGCGCCGGTTGCGTACTCACGAAACGCCTCCCGGGTGAGGTCGAGGTCGGGGGCCGTCGTCGCGTCGGTCACGGCGACACCTCCTCGATCCGCCGCGCGGTCGTCGCCCGGTCGACGAACGCTTCGACGGCCCCGGCGTCTTTCACGCCGCCGCGGGCCTCCACGCCGCTGGCGACGTCGACGGCGAACGGCTCGACCGTCCACACGGCGTCGGCGACGTTCCCCGGCGTGAGCCCGCCGGCGAGGATCACCGGCGACTCGAGGTCGGCGGCCGCCTCGCGAGTCCGCTCCCAGTCGTGGGTCTCGCCGGTCCCGCCGCCGCCGTCTTCGTCGACGGAGTCGACGACCAGTCCGTCGGCGACCGCGTCGAACGAGTCTGCCCTCGAGACGTCGTCGGCGTCGACGGCGACCAGCACGTCCGCGCCGACCGCCGCTCGAAGCGACGCCACGCCGTCGGGCTCGAGCCCGCCATGGACCTGGATCGCGTCCGGTCCGACGGTCTCGACGAGCTCGATCGCTGCGTCCGGACTTGACGGCATCGTCACGAGGACGGTCGTCAGAAACGGGGGGGCCGCGGCGACGAGGTCGACTGCCCGCTCGAGTGAGACCTCCCGCGGCGTCTCGACCGGGACGTCACAGATGACGCCGACCGCGTCGGCTCCCGCGTCGGCGACCGCCCGGAGGTCCGCCTCGCGGGTGACGCCACAGACTTTCACCCGCGTCATCGTGCCTCCGGGGCGCTCGCGCGAAGCCGTTCGAGCTTCGCCGCCGCCTCGCCGTCGGCGATCGCGTCGCGTGCGCGTTCGGCTCCCTCCTCGAGCGAGTGGACCGCGCCGGCGACGTAGATCGCCGCCCCCGCGTTCGCGAGGATGACGTCGCGTTTCGCGCCCTCGACGTCGCCCTCGACGATGCCACGCAGGTCGGCCGCGTTCGCCGCAGGCGAGCCGCCCGCGATAGCGTCGATCGACCGGCGCTCGAGGCCGAGATCGGCGGGCTCGAGGGTGTACGTCTCGACGTCGTCCCTCGTTACCTCGGCGACGACCGTCTCCCCGTGGATGGCGATCTCGTCGGTGCCGTCGCCGTGGACGACGAGCGCGCGCTCGACGGCCATCCGCGAGAGCGCCCGCGCGACGACGGGCACGAGGTCGGGGTCGTAGACGCCGACGACCTGTGCGTCCGCACCCGCCGGGTTGGTCAGCGGCCCGAGGACGTTGAAGATCGTCCGCATCCCGAGTTCCTTGCGCGGGCCGATCACTGCGGCCATCGCAGGGTGGAACACCGGCGCGAGCATGAAGCCGATGCCGTCGTCCTCGATCGCCTGCTCGACCGCCGGCGGTTCGGCCTCGACCTCGACGCCGACTTCCTCGAGGACGTCCGCGCTTCCCGAGGACGACGACACCGAGTAGTTGCCGTGTTTGGCGATCGGAACACCCGCCCCGGCGGCGACGATCGCGCTCGTCGTCGAGACGTTGATCGTGTCGTGGTCGTCCCCACCCGTCCCACACGTATCGACCAGCGGCTCCCGGTCTGGGTCGATGCGCCGGGCGACCGCCCGCATCCCTTCGCCGAAGCCGGCGATCTCGGCTTCCGTCTCACCTTTCGCGCGCAACGCCGTCAGCAGTGCGCCGATCTGTGCCTCCGTCGCGTCCTCGAACACCGCTCTCGAGGCCGCTCGAGCCTCCGTCTGCGTCAGGTCCTGGCCGTCCGTGACGCGTTCGACGTATTCCTTCATAGGGACACCAATGTACGCTATTGTCTTACGATGCCCAAATCCGTACATCAACTTAAACGTATCGTCGTCGTTTCCGTGCGGACGATTCGCGCACGGCCCCCGATTCGAAACCTTCAATTACGGTGGCGGGCAACGATTGATTGCAGACGAAAAGCAAGCCAGGCGGGTTGGTGGTCTAGTCTGGTTATGACACCTCCTTGACATGGAGGAGGCCGGCAGTTCAAATCTGCCCCAACCCATTTCTGACGGAACAACAGACGACGAGCGAAGCGAGTCGTCCGTTCCGTCAGAAATTGTTTTCGCAGTTTGAACCCTGGAAGTCGCAGCTCGCGCAGCGAACGAAGTGAGCGAGCAAGAACGTCTTCCTTCGGTTCAAATCTGCCCCAACCCACTACTTTTGCGCCGAACAAATTCGTGAGGCGCAACTTCGTGACGTTGTGCAGATTCGAACTAGACCGAGGTTCTGCGCCATAGGCGCAGGTTCTCGGGCGGAGTTCAAATCTGCCCCAACCCAATTTCAGGAACCAAAACGCAGCCTCGAGCCCGACTACCCCGACTGCGGCCGGACGAGACGACCGCGTGCCAGCCGATAGGCCGGGCCCGCGAGCAAGATCGCGGCGGCGAACAGACACGCGACCGTCAGTGCGACACCGAGTTCGCCGAGGCCGGCGGTCGCGATGGTCGCCGCCGAGGCGCCGACGACGACGCCGGCGACCGTCCACGGGAGTTCGCCGACCGCCGTCCCGACGACGAGGTGCCGGAGCCGCACGCCGCTGGCCGCTGCCGCTGCCGTCGAGACGTCCGAGGGGATCGGCGCGAGTCGAGAGACCGTCACGCCCCGGACCGGCCCGGTCGTCTCGTAGTACCGGGTCACGGCCTCGCCCGTCAGCTCGAGCGTGGTGCCGAGGGGACCACTCCCGAACGTCGTCGCGCCGTCGGTGACCCAGCGAACCGCGAGAAAGACCGGAATCACCGTGAAGACGACGCCCACGAGTGCGACCGGGACGCCGAGGGTGATGCCGTAGCCGTAGCCGACGACGACCGCGAGCGGAGTGGTCGGCCACGCCAGCAACGGCCGGACGAGGTAGAGCCCCGCGACCACGAGCCCGAACAGGTACGGATCGTCCGCGACCACCTCGAGCGTCGAAAGCGTCCCCGACGGCGAACCGACCACGCCCGCCGCGACGACGACGCCGAGGACGACCGCACCGGCGAGCGCTCGAGTCGGCAGCGACGAAGCCATCGACCGCGGTTCGGTCCCGACCGTTGAAGCTTTTGTGACTCTCGTGAGGCCGTGACCGACGACACAACGTTTAACTCGCTCGCTCCAACACACCCACCGATGGACGAGCGCGTCGAACGCGGGCTCGAGCTCCTCGAGCACCTCGAACACGAGGAGCTGTCGCTCGCGGCCGTCGTCGATCGGATCGAACTCGTGACGAACGATCCGGCGGTGACGCGAACGATCCTCGACGAGGCCGAGTTGCGAGGGATCGTCGAGCGCGAGGACGGCATTATCCGTCCGAAGAGCCGAGCCTACGTCCGGTTCGGACAGGACGTGATCACGCGCGAGGGCGAGTTCACGTGCGAACGCTGTGGCTCGAGCCTCTCGACCGGCCACTTCATCAAACTCGAGTCCGGAGAACTCGGCCCGTTCGGCTCCTCGTGCATTCGAAAGGTCACGGGACGTGAATGAGCGGCCGCAGACGGCTGCCGCCGCGACCGAACGCGTCACCTGCCGGTGTCGCCACGCTCAGCGACCGAGTCTGAGCTCCTCGATTAGCTGTTCGATCGTCTCCTGTTGGCGCTCGAGGAGGTCGGTCTGGCTGGCGACGGTCTCCTCGAGCGACTCGAGTCGCTCGAGCAACTCGGGATCCGTCCGCGGACTGGCGGGCTCGAACCCACTGTTTTCGAACTCCTCGCCGGAGGAAACCGTGGTGGCCGTCTCGGACGCGTCGCCGGCTGTACCGACCCCGCTACTGCCCGCGAGGGCCGCCGATCCTGCGTCGACGTCGCTCGAGTCGGCAGCGCCGCCGGTGGTCGACGTTCCGGTGAGCGGGTCGTCTGGCAGAACGGCATCGGTCGCGTCGGTTCCGTCCTCCGCCTCGGCGGCGCTCGACCCGAGCGGCTCGACGCCGTCGCCGAACGCCATGGCTGGATCCTCACGGGAGTCGGCCTCGCTCTCCGCTTCGGCCCCGAGGTGGTCGTTCAGTTCCTCGAGCGAGTGGACGTCGTGGTACTCGAACAGCGCGTACTCGAGCCGGTTGCGCACGTCCGTCGCCTGTTCGTTCGGCGCTTTGATCCGCTGCTGGCGGCCGCCGACCTCGAGGACGATCTGGGTAGCGACGCTGCCCTCTTCGAACGAGAGGTTCGTCACGTCGTCGAAGTGGTACTCCTCGTAATCGTCGTCCCAGACGGCCTCACCGATATGCTTGACCAGCCGTTCGCTGGTGACGATCAGCGTCAGCTCACTGAACTGATAGGTCTGCTGGACCGTCTCCCCCGCTTCCGTGATGCCGTTGCCACTCAGCACGCCCGCGAGGACAGGGTGGAGCACTGCGTCAGTCCGGCTCGACGGGATCGTGAACTCGCGCGTCCCCTCGAGTGGGTACTCGAGTGAAAGGCGCGTCTTTCGCCGCCCCTCAGAGAGGGTGAGCCGATCAGCCTCGTGGGGGAATTCGTCGATAGACTCGTCGCTGAGTAATCCTTCGGCGCGGTAGATGATCGACCGCGATGGGGTGATGAAGAGTTCGTCTTCGCCGCCGAGGGAGACGCTGCTCGCGACCTCCTCGCCGTCGAGAGTAGACTGTACGATACCGGGAACACTCATAGAGCGACGTTGGGAAGACTCTGTGATAAATCCGTGGGTGCTCGCCGCACGCGCGAGGCGAATGAGAAGCTTAAAGAAAGCCACCCGACAACGAACGAATGAGCCCGGGTGGCTTAGCTGGACATAGCGCCGCACTCATAGGGTTCAGAGATTCGGTGCGGTTTCGCCTTGGAAGCCTCCGTGTCCCCTCGAGGACTCTGCCGAGCCTCGGACCTGGGACATGCGGAGATCGAGGGTTCGGAGCCCTCCCCGGGCATTTTCGACGACGCCACGACTCGAAGAGGAGTGGCAACGCCGAAAATGCCCGGGAGGCGGAGAACCCGGTAGGTCTCACGCGAGCGCCAGCGAGCGTGAGGCAGGAAATTCCGAAGGAATTTCCGTGGTTCGGGGCCCTGAGCCCTCCCCGGGCATGCTTCTCAAAGACGTCACGAACGGAGTGACGACGCTTTTTCTCCTCCCGGTACGCGACCCCGAGAGCAACGCATCCACGAGCCCGTACCGTCACCAACTCGAGTCGAGACGGCGGCGCGATTCGACTCGAGCGGGCCGGAGTCGGGCCGAATCGAACGACCGGGTCGGCTACTCGCCGATCTCCTCGAGGGCGAGCTGGGACTCCGGAAGCGTCTGGCCGCCGTCGACGACGATCGAGGTCCCGGTGACGTAGCCAGCCTCCTCGGAGGCGAGGTACGCCACTGCGTGGCCGATGTCCTCGGGGGTGCCGAGTTCGCCCTTCGGGATCGAGTTGCGCATCTTCTCGAGATACTCCTCACCGAGGTCGTCGAGCCCGCCGGTCTCGATGTTGCCAGGGAGGACGGCGTTGACGGTGATGTCGGACGCAGCGACCTCGAGGGCGGCCGTCCGCATGAATCCGAGGACGCCCGCCTTGGTCGCGGCGTAGTGGGTCCAGCCGGGGTAGCCGACCATCGGCCCAGTAATCGAGGACGTGATCACGATCCGGCCGTAGTCCTGCGCTCGCATCTCAGGGAGACACGCCTTCACCGAGAGGAACACCCCTTTCGCGTTGACGTCGAAGACCTCGTCCCAGTCGTCGACGGTCAGTTCCTCGATGGTTGCCGACGGGAAGATGCCGGCGTTGGCACACAGCACGTCGATTCGTCCGTACTCGTCGACGACGGTTTCGGCCAGCGCCGCCGTCTCGGCGGGATCGGTCACGTCGACGCCGACCGCCATCGCCTCGCCGGGTAGCTCTGCGGCCGCACGCTCGGCTGCCGCCTCGTCGACGTCGGCGATGACAACCGTCGCGCCGGCGCTCGAGAGGACGGCTGCGATTCCTTCGCCGATGCCGCTGGCACCGCCGGTGACGATCGCGATTCGATTTTCAAAGCGCATGAGAATCGTCCGCCAGTTCTACCGACAGGAGGGTAACTGTTACCCTGGTGTGCAGTCACGTACGCAGCGCAACCTCACTTCTCAGTGGCGAGTAACGGCCTCTCGGTGCGAGTCACGAAGCCATCCACCCTCTCTCCGACGAAGCGTTCGTGAACGAAAACCGACCAGACTCAGCCCGCGAGGACGACACCGGGCGACGTGATCGAAGCGGTGTCGTCGGTTTCGTCGTCCTCGGCCGTGTCGTCGTCAGCTTCGTCTTCATCAGTCTCGTCGGCCGCTGCGTCTTCGTCGGTGTCGTCAACATCACCGTCGGCCTCGTCGGCGACCTCGTCTTCGTCTTCGGCTTCGTCGATGGTCTCCTCCGGCGGCGAGACCAACTCGTCGATCGACGTGAAGTCGTCGACGTCGACGGTCTCGCCGTCGACGACCGCCGTCTCGGGCACTTCGATCTCGGCGACGTACTGTTCGCCGTCCTCGGTCGTGACGATGACCGCGTACGGCTCGGGCGCCTCGACGCTACTGGCTGTGTAGCCGTCTTCCGGCCCGAGTTCGTCGTTCGTCGCGTACGAGACGGTGAGTTCGAACGTTCCGTCCTCGACGACGCCGTCTTGCTCGTAGACGAACGTTCGACCGGGTTCGGTCTCGAACTGGGCGCGTGCGGTGACCGCCGCGCCCTCGAGATCGACGTCTCCCTCGAGATCCTCGAGGGAGCCGGTGAGCGTCGCTCCCTCGACCCGTTCGAACGTCTTCACCGTCGAGACTACCTCTCCCTGCCAGATCGGGGTGCCGAGTTCCTGATAGATGTCGCCGTTGGCCTCCGCCTGAGCGAGTTGCTGTTGCCAGTACATGGTCTCGTTACCCCAGGTCGATTCGAGGCCGTACTCGCGCAACGCCAGTGAGTACTGTGGACGGGGGATCTGCGTCCCTGGTTCAGCCATCGCGCCGACGATCGCGTAGTCGTCGTTCTCGTGGACCAGCCGGTAGTGTTCCATTCCGGTGGCGTCGTCGAGATACAGCGACGCGAGCGTGGTGTCGTAGTAATCGTCACTCGACACCCAGAGCGGCTGTTCCTGGCCCTGAATCACGTACGGCCGCTGTTCGATGTAGGAGTCGTACTCCGGGCCGGTCCACTGCGTGATCGCGTTGAACTTCCCGCCGGCCATCTCGTGATCGATCATCACGTACCGGATCTCCTCGTGGGAGTCGTCGGCGTCGGCGACGATCGACTCGAGTTCCGCGGTGGACTCGTCGGTGGGCGACTCGCCCGCTGCGATGGCGTCGAGGATCAACTCGGCGCGCGCTTCGTCCTGGGCGGTGAGGAACGCCGAGGAGGGGCGAGCGTTCTGCTGGAACGGGTTCGAGTGTGGGATGCGTTCACCCTGGACCGTTACCAGGTGGCCGTAATCCCACCACGACATGACGCCGTAGGCCCCCACGGGATACTCGTAGTTCCCGTCCTCGGGGTACTCATAGACGCCGTAGTACTCGAGTTCGGACGCGTTGTCCGCTCCGCCCCAGGCGCCGGGTTCGGGGGTGTTACCCTGGAGCCACTCGTTGGCCTCTTCCCAGGTCATCGCATCGCCGCTGGGGCCGGTCATCTCAGCACGATCCCACGCGGTGTTTCCGGCGGCGATCGGCGGCAACAGCGGCGCGAACAGGAGCATGACGACCATTACCAGGGCGATGATCTGGTACGTCTCGAGGTTGCGGATCGAGTGGACGCTTCCAGAGACGTTGAGCAACCGGATCCCGTCCGCGATGAAGACCGCGTTGACGACCGCGACCGCGAGCACGAGGTAGTACGCGAAGCGGATCTGAGTCATCGACATGCTGATCAGGAATAGCGTCCAGACAGCGATTAGCGTGTACTCAGCGCGGTGCTCACGGCCGATCACGGAGCGGGCCCCGAGGAAGAGGAGGCCCACTACCATAGTGTAAAAGGCCGCACCAAACTCGTCAAAGACGTGTTGTGGGTAGTTCGGCGGCGGTTGAGCTTCAGCGATGGTAAGATCTGCGCCACGTTCACCGATCGGAAGCACGCGGCCCTGGAGATTCGACACGAACGTGCTGAAGAAGTCCGGCAGGACGATCGCCATCGCACCGAACGCGACGAATATGAGCCCCGCGATCGCACCTGGATAGTATCGACGATCAACGTCCAGACCGTCCCACTGGCGAGCAAACCAGGCCATGAAGACACAACCAATAGCGACGAGGGCTGCCGAAACCGGTTGGAGGTAACCGAAACTCGTGACACTCGTCCCCGGCTCTTCGATCAGTATCGCCGTGGAGATCGCCGTCAATCCGAGGCTGACCGCGCCGACGAACGCCACGTGATCTGGTGACACACCACGAACGTAGTCGATGCAGAGTTGAACGGCAAAGAACGCGCCAAAGATACCGATCAGGACGACTCCGGGCGGCCAGACCCAGATGTACAGCGTCAGTGCGAACCCTGCGAGAACGCTGTACAATGCAGGTTTCTGGAGTGTGTCCCAATCTCCGTCGACCAGCAGTTCATAGATCGGCCGTTTCTGTTCGGCCACCCGCAGGGCGACCATCATGGCCAGCACCGCGATCGCCATGAACAGCACTTCGGCGACGTGGTGCTGGAGTTGTCCCACGGTCGACCGGTAGAGGAACGTCCCGGGCGCGAGCGCGAGAACGACGACGGAGACGATCCCGCCAATAGTCCCGCCGAGTCGCCGTCCCATGTAGAAGACGGGAATCGCGACCAGTGCGGCCATGACGGGGACGGCGAGCAACGAAACGGTGTAGAGGGTCTCGGTGGACGGATCGCCGAGGCCGACGATCATCGCGGCCGTGACGATGAGTTGGTCGAACAGCGTACCGAACTGACCGACGTATCGGCCGTCCGGGAACCCCGTCCAGACGTCATACGGCATCGTGTAGGGATAGTTTTCAGCGGTCCACTGGACCGTCCGCCAATGATACCACGAGTCGACCGCAGCCAGAGCGGGGGACCCATCGTCGGTGACGAATCGATCGTACGCCTGGGTCCGCACCCAGAACATGAACAGCATCACGGCACCGAGAACGGGCACGTGATACCACTCTTCCCACGTTTCGATGAGGGACGCCTCGGTGCCCTCCTCGACGTGTTCGGTGTCGGTACTCATTAGCTCTCACCAGAGGGATGTAGCGAATAAATGTTGTCATCTATTCGCGGCGCTTTCATGTTTCGGGTGCCAGCACTCGCACGTCATCAGCGTCGGTGAAAGACAAGGCTTATTGACCGATCACGGCAACCCGAAGCCGATGAACGTCTCCGTCGTCATCTGTACCTACGCGATGGAGCGCTACGACGTCTTTTCGGAGTGCGTCGAGAGCGTCCTCGCTCAGACGTACGAACCGCTCGAGGTCGTCATCGTCGTCGACGGAAACGAACCCGTCTTCGAACGCGTCCGCGAGGATTTCGGCGGCCTCGAGGGCGTCGTCCTCCACTGTAACGAGGCAAACCAGGGCATCTCTTACAGCCGGACGAGGGGGGCGGAGATCGCGACCGGCGAGGTCGTGGCCTTCATCGACGACGACGCCGTCGCCGAGGCCGACTGGATCGAGGAGCTGGCTCGAGTGTACGAGGAGAGCGATGCGATCGCCGTCGGTGGCCACGCGAAGCCGGACTGGGTGACCGAGAAACCCGACTTCTTTCCCGCGGAGTTCTACTGGCTGGTCGGCTGTGACGAACGCGGGATGGGCGAGCACATGGAAGAGTTGCGAAATACCTATGGCTCGAACATCTCCTTCCGTCGGGACGTGTTCCTCAACGTCGGTGGCTACGACGAGAACACCGGCCGAAAGGGTGATCGTCACATCCAGGCCCACGAAGCGCCCGTCTGTATTCGAATGGCCAACAAGTACGGCAAGGGTGTGATATACAACACCGACGCCGTGGTTCACCACAAGTTATTCGACTACCGTGGCGACTTCCGATGGCTGGTGTTCCGGTCGTTCTGGCAGGGGTACTCCAAACGGATCATGGACATCCTGTTGCCCGAGGCTTCCGGAGACAAAAACGACTATCTGAAGCAGCTGATGCTCGAGTTCGTCCCATCGCGGGTGCAAGACCTCGTGTCTGAGCCGTCGTCGGCGAAGGCGAAACAGCTCGTGACGATCTTCATCTTTACCGCGGCTGTCGGCTTTGGGTATCTGTACGGATTGATCGACGTCGATCGCTCGAAGCTGGTCGCCGACCGTGAGGCCGCGGCGGGTAACTGACGCTCGGTTTTTCCGGTCGTTGTACTGTGTCCTCGAGCGGTCGCTCACGACTCGAGTCGTGGAACGCCCTCGAGGTTCTCGCGTCGGCCTCCGGCAAGGAAGCCAGCGTTGACCGCAGTCCCACGCTCTGCGAGGAGATCGGTGAATCCCGCACCCGTGAGCGTGGTGGGTTCGATGGCACAGTTACGGCTCACTGGTCCCTCGCGGTGTCTCGCGAACGCGATATTATTCGTCAGTCTCCAGTGTCCCCTCGAAATAGCCAACGAGATGGTTCGTCGCGTCGTCCAGAACCGATCGTTTTAGACAGCCTTGATAGCCGTCCGAACGTCCAGCACCGTCTGAGGGCCCTCCATCGATCTCTGCGACGAGTTCGCCGGTCGTATCGAGAAGGTCGTGCTTGATCGTCGAGACGGACCACGGGAGGATCGCGCTCGTTTCGGGTGCCCCGCCCTCGAGCCAATCGTCTTCGTCGATCGGAATCGAACGCTCGTGCCAGGTTCGGCTGGTGAGTGTCACATAGAGGTACTGCTCCGGATGGAACGGAACCGGCTCGTCGCTCAACACTACCCACGGCGTGGGACGATTCCGCTTCCGCCGTCGTTGCTTTTGAACGGATCGATCCCCCAGACAACGTCACCACGGTCGAACGCGACGATTTCGTCGCCGTCCCGTTTCATGAACCGTCGCTCGCTCGACCGTCGTCATCGGGCATGTACTCGATCCACTCCGCGGGGTCCTCTTCGCCATAGAGTACGTTGAGGCTTCGTGTTACCAGTTCGTAGGTCGTCGCAGACTGGAGACGCTCTTCGTCGTCGGTGATCGCCCAGTACTCCCCACGGTGACGGACCAGACCGCGGTCTTTGAGCCTCGAGAGGACGGGACCGACCGAATTGCGCGCGACCCCAGTCTCCGCAGCGATCTCCGACCGCGTGAACGCCTCGTCGTCGCGTTCGAGCAGAAATCGGAGGATACGCTCCGCGTTCGTCGGACCCTCGAGGTCGGCCTCGTCGTCCTCGAACCGGTCGATACTGATCGGCATACTCGGGGTTAGTCCCAGCAGGTACTAATATGTACTGTCGTACTGGTGTACTGCACTGACGGCGACCGTCCGCCGACGATTCCCGAGGAACATCCGAGAGTGCAAGCTATCCCTCGAGTCGCGGAACGTCCTCGAGGTATCGTGTCTCAGTACGTTCGAACGCGAAGCTCCGGTACGCGGTCAAAATCAGAATCTCCGGTGACGAGTTCCTGCCCACGCTCGATCGCTGTCGCGGCAATCAGACAATCGTTGAACCCGAGTTCCGAACCCGACTCGATCAATTCGGCCTGGATCCGCCTGCCCGACGCGCAACCGAGCGGTCGACCTCGAGCCACAGCAGCGACTCGAGCAACTCCTCGGTTCGGCGAAACTCTCGTGCTGATCCGAGGTTCGCACCGATCCAGAGCTCGGCCGCCGCTACTGGGGTGACGCCGTGTCGTTCGCCCTCTCGATCGAGTTCTTCCATCGTCTCTCGGGCGGCCTCCGCTCCGTCGAGGACGTCGATCAGGAACGGCGTGTCCAGACAGGCCATCAGTCGTACAGCCGCTCGAGTCGGTCACTCGTCGGGAGGTCCCGCTCGGGGCGGTTGACCCCGCTGGGTCTCGGTGGAACGCCGGACGTACCGTAGCGGTCGGGGTTCGTAAGGTGGATCGACTACCATCCAGTTTCGCACCACAACGGATTTGCCCATTGCAACACAATCAATCGGTATGAGCAATGCGCGAGACGACGTCGGATCGCTCGGACGACTCGCGATACAGGGATCACGACTTGAGCAACTTCGCGATCGGATGGCAGCGTTCGTCGCTGATCACGAGGAACCCGACGATCTGAAAACTCTCCGTGAACGAACGGCCGGGGAGACGACGCTAACCGAACTCGTCGACGAGGAACGAAACGGCCGTTTCGAGTGATGACTCGACTGTTCTTCGACACGTCTGCTCTCGCAAAACGGTACGCCGAAGAGCCGGGGACCGAGACCGTCGATCGATTGATCGAGTCCGACGAGTCGACCGTGATCATCACGTCGCTCACGATCATCGAACTCGCTTCGGCACTCCGTCGGAAACAGAACCGCGGCTCGCTCTCGAATTCCGACGTCGACGGACTTCTCACCGCATTCTTTCGGGAATCACTCGAGAACTTCACGATCGTCGCTCTCGACGAAACCCGGTTCGAACGTGCACTCGAGCTCGTACTCGGTGACGACCTCAGAACGCTGGATAGTCTTCAACTGGCAGCTGCACTCGACGTCGCCACCGACCTCGAGTGTACCTTCGTCTGTGCCGATCGTGAACTCGTCGCCGTCGCTGACTCACACGGACTCGAGGCGGTCGACCCGACGGACGGCGATCCACTATCGGACCTCGAAGACCTCGAGTAGCTGATCATGTCTCGACTCGCGGAACGACCTCGAGGTCCTCGCGCCGATCTCCGGTAAGATACTCCTCGTAGTAGCCCAGCCCGCGGACGGCGGTGAGCAGCCTCGAGAGCGCACCGAAGGCGAGTCGATCCTTCGTGGGGAGGTCTCGCTCGGGTCGTTTGATCCCGCTGGGTCTCGGTGGAACGCCGGGCGTGCCATAGCGGTCGGGGTGGTAGCGTTGCAGCTGACAGAGTCCGCGGCCGACGCGGCGATCCTTTTTGATGTGGGCGCGGAGGCTGTTTCTCGTTGGGTGGTACATCGTCACATCTTCGGCGAAGTGGAGGTCGTACCCGGCCTCGTAGACCCGATTGCCGAACTCCTTGTCCCCGCCGGACTCGAGGCGATGGTCGAACAGGCCCACGTCCTCGAAGACGGCTCGTCGGACGAACAGACAGCATGTCGGGGCGAAGTGTTGGGACTCGAGGTAGCCTTCGACGGGAAAGCCCGTGTGGTGATCGTAGCGAGCCGGGAGGGGTGGGTTCTCGGGGAGGGTGAGCTCGACGTTACAGCCCACGTAGTCGGCGTCTGTGGACTGGAGGGTCTGGAGGGCGGACTCGAGCCAGTCCTCGGGGACGGTCATGTCTGCATCGACGAACGCGAGGATTTCGCTGTCGGTGTTTCGGATCCCGGTGTTGCGGGCGGCGTAGGAGGACTGGATCTCGCGTTCGTGGCAGAGTGTGAGGTGGTCGTGGTCTTTTTCGTAGGCGCGGACGACATTCGGGGTGCGGTCGGTGGAGTCGTTGTCGACGACGACTATCTGGTGGGTGGTGGTTTGGGTGAGGAGGGACTCGAGGGTAGTCTGGATGCCCTCGGGGTCGTTGTAGACGGGGACGACTATTTCGACAGTCGGTCGGCTCATTCGAACTCTTCAATCAGCTCTCGCGTGGCCGTCCGCACCGCCTGATCGCTGGTCAAGGACGGTGACCAGCCGAGCGCAGAGGCCTTCTCAATCGAGAGGCGCATTTTCGGCACGTCACCTGTCCATCCTCGGTCTCCCCCTGTATATTGATACTCGGGATCACAATCCAGTTCCTCACTGACGATATCGGCGATTCTGTTTACAGAAGTCGTCGTTCGCGTCCCGAGGTTATATATATTCATCGGCTCGTCCGCTTGTTCAAAGACAGTGAGCATTCCCTCAATACAGTCGTCGATGTGCAAATACGACTTTTTCTGTCGACCGTTCCCAAGTATCTCTAGTTGCTCGGGGTCCCGTGTGAGTTTCTCGATAAAGTCTGGGATGACCGCGCCACGAAGCCGAGGGCCGACGACGTTAGCGAACCGGAATGCGTAGACGGATAGGCCGTGGGAGTGGCCATACGCCGAACACAGTCCCTCGTTAGCCAGCTTCGAGGAACCGTACAAACTGATCGGTTCGAGCGGGGCATAATCTTCGGGCGTCGGTCGAGGCGCTTCGCCGTATACCGTCGAAGAAGAAGTATAAACGAGTTCACCGACGTCATGTTCCCGCATAGCTTCGAGGATGTTGTGCGTGATCTTCGTGTTGAATTCGAATTGTTTACGCGGCTGATCCGAATTGACTGCCTTCGATGCGGCCAGGTGGAAGACGACGTCGAATCCCGACGAGAGGACATCCGACACAACAGTTTGATCACGGAGATCACCCCGGACCAGAGTCGCGTCGTCGGAAACCCAGTTCGCCTGTCCAGACGAGCAGTCATCGACGACAGTGACCTCGTTCGATTTGACCAGCCGTTCAACGAGGTGTGAGCCGACGAACCCCGCCCCACCGGTTACAAGTATGCGTTTATGTTTCATACGATCTTTCTCACCACTACGATAGCAAAGCGAACTATTGCGATTGAGAAAACAGTTATTATATCCCTGGGGTCAAATCGGTAACCCAGAGTGGAGAGAACGAAGCCGTGAACGTATTGTACTATCTCGACTGGTTTCCCAAGCTCTCGCAGAGTTTTGTCCTCAACGAGATCCACTACCTCGTCCAGAATGGACACAACGTCGCCGTATTCTCGCTAAACGAACCCGACACAGACGTCGAACACGACGAGTTGAACGACATTGATATCGAGGTTGCGTACGCTGACGAACCGTCGGTAACGTCCGTTCCCAAGACGCTCTCCCGGAGCATCGTCGACGATCGCGTCTCGTACGAACCGTTCTTTCGCCGTCCGCGGCGACGGTTCGGAACCCGATATCTCACGAAGCAGTGTCTGGACTTCATCGAGACACTTCCGTACGACATCGATCACGTCCACTCGCACTTCGCTCGGTGGAACAAGATTCCTGCCGCACTGGTTGCCGACGCCGGCGGCGCAACCTCGAGTCTTACGACGCACGCGTACGACCTTTACGCCTCGCCGGACGAGGAGGCATTGAAGATTACGTGTGACGTGTTCGACTCAGTTTTCACGATCTCCGAATACAATAAACGGTTTATTGATGCCGAGATTGACCCAGACGCCACTGTCGAAGTCGTCCGAATGGGGATTCGAACCGAAAAGTTCCAGCCGACAGAGACGCCGGACGAACCTCGACTCCTGACAATCGCACGGTTCGTGGAAAAGAAGGGAATCGAGTACGCGCTCAACGCGGTCGCCGCTGTCGTTGACGACTATCCGGAACTAGACTACCGAATCATCGGCTCGGGACCTCGAAAGCAGCGATACGAGGAGGTTATCGCGGAAGAGGGGATTGAGGACAACGTAACGTTTCTCGGCTCGGTGAGTGATGACCAGTTAATTGACGAGCTCGACCGGGCAAAGGCGTTCCTCCTCCCCTGTGTCGTCGCCAAGGACGGTGACCGGGATGGAATCCCCGTCGTGCTTATGGAGGCGATGGCAATGGAGACACCAGTTGTCTCGACGCCTGTCTCCGGTATACCCGAACTGATCAAACACGAAGAGGACGGATTACTCTGTTTCGAGCGATCGATATCTGATATTGAAGGAGCGATCAAACGGTGTTTCGAGAAACCCGACGAACGAACCAGGATGGGGCAAAACGCACGTGACACAGTCATGGATAAGCACGCTACTGACGTGGTTGCAGCCTCGCTAGAGGATTTCTTTGATCGATAACAATGGCTTTCGACGTACTACAGACGACGGTGGAAATCACTGGATCGAACCCGGTTGCGGAGTATCTACGTTCCGAGTTCTCGAGGATGCCGCAGTCCTCGGACCCACCCGACGTGATCATCGGGGTTAAGCCAGGGTTCACATCGCCCCCGGATGTTGGTGCAACAACCAATGGGAATGTGTATGCGAGTGATGGCGCTGTCTTTATTGACCGACGCATCTCCGTTCCGATCCGCAGCCCAAAGGACCTCGTCCACAACTACGTCGGAACGCTTGGACGCCAGATCCGGGTCGTACCTCTCAAGGACGAGTTACGTGTAACAATACGATACGATCCCCGAATAACGGCGCGCAATGTTGTCGTCCGCGAAGGATTACGGTGCGTAAGCCGGAGCTATATATACCGTTCTCTGAATCTCGCTAAGGTCATTCTTTACAACGATATCGAACCGTTACTTCACCAGTTGCTCCTCGATACTGACGCGGCGTTTATTCATGCGAGTGGCATTACATTTGATCAGGGTACGATCGTATTTTCCGGTTGGGGAGGGGCTGGAAAGACGAGCGTCGCCACGCAGCTCCTTGAAAATGGTTCCAGAAAATTGATCGCTGACGATCTTTGTCTGGTTTGCGCCGATGGAACAGCACAGCCGTACCACAAGCGTGTTCAGGTGTACCCGTATAATCTTGACGAGAGTGGAACGAAGCGGACGATGGCCGGTCGATCTCTGCCGGATCAGATCAACTGGACTTTGCGGCGCAGTCTTTTTGGGGAGTCGGCTGTTCGTCGGCGTCTGTTACCGGACCGGCTACACCCGGTATCCGATAAAACCCGACTCGATATTTCAGCGCTCGTTTACCTTACGAGAGAAAACCGTCAAGAGATCATTCACGAACGAGCCACAATAGAGAACGTTACATCCCGCGCCGTCTCGACGATCGCTCACGAGTTTGATACCCACGTGCAGACGCTTAGGGCGCTCTGTGCGGCGGAACCCGACGTATGGCCTTCAATCGTATCATATCTCTCGAGTACGCGGAACGTGTACGAACAAGCATTCAGCGACACCGATCGCATGCTCGTTCGGATACCGAGAGAAACGGCACCCGCCGAATTGGCTGAGTATATCGAAAAAAACGTTTTAGGTGGTGCGTAGACATCTGGAACGCGAAAATCAGAATCGGATATCGTAATCAGAGAGGTCGACGGCGTACGAGATTGCTGCCGCCTGAAAAATAGAGTCCTCCGTTCCTACCGACAGAAAACCTGAAGTCGGGTCGAACTTCTCCTGAAAGTCCCGCTCGAGCCACTGCTGTACTCGCTTAGTATCGGCATCACATAGGGCATGAAGCGCAAGGGCAATGTCTATCCCTGGTGTCATAGCACCATAACGCCCACCGTATTCGGCTACCTTCGAAATAGTATCTGTTGCACAAATCTCCTCAATGGGAAGTTCTGTGCCTATATCTGACCATAATCCTATCGCAGTCAGATTCGACTTGAGTTGTGCTAACCCGAGTAGATTCACAGGGTGATAGCCGATTTCCTTTTGCTTTCGACTAGATGAGTAGGAATAGAGACGGGAAAGCACCTCATTAGCCAATAGACGCCAGTGACGGGGTTCCTGAAGAACTGCCCCAATCGTTCGACCAAGTGGAGGGCAAATATAATGCTTGATGATACCGTCACGGTGGAGACATATATTCGACTCGAGTTGTGCAGTAAACCCAGTGACCGTGTTCTCGACCTCTTCGTACTCCTCCGCAAGGTGAGATGCCGCACCAGCAAACAGAATCTGATGGTTTAACGTTCGATCGAATGATAACACCGAACCGTCGATTTCGACCCGTTCCCAGAGGCCGAGACCCTCGTCGAAAGGGTGGAGCAAAACCGCGTCTTTTGCCGTCTCGAGTAATTCCGGCCGGCCGAGTGTCGGTCCAGCGTGCGCTAATCCACGGACTGGAGCTGCCTGTCCGACCAAGCCATCGCAGTGATCTTTTCCCTCGACCGTTCTCGAGTGAAACGTATACCCATACGGCCGTGCCTCGTCGCTGAGCAAATAGTCGGCCGCGTCGTTGGCCGCCTCGGCGAACACCTCGTCGCCGGTGATCTCGTACACCTTCGACAGCGTCGTCAGCCAGTGCGAGGTCGTCCGCACGGGCGTCTCCGGCTCGTCGTAGACCCCGTTTCGCCCCGGTGGAAACGATCCGTCCTCGCGCTGGAGATCGAGCGCCGCGCGCGCGCTCTGTTCCAGCAGTTCGTGGAGCGTGATCGTCTCCCCCTCCGTATCCGAATCGGGCTCTGACATCCGTCGTGGTACTACACTGGAGGCGACGCCGATATAAGTTCCTCGGGAGCGATCTCGAGGCCGTCTCTGAACCCAGACCCCGCGGCTGCGAGTCACCCGTCGTCGACGTACTCCCGGTGACGAACCACGACCAGCACCGGAATCTCCTCGACGCCACACACCTTGGCGATGAACAGCCGGTGTTGTCCGTCGATCAGCAGCGGTTCGCCGTCACGTCCCCGATCAGTCATCACCTCGCCGATCGCTTCGTAACATATAGGCGAGTCCCACTTCGATTTCACGCTAACTAATGCAAAAGCTCCTCCGTCGGGCACTACATGTCTACCGAAACGAGGGGCTCATTTCGACCATCGAAAAGTCGGCGCGTTTCGTTCCCCGCTACGTTCGACACGTACTCGGCACCAAGGGTCTCTACGGAAGTCCACGCTACCGAAAGCTACTTTGCTGGTGGAACTCCCGTCCCTACTCCGCCGTCGCCGACCCCTTCAAAATCGTCCGCGTCGATCCGACCGAGATCACCCACGTCACCGGTCGTGGACCGAACCCGGGACGATTCCAGTGGCAGGATCTCGGAACCGTCCAGGGTGGCGACTGGGATCAAAGCGACGAGCGCGTCGAAGACCTGCCCGTCGTCCAGGCACTCCGGCAGCGTTTCGAGGACGGCAAAGAGTGGGAGGACATCGAGTTCATCCAGCACGTCCTCGAGCAAGCAGAGCGCGGACACGTCATCTGGCGAGGCTGTGCGAGCGAGGAAGACGTGTGGGAGGCCTGTACTCGAGTCGACCGCCTCTACGAACGCATCCGGGATCAGGGATACCGAAGCAAGCAGGAACTCGTCCAGCAGGGGGAGCTGTTCCCGGACAAATACGTCGAAGGTGATCGGTTCAACTGTTACGACGAGGTCATCGTCGACGTCGGTCGCGACGGCCAATTTCTCTTCGTCGACGGTCGGCATCGGCTCGGGATCGCGAAGATACTCGAGCTCGAGGAAATTCCGGTTCGGATTTCGGCACGACACGCGCAATGGCAACAACTTCGCGAACCCCTTCACGAGACGCCGGTCGAAGAAGTTCCTTCGACAGTCGAGCAGCACATCGACCATCCGGACCTGCAAGAGCTTATAGAGTCTGGAGAGAAGATATAGAAGAGTTATAGTTGCGGACTCGTCTACTCACAGTTTAGATGACTGATCAGGTCGATGGTCCCTTCTCAGACGAGGCCGTTTCATCTCTTCGGTCGGATTTAAAGCGGTTTCTAGAGGAGAACGATCTCGATCCCACGGACTGCTGTCTCGTCGGTAGTGTTTGTCTCTCGATCCGCGACCTGAGAGAGCACGGCGACATCGACGTCTGTGTTGCGCCGTCTCACCGTGATGGAGTCGGAGAAATTGGAGACCTGATCGAACTTGCGTCGAACAAGTACGAGCACATTGGAATTTCCGACGAGACGATCATCTATGACGGGACGTATCACGATGACGTCGGAGGGATCAAGATCGTTCGACCCGAGATCGAGTACTCGCACAAACTGTACCGTCAGTGGGAAAAAGACCGCGAAGACATCGCACTACTCGACGAGTACAGTCAAGAGACGGACGAGTGGGAACCTGACCTCGTAGTCGATGACTATACACCGAGTATCTCACACGTTGCTACTCGCGGAATCCGATCCCTTCGAAGAGACGGGTTCAAGAGAACGATCGAACACGGGATCGAATTCACACGACGCCACGGACCGCTCAGTCGACGATCGCAGGACGATTACGAGACGAAACCGACGTCGATCCCGGCCAGGGCAGTGCAATCGTATAGGCAAGCCGGGTTAAAGAAGACGGTACAACGCGGAATTCGGCTCGTGAAGCTCGCAGACCCGACGGGACTTCTACAGAGATACACGAAGCCACGACGCAAAATCAAAGTAGGAACTCTGGCCGAAGATGAGCTGAAACTGAAGTACGATCCCGCGGACTTTATCGCCGCTCAGTATTCCGGAGCGGAATTCACCAGGTACGATCTGGTCGTGTACCTACTAGCGATCAAAGAACACAGAGGTGACACGAGGGGAGGCTTCGATCTTTACGAGAATTTTGAAGACCACGCTGATGTCCAACCTCTCGGCGAGTTCCTCGATGCCGTCGACGAGTATTTTGAACAGCAGGACCGTCCTCCCGTTCCGATCGGATATTCGTCCGAAATACTCGATCCGGAAATTGCAGCGTGCGCGCTCTACGACTCCCAACAGGAAGTCGAAGTAACGGTTGAGAAGCCGGACGTAGGGGTCAAACGGTGTCCGATCGCGTGGTTCGAAAGTCGCGATTTTACCGATGCAGAACTCGCCGCCCTCCGAACCGAGTTTAGCGCTCTCCTTGACGAGCACGGTGTCCTGTTCGAAGCGATCATTTGGCCGCCGGCGAGCGACTACTTCGAAGAGATAGTCGAGAGTCTGGTCGAAGAAGAAAGAGTCCATTCCTGTACGCGTTTAACCTTCGACCGGGAGACGTTCGGCGAATTCGTCCACGACCTCTACGCGACACAGACGGACGTTCGTTGGGAGTATATAGAGAAGAAAATCGAACGGATCGGCGAAGAGCCATCGAATATACTCTCAGTCCAGATCGAAGTACCCGACCCGCGGATCAGGGAGCGGAACTCTCACGAAATGAAAGAGATAAAAGAACGATACAGAGCACGGTACAATCCGCAAATAGCCCCCGACGATCCGAACACGAGGCGGACAATTCATGCAACCGATGACTACGCACATAACAGAGAAACGAGGGACGTTCTTGAGGAGTACGAAGAAAAAGCACTGAGCACACACGAAATCATTTCACGCGATAAAGACGCCCTTGAGGAGTGGGAAGGAATGGCAGTAGGCGAGTGTAAGATCCTCTCATACGAGAAGGGTTGAAAAGTGCATACGTACAGGTGACTTAAGAGTAGGTGTCGAAAATGAGTGTATCTAAGTACGGACGTTATTTTGGAGTAGTTGGATAGCGACTTGCTGCCAGACCGATTTCGTAGCAGTCTCATGAATGGTCTCTCAATGGTAAATCAAGTGTGTCGCTGGGGATTGGCGGATCGCCGGAATCGACAGATTCCGCGATCCGCGCTGAGGACAGTACGCATCTCCGCCAGCAGCTCGTAGTCAAAGAGTTCGAGAACCGTCTTCTCCGTCGTCAACTCACAGCACAGCAACAGCAGATCGAGAATCTGCAAGCACGCCTCAAGTGGTACGAAAACCCAAACACACCACCCAGTAAGCAGGGTGGCGCGGCTGGATCACCTGGCAACGATGACAGCGACGAGGAAGAGAACGAAGACCAAGGGGACGACGCTGGCGGCGACGCTGACGCCGCCAGCGACTCCTCTCCAGGACGTGACGAAGGTCACGAGGGAACAACTCGACCGCCTCCGGAACCAGAGGAGACTATTCGAGTTGATCGGGGATATTGCCCAGACTGTGAGCAGACACTCTCTAACCCGGACAGCTACGTCTCACGGACGATTATCGATATACCACTCCCCATTCCAACCACTGTCACCGAGTACGAACTCGGCAAACACCACTGTTCCTGTGGAAACGAGGTCGTTGCTGAACATCCTGACTGCCCGGAAACCGGGCGGTTTGGGCCAAATATCATGGCCCAAACCGCCCTTGGAAGGTTCCATCAGCGACTTCCAAACCGAAAGCAGGCAGAGTTGTTTGAGTGGGAGCTCGATCTCCCCATCTCCCACCGGACAATCTACAACCTGACCAAGCGGGTCGCAGACCGGCTGCGACCCGCGTATGAAGACGTCAAAGCCAGTGTTCGGGAGAGTGACGTCGTCTATTGTGATGAGACGGGCTTTCCTGTTGATGGAGAGCAACACTGGGCGTGGACGTTTGTTACTGACGAAGAGGTGCTGTTCTGGGTTGATGAGAGTCGTGGAAGCCAGGTGTTAGAGGACGTCCTCGGCGAGGAATTCGCCGAGGACTCGACGCTCAGCTGTGACGGCTGGTCGGCGTACCGGAGCTACCACACGAAACTCCAGCGATGCTGGGCGCATCTGTTACGGGAGGCAGAGTACGTTGCTGAGCGGTATGAGGAAGCAGAGTGGCTTTCTGCGGAGTTGCACGATCTCCACGATGACTTAACGGCGTTCGACGAAGAGGACCCGTCTGCCTCCGCCCGCGAGCAGATGCGGGCGGAGGCGTCGTTACACTTGGAAGGGCTGATCAGGGAGGAGTATGAGTCACAGGAGGTTCAGAAACTGATCGAGAAGATCAGGAACGGGTTAGGCCACTGGCTGACGTTCGTGACAGAGCCAGACGTCGATTCGACGAATAATCGCGCAGAGCGCGCTCTGCGCGAGCAAGTGGTGCTGCGGAAGATGTTCCGGACCCTCCGCTCAGCCGAAGGGGTCCAGATTCACGAGACGATCACGACCATGTTAGCCACGTGGAAACGACGAGGACTTGATCCACCTGAACAGCTCCAGTCCATCCTCGGTGGGCAAGAACTCAGATTAGGATGAGAGGCATCACTAACCGGTGAGTCCTGATCACGCTATCCAACTACATTTTGGATACGCTGATAAACGTCGAGGCTGAACAACGGAATCGTACATGCGTCTCGGCCAGACATCGGTCATCTATTTCATTTCCAAAGTCGGCGGATCCGCTTTTGGATTCGTTGCTACGATTTATTTCGCTCGAGTTCTCGGTGAAGAGGTGCTTGGATTCTATGCCCTCGTACTCGCACTGGTTACGTGGCTTACGTTAGTCGGAAGTATTGGATGGACAGGTGCAGTGACGAAGCGAGTCAGCGAAGGGAACGAGCGGGAGGCGTATGCTACTGCGGGCGCCATCATTATCGCTGCGCTGGGAGTTTCCGTCGGAATCGGCGTGTTCCTGTTCCGTGAGCAAGTTAACGTGTACGTCGGCAGACCAGTCGCCGGGTTTGTTGCATTGATCGTTCTGACCGTATTGTTCAGGTCGCTTTTGTTCTCTACCCTCAAAGGGTATCATTTGGTCCATATCTACGCCCCACTGTCGACAATAAAACTCGGCGTGAGAAGCGTCGCCCAGATAGCGCTCGTGTTTCTCGGATTCGGGCTCACCGGACTACTCGTCGGATACATCGCAGGCGGGATATTTGCGATCGTTGTTAGCGTCATCGTTCTTCGATTCCGACCAGCCATCCCGGACCGGGAACACTTCAGTAGTCTCTTCGATTACGCGAAGTTTTCCTGGCTCGGCAGTATACGAGGCCGAACGTTCGATCAGGTAGATATCGTCGTGCTTGGATTTTTCGTTTCGGCAGGGCTCGTCGGTATTTACTCGGTTGCGTGGACACTCTCGAAGTTCCTCGACATCTTCGGAAGTGCGGTCAGTAATACGCTCTTTCCCGAAATGAGCGAAATAGCCGCGAAAAACGAGCCTGAATCCGTCTCGGGACTCGTGGAGGACGGGCTCGCATTTGGCGGCCTCATCATCATCCCAGGTCTCGTAGGTGGTACGTTGTTAGCTGATCGACTAATGGCGATTTACGGCGAAGGGTTTGTCGACGGGCAAGTTGTTCTTCCAATACTCATCGCGTCCCTTCTCGTCTATACGTACAACAAACAGCTGCTCAATACTCTCAATGCGATCGACAGACCAGACCTCGCGTTCCGAGCGAACGCCGTCTTCATCGTCTCGAACCTCGTTTTGAATGTCGCACTCGTATACACTATCGGCTGGGTCGGCGCAGCGATCGCCACGGCCAGCTCTGCCGCCATCGGTCTCGTCTTCGGGTTCTATTACACTCGTCGTCACGTCGGGTTCAGCGTCCCACTCGAGGAAATTTCGAAGCAATGTGTCGCCGCCCTGCTCATGGGCGTCGTCGTCTATGCCGCTCGAGTAATCGGCGAACCCCACCCGATCGCCGCCTACAACGAGATTTTCGTCGTCGCACTCGTCGGCCTCGGTGCGCTGGTCTACTTCCTCGTGCTGCTCACGATCTCGAGTGCGTTCAGAACCACGGTCTCGAGGAACCTCCCGTTCGACGTCCCGCTGGCGCGAAACTGACGCGCGTCGACTCGAGCGAATCGATGACGACGGACGGCGACAGCGATCAGAGCGGCGTGACTCTCGCGGCTGATGATAACCGGCGGACCTATCGCTCACAAAGTATATAATAACCCGCCGTCGATGACTCGAGATATGCAAGCTGTCGTGCTGGCCGCGGGCAAGGGGACCCGCCTCCGGCCGCTCACCGAGGACAAGCCGAAGGCGCTCGTCGAGGTCGACGGCAAGCCGTTGCTCGAGGACGTCTTCGACAACCTCCTCGAGATCGGCGTCACCGAGTTGATCGTCGTCGTCGGCTACCTCAAAGAGAAGATCATCGAACGCTACGGGGACGCCTACGAGGGTGTGCCGATCACGTACACCCACCAGCGGAAACAGCTGGGATTGGCCCACGCAATCTTGCAGGCGGAGCCACACGTCGAGGACGATTTCGTCCTCATGCTCGGCGACAACGTCTTCCGGGCGAACCTCGGGGACGTGATCAACCGGCAGAACGAGGAGCGAGCCGACGCCGCCTTCCTCGTCGAACAGGTTCCCTACGAGGAAGCGTCCCGGTACGGCGTGCTCGATACGAACGAGTACGGCGAGATCGTCGAGGTGGTCGAGAAGCCCGACGAGCCGCCGTCGAACCTCGTGATGACGGGCTTTTACACGTTCACCCCGGCCATCTTTCACGCCTGTCACCTCGTCCAGCCGTCCGATCGCGGCGAGTACGAACTCCCGGACGCCATCGACCTGTTGATCCAGTCGGGGCGGACGATCGACGCCATCCGGATGGACGGCTGGCGGATCGACGTCGGCTATCCCGAGGACCGCGAGCGAGCCGAAAGCCTGCTGGCCGACGAGTCGAGCGTCGCCGCCGAGCAGTAACGAGTCCACGCCTCCGGGCTGTGCCCTTCTCGAGGGGCTGGGTTTACGGCGAGCGGCGGCTCCGACGCTGGGGTGGTGACCGACGCGCCCCGTTCGAACTGGTGACGCGGTCGACGGAACCGAGCCGAGAAGCGACGACCGCTCGGCTACGGAACGGCCGCGAACCCGAAAAGCCACTATCTCCTGTAACCTCTGTCGACCCACATGCACGTCTCCATCGTCGGCAGCGGCTACGTCGGCACGACGATCGCGGCCTGTCTCGCGGAGCTCGGCCACGACGTCGTCAACGTCGAGATCGACGAGGCCGTCGTCGAGACGATCAACGCGGGCGAGGCCCCGATCCACGAGGCCGGCCTCGCCGACCGAATCGCAGAACACGCAGGCACTCGCTTGCGGGCGACGACCGACTACGCGGCGGTCGTCGACACCGACCTCACGCTGCTCTGTCTCCCGACGCCCCAGCACGACGACGGCAGCCTCGACCTCGAGATCATGCGCGCCGGCGCCGAATCGCTGGGTGACGCCCTCGCCGGGAAAGACGGCGAGCACCTCGTCGTGGTCAAGAGCACCGTCCTCCCGGGGACCACAGAGGAGGTCGTCGGCCCGATCGTCGCCGAAGGCTCCGGAAAACGCGTCGGCGAGGATCTCCACCTCGCGATGAACCCCGAGTTCCTCCGGATGAGCACGGCCGTCGAGGACTTCCTCTACCCGGACAAGGTCGTCCTCGGAACGGCGAGCGAAGAGGCGGCGGCGACGCTCCGCGAACTCTACGCGCCGATCCTCGAGCACGACGACACCCACCTCGTCGAGACCGGGATCCGCGAGGCCGAACTGATCAAGTACGCGAACAACGCCTTCCTCGCGGCGAAGGTCTCGCTGGTGAACGAACTCGGGAATATCTCGAAGGCGTACGGGGCGGACGCCTACGAGGTGCTCGAGGCGGTCGGCCTCGACGAGCGCATCTCCGCGCAGTTTCTGCGCTCCGGCCTCGGCTGGGGTGGCTCCTGTTTCCCGAAAGACGTCAACGCGCTTCGGGCCGGCGCGCGCGAGCAGGGCTACGAGCCGGCGTTGCTCGACGCCGTCGTTGCAGTCAACGACGAACAGCCCCGGCGACTGGTCGCGCTCCTCGCCGACCACGTCGCCCTCGAGGGTGCCCGGATCGCCGTCCTCGGGCTCTCGTTCAAGCCGGGGACGGACGACGTCCGGAAGTCCCGCGCGCTCGACGTGATCGATCACCTCGAGGCCCGCGGCGCGACCGTCGTCGCCTACGATCCCGTCGCGGTCGAGAACGTCCGGCCCGACTATCCCGACCTCGAGTACGCCGAGTCGGCGGCCGACGCGCTCGAGGGGGCCGACGGCGCGGTCGTCGCGACCGACTGGCCCGAGTTCGACGAGCTCGCGTTCGATGGGATGGCCCGCTCCGTCGTCGTCGACGGCCGACGGATCGACGTCGCCGAGGACGACCTCGAGGTGTACGAGGGGCTGACGTGGTGAGGCCGCCACGAACAGCAGCCGTTCGACAGTCGATCAGTAGTCTTTTCCAATCTGGGCATCGAGTGACCCTCGATGGAGGACGATGCGGCAGGCGTGGACTCGAGCAGTCGGAGCGGTGAGGTGCTCACCATGACCGAAGCGCCGCGAGACATTTCGCCCGAGGACGTCTGCGTCCTGATTCCGACGCTCGACGAGGAGGCGACGATCGGCGAGGTGATCGACGGCTTCCGCGAGCACGGCTTCACCAGCGTCCTCGTCGTCGATGGCGATTCCGACGACGACACCCGCGAGATCGCCCGCGAGCACGGCGCGAGCGTTCTGGTCCAGTCCGGATCGGGGAAAGGGCAGGCCGTCCGGGAAGCGATGGCGTACGTCGAACTGCCGTACGTCCTGATGGTCGACGGCGACGCCACCTACGATCCGGCCGACGCCGAGACGATGCTCGAGCCCCTCGCACGCGGCTACGAGCACGTGATCGGCAACCGCTTCGCGAAGATGGACGACGACGCCATGCGCGCGCTCAACGGCTTCGGCAACCGGATGATCAACCGGGCGTTCCGG
Source organism: Natronobeatus ordinarius (assembly GCF_024362485.1). Taxonomy (NCBI): domain Archaea; kingdom Methanobacteriati; phylum Methanobacteriota; class Halobacteria; order Halobacteriales; family Natrialbaceae; genus Natronobeatus; species Natronobeatus ordinarius. The sequence goes on along the minus strand of NZ_CP101456.1, from coordinate 3,817,333 downwards.
TTCGTCCACGGTGCCGACTTCGAGGACATCCTCTCCGGATATCGGGCCTTTACCACCGACTCCTTTCACCGGCTCTCGCTCGAGGCCGACGGCTTCACGATCGAGACCGAACTCGCCGTCGAGTGCGTGAAAAACGGCGTCGAGACGGCAGTCGTGCCGATCAGTTACCGGGCCCGTCCGGAGGACTCGGACACGAACCTCCACCCGATCTGGGACGGCGGGACGATCGTCCTCACGCTGTACTCGCTCGCGAAGACGAACAACCCGCTGCTCTACTTCGGGAGCGTCGGCGCGAGTTCGGTTCTCGCCGGCTGTGCAGTCGCGGCCTACGTGCTGTACCGGTACCTCCAGTACGGGATCAGCCACGAGGTGCTCGCGGTCGTTTCGGCGGCGGGCATCTTACTCGGCGTCCAGCTGATCATGTTCGGCGTCCTCTCGGACATGATCGTCACGCTCCACCGCGAACAGCGCCAGCGCCTCGAGCGAATCGCCCGCGAGGCAGGCCGCGACGAAGAGTGAATTGCGACGGGACTAGAAGGGAAAGAGCGAGCGGACCTGTGCGACGACGCCGCCGGAGCGATTCTTCCGATACTCCTCGAACACCGGGTGGAGTGCGTTCAGCAGCTCTTGCCGGCTCTCGAATCGGGCCCGGTCGACCTCGGCGAGGGCTTCGCCCAGCGAGACGTCGCTGCCGTGGACGTCGTACGGAACGCGTTCGTGGCCGAGTGCCGCCGCGACGTCGTCGTCCGTGGCGGGAAAGGAGAGGTCGACCCGCCGAAGGTGGGCGTCGACGGCGGCGATGCCGAACTCGATGCTGTCGGGTTCGTCGTCGTCCCCCTGCGATGGTGGTCTGACACCCATACCCGAGGATACGACTCGACCCACTAAAATCGCGGTGGACGATAGTGGGCGTCGAAACGGTTTCCACCCGATCGCAGCCGAGCGGCCGTTCTCGGTCTCGTCGCCGAGGCTGGCCGCAGACGTTCGTGACTGGGTGTGGACTGACGTTCAACGACTACTGTAGCGCGGACGAATCGCCGTGGTGAACACCGACCCCGTCGACAGCCCTTTATCCCCGCCGACGAACCGCTCGAGTATGACCGAGTACACCACCGTCTCGATCCCGAAGGACCTCGCCGAACGGGTCGAGGAGACGATCGAAGGGACCAGCTTCTCGAGTACGAGCGACCTCGTTCGCTTCCTGCTTCGCAGCATCGTCATCCAGCACCAGCGGTCGGGGCAACTCACCGAGGCCGAGTTCGAAGAGATCGCCGAGCAGCTCCGGAGCCTGGGCTATCTCGAGTGACTCGGCCACCGGGCTCGACGACGAGCTCGCTGGAGACGGATCGCTACAGACGTCCGTAGCACCGGTTGCGAGCACGAACTATTCGTCTGCGCGTACCGTCCGTCGACCAAGACGTATCTGATTGCCAGCAAGACCATGTAGGTGTCGCTCCAAAGAGCACACATGGCCGCGATCGAACTCGAGGGGCTCACGAAGGACTACGGGGAGGTCCTCGCCAACGACGGCGTCACGTTCGACGTAGCGGAGGGCGAGATCTTCGGCTATCTCGGGCCCAACGGGGCCGGAAAAACGACGACGATCCGGATGCTGCTCGGTTTCATCTCGCCGACGGCGGGGGAGGGTCGCGTCCTCGGGCGAGACGTTACAGACGAGCGAGAACTCATCGAAGCCAAACGACGGATCGGCTACCTCCCCGACGATCCGCAGTTCGACGAGTCCTCGACCGGCCGGGAGATCCTCGAGTTACACGCCGGGATCAAAGGCGACGAGCGGAGCGCGGAGCTGCTCGAGCTGTTCGATCCGCCGCTCGACCGGCCCGTCCGGGAGTACTCCCACGGGAACGTCAGGAAACTCGGTCTGGTGACGACGTTCATGCACGACCCCGACCTGGTGATCCTCGACGAGCCCACGAGCGGGCTGGACCCGCTGATGAAACAGCGCTTCGCCGAGTTCGTCAGGAACGAGCGAGACCGGGGCCGAACGCTCTTTTTCTCGTCTCACATCCTCGGCGAGGTGCGTCGGCTCTGTGACCGCGTCGGGATTATCCGATCCGGGAAGCTCGTGACAGTCGAGCCTATCGACGCACTCCTCGGCCGCAGCGGAAAGGTCGTCCGCGTCGTCGCCGCCGACCCGATCCCGCGGACGGTCTTCGAACGCGACCTCGAGGGGGTCCACGATCTCGAGGCGGGCTTCGAAAACGAGCGTGACGTCACGGCGATCGGCGGTGGCGGACGCGACGAGTCGGCCGGTACCGACGGGATCGGTGCACAGGTCGGTGCCGGGAAAACCGACGGAACCCAGGATGGCACCTACCGCGAGTACACCTTTACGTTCACCGGCAACGTCGACGAGTTGCTCGCGGTCGTTTCGAACTACTCCTACCACGATCTCACGATCGAGGAAGCCCCGCTCGAGTCGGTCTTCCTGCGGTTTTACGGGGGCGAGGACGATGCTTGAACTCGCCCGGTACGAGGGTCGAAACCGACTTCGTGGGAGCGTCTACCTCGGAATCGCGATGTCGCTTTTGGCCGTGATCGTGATCTGGATCTACCCCTCGTTCGCCGACTCCTTCGACGACGTGGACGAGGAATTGCTGACTGCGTACCCCGACGAGGTCATCCAGCTGTTCGACGTGCAGACGATGGCCTCCCTCGAGGGCTTTCTCGCCTTCGAGCTCTACGTCTTCGGCTGGACGATCCTGCTCGGGCTCTACCTCGCCTACCTCGCGGCCGGCACGGTCGCCGACGACGTCGAGCGCGGCCGGATGGACGTCCTGCTCGCGATGCCGATCTCGCGGGCCCGGACCGTCACCGAAAAGTTCGCCGCGCTCGCCGTCCCGATCGTCGTCGTCAACGTCGTCACGCCCGTCGTCGTCTACGTGGCAGCCGAGCTGGTCGGTGAGCCCATCCCCGCCGCTGACGTGGCGGCCGTTCACCTGCTGTCGATCCCCTACCTCTTCGCTTGCGCCGGCATCGGGCTGCTCGCCTCGGTCGTCGCCGATCGGACGAGCATCGCACAACGAGCCGCGCTCGGGGTCACCTTCGGGCTGTTCATGCTCGAGTCGCTGCTCGTCGGCACCGACTACGAGGCCGTCGGGGTGATCGCCCCGATGCGCTACTACGATCCGAACGGGATCCTGCTCGAGAGCACGTACGACCTCGTCAGCGCGGGCGTTCTGGTCGCGATGACGCTGGCGTTGCTCGCGGCCAGCGTCGGCTGGTTCCGGCGGCGCGACGTCTGACCGGCAGTCGATCACTCGACGGCGGACGACCGTGTGACGCTTCGCTCACACCACGTCGCCTCGAACCGTCACACCCTCCTGGTCCTCGCGCCAGGCGTGGACCGCCGTTGCGGCCTCCCGCGCTTCCTCCTCGTCCATCCCCAGCATCTCGAGGGCCGCCGAGAGCGTCGGGAGCGCGAACGCGCTCTCTCGAAGCTTTCGAACCGCCTCCTCGCTCCTGACGCCATCGACCCACAGGCAGACGCCACGGGGATCGAGCAGCTGGGTGTAGTCCTCGCGCAGCTGCGCGCCCCGCAGGCGCTGGGTGACGTTGTCCTCGAAGGAGGCGTTACAGACCTCGAGGTGAATCGGCTCGTCGGGCTCGAGGAGGTGGGCGGCGAGACACTGCTCGGGGGCGGCGTGGCCGTTCGCGTTCGCCCGGAGGTACTCGGGATGCTCGGCGGCCCAGTCCGCCCGGACGGACGTGCCGACACCCTCGATCCCGTAGCGCTCGCGGAACGTCTCGCTGTCGAGGCCGTCCCGGCTGTCGTCGCGCAGCAAGATGTCTTTCGTGAGATAGACGTCGAGGCGGTCTACGGGGTCGAGTCCGAGCGCGAGGTCGCCGTAGACCCACACCTCGCGAACGGGGACGGGCATCCGTTCGGTCTCGACGACCTCGAGGAGCTTCTCGAGTCGGTCGACGGCCGCCTCGCGTTCGAATCCGCTCATCGACGGCGATTGGGCCGGCATGGAGAAAACGGTTTCCCGAGCCAGGCGGGCCGTCGTGCGGCCGGGTTTCTCGCCCAGCCCCCGAATGGTTCACGTTCGCACACGTCAATCATCCACGTTTTTGTCGGCTCGCGGTGAACGTAACGATATGAGACACCGACTCTTCAACGAGGACGGCGAGAAAGAGCTCGTCTTCGTCATGGGCTGGGGCAACCGCTGGACCCACGAGAACGTCAGCTGGCTCATCGGCCAGCTCGCCGACGCTGGCTACCGGGTGCACGCGTTCGAGCTCCCCACCGACGTCGACGACTTCAAGGCCGACTGGCTCGAGCCGATCGCCGAGTACGTCGTCGACCTCGACGGCTACCAGCTGCTGGCACACAGCCTGGGGGCGCTGGTCGGGCAGGCGCTCGACGGCGCGGAGAACCACGTCTACCTGAGCCCGTGCTGGGGGTACGGCGTCGCCTACCCGCGCCGCCAGATGGCGCTGCTCGGACGGATTCCGACCGCCTTCCCCTTCGTCCCCGCCGGCGAGCCGACGCGCGACGTCATCGGCGAACTCGCGACGGACCACGAGCTCGCGACCACGCCGCGGTGGGTCTCCCCCGCCTTCCTCCGTGAGACCCTCGAGGCACAGGACGAGCTGCTACTGATCGACCACGACGCCGTCGTCTTCTGTTCGTTGCGAGATCCCCTGATCGACCTGCACGCGATCGGCGAGCGCGTCCCGCCCGAACACGTCGTCCTCTACGACGGCGGCCACGAGCTGTTCGCCTCGGCGGTCAGGGAAGCGTACGTCGACGCGATCCTCGCCTCGCTCGAGGACGGGGCCGCGGCCGTCGAGGACCGGCCGACGGTCACCGTCTGATCAGCCGAGCGACGCGAGCAACGAACACTTCCGACAGCGGTCCCGGGTGGTCGTCGCCCCACACTCGACGCACTCGCGCAGATCGGCCCGCTCGCCGTCGTCGTCCTCGTACCGCTGTGCGACGATGCTCGCGAGCTCTTCGTAGCCCGAGAGAATCGAGTGACGCGTCCCGGGGTGGTTCTCCTCGAGCCCGTACAGCAGCTGCTGGATCTCCCCGCGGTAGGCCTCGCTCGAGTGGGGACACTCGGCCATGTGGACGGGCAGTTCCTCGAGGTGGGCGTAGAGGGCGACTTCCTTCTCGGGGACGTCGCGAAGCGGTTTGGCGCGAGGGACGAACGCCTCCTGGTCGCGGCGCTCGGAGAGCGGGCCGAGGCTCGCGTCGAAGTGTTTCGCCATCTGGGCGACGTCGCCTTCCAGAAAGTTCATCAGCGCCGTCTGGGCCTCGTCGTCCAGATTGTGTCCGGTCAACAGGAGGTCCGCGCCGAACTCCGCGGCGTACCGCGAGAGGACGTCCCGTCGGAAGACCCCACAGTAGGCACAGGCGGCCATATTCTCGGGGTCGTCCTCGACGACGTCGTCCATCCGGACGCCGAACTCCGCCTCGTAGCTCACGACCTCGTGGCGGATGCCGAGGTCGGCCGCGAGCTCGACGCAGGCCTCGAGGCTCGCGTCGCGATAGCCCTCGATCCCCTCGTGGATCGTCAGGCCGATCAGCTCGATGCGGGGGTCCTCGGCGAACGTCTCGTGGAGGATCCGCGTGAGCACGACGCTGTCTTTCCCACCCGAGAGGCCGATCACCCACGTCTGTGGGTTCTCCGGCGTCGCCTCCCGCGGGACGAGGTCGTCGCGCCGCACCCGCCGACGGACCCGCTTCTCGACGGACTCGCGGAAGTGATCCGCACAGAGGTGTGCGCCGGAGTAAGCCGCGTGCATGACCGCCTCCGCGTCACACCGGTTGCACTCCATTACGTCGGGCTAGCGGTCTCGAGTGGAAACCCGTTTCGCTCTCGATCGTCCGACGCGTATGACACAGCTGGTCGGTTCCCGCCCCTCGCGTAAACGCACTCGAGGATCCGTCATTCAGCCGAATCCGAGACGTACTGTCGCGCCCGCTCGAGATCCGCGGGCGTGTTGACGTTCAGGTGCCAGCCATCGAGTTCGACGCCCACGTATCGCCGCCCGCGGTCGACCAGGTGCTGGAGGGCGTCGACCAGTTCGTACTCGCCGCTGTCGGCGCGCTCGATCGCCCGGCAGGCGTCGAACAGCGCTGGCGGGTGCGTTTGCGCGCCAGCGGCGATGTGCCCGGCGTCGGGTGACTCGAGCGACGATTCCACCTCGCGGATCGTCCCGTCGGGGGCGACGTCACACAGCCCCGTCGTCTCGGCCTCGTTGCGCGCGGCGCGATCGAGGAGCACAGTTCCATCGACGTCGGACTCGCGGTGGCGATCGACCAGCGCCGAGAGGTCGCCGTCGAAGACGTTGTCGCCGTTTACGGCCAGGACGTCGCCCTCGACGTGTGCCTCGGCCGCGAGGACGGCGTGGGCCAGCCCCTCGCGCTCGCGCTGGTGGGCGTAGGTGATCGACACGCCCTCGAAGTCGTCGCCGAAGTGGTCGACGATCTCCCCGCCTCGGTAGCCGACGACGATCGTGATCGCCTCGACGCCGGCGTCGACGACGGCGCGTACACACCGCGCCAGCAGCGGCTGGCCCCCGACCTCGAGCAACGGCTTCGGCGTCCCGTCGGTGTACGGCCGCAGGCGCGTCCCGCGCCCGGCGGCGAAAACGAGCCCGTGCATACGAACTAAGTGGACACGGTAGCCCATAGTCGTTGGCGTGGCCGGGTGTTCCGTCGCCGGAGCTCCCGTCACGAGGCGTCACCCCGACTACGGGAGCAACCGAAGCAGAACCCCGACTCCCGCTTCGACGTACCACGGCACGCGGGCGAGCGTCAACCCGGCCGCGAACAGCAAGAGGCCGACCAGGACGAGCCCGACCGTCATCACGAACGACTCACCAACCACGCCTGCGAGGAAGACGACGACGCCGACGACGGCGATCAGGTAGCCGCCAACTCGAGCCACGGACCCTCGCCGTCCACTCGAGTCCGAGCGTCGGCTGTGCCGTACCATCGTTCATCGAGACTATCACGGCGTCAGATAAATGTGTGCCGACTGCTGGCGGAAACGAGGTCGGATCCGGGCCGGGGTCACGGAGACGCCGGCCGAAAAACGCGGTCCACCTGTGGTGTGTCGTCGGTGCGAGCCGCGGATCCGAGGTGGCAACTCGCGTCCGAGAACGGGAGACAGAATCCGGTTCGTTACCGGATGACGTCCACGCCGTTATGCTTTTCCAGTTCGCTTCGGCCGCCGTCGCTCTGGGCACCGAAGCGGCCGCTGACGTTGTTGCTGGCGTCGAAGTCCGTCTCGTTCAGCCCCTCGAGGCTGGCGCGGGACTTGTCGGCCTGCTTCTGCGTCGTCGGACCGAGTACCTGGGCGCTCTGGACGCCGGTCATGATCGCCATCACCCGGACTTTGCCCTTGTACTCTTCCTGGATGCGCGCGCCCCAGATGACGTTTGCGCTCGCCTCGAGCCGTTCGGTGATGTTGTCCGCGATGCCCTCGGCCTCCTTCAGCGTCAGGTCTGGTCCACCCGTGATGTGAACGAGGCCGCCCGAGGCTCCACGGTAGTCGACGTCGAGCAGCGGGTGGTTCATCGCGTCGCGCACCACCTCTTCGGTCTTGTTCTTGTCCTGGGTCTCGCCGACGAGCATCACCGCGACGCCGCCCTGATTCATGATCGTGGACATGTCCGCATAATCCAGGTTGATCAGGCTCGGCTGGGTGATCGTCTCTGAAATCCCTTTGACGGTCTCGGCGATGATCTGGTCCATCACCGAGAACGCCTTGCCGATCGGGAGGTTCGGGACGTACTCGAGCAGTCGGTTGTTGTCGAGAACGATGATCGAGTCTGCCTGCTCGCGCAGGCGCTCGAGCCCTTCTTCGGCTTTGACCGTCCGGGCGCGCTCGACGTTAAACGGCGTCGAAACCATGCCGACGACGATCGCACCCTGCTCTTTCGCGATCTTCGCGGCGACGGGGGCGGCACCCGTGCCGGTGCCACCACCCATCCCCGCGGTCACGAAGACGAGGTCTGCATCCCCGAGGACCTCTTTGATCGTGCCCTGGGCCATCTCCGTGGCCCGCTCGCCCATCGAGGGGTCGCCACCGGCACCGAGGCCGTTCGTGAGCGACTTGCCAACGAGGATCTTCGTGTCGGCTTCGATCATCTTGAGGTGCTGTTTGTCGGTGTTGATCGCGATCGTGTCGGCTCCTTCGACACCGATGTTGTACAGCCGGTTGATCGTGTTGTTCCCCGCGCCGCCACAGCCGATGATGACGATTCGGGGGTCGCCGAACTCGTCGTCGTCGAACGACGCGTCCATTTCGCGAGCCTCTTCCTCCGCGTTCTCGAGGGCGTCCTGAACGATGTCCTGCATCGTTACACCTTCGCCCAGCCGCGTTTGTTCGTGTTCGTACCCGTGCTGGACCGGTCGCGGCGGCCCTCGTTCTGTTCGTTGATCATCTCTCGAACGGCCGACCGGATCGCCTCGCTCCGGTTCGGGAACTCGCCCGAGTCGACCAGCTGTTCAACCTCCTCGATCTGCTGTTCCGGGATTCGCAGTGTCACACGCTCCATGGTTGTATTCCCCTGTTGAGTAAGACGGCGTGCGCCCCTGTAAGACGCACGGCGTCATACACGAAAACCGCAGTACGGCGGCACGACGTGCCACCGCAACCGGGCCGTGTAAGACAACCGTCTTACGCGACCTAGGCAACTTCGTCTTACAATATAAACCTTCTGGAGCCGGTGACTGTTTCCGTATGACGACTGTACACTGAACTAGAGCGTCTCGGGATCGAGCACGTCAGCGGCAGGCGTCCGACGCCCACAGCTCGGACAGAACGCCCAGTCAGATCTGATCTCGTCGCCACACTCACAGAAGAGCCGTCTCGTGGCCTTTTCACCGCAGTTTGGACAGTAAACGTGGGACGAATCGAGCGCCTCCCCACACTGGTCACAGCCCCGGTCTGGGTCACCACCAACCGGCTCAGCCGATCGCTCCGGCCGCTCGGTGACGTGTTCGACGGACGTCTTACGACTGTCGTCTCCCTCGAGTGCGATCGTGACGTTTACCTCGGGCATCTCGCGGGAGTCGTGTGCCAGCCGGTCGTCCGCTCGCCGCGTGAGCAACTCGTCCACCCGCTCGCGAACGAGTTCGTCGACGAGTTCCCCGACCAGTTCGTCGGCGGCAGATCCACGGCGATCAGAACCGGTCGACCGATGGGAACGCCCCGCTCGAGACGGACTCCCCGCGTGTGCGTCTAGATACGACCGAAGCGCCTCGCGCATCACCTCGCTCTTGGAGGCGTCGAGCGCCTCGAGTTCGTCGACGAGGGCGTCGTCCGCACGGAACGTTATTTTCCCCATGGTCGGTTCGATAGGTGCGCTGTTAGATCTACACATACATTAATCATTCTCCCCGTATGACGTCTGTCACACACCGAGCCTGGTCCGAATAATAACCCTTATGTCACCCTCACCTGCTACGTAAGAGTGACCGCCCTTAGCTCAGCCTGGTAGAGCAGCCGACTGTAGATCGGCTTGTCCCCCGTTCGAATCGGGGAGGGCGGACTTTTGCTGCGAACAACGTGAGCAGCCAAACGTTCAACCGACACGATTCGGACACGAGAGTCGCAGCGCCGAGCGGAGCGAGGCGACCGTCTCTCATCTGTTCGAATCGGGGAGGGCGGATCCCGATTCTCGCCGTTTTGTAGCAGTGGCCGAAAACCGGTTACTCACAAGCTTCAGGGCTTCTATCCCAGATTCTCGCGCACGAAATTCGCGAGTAAATTTGAAGTGGAACTTGGTTCCAGTTGGGGACCGACGCCGTCATGCGAATTTCGTAGTCGATCGGCGGGGTGGTTGGGGTGAGCGTCCACACCTGGCAGTCGGCCAGTACCTCGAGGTGTCTCCACTGTGGCGCCCACGTCACCGACCAGTTCTGTCGAGTGTTCGGTGACGATCGCGACCGCGCCCACCGCTGTGGCGAGTGCGACACCTACGCCCGACTGAGCCGCGGGTCCGCCGCTGGCGTCGACGTACCGATTCCCGATCCGGAGACGTCCGAAGGTCGTCACGGAGGTGAGCCGCGGTGACGCCGTTCGTTCCGGCGAACCGGCTGTACGACGTCGAGCGTCGCGAGCGACGTGACGAGTACTGGGTGGTGGGCACGCGGTCGCTGACCGAGAGCCTCGAGGACGGTGGTTCTCGATGAGCCGCCTCGTCGAGTCCGACGAGTGCGCCCGGTGTGAGGCCACTGTGGACGTCTCCCGGCGGCTCTGTCCGGACTGTGCTCGAGGAACGTTCCAGGTCGTTCCATCCGCCCCAGTCGAGCACGAGCATCGGGTCGACGTCGGCCGAGGCGAGCGACGTCGCCCAGGTCCGCCGGAGGTCGTGAAAGCCGAGGTGTAACCAGCCGTCGTCGCCAGTCTCCTGGTGCAGCTCGCGAGCGGTCCCGGTGAGCCACCGACGAAGTGACCGTGTACTCGAGATCTCGAGCAGCGGGGAACTGGCGGGAGCGTCGCGAACGTCGCTCACCGTGCGGATCGTCGTCGCGAGGTCACGCGGAACGGGCGTCTCGCGGTACTTCTCGCCCTTTCCGGCACGAACGCGCAGGACCGTTCCGGCGTCGGTGGCGACGACGTCCTTTGGTGTGACGTCCAGGACCTCGTGGGATCAGGCCACAGCGCGCGCCGAGGGCGAACGCGAGGCGTTTCTGGGTGTCGGGAGCAACCTCGAGCAGCGGCTCCACTTCGGTCTGACTGAGCCAGACCTTCATGTCGTCTCGTTTCTCGTGTTGTTGAAGATTCATGGTGTCCGACTTGCGAGCAAGCCGGACGGCAACCCGGGGTGACGTCAGTGTTTCGACGGGGGTGGGCGGGGCGATCGGGGCGGATTCCGTCCGACTTCCTGCTGTTCTCGGACGTCAACGTTGATAGTCAGTTGCCGTGAATGTCTAATGAAGTGAGAGTGTCGGATTCGGCGTGCGACTGTAGTTATTGGGTGTCAGTCAGTGACGTCAAAAATGGGTGTGCTTCAATCCGATGAATCGCTGAACGGTCAGCGATCAGTCAGTGAAGTTGAAGTCCTCAGACGTCAGCGCCGTCTCGGTTCCGTCCTCGGTGACGCCAACGACGGTGATGGTGCCATTGTCTGGAGCGGTATATTCGAGCGTAATCGAGTCTCCGACTCTCTCAAGTCGGTGATCGTCTGGATTATAGGAGGTCCCACTAACGTTCCCCACATCTCCACGGAAGACGATGTACTCGGTGTTCCCCATCGAAGTCGCGGAGATGGTGGTAGTGTTATCCGTCTGACTCTGGGTAATCTCGACACCGGCCTGTGCTTCACTGTCGACGCCACCGCCGAGGTCAAGCACAAACGCGGCGATCACGGCCGCCAGAATGACCGTAATGGCGACCATGAGAATCACACCGATGACGGGGCTCACGGCGCGTTCCTCCTCGTTTCCTACGAGTTTTTTTGTCCAGTTCATGATTATCTACCTATTATTAGTTGTCCGAGAAGTCGAAGTCTTCAGACGAGATCGAAGTCTCGGTTCCGGCTTCGGTGACTGCAACGATGCTAATCGTTCCCGATTCATTGTTTAGCCCAGCGTTGGGTCCGATCGTCACGGAATCGCCAACTTGCTCTAACGGATAGTCACCACTAGTAGAATTAGTCTCGAGATCGTCCGCTGCATCACCACGGATCTCGATGCGCTCGGAGTTACCCATCGACGTCACGGACACGGTGATGTTCCCGTCGCCCGACTGACTCTGGCTAATGTCCACACCTGCCTGTGCCTCACTCTCGACGCCGCCGCCGAGGTCGAGCACGAACGCGGCGATCACGGCCGCCAGGATAACCGTAATGGCGACCATCAGGATTACACCGATGACGGGCGAGACAGCCCGCTCGTCTTCATTTCCGACTAGCTTTTTTGTCCATTGCATATTGTATCACCACACCAAAACGTCAGGAAGGGTTATTAGTTTGGCACGTGTATGCCAACCTGACGTCCGAGGGGGATTACCCATGCCCCGGCCGTCATTCCTCCTGCGGTTTTGGGTGTTGGTCACCAGTCGTCACTACCAGTATATAAACCCCCAAGACTATCCTATTCTCGTGAGTATCAGGGTTGATATTTGTGCGTTCACGGGGGTCTCAGCACCTGGAATTACCATTCAATATTCTGCTGAACCGCTCTCAAGCGGCTCTTGTACCGCCAGAATCCCGAAAGTCCTATTCAAAGCACTCGAAAATACCAGGTAATGAGTCAGCGAACCGACGACCACTATCTCGAGGCGCTGCGCGAGCTCGCCGACGAGTTAGGCCGTTCACCGAGAAAAAGAGATATGATTAAACACGGCCCGTACTCCGAGGGTCCGTACTACGCTCGCTGGGGATCCTGGTCGAGGGCACTCGAGACGGCGGGCTTTGAGCCGAACTGGAAACGTGCGACCGACGAGGAGTTGATCCACGCGCTCCGAGAGTTCACCTCTGAACTCGGGCACCCACCAACGCAACGGGAGATGATCGAGGACGGCCCGTACTCGCATAGTCAGTACACCGACCGATTTGGGGGCTGGCTCGACGCACTCGAAGCCGCCGGGCTAGATCCCGACGAGCGCGAAACCAAGAGAGGAGGTGCAGGGGGAACGCTCTCACGGGAGCACCTACTCGAGGCGCTTCGGGCGTACGCCGACGACCTCGGACACACACCGACGGTCGCAGAAATGCGAGCCGACGGCCCGTACACCGAAAAGCCCTACGTCAGTCGGTGGGGCACCTGGACGGACGCGCTCGAAACCGCTGGCCTCGAGCCGAACGTCAGCCGCCCCTCTGACTGGGAGCTGCTCAACGAGCTTCGAGCGTTCGCCGACGTGCTGGGCCGGAGGCCGACCTCGACCGACGTCGAATCCGACGGTCCGTACACGCTACGAACCTACCTCCACCGCTGGGACTCGTGGGAGGAAACGCTCGAGGCTGCTGGGCTGGAGTCGCTCGAGTAACTGCCGGTCGCTCACTGCTCGTCGGGCTCGAGGTCGTCGGCGTCGAGATCTCCCTCGAGGGAGGCCCGACCCCGGGCGGTGCGGTGGGATCGAGCGCATCGATCGGGCCGCGGCCCACAGCCCACGGCCTGGACTACTTTCACTCGCACGGACAGTCCCGAAAATCCGGTTTCTTACGGTTATGACCGGGGAAGCGGCCTCGAGACGGCTTCACTGATTAACGTTCACTTTCACCGTGCATCCAAGGATGTGGCCTTTTACCAGCAGGGCCGTCAGCCTCGACCGATGTCGAAGACGACGATTGACTTGGACGATGAGATCGATCGGTGGAAGTGGGTGTGTCCCCGCGGCCACCGCAGCTGGGAAGCGACGAATCACCACTTCTGGTGTGCCGAGTGCGCGCGCACCTACGCCGGCGACGACTACGACCCCGATTTCGAGGCGCTGCACAACCTGGCGACCGACGAGACCGTCCACCGCGACGATCTCCGGTTGCTCACGCGCGTCGGACCGTACGACACGCTCCGGGAGGGATCTGCATGAGCGACCTCGAGCCGATCACGCCCTCGGAAGTCGTGAACCTCTACCTCGAAGCACGCGATGACATCGCCGCGAACACGACGGAAGCACAGGATTACCGCCTACGAGCGTTCGTCGCGTGGTGCGATGAGGAGGGATCGCGAACCTGAACGACCTCTCAGGTCGCGACATGTACGCGTACCGCGTCTGGCGTCGCGAGGGCGGTTACTCGGGTGAGGAACTCAAGACGGTCACTCTCCGGGGAGAAATGGCGACGATGCGCGCATTTCTCCGGTTCTGTGGGGAGATCGACGCCGTTCGCGAAGACCTGTTCGATCAGGTTCCGCTTCCGCGAACCGATGGGAATGACGTCAGCGACTCCACGCTCGACCCCGATCGGGCCGTCGAGATCGTCGATTGGCTGGAACGCTACGAGTACGCGAGTCGTCGACACGTCATTGTGCTCATGCTCTGGCACACTGGATGCCGTGTCGGCGAACTTCGTGCACTCGACCTCGGTGATCTCGACCTGGAAGGGGATCGTCCTCGAGCGGATGGGCCTGCGGTACACTTCGTCCACCGGCCGGAGGCCGACACACCGCTGAAGAACGGTGAAAAGGGCGAGCGGTGGAACGCGATTAGCAGTCACGTCGCTCAGACGTTGCAAGAGTTCATCGACGGTCCTCGACCCGACGTCGTGGATGAACACGGTCGTCGGCCGCTCGTGACGACTCGCTACGGCCGTGTATCCATCTCGGCCTGCCGGGATACCCTCTACCGGGTGACCCGACCTTGCTGGAGGAGAATGGCCTGCCCGCACGACCGTGACCCGGTGAGCTGTGAGGCAACTCACTACTCGAAGATGAGCCAGTGCCCGTCGTCCCGATCGCCCCACGACGTTCGTAGCGGTCGGGTGACGGCGCATCGTCTCGCCGACGAGGATCGGTCCCTGGTGGCCGATCGGATGAACGCGAGTGAAGAGATTCTGGACAAGCATTACGACCGGCGCAGTGAGCGCCAGAAAGCGGAGCAACGACGGAGGTTCTTCGAACTATGAACACCACGACAAGACAGTTAGCGAAAGGTAACGACGGGCGAGTTCCCTCATACGGGGAGGGCGGATACTGGAAATTTCCGCTGCGAGCAGTTCGGAAACCGTTTCGGTTGGTACTATCGCCTCGAGGTCGCCCGAATAGACAGTCGCCGGTCGTGACTGCAACGTCCTGACCGGTCGTCACGTGGCCTCCTCGGTGGGGCGGACCGTCACGACGGGGACAGTCGAGTTGCGAACGACCTGTTCGGCGACGCTGCCCATCAGGACGTGATCGAGGCCGGTGCGGCCGTGGGTCGCCATCACGATCATGTCGACGTCGTTCTCGGAAGCGTAGGCGAGGATCTCCTCCGCTGGAACGCCCTCGCGGATCGTACTCGTCACCTCGAGGTCGGCCCCGTCGGCGGCCTCCGTGACCGGCTCGAGCGCGTCTCTGGCCTCCGCTTCGGGGTCCGCCCGCAGCTGATCGCGTTTCGTCGCGCCCGTGCTCTCGACGACCGAGAGGGCGTGGACGGTCGCCTCGAGCTCGAGAGCGAGTGCGACGGCGTGTTTGATCGCTCGCTGTGTCCCCTCGCTCCCGTCGGTCGGGATGAGAACGTGCTGGTACATTACCGTGGGGCACTTCGACGACTGGCGGGATAAACTGCCGACCTGCTGGTGCCTGATTCGGTCGGCGTTGTGGGAGAACGCTGGCGGGGTGCTGACTCGAGCGTCGGCGACGGACCTGCGTCAGGCCTCTTCGCGTCGGCGGACGACGTTGTGTGAGACGATCGAGAGCAGTTCCTCGCCCGCTTCGTTCCAGACGCTTCGCCTGAAGTCGACGTAGCCGCGGTCGGCTCGGCTTTCGGAGGGCGATTTCTCGAGCACCTCGATGCGGAGGGTCAGCGTCTCACCCGGCGTCACCGGCTGGTGCCAGCGCAGGTCGTCCATCCCGAGACCGCCCATGTTGGCGAGGCCGTCGTCGGTGGTGACGAACTCGGTGACGAACAGTCGGACGGAGAGACACAGCGTGTGCAGCCCGCTGGCGACGAGTTCGCCGAACATCGACTCCTGGGCCGCCGCCTCGTCGAGGTGAAACGGCTGCGGATCGAACTGTTCGGCGAACTCGACGATTTCGTCTTTCGTCACCGTGTAGCTGCCGACCTCGAACGTGTCCCCGACCGCGAGATCCTCGAAGTATCGCGTCATGGGAATCTAATGCAGGGTGTGATGAATAAGGGTTCTGGCGAGGGTCGACGATCCGGCCGTCTGCGAGTCCGGCTCCGTCGCTCGAGCGGTCACCGGTCGGCGAACGTCCGGAGGGCGATGCCGGCGAGGATGACGAGTGCGCCGAGGATCGTCGCGATCGGCGGGATCGGGACGAACAGCAATCCGACGCCGACGAGGATCACGATCGTCGAGAGTCTGACCATACGAGGGATACCACGACCGACGGGGAAGTTCCGTTGCCGGCAGTTCCCACCCGATGAAGGGGCCGTCGGACCACGCGCACGGTGCGGTCGCGGGCCCGCGCTCGCCGGCCGGCTGCTTTTCCCGCCGCTGGCAGTACCCCGGAACGCATGAGTGACGAGGGCCGAAGCCGCGACCGCGTCCAGGACCGGGCCGAAGAACGCAAGGCGAGCCGGGCCGAAACGACCGAGTCGATCCTCGAGGACGTCGAGTCCCACCTCGGGGAGCTCGAGTATCCCGTCACGGGAGAGGAGCTCGCGATCGAGTACGGCTCGGAGCCGATCGACTTGCCGAACGAGACCGAGTCGCTCGGGAGCGTCTTCGACCGGCTGGCGAACGAGGAGTTCGACTCGCCCGGGGAAGCGCGCGAGGCCATCTACGGCGAGCTCACGGGCGAGGCGGGTGACGTCCACGAGGCCAACCCGGAACGCGACCTCAAGGCGCTCGACGACGAGGCGGGCGGCTCGCCCAGCGAGGGCGAAAGCGACTCGCGCTGATCGCCTCGGTGGGGACGGACCGCAGCCCGGCGGGCCGGAGAGTAATAGCAGAACCGATTTACGTCGCGGGCGGCTTTCCACGCGTATGGATTACGAGTCGAGTCTCGACCGAGCGATGGAGGAGGTTCCCGACATCGGCGGCAGCGAAGAACGACTGCAGATTCCGGACGCACAGGCGCAGAAAGACGGTGCGTTCACCCGATTCACCAATCTCGGGGAGATCGCCGACGTCCTCTCCCGGGAGGCAGAGCACCTCCACCGGTTCGTCCAGCGCGAACTGGGGACCAGCGGGAAGTTCGCCGACGGCCGCGGTCGGTACAACGGCAACTTCGCCGGGAGTGACTTCGACGCCACCGTCGACGCCTACGTCGAGGAGTACGTCCGCTGTTCGGAGTGTGGCCTGCCGGACACCCGCCTCGTTCGTGAGGACCGCACGCCGATGCTGCGCTGTGACGCCTGTGGGGCGTTCCGACCGGTGACCAAGCGCAGTTCGAGCCAGCAACAGCAACAACAGCGCGAAGCGGTCGAGGAGGGCAAGACCTACACCGTCGAGATCACCGGCACCGGCCGCAAGGGCGACGGGGTCGCCGAGAAGGGCAAGTACACCATCTTCGTCCCCGGCGCGCAGAAAGGCGACGTGGTCGAGATCTACATCGAGAACATCTCCGGCAACCTCGCGTTCGCCCGGCTGGCCTAACGCTCCTCGAGAACGACTGACCTTTTCTCTCAGCTCGTCCCCGTGGCGGTACTCGCAACTTGCACCGGCTTACTGGCGCTCGCGTCTCCCACACCGGCCCCGCTCACGACGTGGCGTTCGATCCCGCCCGGTCCCGGGCGAGCAACCACAGCGAGCAGCAAAAGGAGACCGCCACGGCGCCAGCGACGATAGCGAACGCGACGCGGTAGCCGAACTCCGTGTAGGCGACGGTCCCGCCGACGACGTCGCCCGTCCGGTAGGTGTCGAGCGCCAGGCCCATCAGCGCCGGAAAAATGGCGGCGCCGACGAAGCCGGCCGTGTTGACGGTCGCCGTCGCCACGCCGCTGGCCGCCGGCGGGTAGCGCTCCTTGACGACGGTGAGCGAGAGCACGGCGGCGCCGACGAGGAAACCGCTCGCGAAGTACGCGACGGCGACGACGGGCAGCGGCGGCCGGCCGAAGACCGGGACCACCGCGAGCGAAACGGTGAACAGCGCGAGGCCGACGGCCATCGGGGCCAGTCGTCGCTCGAGTCGGTCCGACAGCCAGCCGATCGTGGGCGGGCCGACGAGCAGCCCGACGGAGCCGAGCAGGGTGAAGTAGGAGGCCGTCGTCACGTCGAGGTCGTAGACGACGACGAGGTAGGGAACCCCCCACAGCCCGAGCAGCGTCAGCAGCGCCCCCATGCCGGCGAAGAAGACGATCGAGAGGAGCCACTGCTCGAGGTCGCCCGCGAGCGTTCGGAGGTGGCCGGCGGTTTCCGCGAACGTCACCGAGGGTTGTTCGGGAACGCCCTCGATCGGCTCGAGGCCGGCGTCCGCGGGAGAGCTCCGCGCGAGGACGGCGACGCCGACGGCGGCGACGAGGCCAACGGCGGCCAGCCCGAGAACGGTCGGTCGCCAGCCGACGGCCGCGACGGTGAGCGCGAGCGGCGTCGTGGCGAGGATGGCCCCGAGGCCAGCGACGCCGGCGGTCAGCCCGGTCATCGTTCCGAACTCGTCGGCCCGGTACCAGTTCGCGCAGAATCGAAGGATGGAGATGAAGATGACGCCGCTGCCCAGTCCGATGAGGCCTCGCGAGAGGAACGCACCCAGGTAGCCGTCGCTGAGGGCGAACCCGACGGCGCCGACGCTGAGGACGACGGCGCCGGCCGAGCCGACGTGACGGGGGCCGATCCGGTCGGCGACCACCCCGGTCGGAATCTGGACGAGTGCGTAGACGACGAAGAAGGCGGCATGGAGCGTTCCGAGCTGGGCGGCCGACGTGTCGAACGCCGCCGTGAGCCGCTCTGAGAGGACGGCCGTCGAGAGACGGTGGACGTTGACGAGCAGGAAGACGAGCGCCAGCGCGCCCCACGCCAGCCACCGCCGTTTCCGCGGGTTCGACAGAAGTGTCACGTGGAGTGGTTTCTCGCATCCCACGGTAAACGTTGTGACGAACGGCGGGGACCGCGTGACCGGCACTCCGACCCAGGCCACGGAATACCGTACCACTGCGCGGTCGGACAGTAACCCGTTTAGGCGGGCCGCTCCAGGCACGGATAATGAGCGTGAGTCACCGGATCGGACTCGTCGGCAAACCCTCCGTCGGCAAGTCCTCCTTTTTCAACGCCGCGACGATGAACGACGTGCCCGAGGGCGCCTACCCCTTCACCACCATCGACCCGAGCGTGGGCGAGGCCTACGTCCGCGTCGAGGACGCCGCCCCCGAGTTCGACGAGGTGTCGACCCCGAGCGTCGGCTATCTCGAGGGCGACACGCGATTCGTCCCCACCAAACTCGTCGACGTGGCTGGGCTGATCCCCGGCGCACACGAGGGGAAGGGCCTTGGCAACCAGTTTCTCACCGATTTGAACGAGACCGACGTGCTGGTCCACGTCGTCGACTTCTCCGGGACGACCGACATCGAGGGCGAACCCACCGAGGGCCACGACCCCCGCGAGGACATCGCCTTCCTCGAGGAAGAACTCGACCAGTGGTACCTCGGCGTGCTCGAGAAGGGGATCAATCGTTACGAGTCGGGTTACACGACCGAAGACGACGCCATCGAGGAGGAGCTGGCCGAACAGATGAGCGCGTTCAAGACGAACGAAGACGAGATCAAGCTCCTCATCCGGCGGACCGACGTCGGCTTCGACCCGGCCGAGTGGGACGACGACGACAAGCTCGAGCTCGCCCGCGAGATCCGCAAGGAAACGAAGCCGATGGTGATCGCGGCGAACAAGATGGACACGCCGCAAGCCCAGGAAAACTACGCTGAGATCACGAACGATCCGGCGTACGAGCACCTGACGATCGTTCCCTGCAGCGCTCACGCCGAGAAGGCGCTGAAATCCGCTGACAAGGCCGGCGTCGTCGACTACCGCCCCGGCGACGACGACTTCGAGATCACCGGCGACCTCTCGAGCGAGCAGGAGGAGGGCCTCGAGCAGATTCGCGAGTTCCTCGACGCCTACGGCGCGACGGGCGTCCAGGCGGCGCTCGAGACGGCGCTGTTCGACGTCCTGGGCGTCGTTCCGGTGTTCCCCGGCGGGGCGAACGGCCTCGGAAACGAACGCGGCGAGGTGCTCCCCGACTGTTACCTGCTCCCGGAGGGGTCGACCGCGGAGGATTTCGCCTACAGCCTCCACTCCGACATCGGCGACGGCTTCCTCTATGCGATCGACTGTCGCACGAACCGTCAGCTGGGGAAGGAGTACGAGATCCAGTCCCGGGACGTGGTGGAGATCGTCACGACGAACTGAGCTGCCCGTCCTGATCGGCACAGGCCCGATTAGTAGAGGGGTCATTCGTCTTTAGCTAAGACTGCTGGTTATACTCCGTGGCAGAATTATGCTTAATGGTATTAGTCGAACGAATCTAGCGGCTGAACCGCTGATGCGGCTGAGAGTCAACAGTACAGATAATGCAGAGACTGCTTTTTCGCCCCGCAGCGGTCGTATACTGACGAAACCCACCTCCAAAACGGTGTTATTCGGTATTACTCTGAGTATTAGCTAAAGACGGATGGTAGAGGGGTAAATCGTCTTGTACTGGACATCGATTTCGAGCTGAAGCTGGCGAAGACTCGTGTTAAACCGGAGGAACGCGTAAGTCGAGAATAATAGGTATTATCGCTCTTGTGTAGCACTTTGTTGATCTCACAGCGTCGCTTTGATAGCGTGTTTGAGTGCTTCCCTTCCCGGTTTTCGCAGTAATTCTCGTCGAAGCTGAAACGCTCGGAGATACTGTGTAAGTTTATCTTTCGAGATGCCTCGATGTGGCGAGAGCCACGGTCGCAGCAGCGATCCGTGGCTCTCGCAGGTGTTGACGTGAACGTCGTCATCGGCGTATTCGCCGTCGCCGTGGACGACGTATTCGCGTTCGAAAGCGTCGTCCTTCTCCAGTGGTTCGTACGCTCGAGATCCGTGTCAGTATAGACGGTCAGTGGCTCCTTCTCGCAGTTTGCGAGAAGGAGCCGAATCGTCGATTCGTCGGCGGATTTCGCAGGGATCACGTACCGGTTGCCGGTGCCACGACCGACGATCGTGAACACCGGCGGTTTGTCCTGTTCGTACGATTCTCGGCCGCGCGTGGGCAGGCCACGCGAGCGCGACGGCTGATCGCGCTCGCGGCCTTTCTCCTACAGAGACGTAGACCATTCGTCTTTAGTTAGGCCTCACACCTGGATACTCTCCGAAGGCCTTGTTTGAACGCTCAACCGTTAGCAGTGTAGGATACATACGAGAAAGGGTAGTGAGGGTCGCTCTCCTCACCGATGAGAGACGCATCTGAGACAGTCCGGCCAATCGAAATCAGTAGTCTTCGTAGGTACATTGTACTGGCGATATAATATAAGACAAGAATGTAACTCCAAATAGAAAGATTAATATCCCAATACTTCGATCTTTGAATCATGCGGAGAAGAAAAATCCTGAAGTCAGTTGGAACCGCTTCATCACTGCCCATTGCCCTTTCGTCCGCCAAAGTTGCACAGGCGGATGATGTGACAAAGAGTCAGAATACTCTAGATGCGGGGGACGCGTGTAATGATGACGACATAGACATTAATTGTAAGGACCCTGTTGATCAATGGACATTTGATGCTTACAGCTGGCCTCTGGACAAGGTAGTCGAAAAGCTCGGAGTATGTGTCTCATACTATGGATCGATATTTCAGGAGTCAACGGATTACTGGATACACGATGTCTGCTTCGCCGGCAGCGTTGGACGCGATGAAGAGGATAGCTATTTAGGTAGAGATACCAGAGTAAATCATATAGGACATGAACTTAATCCTATTGACGATGGGGTTGGATTCGCTGAACTAACTTTGGATGAATTTTACGGTGGGTTACCTGAAGGTGATACAGGGAACTTCGAAGGTGCAGACATGAGCAGTGCGACACTCACTGCATTTTCGACTGCTGTAGGTTTAGTCAATAAACCGCTAGGCTTGGGATTGTCGGCAGCTAGCATTGTTAACGACGTGGTTAGAACAGATGTACACGAGGATGATGGACTTAAGTTTGAATTTGAACCCGAAAAGTGTGACTGGTCGGGATTTCTTTGTGGTCCGCCTCGGGGCTGGGAGGAAGGAGTTCACCATTACCAACGCTGTCAAGTGCTGACTGATCGTACGTCTTCTAGGCCCAAATTTGAACTTGAGATGTGGGGTGGAGGTAGTCAGGTTGAACCCACTGAGTTCGATTTCGTTTTTGAGACGTTCCAAAGCGAGGACGACGGTATCTCCCCATTTGGTCAACCAGAGGAGATCTCTTCAAAACATCCTGAAGATATGTCTGAGGATGTGAAAGAATTCCTAAACTTGAGAGAGGTATCGCCCATGTCTGCTCAAAATAATATTCTTGATGAGTCAAAGTCCCGAGCACTCTCCAATCACATCGATCTTGATGAAAAATTCTACATGGCAGATATCCCGATGAAAGTGTCGGAGAAATAAGTACTAGGGTATATTGCATTAGATTAATAGTAAAATTTTAATCTACTTTTGTTATACAATTATAGATAGTGTATGACTATCAAGACTGTTTATTCACCCTGCCGGCTTTATTGACGGGCTGCTATAATCATCTAATATGTAGTTGAAACTGGCCCTTATAACGGTTAAATACGGAGCGGCGGTATTTGGATGTCTCACGAAGAACGTACTCAGTTATTGACATCAGAGTTATGATTCAAACGATTCGGAACGGAACTTAGAACTCTGTCAAGTGCATCTCAGAATGAAACAATAATTATTTGCTAAGAATTATATGCCACTAACCACGTGACAATTGAAAACATCTGAACATCATAAGTGATGAAAACTTATTTATATTACGGCCTCAAATGTTAAAATGATGGGGCCATCTAGCAGGCGTTTATTCGTACAAAGTATTATCACAGGGATTTTGTTTTTACCAGGGTGTTTGAATAATAATGATGATGAAGGTGGTTACTTATCTGAGTTGCATCTGGGAAACTATACTGAAGAAGAACAAGTAATAAAGTTGGATATTATTGATGATGGCGAAAAAGTCCATAGCGAGAATTATACAATAGGACCAAAACATGATTCTAGAATAGGAAGTAAAAAAATAGATAAGGTATGGCCTAACGAGGCAGATTCGTTGGTCGTCCAAGGATACTCAGAAAGGTATGATGAAGAGGATACGATAGAGTTAGCGTCATTAGATGGCGGAGAATACATAATCAATTTTTTTGTACATCCAGAACATGGCGTTTATTTCATGTACCATAGAGATTAGTGCCATATATCTATTTAATCACCTTATCGGCGGAAACCACACCATCTAACGAGGGTGCCACAGAAAACTTGACACGGCAAGTGTTAATAATTCATCCTATTCGTCTTTAGCTAAGACTCACACCTCGGTTGCGTAGCGGTAGCGAGCGTCTCTTGTAACACTGGCCGTTGCTGGTGGGTCTTCTGTGCGTCGTCGATCAGTCGCTTGAGCAGCGGTGGCGGCGAGTAGCCGAGATATTCGCCAAGTTCCTGGAGGATGAGCTGGGCGTGCGACCGGAAGGTCGCCGCCCAGCGTTCCGGCGGAAACACGATCTCATCGTCCGCCTGTTCGGTGACCAGATCAAGCAATTCACGACTCACCAGCAGTGACAGCAACGCCGCGTACAGCAGAATTTCGACAACATGCTTCTTCGTCGTGTCGAACTCGTCCAGTTCGTACTGCGTCTTCAACTCACGGAATAGCAACTCCACCTCCCACCGACACCGATAGATCGTCCCTAGATCCGACGGCAAGAACTCTTCTCTCGGGAGATTCGTGATGTACAGGTGGTAGTCGTCGGCGTCCTCCTTGCGGACGCCGACGACGCGAAACCGCTTCGTATCGCGTGAGTGCGTCCCTCCGTACGGTCTTCGGTCGAACTCGGCTTCGACTTCCACGTCGATGTACTCGCGGTGCAGATCCTCCACAACATCGTGGATCTGCTCGCCTTCTAAGGGAATGGCGCGGCCGCGCCATTCCCGTAATTCCTCCGTTACGACCGGATTTGCGCTCTCTTTCAGCCGACTCACAAAGTAGCCGTCGTTCTCATCGATCAACGCGAAGCGGCGGTACTTGAAGTAGGCTCGATCGAACAGAACGAGTCGTTCTTCGAGCCACGATCCTGTGTTAAACAACGTGCTGTCGTGCGTTTTCTCATCAGTCACGTCAAGCCATTCTATCGTCTGCTCGGTGGCATTATGGAGCAGGTGGAGCTTCGCTCCAGCCTGCTCCTCCTTGCGAGCTTCGTACTCATCGGCAAGGAACTCGTGCAACCGCAGGACGGTTCCATCAGCGATCATCACGTCCCTGAATCGGTCGATATCGGCGTCAACAGTGCCAGGGACAGCGACCTCGTCGAGGCCACGCTCGACGAGGTCGCGGAAGTACTCTGCGAGAGACGGCGTCAACCGCTGATAGAAGCCGCCGGGGGAGATCGTCTCATCAGCTGTCGAGTTGTAGCTGCGCCTGAAGCCAGCGAGTGTTCGGCTTTCGCCTGCGGCGAAGCCGAACACGAATGCCCAGACGAAGGCGGGAATCTGGAGCTTGCGGTCACGTTCGACCACGCCGAGTTCCTCGGCGTGCTCTTTGAGGAACTCGGAGGGAAACAATGTAGTGAGCCGACGCATAATCCGAGATGAGGAGGTTTTTTGTGCACACTCGACACCTCCTCATTCCTTCCGAAAAGTATCCACGATAAGCCGTCGCTGCCACGTGGTTTCTCGCTTAGCTAAAGACGGATAGAGACGTAGACTTCGTCGATTTCGACGGGACCGACGAGATTGAGCGAAGGCGCGTCGAGCGCCTTCATGAAGCGCTCGGCGCGCTGGTGGATCGTTTTGTACTGGACGTCGATTTCGAGCTGAAGCTGGCGGAGACTCGTGTTAAACCGGAGAAACGCGTAAATCGAGAACAACCACTTTCTGAGTGCGACTTTCGAATGGGCGAAGATCGTGCCGGTCTTGTCGTTGAATGTGCGGCCGCAATTCTTACACAGGTAGCGCTGAAAGTGTCCATAGCTGCCGTTCTGACCGAACGGGCAAGAACGGCAGCGAGGACAGGAAATTCCGTTACGCCAGCGAACCTGCTGTAACAGGTCCGTTGCGATCGATTCCGAACCAAACACATCGAGCGGAATCATACGTATCGGACACCGCTGACGCGGTGTCCTTGCTCTCTTCGATTCGAGAGCGACAGCAAAACAGCATCAACAATCTCCTACAGAAGAGCGGGTATTATTGTGGAGACAGAAGGAAGAAGTCGAGTTCATCATCACCTATTCTGGCAGTCACATTAACCAGATTGTCGCCTTCCTCAATCTCCCAAGCGTGTGTTTTTTCCAAATCACCCGATTGTACGTTGACTTCATACGCTATCTCTCTCGATAGGACCCCCATAGCAAGAATCTCATCATCAGACTCCAGGTTTACCGAAATGTCGAGAATAGTGCCACCATTGGTTTTATTTTCAACATGTAAATCAATGTTCTGAGCCTCTTCAGAAAGATTTTGTATTTTCAAAGTCCCTGATCCTCCAAGCGGTATGTTTTCTCCCATGTCATTGCTTCTATTACTTTGTTCGGCATCATTTCTATTCGTAGTTGACTCGGTCATGTCTTCTTCATCTCCGTCGTCTGGGTCTGATGTCATTCCAAGGCAACCAAAAAGGGGCATCATAATCCCGACACTAGTCACACCAATTAGTCGTCGTCTGTTTATTTTACCCATGTAGGATAGTAGTGATGGTATGTCAAATACTTTCTGTGGGTTGAAATGTTTGTTTGAGGTTAGACGGTATCATTCCGATTCACAGTAGTAGCGAGAGTGGCGTCCGGTGGCGGTTTGGCGACGACGATGCCGCAACGGTGACCGGTACGCTAACGACTATGCCGATGTGTCGACCCTGAACGGACAGTGAGTCTTTCGTTCGCGTTACCCCGGAACGAGTGGCTGTTCGGACTGCTGATCGCGAGCGTCCACGCCGGCCAGCACCTGTTCTTGCGGCTGTTCCCGCCGCTGATCCCGGTGTTAGTCGTCGACCTCGAGGCGTCGCTGGCCCAGCTCGGCTTGCTCGTCAGCGTCTACATGTTCGCGGGCGGGCTGTTCCAGGCGCCGATCGGGGTCCTCGCGGATCGCGTCGACCGCCAGTACCTGCTCGTGCCGGCGTTCGGCCTGATGGGCGTCGGCTACCTCGTGTTCGTCCTCGCGCCGACCGTCGGGGCGAGCCTGCCCGCCCTCCAGCTCGCCGGCTCGACGTTCGACGGGCCGTACCAGGTGATGGCGCTCGGGATGTTCCTCGCCGGCGTCGGCTACAGCGTCGTCCACCCGGTCGGCTACCCGCTCATCTCGGCGAACGTCTCCCCGGAGAACAAAGGGAAGGTGCTTGGCATGTGGGGCAGCGCCTCGAAGATCGGCGACTCGGCCGCGCCGCTCGTGGTGGGCGTGCTCATCCTCGTGCTGGCCTGGGAGTGGATCCTCGTCGGGATCAGCCTCTTCGGATTCGTCTTCGCGGCCGTGCTGTTCGTCGTCTTTCGGTCGGGAAAGTACGAGACGCGCCCACCGACGTCGGAGAACGGGGACGGCGACTCGAGCGAGCCCGGGCTCAGAGAGAACCCGCGGCAGTTTCTGGTGCCGATCGCGACGATCGTCGTCTCGTTTTTCTTCATCTTATTCGCCACGAACGGCCTCCAGACGTACGCGCCGGTGTTCGTCGCCGACGTCTACGGCTTCTCGCTCTCGCTCGGCGGCCTCGAGGTCGGACGCGAATCGATCGCCAACTTCTACTTCGCCGTGTTGTTGATCAGCGGCGCCGTCGCCCAGCTGGTCGTCGGCTCGCTGACCGACACGTACGATCACCGGACGGTGCTCGTCGCGATGCTCGGCGTCTCCGCGGTCGCGCTGACGACCCTGGCGTTCGTCTCGCTCACCCCGCTCACGCTGTTCGCGCTGTTCGTCCTCCTGGGCTGTACGATCTTCGGGCTCAACCCCGCTCGAGACGCGCTCATCAGCGACATCACGCCGGCGGCGTACGAGGGGCGAACGTTCGGCTACATCTGGACGATCGCACTCGTCGGGAGTTCGGGCTACCCCGCCATCATCGGCTACCTGGCCGATACGATGGGGCTGCGGGCCAGTTTCTCGGTGCTGGCGATCGGCGCGCTCGGCGCGCTCGGCTGTATCGCCGCGCTCTACAGCCCGCTGGTCTACCGGGAGCGGCCGACGTCGGCGGCTGCCGACTGATCAGCCCAGCTCGTCGAACGACTGGACGCGATAATCCCCGAGGACGCACTGGCCCCGCCGCTCGTGGCCGACGCGTTCGACGTGGATCGCCTCGAGGCCGGCGTTCCAGGCCGCGCCGACGTCGCAGGCGCCGTCGCCCGCGAGCACGCCCCGGTGGCCGTTGTGGCCGACGCCGAGGTCGGCCAACACGTGCTCGACGGGGTCGGGGTCGGGTTTCCACCCCGTCTCGTCGGTACAGCAGAGGGTCACGTCGAACCAGTCGCGGATGCCGACATTGTCGAGGACGGGTTGACAGAGGAAGTCCTGGCAGTGGGTGACGAGGGCGACGGGAACCTCGAGGTCGGCGACGAATTCAGCGTCGTCGTGGAGGTAAGTCTGTTCGGCGCGCACGAGGGGGTCTTCCTCGTCGTGGAACGCGTCCCAGAACCGGTCGGGGTCGACTCCCCACTCCCGGAGCTGGTGGTCACGCGAGCCGGTGAGCCCGTGCCAGATGATCTCGGCCTCGCGGTCGGTGAACCGCCGATCCAGCCGGTCGCCGACCCGGTCGAACACCTCGCGGGTGTAGGACCAGTCGACGTCGACGAGCGTGCCGTCGAGATCGAGCAGCCAGAAGTCGTACTCGAGGGCCATAGAGACCGGACGGTACGTGATTCGACGATATGTGTCTGTCGGCTGCAGGGTCCGGCATCGCTTGGGGGTGGCGCTGGGAACAGTTCGGAATGGGACACCACGAAAGCCCCTGGCGGCATCCAGTCGAGGGGCTCGTTGCGCGCGCTCGCGCTGCTCGCGTGCTTACGTCGCCCGTCTTCCCGGATGCCGCCAGCCCCTTTTACTCCCACCCGTGTCGGCTGGCCGGCCGGGCCACCGCGGGTGGAATAAAAGGGGCTGACGCGCTCGGTTCCTCCCGGGCGACGGAAAGACCGCAGGCCGAAGGCCGAGGACCGCACCGAGCCCCGGAGTCGAGCGCGTCAGGGGCTTTCGTGGTGTTCTCGTGCGGTCTGTCGTCGTTCGAGCCCGGTGATCGCCGCCCCGTTCGAGCGATCAGCGGTAACACAGCACCTCGATCCGTCTCGCTCGAGTCTGAGAAACACCACTGACGAGTCGAGCGGACAAGTATATATCTCGTCGTTCGGAACGATCGTACCAACGTACATGTTCCAGATCGGGTCGACAGCGCGTGCGAGGTGATCGTCGGTGTCGGGTCCCCGCCGAATCGCCGACGCCATCACGACCCACTCGAGGCTCGTCCTCGTCTCCCTGCTCGTCGCGACGGCCCTGGTCGGTGCCGGTGTGACGGCGCTCGAGACGGACACCTCCCTCGAACAGTTCGAGAGCGAGTCGACCGAGCGGGAGGCCCTCGAGTACGTCGAGCGAAACTTCGCGACGGCCGAAGGGAACACGACGGCCGCCCAGTTGCTCGTCGAGGACGAGAACGTCCTCACGCAGGAGTCGCTGGTGCAGTCGCTCGCGTTCCAGCAGGCGATCCGCGAGCACGACTCGGTCGGCCCGACGCTCGCCGACGACGAGCCGACCGTGGGCCTCGAGAACGTCGTCGCGACGGCGGTCATCCGCGAGGAACGGGGAGCGGAACTCGAGGTGGACGCAGCGGCCCTCGAGCGACGCGCGGAGGCGGTGAACGAGCGAGGCGAGCGCCTCGAGGAGGGGCTCGACCGGACGGTAGCGATCCAGGAGTCCTACGAGGAGTTGAACGCGTCGCGCGACGCCGGGGCGATCGACGACGAGACGTACGACCGGCGAGCCGCGGAACTCGAGGCGGCGTTCGACGAGGCGCTCGAGAACGCGACGATCGACCTCGACGGCGAGGACGCCGCGCGGTACGAACGGGCGGTGGCGCAGCTGCGGACGGTCACCGCCGAGATCGTCGCCATCGAGCGCGAGCACGAGGAGCCGAGGGGGAGCGTGGCGGCCCGCCTCGGCCGCCTCGAGACGGCGCGCGATCGGGCGTACGCCGACGGGACGGTCGGGATCCTCGGCGAGGAGTACCGGGCGATTCGGGCCGAACGCGAGCGCCTCGAAGCGGAGCGGGCGGCGCTCGAGTCGCGCGACCAGCCGCCGCTGTCCGAACAGCAGGCGGCGCTCGAGTCGCTCACCGAAGCGGAGTACGAGGCGACCCTCGAAGAGCTCCTCGACGGCGAGGGGCCGATCGGCGACCTGGCGCTGCGCTTTCTGCCCGCGTCGTACGAGCCGGGGTCGACGTCGGCCGAGGCGCGCTCGATCGTCGTCGTGCAGTCGACCGACGAGGGCGCATTCGAGGGGCCGGGGACGATCGAAGAACGCATCGTCGAGTCACAGCTCGAGTTGCGAGCGCTCGCGGCGGCGCACGAGGAGTCGTACCTGGTCTTCGGGTTCGGCGTCGTCGTCGACGAGATCGATCGGTCGATCGGCGACAGCCTCTGGATCGTCGGCCCGCTCGCGCTGGCGCTTGTCGTGCTCACGCTGTCGATCGCCTACCGCGATCCGCTCGACATCAGCCTCGGCGTGGCGGGGATCGCCGTCGTCCTGCTCTGGACGTTCGGCTTTATGGGCTGGGCAGGGATCGCGTTCAATCAGCTGTTCGTCGCCGTGCCCGTCCTGCTCGTCGGGCTCTCGATCGACTACGCGATCCACGTCTTCATGCGCCACCGCGAACGTCGGTCGGGAGACGACGCCGACGTCCGGGGATCGATGGCCGGTGCACTCGCGGGCGTCGGCGTCGCGCTCGTCTGGGTCACTGCGACGACGGCGGTCGGCTTTCTGGCGAACCTCGTCAGCCCGATCGACCCGGTCGGGGCGTTCGGCCTCGTCAGCGCCGTCGGCATCCTCGCCGCCTTGCTCGTCTTCGGGGCGCTCGTCCCCGCCGCGAAGGTCGAACTCGACGAGGCGCTCGAGGCCCGCGGGATCGATCGACGGAAGCGAGCGTTCGGCACGGGTGGCGGTCGAGCCGCCCGCGCGCTCTCCGCCGGGTCGACCGCCGCCCGCCGCGCCCCGTTCGTCGTCCTCGCCTGTGCCCTCCTGGTGACCGCCGGGGGCGTTTACGGCGCGACCGGTGTCGACACGAGCTTCGACCAGGAGGAGTTCCTCGCCACGGAGCCGCCGGCGTGGACCGAGAAGCTGCCGGCGCCCTTTGCCCCCGGCGAGTACCGCAGCGGGGCGGACCTCGCGTACGTCACCGCGAACTTCCAGCGCGAGGACGCCCGGGCACAGCTGTTGGTGACCGGTGACGTCACCGACGGTGAAACCCTGTCACGGATCGCCGAAGCCGAGGCGGCGGCCGCCGAGAGCGAGCACGTTTACGTCCTCCCCAACGGCGAGGCCGACGTCCGCAGTCCGCTGTCGCTGATGGAGGAAGTCGCGGCCGAGGACGAGTCGTTCAACGCCTCGTTCCAGCTGGCCGATCGAACGGGCGACGGCGTCCCCGACCAGAATCACGCCGGGCTGTACGACCGACTGTTCGAGCTCGACCCCGACGCCGCGGCTGACGTAATCGCCCGAACCGAGGACGGCGAGTACGAGGCCGTCCGGCTGGTCGTCTCGGTCCGCGGCGACGCAGACCGTGCCGCGACGGCCGCCGAAATTCGTTCGCTCGAGGCGGCGTTCGACGAGGACGGGGCGGCGGACGGGAGGACCGACGGCAGCGTCGGCACCGCCGATGGGGCCGGGTTCGATCCCACGCCCGACGGCCGCTGGAGTGGCACCGCGACGGGGACGCCACTCATCAACGACGTCGTCGAGAAGGACCTGTTCGAGACGGTGTTCTGGAGCCTGCTGGTCACGCTCGTCGTCGTCGTCGGCGTCCTCTCGCTGGCGTACCGGCTGACGGGACACGGCGCGAGCCTCGGCGCGGTGACGCTGCTCCCGGTGGCGTTCGCCGTCGCCTGGATCCTCGCCACGATGGCGCTGCTCGAGATCCCTTTCAACGTGCTGACTGGCATGATCACGAGCCTCACGATCGGCCTCGGCGTCGCCTACAGCATCCACGTGAGTGCTCGCTACACCGCCGAACTCGAGCGTCAGGGATGTATTCGGGACGCTCTCGAGACCACTGTCACTGGCACCGGCGGTGCCCTGCTCGGCAGCGCCGCGACCACCGTCCTCGGCTTCGGCACGCTCGCGCTCGCAATCTTGCCCGTCCTCCGGCAGTTCGGCCTCGTCACCGCCCTGACGATCCTCTATGCCTTCCTCGCGAGCGTCCTCGTCCTGCCGAGCCTGCTCGTCTGCTGGACCCGCTGGCTCGGCCCCGACGTCCCGCTCGAGGCGACGCCGTCGGAGCGACCGCCCCGACCCGCGACCGACGGGGACGGGAGTCGGCTCGAGAAGGAAGGATGACGATGGGGCGAACCAGACGCGTCGGCCGTCCCTAGAGCAACCCGTCAGACTTCGCCAGCAACAGCGCCGAGAGCGTCGAGTCGTTCGCCGGCGGCTCGCGGGCGACCGCGAGCGCCTCGTCGACGGGCACGGTCCGAACCTCGAGGAACTCGTTCCCGTCGAGGTCGCGCTCGCCCGGCTCGAGCCCCTCGGCGTAGACGACCGCGCGGTCGTGTCTGAGGACGCCGGTCGCGACGGCGTACTCCTGGAGCACCGAGAGGCTCGAGGGTTTGAATCCGGTCTCCTCCTCGAGTTCGCGGGCGGCCGCCATCGTGTAGGACTCGCCGTCCTCGACGATGCCGGCAGGCAACTCGAGGTGGGTCTCACGGATCGTCGGGCGGTACTGCTCGACGAATAGCAGTTCGTCCTCGAGTCGGGCGACGATTACCACGGCGTCGGGCAACTCGGCCCAGTAGTAGCGCTTCTCGGTGCCGTCGGGCTGCTCGAGCAGGTCGTAGCCGCCGTCGTACCAGCCCGTCTCGTACTCGGTCGCCGATTCGATCAGCCGCCAGTTGTCGAGGTCGCTCATTGTGCGTCGCTGCGGGCTCGAGTGGATTGTACCTGGCGTTTCGTCGACGAATACCGATGCGATCGGCGACTTCGAGCCCGCCCCGTCCACAGGCGGGGCGTGAACCGACCCCTTCTTGTGCGTTCAGCCGAGTGTGACGGTCGTCACATGCGGGGGAGACGACTGGCCACCATCGAGGAACTGCTCGCGATCGTCAGTCCGGCAGACCGGAGCCGAGCGGTCGTCGAGCGACTGCGGACGTGGACGGCCGAGCGCGGCCTCGGGCTGGAGACGGTCGCCGTGGGCGAGAGCGTCGCCGAAGTCTACGATCCCGACGCCGAAACCCTCGGCATCACCGTCGGCGGGGACGGCACCTTCCTCGAGGGCATCCAGCAGTTCGTCCCCCGGGGCGTTCCGGTCCTCGGGATCAACACCGGCACGCTCGCCTTCCTCGTCCGAGTCGACGTCGACGACCTCGAGGCGGCGCTGTCGGAGGTGGTCGAGGGGCGAGCGACGATCGACCACCGCCAACAACTCGCCGTCGAGGCTGACGGCCTCGAGGCGACCGGGATCAACGACGTCACGATCCAGCACGTCCCGCCGGAAGAGCCATTCGGCCGGAAGATCACGACGCTCGACGTCTTCGCTGACGAGGGCTACGTCGGTGCGTACGAAGGAACCGGCCTCGCGATCGCCACCCCGACGGGCTCGACCGGCATCTCGCTCTCCGCGAACGGGCCGATCCACAACCCCACCAACAACACTTCGCTCCAGATCGTCCCCTTACACACCCATCGGATGGGTGTCCGGCCGCTGATCGTCAGCGCGCGGACGACGATCCGGGTCGTCCCCACCGACGCAGCCGACCTGCTCGTCGACGGCGGTCGTCATCACGTTCGCCTCGACGCCGACGACATCGTCACCATCACGGGTGCCACTCGCCCCGCCTACGTCGTCCGCACGAGCTACGACGACGACTTCTTCACCGCGATCGGCGAGCACCTCGGCTGGGGCGCCCGCGGAACGGAGAGCAAAACGCTCCCCGCCGAGGCGACGGTCGAGCAGGGGCCGCGACAGCTGAAAGACCGCGCCCTTCGGGTTGCCGAGGAGGCCGCCGAGAGCGTCGGCGGCCCGCTCAGAGACCTCCACGGCCGGGTCGAGGTCGAACGGAAGACCGACGTTTCGGACGTCATCACCGAGGCCGACCACCGCTCTGAGAACATCATCACGACGGCCATCGAAAACGAGTATCCCAACCACGCCATCCGGACCGAAGAAGGCGTCCATCAGGAGTCGGAGACGCCCTACACCTGGCTCATCGACCCGCTCGACGGGACGGGAAACTACGCCAACGGGAACCCAAACTACGCGGTCTCGATCGCCCTCCTCGAGCGATCCGAGCCGATCGTCGGCGTCGTCTACGCCCCCGAAACCGACGAATGCTGGAGCGCAACCGCCGGCGGCGGCGCGTTCAAAAACGACGCGCCGATCGCGACGACCGACCGGACCCAGCTGAACGAAAGTATGCTGATGTCGGGCTACGATCCAGACGGAAGCTTCCTGGCTCACTTCTACGAACACACCCGGGGCGTCCGCCGACTCGGCTCCGCCGCACTCCACCTCTGTTATCTGGCCAGCGGCAGCGCCGACGCCGTCTGGGAGTACGACACCCGCCCCTGGGACGTCGCGGCGGGCGTCCTCATCGCCCGCGAGGCCGGCGCGACGGTCACCGACTCGAGCGGGGCGCCGTTCGACGCTTACGCAGAGAAAGTACGACGGGAGCTCGTCGGCTCGAACGGACACATCCACGGAGAACTCATGGCCCGGCTCGAGGGCCACGAGCAACTCTACAACGCGGACGACTGATGATAGTCGTGTGACCGGGCACGGGTAAACAACCTCGGGCGCGGTGGCCCGAGGCTGTTAGAACCGAGCCCGGTAGATCCGCCCGAACGCCTGTCGACGAAGCGTGGCGACCGCGGCCTCCTCCTGGTCGTTGAACGTCGCCGCCACCGCCTCGTCCTCGGGGCCAGCGTGCCAGACGACGTTCGCGGCGTGGTCGTGACCCACTTCGGTCACATCGCCGTCGTAGCCCTCGATCCAGTCGTCGTACTCCTCGCGCGTGCTGACGGTGACCGCGAGCAGGCTCGCGAACAGGGCGTCGTGGGCGGTCTCGATCACGTCCTCGGTGACGCGGTCGCCGAACTCCTCGCGGTCGAATTCCATCGCGCGGGCGACCTCACGGACGACCGTTCCCGCGGCGGGGGCGACCGACTCGTACTGCTCGCGGGCCTCCTCGAGCGACTCGGGATCGAACGTTCCGACGGTGTGCATGTCCGGGGCCTCGAGCCGCGAGGGGTTACGCGTTTTCGTCTTCGTCCGAACCCGCCGCCGACTCGTGCATCCGCCGCGTCAGCTCGCGGGCTTCCTCGAGGACGCGCTCGGTCTCGGCGGTCGACGCCTCCGGGGTCGTCAGTTCGCCCCGTCCCGGTAACCTCGTCTGTCGGGCGAGTTCGGCTTCGAGCGGCGGCGCGTCCGCGTGTCCGTCCTCGTCCTCGAGCTCGGGGGTGTCGACCTCGGGCGCGTGCTCGACGACCTGCGCGGCCAGCTCATCGGGGCCGCAGTCGGCCCAGTCGGGAGCGTACTCGGCGAGCCACTCGAGGTGGTCCTCCCGGCCGAGCGAAGCCGTGACGCCGAGGTGGTTCGCGAGGTGGACCTCGTCGGCCTGTGCTGCGCCGCAGACCGGACAGGCGTATCCCATGGGTGCGGGTACGGTCGCCGGTCGTATAACGGCCACGACCGGCGTTCTCGGCCGCTCCGGGCTCGCTGCCTATCCACGTCGGGCCAACGTCTTTGTCACTCTGTAGCGTGATTCGAGTTATGGATATTCGACCCGCAACCGAGGCCGACCGCGAGGCGATCCGGGAGGTCGCCCGTGCGGCCTGGCACGACGCCTACGACGACCTCGAGGCGGTGACGATCGACGAGACCGTCGAGGAGTGGTACGCCGACGACGCGCTCGAGCGGGCGATCGACAAGCCGGGCACCGCGGTGCTCGTCGCCGAGCGTGACGGCGAGGTCGTGGGGTTCACCCACGGCGTCGTCTCCGAGGAGGAGGGCGACGTCCTCCGGATGTACGTCCACCCCGACCACCAGCGACAGGGGGTCGGCGCGGCGTTACACGAGCGCCTGCGCGAGGACTTAGCGGACTTCAACATGCGCCGGATGCGCGCGATGGATCTCGCGTCGAACGAGGCGAGCCGCGAGTTCTACGAGGGCCTGGGATTCGAGCGAACCGACGAGGCCGAAGTCGAACTCGGCGGCGAGGAGTACACCGAAGCCGTCTACACGCTCGAGCTCTGATCCATGACTCGATACGCTCCGGACGACGGTCGATCGGCAATGGTCGACGAACCGTTTCGCTGTAACGAGTCGGCCTCGACGCTGGAACGGTCGCCGGGCTACTCGAGCTCCTCGAGCACGTCGAAGCGGAGCCCGCTCGCGAGTTCGCCCGCGCCGTTGGTGGTCCGGCGGCCGGACCAGAGGTGGGTCGTGCCGTCCGTCCAGCGCGCCAGCTGGTACGTTCGGGTGATGGTTACGCCGCTACGAGTGACCTCCTCCTCGTAGATCCAGTACGGGCGGTCTGTCCCGACCCAGGTGGCGTCGTCGTCGAGTTCGTCGCCGTCGTCTCCGGTCTCATCCTCCGCGGGGAGCGTCGCCGGATCGGGCGCGAGGATCAGTCCCTCGGGTCGTGGAATCTCGGTCAGCGGCGCGTCGAGGGAGTCGGCGTCGAGCAACAGGGCCTGTGTGAGCCGGTAGGCCGCGTCGGGGTCGGTCCACGTCGGCGGATCGTCCGGATCGTAGTCCATCGTGAACGGGAACCAGTACGGCGGGACGGCCGTCGAGAGCCGGTAGCCGCCGTCGGCGTCCGGGCGGGTGAGGAGCTTCCGAACGGCGAGCGCTTCCGTGGTCGACGCACCGCCCGACCCACCCGCGACGCCGGGCGCATCGGGGTCGGTGTCGTAGACGTCGACGGCGTCCGCCTCGTGCCAGACCGACAGCGCCAGTCCGGCACCGAAGTCGTCCTCGCTCGGTGCGGTGCCCGTGTAGAGCGTGATCGACTCACCGGGCCCGAGCTCCGGCGGCTCGGGTTCGACGGCGTCGAACGAGAAGATCGGCTCGATCGTCTCGTGGACGGTCGGGGCCCCGTCGCCGGGCTCGCCCTCGGTCTCGACGAAGACCGCCCGGACCTCGTGATTCCGCAGGTCGTAGCTGTCTTCGCCCGGGTTGGTGAACGTGACGTACTCCCGGTCCGGATCCTCAGCCATGTGGACGGTCTCCACCTCGAGCGTCGGCACCTGAAACTCCGTCCGGTCGACGGGCTCGTCTGCCGGTCCCTCGACGACGCGCTCGAGCGCGAAGACGAGGTTCGCCAGCTCGTCTCGCCCCATGACGACCTCCTCGATCGGGTCGCCACGGGTCACGTCGGCCAGCGTCGGCGGGAGCAACAGCCCCGGTTCGTCGTGCGCTTCCGTCTCCGATCGGTAGAGCCACCAGTCGTCGGTCACCGGCTCGGCGGGCAGCTCGACGCCGAAGACGTCGGTGACCGTACACTCGGTGATCCGAACGAACGAGCCGATCGGCGCCTCGACCGGGATCGTGAACCAGTCGGCACCGAACTCGACGGCGTACTCGAGCAGGAGGAGCTTCGCGAGGCCGACGCCGTCGGCCGAGAGCTCGGAGAGCGCGAGGCTGGCGTCGGTGAACTCCCACCACCGGCGGTCGGGCATCCCGGGGAAATTCACCATCGTGGGAAGCCCGTGGCACTCGTCAGTCGTGGTCGCCGGACTGCCGTCGGGACCGCCCGCCTCGTAGGGATCGAGCTCGACGGGCGGCTCGTCACTGCCGTCGTCCGCGCCCTCGGCCAGCGCGTCGGCACCGGGGACGAACGCGTCGCGGTCCAGTCGACCGCCGGGGTACGCCGAGACGTCGAACGAAGCTGCGGTCTCGCCCGCCCCGGTCCGGATCGCCGCGTCGTACTCGAGGCGGGTGGGTCGCCAGGCCGTCCCGGTCTCGGCGTCCGGCTCGTCGTACAGCGTCAGGTACCACTCCGCGTACGCGAGCGCCGCATCGCGATACTCGTCGGTGGGCGAGGCCCCCGCGGGCAGTGGCAGCGCCGACGTCGTCACCCCGTTCCAGGCGTCGACGGGGTCGTCGACCTCGACCACCGTCGCCAGATCCTCGACGGCGTCCGCCAGCGCGGCGTAGATCGCTGCCCCGTCGAGCGCTCGACCGTCCATCACGCGGAAGTAGCGTCGGTCCGCGGCCTCCATGGGTTCCTCGGGCGTCTCGAGGTGGAACTCCTCGGGGAAGTCCGCGACCGGGTACTCACCGACGCCCGTCGAGGCGAGCAGCCGGCGGAACTGGCTCCCCGCCTCCGCGGCGAGCCGACCGGTCGGGACGCGCTCGCCCGTCATCACCGGTTCCCGCTCGATGAGCGGTTCCAGGGGGCCGCCGTCGTAGGCGACCGCGTCGGCCGCGCCGGCCTCGCCGTCGCCGCGGAGTTCGACCGCGGTGAGCGCGTCCCGCTCGGTCCGCACCGCGACGTCGACCGGCGTCCCGGCGTCCGCGCCACGGAGTTCGGCGAGCTGCCACTGGCGGCTCAACAGCCAGAGCGGATCGTGAACCCGTCCGGCTAGCCCTTCCTCCAGATCCGTACTCCGTGAGATCGGCGCGAGGCGACTCCAGTGGGGCCAGTCGGCGCTCATCGCGAATCACCCGCGTCGTCGGCCTCGAGGGAGTCGGCGATGAACTGGACCTCCTCGAGCACCGTCGTCGTCTCGTAGACGTGCCTCGGGAGCAACAGCGGGTCGGTGGACCGATCGTACCAGTCGATCACGTCGAAATTCACCGACGGCGTGACGGGTCGCTCCTGGCCGTCGTTCGGGAAGTAGAGGCCGGGAAGCAGCGAGCGCGCACCCTCGACCGCCGCGAGGTCGTCGAGGTCCACCGACCGGTACTGCGCGTAGGCCATCGTCTCCGTCACCGCGCCGAACAGCGCCCCGAGGGACCACTCTTCGTCCTCGGGCGGTACCGCGAGCAGGATCGACTGCGGCGGCCGGTTGCCCGGATCGTCACACTGGATCGCCAGCCCCGTCCGCTCGGTCTCGGCGGGCACCGTCTCCACCCACTCGTCGACGAACAGCGCGGTCACCCGGCCGCCGACGTCGGCCGGTTCGACGCCGGGGCCGAACTGCGCGACCAGCGAGAGCCGTCCTCGCTCGACCTCGACGCCGTCGGCGCCCATCCAGTCGTCCTCGGACCGGAAGGGGAGCTGGCCGACCGTCAACTCCCGGGCGAACTCGCCGGTCAGCGCCTCGGCGTAGCTGAGCGCGTCGCGCAGCTTCGCCGGCCGCGACCGGACGCGCGAGACGCGCTGGAACCAGCGTTCCACCGCGAGCGGGCCGGCCGACGCCGGCGGCGCCGTCTCCGCGAACGTTCGCGCCAGTTCCCCACCGTTGGGCGGCCCGAACGGCACCAGGATCGGAACCTCGTCGTCGAGCAAGATCGCCAGTCGCTCGCGCCCGTCCTCGACGCGCTGTGGGAGAGGCCGGTCGGTCGGGTACGACGGGTGCGTCGGGTCGAGCCCGGCTGCATCGGTCAGGCGCTCGTCGAGCTCGACCAGCAGTGTCGTCGCCTGGGTACGGAGGGTGCGCTCGTCCTCCCGCGCGTCGCCGACGGGTGCCGCCGGCACCGACCCGTAGAAGCCGGCGAACGAGGCCGCGAGCAGTGGCTCACGGAGCCCCTCGAGGACCGCCCGGCGCAGGGCGGTCGCACCGTCGGCGTCCCTGGCGGCCTCGAGCAGCGCGCGGTCGGCCGAAACCGCCTCGGTCGCGACGGCCGCGTCGTCGGTGATCGTCTCGGTGGCGTCGATCGGATTCGGTCCCGTTCCGGCCCCCCAGTCGGCGAGGTCGGACGGGTCGTCGAGCGACGCCGCCAGCTCGTCGAGTTCGTCGGCCAGTTCGATCAGGGCGTCGCCGGCCGCCGCCGTCGGCTCCGTCTCGGCCACGCCGGCGAACAACGTCTCGAGGTCGTCGACCGCGCCCGCAATCGACGCGAGGTCGTCGGCGAGGGCCGCCAGGTGGTTCGGCTCTCCACCGCTCGCTGCCCCACCCTCGTCGCCGTCGGCCTCGAACCCGCTCGCGGCGAGCGACGCGAAACCGTCGGCGTCGAACACCCACGCCTGGAGCCGCGCCAGCGTCAGGGTCGGTCGGTCGACGACGTCGGCGAGCGCCCCGACGAGCCACGGCGGCGCGTTGACGAGCGCGTCGATCGTTCGGGCCGTGACGGTCGGCTCGACCGTCTCGGCCACCAGGTGGCCGACCGGCTGGTCGAACGCGAGCGCACGCGGCGGCGCCGACGACCGGAGGACGGCCGCGTCGGCCGCCACCCGTCGGAGCCGGCGGCGCACGTCGCCGACACCCTCGAACCCGGGTACCGGCTCGATCCGGGCACTGGCGTGCCCCCCGCTCGAGCCGAACACGTCGAACGCCGCGTCGAGGCCGAGGGCCACCGCCACGTCGATCAGGTCCCAGCAGGCGTCGACGACGGCCGCGAGCTCCACCGCGTCGAGGGCGGCGAGCGCCCCGACGGCGTCCCGGTCGGCGTCGGTGAGCACCGGCGAGTTCGTCTCGATCACCGCGGCCTCGGCCGCGACGGCCTCGAGGTCGAGCGCCTCGATGGCGGCCTCGAGCTCCGCGAGCGTCGGCGCGTCGTCCTCGAGCGAAAGTGACTCGCGGACGGCGGCCAGCCAGCAGAGGGCGCCGAGGCTGTCGCGTGCGTCGTCCACCGCGCCAGCCGGATCCGGTGCCGGCTCGTCTCCGGTCGCCAGCACCCGACCGGCCGCGCTGTAGACGATCGTCCCGCCCGCCACGGCGACGACCGAGAACGGGGCACCGGGCTCGAGGTCGTCGAAGTCGACGGTGGTCGCGAACCGGCCGGCGTCGACGTCGGCCGTGGTGACGCGTGCGAACGGCGTCGTGCCCGAGACG
Organism: Natronobeatus ordinarius; assembly: GCF_024362485.1. NCBI lineage: Archaea > Methanobacteriati > Methanobacteriota > Halobacteria > Halobacteriales > Natrialbaceae > Natronobeatus > Natronobeatus ordinarius. Next base: position 3,777,476 of record NZ_CP101456.1, on the reverse strand, counting down.
CCCCAGACGTAGACGTCGACCGTCGGAATCACTGGGTCGACCGAGTCGTCCGTTCCGTCGTCGGGGTCCTCGTCCTCGGCGTCGTCGGCCGCGTCTGCGTCGTCAGCACTGTCGGCGTCGTCCACGCCCTCGTCGTCGCCGGAGCCACCCGTCGGATCGATGGGCCTCCCCGCGAGTGCATCAGGGTCGATCGAGGGCCGCGCGACGGCGTCCAGTTCGAACAGGGAACCCTCCAGGGCATCCGACTCGTCTGCCTCGGCCGCCTCCGAGAGCACCCACTCCGGAACGCCAATCCCCGGATCGAGCAGCTCGACGGTCCGGTACCGGACTCCGCCGTCACCGTCACCGCCGTCATCATCGCTACTGCCGTCGCCACCGTCGCTACCGCCGTTACCGTCGTCACCGCCGTCACCGCTGTCGCCCCCGACGTCGCCACTGCCGCCGCCATCGCCACTGCCGTCACCACCATCGGACTCGCTCCCGTCACCTGCTTCGGCAGCGTCATCGTCGCCACGGCTACCCTTCGGCGGACGGGGGACGTGGCCGATCGCGCCGACCAGCTCCTGATCCGCCTCGGCGACCACGAGGTGCGTCTCACGCGCGTTGGCTGCGTCGGTCACGCCAGCGGGGAGCTCGTCGGCGAGCGCCTCGAGCGCACCGGAGACGTCGGCGGTTTCGAGCGCCGTCGTCGCCTCCTCGACGGCTGCAAGCACCCCGTCGTCGGCGACCGAATCGAGGGCCTCGCCGACGGCGTCGGCGCGGGTCGTCAGCGCCGCCTCTTCGTCGATCGGGTCGACGTCGCCGGCGTCCGTCGACTCGTCACCGGTTTCGGTCCCCGTCTCGCCCGCAGGCTCTTCACTCGAGCCCGCCAGGAGCGTCTCCGCGTCCACGCCGAGGGGCGTCACCCGATCGATCAGCGTCGCCTCGAGCGCCGTCAGCGTCGTTTCGACTGCCGTCGCCCGCGCCTCGATCGCGTCGACCGAGGTCTCGTCGAAGCCGGGGTCCGCGGGATCGGCGGGGTGGACCAGGTCGACGCCGTCGGCGGGCCGGCCGGCGTCGATCAGACTGGCCAGGCTCCGTGCGGCCTCGATCAGCGCGGCGACGCTGATCGCCGCGTCACCGGGATCGGTGAGCGTGAGCGAAACCGACGCGTCTGGCGGGACGTCCGCGGGCCGGTCCCGGCGCAGCCGGTAGGCGAACCGTCGCTCGAGTTCAGACTGTCCCTCCCGTTCGGCGTCCTGGGCGAGGGCGAGCACGTCCAGGGCCGACAGGTCCAGGACGGCCATCGTCGTCGTCGTTTCGTGGAAGACCGGTTCGCCCGCCGGGTCGGATCCGTCCTCGCCCTCGGTCCACTCGTAGACGACGCGACAGCCGACGTCCTCGGATTCCGGCAACAGGGACGACGCCCACGACTCGAGTGCGGGCTCGGCGACCGCCCGCAGGTGCGGCTCAGCGCCGTCCGGATCGGACTCGTCGGCCTCGAGCACGACCAGCCCGCGGTGGGTCAGACCCGTCTCGCTCCGGGGCAGGGCCGTGACCTCGGGCTCCGGCAGGTGGGCGCCCGTCGAGAGCGCCTCGAGCGAGAGCCCCGCCCTGTCGGCATCGCCCTTGCCCAGCTGGTGGACGCTCTCGGCGATCAGCAGGTCGCTCACGGCGTCGACGTCGTCTCGAAGCTCCTCGACGATCGCCTCGAGGGCGACGTACGCCGGGTCGGCGTCGTCGTCACCGTCGTCCGGGAGCGCCGAGCCGTAGCCGAACGGATACGCCTCGTGCCAGTGTCGAACGAGCTGGTAGCCGTCGACGACGTCGCTTTTCGCGAGTTCGGCTCGCCGAGCTGCCTCCTCGGGGTCGATCGGCGAGTCGGTGTACTCGAGCGAGCCGAGGACGGCCGGGAACGCCTCCCGAAGGGGTTTCCGGTACTGCATCAGGTTCTCCCCCGTCGCACTCACCGTCTCCTCGTGGAGGCGACGCTCGAACCGGTATCCCAGTAGCTCTCCCAGAGATTGGCCGCGCCTGACGCCCTGGAGGAGCCATCGGGCGTCCTGGACGCGCTCGGCCGAGAGGTCTACGTCGAGGAGGTTCGCCCCCTCGTCGTCCTCGCCGGCCAGGTAGCCGCTTCGAAGGAGCGCCGCGGTCTCGGCCTGCTGGACGGACGGGGCGTGGACGTACGTCGGCGTCTCCTCGGGCGTCGGGCACAGATCGTGGACGACGCCGTAGCCGCCGACGTAGATGCCGGGTTCGGCCCCCTCGGCCAGTTCGGCGCCGAAGCCGTCGATCTCGCTCGGGTCGTCCGCGTCACTTCCGTCCCCTTCGTCGCCACCGGCGTCGACCTCGAGCTCGAGCGCCCCCGCGAGCGACGGGTCGAGCCCCGCCAGGATCTCGTCCGGGTCGTACCCCTCGACGTCCCAGGCGTCGAACGCCTCGGTGCCGAGTCGCTGGTGCTCGCGCAGCTCGAACAGCCGCTTGGTCGCGAGCGACGTCCACCACGCGTCGAGGCGGTGGCTCGCCAGGTCGAGGGTCTCGCCGATCAGCGTCGCGAGGGACGCCGGCTCGACCGTCTGTACGTGCGCGAGGCTGTCGGTGAACTCGCTGAGTCGGGGATCGAGCCCGGTCGTGGTCGCGTCGTCGGCCGCGATCGTCCGCAGGACGTCGGCGTAGCTGGGATCGCGGTAGGAGAGGTCCGCCAGCAGGGGCTCGGCGGGGACGTGCTCGCCGTAGGTCAACTCCTCCGATCCAGCCGGCCAGGCCGACTGGGTGGCGGTGTGCCGGGCCGTGTCGTCGGCCTTGATTGCATCGTCGGTATCGCCAGTGGCGTCGACGGATTTGGCTGCATCGGCGAGCGCGCCCGTCTTCGCCAGCGAGTGCGAACTCGCCTTCGTGTCGACGGCCGCCGCGTCCAGTTCCGGGACGCCGAACGAAACGGTCATCCCGGAGCGATCGGTTCCCCCGCCGTCGGCGGAATCGTTACCCCCGCCCTCGGATCCGCCGTCCGTTCGTCGGTCACCCTCCGGTTCCTCGTCCGCGTCGACGTCGTCGTAGGTGAACGTCACCTCGTCGAGGTCCGTCCTGTCGATCGATTCCGCGTTCGTCAGGTCGCGCTCGCCCACGTCGACCGTGGGGATATCGTCGTCGCCGTCGTCACCGGACTGAGTGAAACTCGTCCCGTAAACGGCGTCGACGATGGGGTCCGGGACGGTCGGCTGGATCAGGTCGTCGTAGGCCGTCACGTACGTCGTGAGAGCTGGATTCGAGAAGTGCAGGAAGTCGAACGGCCTCGCCGGCGGGTCGTCGAACGCGATTCCCAGGCGAGCGCGCGCCTCGAGGTACTCGCGCACCAGCCCGTGCTGTAACAGGACGCGTGCGAGCGACCGGTGAACGCCGGCGTCGCCGTAGGACGCGGCGAAGTCCGCCGCGGTCTCCAGCTTCTCGCCGGCCGGTCCCGCGCCAGCCGGGTCGGTCAACACGGCGTCGAGCAACCCGACCGGATCGTCCGCCTCCTCGAGGGCAGCGTACAGCGCCGCCCGGCGTGATCCCGGGAGCAGCGTTCCCCACGCGTCGGCCAGCGAACCGGAGAAGCCGGACGAGTCGATCGTGGTCGAGCCGGTCCCGTTCGTCGACGACCTCCGGAACAGCGACAGGTCAGCCTCGTACGAGAGCGTCCACAGGTCTTCGATGGACTCTGCCCGGAGGATCGAGAGGAAGACGTCGACGTCGGCGTCGACGATCTCGTGCGGCTCTAACAGCGGGCCGTCATCGACCTGCTGGAGCGGCAGGTGGGCGAGTCGGGGATCGAACTGGTGGAGGTCGCGCTCGGTCAGGAACGCCCTGAGCGCCCCGGCGTTATCAGCCGAGTGCTGCGGGGCGACGCGAGCGTCGACGCGGGCCGCCCGGGAAACCGCCTCTCGCTCCAGGGCGTCCAGGACGGACCAGTCGTCCGCGCCCGACGCGAACGAGAGGTCGTCGGCGGCCTCGCTCCACAGCGGCCGCAGCGACGTCACGAGCGACTCGATCCGGTCGGCGACCCGATCGTCGGTCGGCGTGGGCCGCCGGACGACGAGGTCGCCGTCGATCACGCCCTGCGGGACGTCGACGATCGTCTCGCCGCCAATCGATCCGGCCATCGTCGACTCTCCCACAGCCGACTCCAGCTCGTCGGCGGACCGGGCGGCGTCGACGATGGCCGGATCGATCTCGTCCCGATCGTGGACGTGGTCGCCGTCGAGGAGACCGTCCGGATCGACGGTCGGCTCGACCGGGTCCGTCTCGTCGGCGAGCGTCTTCGTGCCGGTCGTCTGCGCGCCGGTGGGCTCGCGACCGGTGTGCAGCAGGTAGTTCGCGCCGCCAGCCTCCCCGACGCCGCCAAGCGTGAGCGTCCGCGAGGTCGCGGGATCGAACCCGAACGCGTAGAGGTCGCGCTCGGCCTTCCCGACCGGTTCGGTCACCTCGACCGTCCGCACCGACGGAACGTCGGCTGCGTCCGCCTCGGCGTCTGCTTCCGGTCGGGCCGGTTCGGCGGGGAGACCGGCCGCCTCGAGTTCCGCCGGCGTGTAGCCGGCGTCGGCCAGTTCCTCGGGCTCGAGGCCCGTCTCGGCGAGTTCCATAGCACCCGTCCCCGCCTCGCGAAGCGTCTCGAGGTCGGCGCCGGCGTCGACCAGCGCCGCCACCGACACGTCCGCCGCCTTCAGCGCGCCGAGGTCCGCACCAGCGTCGACCAGCGCGTCGACCGACTCCTCGGCGTCGAGCAACTCGCCGACGGTGTAGCCTGCCTCGAGCAGCGCGTCCGGGCCGTACCCCGATTCGAGGAGGGCGTCCGGACCGAAGCCGCGCTCGCGCAGGCCGTCGACGGTGACGCCCTCGTTCGCAAGCTCGGCGACCGATCGTCCGACGTCGGCGACGTCAGCGAGCGAGATGCCGGTGTTCGCGAGTTCCTCCTCGGCGAAGCCGCCGTTGAGCAACTCGGAGGCGGTGTAGCCCGCCTCGAGCAGGTCCGCCGCCGAAACGCCGGCGACACGCAGGCTCCCCGCCGGGGCCTCGAGCCGGCGGAGCGTGTCTCGGTCGAGCCCGACGTCGGCGAGCGCGCTCGGCGGGGCCCCGCCGCGCAGGACGTCGGCGACGGTGAAGCCGGCCGACACCACGTCTCGGGCGGTGAAGCCGGCTCTGACGAGTTCCTCGGCGGGAATGTCGACGCCGGCGAGCTGGGCCACGGTCGCGCCCGCCCGGGCAATTTGTTGGGGCTTCGCCCCGGCCTCGATGACCTCCCGGATGGTCGCGCCGACCGACTCGAGTTCCACCACTTCGAACCCCGCGGTCACGAGCTGGGAGAGCTCTGCACCCCGGTCGGCCAGCTCCTCGACGTTCTCGCCCAGCTCGCGCATCGTCGTCGCTTCCACGCCGCCCTCGAGGAGCTCGACCGGGTCGACGTCGTGTTCGTACAGGGCTTCGGGCTCGGCGTCGGCCTCGAGCAACTCCTCGGTCGACAGCTCCTGGGCCTGGACCAGCGAGGCCATTCGGACGCCCTGGTCGGTCGCCTCGGGGACCGTCAGCGCTCGGTTCTTGATCGCAGACACCACGTTCGGGTCCGGCGCCGGAACCGCCGTCTCGGTGTCGTGGGTCGCCGTCACCGGGAGGAGGCCGTACGGCTGGGACCCCACCCGGAGAGTCGGGAACGGGCCGCGCGCCCGGACGTACCGGATGAAGTGGCGTCGGTAGGCGTCGAGCCAGGCCAGCGCCTCGGCGGGGTCGGTCTCCCCGTCGTCGAATCCCGGAACCGGATTCGACGCCCCGTCCCAGATGCTCTCGAGGCCGATCAGCTCGTTCGGCGTCAGGACGTTCGTGAGCGTGTAGCCGAGCGTCGCGGGCCAGAGCGCGGAGTTGGCGTGGCGGGCGTCGAGCTGGTCGGTCGAGTCCGCCCCGGGGACGTGGGCGAAGGGGTGGCCGTCGCTCGTGTCGAGCGCGAGCGCCCGGGCGAGGAGGTCGCCGTCGCTCAAGTCCATCTCGGCGACTCGCGGCGGGCCGATCGCCTCGGGATCCTCGTCGAGGGCACCCACCGGATCGGCCGACTCGACGTTCGTCTCCGTCCCCGGCGAGAGTAGCGAGAGTCCGCTCGTGTACTGGTGGCTCCGGAGTTGGTCGGTCAGCGCTTCGGCGGTCGAACCCGGCGCCATCGACGCTTTCGCCCCGACGACGACGAGCCGGTCGATCCCGCGGGCATCGTCGTAGCCGGGCAGGGCCGCGAGCGGAACGCGAAGCGCCATCCCCACCTCGAACGCCGCCTCGATCTCCTCGGTCCACTCCGAGCCGTCGGGGTCGTCCGGACCGCCGCCGTCGCCCTCGAGCTCCGCCCGCGGGCCGATCGGGAGGAGGTCCTCGATCGGCTCGCCAGCGATCGTCTTCCGGCCCGTCTCGCCGTCGGGACGCTCCCACTCGAGCAGGGCCACCCAGCGGTCGGGCAACAACTTCGCGATCGGTTGTTTCGTCCAGGGCTGGCTCCGCAACGGCGTCTCCGGGAAGGCGAGCCCGGGATACTCGCCGTCGGTCTCGGGGGGTGAGCGGTCGACCTCATCGGGGACGGCCGATTTCGCGTCGAGGTCGGGTAGCCCCAGCTCGGGTGGGGTCAGGAGGGCGTACTCGAGGTCGGTGCCGTCGTGGTCGGTCGGTGCGAGCGCGTGGACGACGTAGTCGGCCCGGTCCTCGCCGAGTCGGTCGACAAGCGTCCCCCAGGCGCGGGACTTGAGCTCGTCGTAGCGTGCGTCGTGTGTACTGGAAAACCGATCGAGGTCGATTCCGGCGAGCATCTCGCGGAGGCCGGGGTCGTTCGGGAACCGCTCGGTGAGGTACGTCCCCTCGGCGTCGAACTCGATCTCGTCGGGGTCGGGGTGGGCGGCGAGCCACATCGTCGCCCAGAAGCGTTTTCCTGACCGACGTTCCTCGGTCGTCAGCTCGAACTCGTGGGTGTGGGCGTGGACGTCGTCGTGGTAGAGACGGATCCAGAGTTCGTCCTCCTCGGCGGACGTGGTATCCGCGGGGCCGACGAAGCGCGTCTCGATCCCGACCGGAAACAGCGCGATCGGCTGCTCCTCGAGGGTCGTCACGGGGTCGTAGACCGCCTCGGTCGCCGCGTCGATCGCGTCCTGCACGCGCGAACGCTGGGCGACCCGGTCGTGCAACGCCGCGACGGCGACCGCCTCGAACAGCTCGGCCGCGTCCCGAACCGGTTCAGGGCCGGCCGGAACGGCCGCGAGCGCCGCCGGTACCGCGTCCCACGGGCCGCCGTCGGCGTAGGTTTCGAGGGCGTCGACGAGGGCGCCGACGGTCGCGTCGACCGTGTGTTCGGTCGAAAACGCGGTTAGCGGCGCCGGCTCGCTGTCCTCGCCCGACTCCACGAGGAACGCGAGCGCGTCGCGGGGCTCGTCGGACTCGAGCTGGAACCGCTCGAGGGCGTCCTCGACGGCCTCCCAGGCGGCCCGCTCCGTCGAATCGAGGTCGGCGAGGATCGACGATCCCGCCGAGAGGTCGTCGACGCCGTGGCCGATCCAGTCGACCGCGTCGCCGAACGCGAGCAGTTCCTCCCGGACGAGCCGGGCCCGGTTGAGCAGGTCGTCGCTCCGGCGCCACCGCTCCCGTGCGGCCGCCGCCTCGGCGTACAGGTCCTCGCTGGCGTCGCCACCAGCGTCCGTTCCCGCGTTCATTCGTCGACACCTCCGTCAGTCGAGGTCGATCCGGGTGACGTCAGGAACGAGAGGTCGTCGGCGAGTTCGAACGACTCGGGCATCTCCCCGATCACGAACGGACTGTCGTCGTCGGGATCGGGCAACAGCTCGCTCGCGTGAATCGCGACGCGGCTCGGCCGACGCCAGGTGAGGTGGGCCATGTGCGCGCTGTTCTTGCCCCACTCGACGGACTGGTTCACGCCCGATCCGTCGTCGTCGCTCATCCCGTCGTACCAGCCGGGCTCGTTGGCGACGGCCACGTGCTCGCCCGTCTCGGCGATCGGGTCGATCGACTCGTCGTCGTCCCCGCCGAGCATGCCGAACCGGACGTCGGCGGCCGGCTCCTCGATGACGAAGAACCAGCCCTCGTCGTCGTGGTCGTCCGGCGCCGGCTCCTCCGGCAGGTGGTACGGATCGGCTCGCGCTTCGGGCACGGTCAGGTCGAAGCCGAAGAACGTGACGTCGTCTCCGAGTGAGCCGCTGAACTCGGGAAACCGCACGTTCTCGTCGTCGAGGGCATCGCCCTCCTCGACGTTCTCGTAGAGGTTGGGCAACGCGGGGATTCGGTCTGAGTCGTCTATCGCTCCGGTCGCGTCCTCGGTCGCTTTTGCCGCGTAGATCATCGTATTCGGGTACCGACGGAGTAACTCACCGCGAACGAGGAGGACGGCCGTCGGTTGCTCGTCCCCCTCGAGGTCGTTCGATCCCAGTGCACCGGACCAGCGGTGCAGCTCCTCGATATCCTCGAGGGTGTCCACGTCGGGACTCGCCCGGTGGTCCCAGAACTGCCTGAAGTACGTCCCGCGCTTGTCGGTCGGGTACCGACGCCAGCGCAGCAGCCGGGCCATCTCGTGGTTCAAGCCGGCCATGAACGCCTCGACGAACGCCGGGTTCGTCTGCACGAGCCCGACGCTGTCGTCTGGTACCTCGCCTACGCCGGGTAGCAAGTGTTCGGGGTCGAGGTCGACGAGCGACTCGGACATCGGCCGGTCGAACGACGGCGCTGCCATGATCTGCTCGAGCGGGTCGAGCCGGTCCGGGATGGCGGGGAGGTTCAGCCGATCGGCCACGACGGCCGGGAGGCCCCGGTCGGGATCCAGCTCGGTCAGGATGGCGTCGGTGACCGCCTCGAGGTCGGCCTGGGCCAGCTCTGCGCCCGGCGCGGGGCCGAACTGTTGGCTCTTGAGCATCGACGTCGAGAACCCGGCACCCATCCCGTCGGCGTCGGTTGGACCTTCGGCGCCCGCCATCGTCGGGTCTGCGTCGGCCTCGATGGCGACCATGCTCCGGATTCGGTCGACGACGCCGATCATCCGCGAGATCGTCGTCGTGGCGGACGACAGCGGCGGGCTCGCCGCGTCGAGCGGCGCCTCCGGATCGGAGAGTCCCTCGACGGCCGCCTCGAGGGCCGCCTCGACGGCGGCTTCGAGCCGGTCGCCCGACTCGCGCAGCCGGTCACACAGGTCGGCCGCCACGTCGCTCGTCAGCTCGGCGGCCACCGTCGGCGGCCGCGGCTCGATCAGCAGCTTCGAGAGCGCCCGTGAGAGTGGCTCGACCGTGTTCGGAACGATGCTCGCGGCCCGACGGTAGGGATCGGGGTCGGCCCGGACGAGGTCGACCACCTGCGCGTGCTCTTGCCGGTCGACGGCTCGCTCGAGCCGGGAGAGGACCGAGCGTGCCGAGAGGCAGTGGCGTTCGACGCTCTCACACAGCGCGAGCACGCGGTGGCGAGCGACGCGCGACTCGTAGCGCTCGTCGGCCGGATCGGCGTCGGGATCGGCCGAGCGGACCCCTGGCGGGAGTTGTGGCCCCTCGCTGCCGGCCGTCACCGCCAGCACGTTCGCCCCACCCGGGCCGCCGGCGCCCGTTGCGCCGACGTCGCCGAAGCTCGGCGCACTCCAGCCGACCGGCCCCGTCGCGAGATCCTGGTCGAGTGACGTATCGACGCCGCCGAATTCGGCACCGACGCCCGCCTCGGGGTCGAGTTCGTGAACCCCGTCGTGATCGGTTACGGTGTCGGTCTCGGATCCTACGGCCTTCGATTCGGCATCCAGCGTCTGCCCGGGGACCAACCCCTCCTCGATTCGTGTGGCGATCGCCATCGCCTCCAACGTGGCGCCGTCGCGCCGGGCGAGCGGTCCGTGGGAGTTCGTGAGTCCGCGGAATTTCGGGTTCGTCATCCCGACGGGCGTCGTCGTCCCCACGACGTGTGAGTGGACGGTCCCCTCGAGCCGGTCGTCGAAGACGTGTCGGTGGATCGGTCCGGAGAGCTGGAGGAGTCGGCCGGGGGACTTCGTCCGGATTCGGTCGTAGGTCGTCCGGAGCGACTCCCGGACGAGCTGGCTCCGACAGAGGTAGCCGTTGGCCTCCCGGAGGTCGCCGAACTGCTCCCACGCGGCGGCCATCAGGTGTTCCTGTTCGGCCTGCACGACGGTCGTCCCGAAGCCGGCGGCCATCCGGTAGCGCGGGTCGGCGTTGAGCTGGTCGAACCAGTCGGCGTTGGACGCGTCGGCCGCGCCGACGACCGATCGGCTCGCGTGCCACTGCCCGTACAGCGGCGGGGCGACGACGTCCTCCGGGAGCGCCTCGTCGAGCGATTCCGACCGGTTGAGCAGCGACCGGAGCCGGTCGGCCAGGTCGGGATCGTAGGGATCTGAGAGCGCCGCGGCCGCGGGCGACTCGAGGGCGCCCTCGAGACCGACCGTGCTCTCTGCGCCCTCGCCCGGGCGCTTGAGCGCCGTCGGCCCGGGTTTGCTGACGTCGACGGTCCGCCGGCCGACGTCCTGGCCGAGCACGACCGGTTCGAGATCGGTCGCGAGCGAGACGAAGTCTCCCTCGGGCGAGGTGATGAACGTCCAGGAGTCATAGACTGGAAGTTCGACCGTTCCAGACTCGGCGTCCCAGGCGAACGCGTTCGTCGGGTCGGGGTCGCGACCCAGCCCCGCCTGTCGACCCGGCTCGAACACCGGAACGACCGCCGCGCGATAGCGGGTGTTCGCCTCGAGGTTCCGCGGACAGAGCAACCGCGAGCGCGAGTGGGTCGACTCGGCAGCGATCGCCGGGACGTCAGCGCCGTCGCCGGGTGTGCCGAGGTGCTGGGCGTGCGCCCAGAGGTAAGATTCGGCCGGATCAGGTAGCTCGGAGACCGGCGCCTCGAGCGCCGGAAGCGACCCGGGACCGACGGCCGCGTAGGAGACGTCCGGGTGATCGCGGTCGACGACGACGAGACACAGCCAGGGGTGGACCCGACCCGCGACGTCCGCGCGCTGGGGGCTGAACAGCCAGGGCAGGTCCGGTCGGTCGAACTCGACGACGGGGAACTGCCGGGGCGGGAAGGCGTCCGTCCGGGGTGTCGGCTCGCGCCTGACGATCTGGCGCTCGTCGAGGCCGGTCACGTCGCCCGGTCCGTAGACGTGGACGGCGACCGCGGCCTCCTCGGTGGTCTCCCGATCATCGTCGTCGTAGCCGGTGACCGAAAGCGTCACCGCCGTCTCCCCGCTATCGGGAATCGACCCCTCGTCCCCGTCGAACTCGCTACCTGGTCGATGCCCCGCTCTGACCACCGGATAGAACGTGTAGGTTGCGTCGTCGCTCATCGAATCCCCTCCGTCGTGGCGCGAACGCGACGGCGCTCGACCACCTGGTACCGACCCTTCTCGGCCGGATTCGCCCGGACGTGTCGGGCGATGGCCCGCCTGGCAGCGGTCTTGCTGACCGGCCCCTCGGCGAAGGGCGCCGGCGTCATGTCGGCCGAATCGACGGGGACGTACCTCCCCTCCTCCACCGAGAGCGTCGATCCGCCAGTCACGGATTCGAACGACACCTCGCCAGTCTGTGAGATCGAGCGTTCGTCGAACTCGAGGCGCCCGGAACCGGCGTCGCCATCGCCCGGTCCGTCGACCACTGCATCGCCCGACCCGACGTCACCCGACTCGACGACCGGTCCGGCCGTCACGGTCAGCGTGTCCGTCTCGGCGTCGACGTCGACCGTCGCCGTCATCGGTTCCGCCTCGGCGTCGACGGTCGTCGCCTCGGCCGTCACGACCGGCGAGACGTACTTGCGCTTCCCGACGGCCCGTGACTTCGCGGTCGCGACCGCGCCCACGTCGTCGAACGCCTGCGCCAGTCGGACGGGTTCGGTCAGATACGATTCCGCGTCGGGCAACTGCTTGAAACGGCCGAGGTCGGCCAGCGGCGTCGCCCAGTGGCCCTTCCGCCGGTCCTCGACGAACGTCTCGTAACACAGCGTCGCCTCCCGGGCGTTTCGCAGGCGTTCTTCCGCGGAGTCGCCGCCTCTGAAGACGCCGGCCGATTCGACCGTCCGCCCGGCCGGCAACGACTCGAACGACGGACTGTCGAGCTTCTCCTCCTCGGTTAGATCGAGGTACTGACCCGGGGCGAACTGCTCCTCGAGGACACCTTCGAGTTCGAGCGCGTCGGCTTCGCCCTCGGCGGCGGCCCCTTCGATCGTGAACTTCGTCTCCGTCGCCGGCCGGGCGTTGCCGAACACCTCGATGCGGAAGTCGAGCGGGACGACGGTCTGGCGGACCGAGATCGTTCCGAGCGGGTGAACGAGCACGCGCTCGGCAGCGTCGTCGTCCGCGTCCGGACCCGTGCTGGGGGCGGTCAGCTCGTCGAGTTCGCGGACGGTGACCAGCGAGCCGGCGTCGGCGGGGCGCTGGGCGCTCCAGTTGCCCGGGCGCTCGAGCTCCTCGAGGAGCTTCGACATGACGTCCGCCGGCGGCAGGCCGTCGTCGTCGCTTTCCGAGCCGATCGACCCGCTGAAGCTCTTTCCGATCGTCTTGAGCTTGAGATCGATCTCGACGCGGCCCTCGACGTACCACGGCGACGGTCCCTCGAGTTTTCCCTTCGCCGTCAGGCTGAATCCCTTCCCCTTGTACGTGACCGAGAACTTCACGCCGAAGGTGATCGTGAAGAAAAACGGGTCGAACTCGAACAGGGCGTCGAACCAGATGGTGCCGGCGGCCTCGAGCGAACCGGCGGTGGCCGCGGCGTCGACCTTGCCACCGACCTGGGCGGTGTTCGTCGTCAGCGCGAAGTACCCCGAGAGCTCGACGTAGATGCGGTCGTCGGGCTTGCCCATGCTCGCTTTCACCCGGTCGAGTTCGGGGAACGTCCCCGGCGGCTCGTACTCGGGGTGGAAGCCACCCGCCGAGAGGATAAATCGCGGGTTCTGGCCCCAGCCGCTTCGGAGGGCGAAGTCGCCGCTCAGACTCCACTGGAGAACCCGTGAATCGAAGAGAGAGGCGTCGATCGAGACCTCCTGGGCCTCCTGGTCGACGAAGCCGAGTACGTCCATGTTGAGCTCGATCAGCGGCGCGACGTCGTCGGGCAGCAGTGCCGACAGCCGCCCCAGGATGGCGATATTGAGCGAGGGTACCTCGAGGACCACCCCGAGGTCGGCCGTGATCAGCGTCGGCGTCCCCCAGCCCAGTCGCACCATCGGGCCGAAGACGTGCGTGTCCCGCGTCGGCGGGAAGATGGCGCGCAGGTCGGTGATGATCCGCTGGGCGTTGGCGACCGGGTCCTCCGGGAAGAGCACGGAGTCGAGCGAGCCGCTCGCGACCGCCTCCTGGAGCGGCTTCTTCTTCATCGACCGGTGGATGCCGACCAGCCCGCCGACACCGTTGAGCGTGAAGCCGAAGCCCAGTTGCACCGGCGTGAACTCCCCCGCGACGATCACCAGCAGCGAGAAGCCGTCGCCGCCGTCGGGTAGCTCCGTCGTCAGCAACCCGACCGCGTTGAGCGTCAGGTCGCCGACGTGGAGCTGGACCGCGCCCGCGTACCGGTTGTTCTCGTGGTCGAACTCGAGGAAGCCGCCGCCGGAGACCGGCCCGGAGTCGATCGCGAGGCCGATGCCGTCCGGTGGCTTGAAACCGACGTCGAGGTCCGGCGGGAACGGGGCGTCCTCCGGGAAGCTGAGCGTCGCGTCCATTCCCATTCGCGTGATGGTCCCCGTCGCCGGGCCGAGCTCGACCGTCGCCGAGGCGGCCCCGGTCAGCCGGATCGTCCGAGAATCCTCGTCGATCTCGGCACCCGACCCGTCGTCGGCGTCGGGTCGGACTGCGAGGTGTATCTCCTCGAAGGTGACGGGGCCGATCGAGGCGTTCTGCGGGATCGAGGTCTCCAACGTGCCTCCGCGTTCGAAGTACAGCCCCTCGCTCGAGGACCAGCCGACGGTCACGTCGAAGTCGTGATCGATGCCGTCTCCGGGGAGGACGTTCGCCAGAAAGCCGTCGAACGCGTCGGGCTGGAGGACGATCGATCCCGTCGTCGGCGTCTCGAACGCCATCGAGAGCTCGTCACCGTCGTACCGGATGCTCGCGCGAACTGACACCTGGCCGATCGCCAGTCGATTGCCGTCGGAGTCACCGATGAGCGTTCGTTTCGTTTCGTCTTCATGAGAATCGATCGTGACGCCCGCCTCGCCATGAACCGTCGTCGGCGCTTCCCCGTCGCCGATCGATTCCAGTTCGGCTCGAATCCCGTCCTCAGCGTCGGGACGGATCGTCAGCCCCCAGTTGGCCTGCTCGGCGCTGAACCCGGCGTCGAACGTCACGGTGTCGGTGAGCGGAATCGTCTCGTTCAAGCTAGCGTTCCCGAGTGGAACGACGGCGACGCCCGGGAGCAAACCGTCGTTGGTTGGCGGTAACGGGACGAGCGCGAGCGAGAGCGCGACGCCGCCAGTCTCCGTTACCTCGTGAACGATCGGAATGCGAAGTTCCTGCTCGACGGCGATCGGGAATTCGTCGTCTCCCTCGCTCACGCTGGCCAGGGCGGCAACCGCCGGGTTGGACTCCGAGAGCGAGGCCGGGATTCCCAAGTTCCAGAGGATTTCCCTGAGGTAGTACAAAAGCACGTAGACGTCGAAGTCGTCTGACCCCCACGCTACGAGGTCAGCCACGACAGAATTGGGATCCTCGAGGACGTCCGGAAGGGCGGTGAAATCCACCGTTCCAGGGGCCCCCTCGATGACGACGCCGACCATCGCGAGCCCGTTGTACACGCTGGCGTGGTATCGCCGCAGGTAGGTGAGCAACAGGTAATCGAGCAGTCGCGAACCGACGTCCGCCCCATCGATCTCGGGTACGGTGACGTTGTCGAGGTCACGAACCGACACGACGGCGGCCCTGACGTCGTCGAAGAGGGATCGAAGCTCGGACACCGGCGGCAACTCACCACCCTCGACGACCTGATCGATCGTCTCCCAGGTGGCCGCGACAGCCTCTGCGTTCGCAGCGATTACGTCGAACGTATCCTCGAGATTGTCAGCGGGAACACCGACCGACTCGAGCAGCCGTTCGAGTGGTTCGTATTCGCCATTGGCGGCCGCTTCCCCGGCTTCGACGAGCGGTTCGAAGACGCGCGATACAGCGATGAACAACTGTTGGTCGGTCGATCCGTTGGATAGGTCCGGTGTGTCTGTCATGGCTCACTCAACGTTTAACGTCACGGGGACGCGCTCACGACGAATGTACGGAAACTTCGTCAGGAGGAACTCCTCGAGAACCTCGTTGGCCTCATCGTAGCCCTCTTGCTCTATCAGTCTGGAAACCTCGAGTTCGACCTGTCGATCGAGGACGAGCAATTCGAGGTAGTGGTCGCGATTCGGACCGAAATACGCTTCCGGGATACCGAACGTCATGTCGATCGTATTGGCGTAGAACTCCAGGGTACACCCCCAGTCGTCACCCTGATCGATATCGTAGGTCAGCGAGCGGCAGTTCAACTTGACGCTCGGGTCGCCGGAGGGAACGTTTTCCGAGATGTCGTGTTCGGGATTTCTGAGGATGATCATGTGGATCCAGTTTTCCGAGATGTCCGCCTGTTCTAACGGGTATCCAACGAAGTAATTCTTCGACGGCAGCTCAATGACGGGATACAGCATCATCCATCGGCCGTGTGGAAGCGGAATGGTGGTCTTCAGCGTCCCTTTGAACGATCCTTTCGGGTCGTCTATCTGCGTGATGGTCGCTTCGTTTTCCGTAAACCCCAGTGGATTGGTCAACGAAACGTACTCTGAGATCATCCGAGGTTTGTTCGTCCCCGCATACTCCTCGTCACGTTTCTTTCCGGCCGGCGTGGCATCGTTGACGCGAAACGTCGGCTCTTCGGGGTCGTTGTAGACCCGGTCCTCTTCGTAATTATCGCCAAAGATAGTGTTTCGCAGCCAGATCTCAATCGGATGGTCTCCCGTGAACGTAATCAGTGCCCAGGAGACGAGTCCCACGGCGATCAAACCGGCCGTGGCCACCCAGCCAACCGGGTTCGAACTCGCGAGGGCGACGAGGAACGGTGCCGACGAGGCCATCGCCGCGCCGATAGAGTACATCGAGATCGCAATCGCCGAAATCGCCCCCGCACCGGCGAGCGCGTGACCGAGGAAGACACTGGATTCCCCGGTGTCACTCGCAGATTGCATCCCGGAGTAGGCTTGCACGAGGTCGAAGACCGCAAATACGGGTTCGGCCAATTTCGACGCGACTTGAATCTTCTGTGCTCCGCTCAAAGATTTGGGACCAGAATCGGTGTCGGTGTCCACGAATAGCGGTTTCGACTCCGCCGAGGAATCGATTGCACCTTCCTGGATCAGCTCCTTCATCTCATCGACCGCACTGTAGTCGATGACTGACTGAATGTTATCACAGAGGTCGACCCAATCATCGACGTCCCACTCTTGTTGCAGTTCGATCTCGAATCTGTCGTTGGTTTCGATCACGCTCCCGAGAAGCGCCGTGAGCGAGAACGCGTAGACGATCGCGCTCGTTATCCTGTGTGAGTGGAACCCGCCACCGGTGGTGATCTTATCGACAAACGACGCAACATCCGAGCCAGCCTTGTGGGCGTTTCCGAGCGGGTTCCCATCGTCGTCTACCTCGATTTCCTCGGGAATCGACGTCGTGATCACGGTCCGGATCCGTTGGACGGTTCGCAACAGTCCCCGAAGATCCTCCGAGGCCGCATCGAGGTCCTGCTTTCGAAGGCCGTCGTCTTCGAAATACGCAGCGAGGTCGAAGTCGACGAACGTTCCCAGGCCGTCTACATCTTCTAACTCCTGCTCGGGGCCGAAAAACAGCGCGAAAAAGCGCGATAGAAAGTTGTTGACGATGTTGGCGATCTCCGTGTCGTTGAACACTTGCCCCTGACCCTGAAATACATAGACGGACTCCATTTCGTCGTATTCCATCAGTAGAACGAGACCGGACATCATCTGATTGAAGAAAAAGCAAATATGCCCAAGAGTCTCCCGCGAGACGGCCGATACCGACGCGACGCCGCGTGTCGGGTCCTCCATCGCCTCGGTGACGGGTGTGAAATTGTATGGCGGATCGACGAGTTCGTATGGCTGTGGACTCAGCATCTCGAATGGGTCGAAAACCGGGTCGTGGCCCCTGTACGCTCTCGCGAGCTGCTCGGCCACGAAGCCTTCGCCGGGACTGCTGAATCCGATTCCGGCGAGCACCTGGTTCAGAACCCGGAGTCGCCTCGTATAGTTCGAATCTTCGGCGAACGTCTCGGGAAAGTTCACCTCGTCGTCTTTGTACGTCGTCGGCCCCGAGAGCGAATCGACGAGTTCACTGGCGGAGTTCATCAGCGGTAATCGATCCTCGCTCAGCGAGGTGCCGAACTCGATGAAATCGCTTGGCCCCTCGTACTCCGTTTCGAGCATGAGATACTCCGTGAGTTCATCTACGGTAATATCGGATGTCCCAGAGGGTTCACCTAGCTCTTCCATGAGATCAGGAAAACTGGGCATCTCAGTTCGATAATCGTCCGGTCCATGAGTGAGCCCCCAGTCCTCTCGAGCGCTCGTGTAAACAACGTCCCGAAGTACCGTCCAGAGAGCGATCTTGTGTGGCTCGGAGGCTTGCCGCTGTCTCCAGCCCATCAAGTGCCCCCGATAGTCCCCGTTTCGGTCGATAACACACTCGTAGGCCTTGGGAAGCGTACCAGTCATCGCACACCCCCTTCGGTGGCATCGCGGTGTTCCGGTCGGTTCTCCTCGGTCTCGTTTGATACTTTGCTCATAGCTGAATCGAATTCTCGTGTTCCCGCCCCCGTTGTCGGCCACGCCCGGTACCAGACGTACGGCCGTGCCTCGGCCGAGCGATCGTGATCAGTGACGCGCAGACCCTCAACGGCGAGTGCGAATCCGCTCGAGTCGACGGACGCGACGCGAACCGTGTCCCGACCGACGATCTCGCCGTCGTCGTCGACCGCGAGCGTCGAAGCGACGTGGCCATCACCCGGCGGCGTCGGCGCCGCCGAATCGAATTCGTCGGTCCCGTCGTCGGCGGTCCGGTCGCCGAGGTCTGGACCAGGGTCGATCGACGGATCGAGTCCCGGGCCGGTGTCGGGTTCGAGCCGATCCCTGGCGTCGTCCGATAACTCGAGCCCGTCGCCGACGGCAGGTTCGATCGCCTCGTCGGTTCCGCCGTCGGTCAGCTCCACGTCGGAGGGGTCCTCGAGGACGTCGCCGATCGCCTCCGCCGAGTCCTCGTCGTCATCGGTTCCCGGTCCCGCAGCGGTCGGCTCGAATCCCTCCGGCAGGCGATCTGCGATCGCGTCCGGATCGACGTCGACCGCTCCGGACGCCACGCCCGGCGTCGCCACGACCGGGCCGACCTCGCCGGCCGTCGACGCACCGCCGGCATCGGCGGGTTCGGCGACGTCGAACGAGTCGAGGTCGATATCGGGATCGGGAACGCTCCCGGCCCCGGAGAGCGCGTACTGGGCCAGGACGCCGTCGCGGACGATCGCGGTTCCCGTCGCCCAGCCAAAGGGGACGTCGCCGGTGTGACGGGCGTGGTCGAGCGCCGCCGACCGGCTCGTCGTCACCTCGATCAGGCCGGGTTCGAACCCGCAGTCGACCGCCAGCGTCTCGTCGGGTGCCGGCAGCCGGACCGCGCCGACGGCGGGCGTCAGCTCACCCGCGTCGATTGCGAGGTACTGCACCGGGTGGGCACCGGTCGGGTCGATCTTGTGGGGGCCGCTGTAGGTCCGATCGAACTGGAGCTCGAGGCGCTCGCCCAGTCCGGTAACCGTCGCGGTCGTCCGGCCGGCGATCCGGTCGCCGTCCTGGTAACACAGGGCGAGCGCGCCGTCGGTCCCACACCGGGCGGCGGCGTCGTTCGATCGGCCGGGCCAGACGCTCGCGCTCCAGACGGCCTGCTCGAGGAGGCCACCATCCGTCTCGGCCGCACGAGCGTCCGTCGGACCACCGTCGGCGGCCGCGCCGGGACTCGCCGCCGCCCCCATCGAGACGCCGATCGACCGATCGGTGGTCCAGGTCTCCCCGAGCCCCCCGACGGCGGTCGACGTCGCGAGCGTCACGACGCTGGCGTCGATGTCCAGCGGGACGTGCTGGCGCCCGGGTTCCGTCGGCGTCAGGAACGTGCCGGCGTCGACGTCGAGTGCTGTCCCCGTGGCGAACGCCTGGTAGAGGAGCCGGACCTGCCCGTCGATCGCGGCGTCGGATCCAGTCGTCCGCACCGTGAGGTCGAATCCGTCGTCGGTCATCGCCGTAACCGAACCCTGGAGCGTCCCCAGCGAACGGTCGCCGTGAACGGCGAGTTCGAACGCGTCACCGGTACTCGTTCCGCAGGTCCCTCGCTCGGTGCTCCGGGCGTCGTCGGCGACGGTGACGGCGTGCTGTTCGAGGGTATCTTCCCCTTGCACCGCGATCCCCTGGGTCCAGCCGACCGTTCGATCGGACGCGACGTCGCCGTCGGTCGCATCCGCGGTCGTCGCCGTGAACACGAGCAGGTCCGGTTCGAATCCGACGTCGGTGACGGAGACGGGGCCGCCGGCCGTCGGGAGCGTGACCACGCCGGTTTCGTACCGTGCCGGTTCGTCGCCGCCACCTGGCGATTTCGGCATCGGCGTCGGCCGGCCGCCCGAACCGCTCGAGCCGCCGCCACCGAGCGGGCCGCTGATCGCGGCCCATCCGAGTCCGAGAAGCGTCAGTAAGCCAATCGCGACGAGGCCCAGATTGTCCCGGATCGGTGGTGGGACGATCGACTCCGCTTCGTCGTCTGACGGCGGGTCCTCAG
This sequence comes from Natronobeatus ordinarius, assembly GCF_024362485.1. Lineage (NCBI taxonomy): Archaea > Methanobacteriati > Methanobacteriota > Halobacteria > Halobacteriales > Natrialbaceae > Natronobeatus > Natronobeatus ordinarius. Next base: position 3,757,693 of record NZ_CP101456.1, on the reverse strand, counting down.
CGTCGTCCGCCGGTGGGTCCTCAGCGTCGTCCACCGGAGAGTCCTCAGCGTCGTCCACCGGAGAGTCCTCAGCGTCGTCACCTTCCTCAGTTCCCGGGCGGTCGTCCGACGGCTCGTCAGTATCTTCCCCAGTTCCAGGAAAGTCGTCAGCCGGCTCGTCCTCGACCGTCACGGTGGGACACGTGACGTCGTCGTGGCGTTCCAGTTCGCCCCACGCGCGCACGACCGGCTCGTACGTCCCGGGCTCGTCGAAACTCGTCTCGTGGACGAACGCGTCGGCCCACCTCACGTCCCACTGCCCGTCGCCCTGGAAGTCGACGCTGATCGCGTCCGCGTCCGCCGAGGCGCTCGCGTCGACGACGACTGTCTCGCCGACGCCGACGGTCGTCGGTTCGATCGTACAGCGGGCGATCGGTTCGTCGGGCTCTGGAGGTGGGGTTTCCGCAGGCGCCACGGAGAACTCGGCACCGGTGTCTGCCGTCTGACCGACCTCGTCTTCGACCTCGAGCCCGATCACAACGCCGCCCTCCTCGTCGTAGGTGTGGCTGATCGTCGGCTCGGTCGTCACGTCGTCGAGCGAACCGTCTCCGGTTACGTCCCATCGGTACTCGACGATCTCGCCGTTCGGCGACGTCGAGTCGCTCGCGTCGAAGCTCACCGTCTCGCCGACGATCGGCTGATCGGGTTCCCAGTCGACCACGGCGGTCGGCGACTGTGGCTCCCCGACCTGGAACGCTTCCGTCGCGTACGAATCTCGCTGGCCAGCCTCGTCTTCGACCTCGAGTCCGACGACGTGCATTCCGGCCGTTTCGAACGTGTGGGTGGTCGTCGACTCCGTCTGCCAGTCGCCGTATCCACCGCCTTCGAAGAGCCACCGGTAGCGTTCGATCTCGCCGTTGGGCGACGTCGAGTCGCTCGCGTCGAAGGTTACCGCCTGGCCGGCGATCGGTTGTGGTGGCGTCCACTCGAACGCCGCAGTTGGCGACTGTGGCTCTTCGATCTGGAACGCTTCCGTCGCGTACGAATCTCGCTGATCAGCCTCGTCTTCGACCTCGAGTCCGACGACGTGCATCCCGGCCGTTTCGAACGTGTAGGTGGTCGTCGACTCCGTCTGCCAGTCGCCGTATCCACCGCCTTCGAAGAGCCACCGGTAGCGTTCGATCTCGCCGTTGGGCGACGTCGAGTCGCTCGCGTCGAAGGTTACCGTCTGGCCGGCGGTCGGCTGATCGGGTTCCCAGTCGAACGCGGCGGTCGGTGACTGCGGCTCCGAGACGACGATCTCGGTGTAGTCGCGCGCGCCATCCGTTGCGAACGAAACGGTGTACGTGCCGGCCTCCTCGTAGGTGTGCTGGACGGACGGGCCGTCGGTCTCGGCGGTTTCGCCGTCGCCGAACCACCACCTGTACTGGTCGCCGTCGGCGTCGTAGCCGCTCACGTCGAAGGTCACCGGCTCGCCGACTGTCGGCTCCGTCGGCGCCCACCTGAAGTCGTCCGTCTGGGTCGACACGCCGCCGACGAAGCCGACCGCGAGCGCTACGCACACGATCAGGGCGACTGCCGCGATCGCGGTTCGCGTGGCCCGACCGTGACCGTACCATCCGCTCGTCCGATGGGGCGCATCCTCGTTCTGTGGCCCTGCAGTCATCCTGTGACCTCGAGATCGCCCCGTTTCTCTCCGAAAGAAACAGTGCGAACGAGGTCACGATTCGGGCAAGGACAAATATATTTTTGCTGTATAATAGTACATAAGTTCGAGTCGGAACTCATCGGGAAGCCGTCCGACCGATCACGGGCCGCGTTTTTCAGGCCCGTCGAACCCACCCATGGCGTACGTTTCCACCCGCTCGAGCGAGCGGCGTGACCTGGTCGTCCCGACTGTTCGACGGTTCGTGCGTTCGTGTTCGTTTCGCCCGATGGCTCTCGATTTCTCGGTGGTGGGTTGGACTGCCGTGAATAGCCGCGTGCGTTGATGTGATGTGCGTTCATCTTCCCTCTGAACGTGCGTCAATTCCAGGACGGTTCTGCAGATACTGTGGATGGGAAAGGAGATTACTAATAACCAAAACTTACCGCAACGTCACCGGCAAGGTTACCTGAAAGTAACCTCGAGCTACAGACTCGGTGGTCGGTTTCTCCACGAACGAGGCCGACGACCGTGTTCGGGTGGCGCTGTCGTCGGCCGGCGGGAATCGTCGACCGCTCACCATCTCGGCGATTCGACGACGACCGTCGATCCTGGGTCGAAGGGGGTGGTCAGGTATAGTAACAACTGAAACGGGTTACACACTGCTCGCAGTGAGGCGGCCAGAACTGGCTTACGCTGCCAGTTCTGGCCGCTTGATCGCGAGCAGGTGTGCAATGACTTTCAGTGGCTACTATAGCAGGAACGACGACGAACTCTCGAGCGTGCGCTGCGTCGGCTACCAGCAACGCGGTGCCGGGCTGCGCCAGAGAATGAACCCGCCACCGGCTTCGATCGCCACCCTCAGAATTCCTCGGTCGGCGGGGCGACGCCCTCGTCCTCCTCACCCTCGAGGTCGAACTCCTCGCGCACCTCGCGGATCCGGTCGCGGATGTCCGCCGCGAGTTCGAACTCGAGGTTGTTCGCCGCCTCCCGCATCCGCGTCTCGAGTTCGGCGACGTAGCGGGCGGCCTCGCTCTCGTCTTCGAGGTCCCGGCCGGAGACGCTCGAGGTGTCGGTCTTGCTCCCCGGGAGGTTCGTCTCGCCGACCTCCTTCTGGATCGTGGTGGGTTCGTAGCCGTGTTCTGCGTTGAACTCCTGCTGGATACGCCGACGACGCTGGGTCTCCTCGATCGCCGACTCCATGGCGTTCGAGGGGTCGTCGGCGTAGAGGATCACCTCGCCGTTGACGTTTCGCGCCGCGCGACCCATCGTCTGGACCAGAGTGGTCTCCGAGCGGAGGAACCCCTCCTGGTCGGCGTCGAGGATCGCTACGAGCGAGACCTCGGGGATGTCCAGTCCCTCCCGGAGCAGGTTGATCCCCACGAGCACGTCGATCTCTCCTAACCGAAGCGAGCGGATGATCTCGTGGCGTTCTAAGGTATCCGTCTCGTCGTGCATATACGCGACGTCGACGCCGGCTTCCTCGAGGTACTCCGTGAGGTCCTCGGCCATCCGCTTGGTGAGCGTCGTGACGAGGGTGCGCTCGTCGCGGTCGATCCGCTCGTCGATGCGCTCGAGTAAGTCCTCGATCTGTCCCGTCGCGGGCGCGACATCGACAGCGGGGTCGACGAGGTGGGTCGGGCGAACGATCTGCTCGACGATCTGCTCGCTCTCCTCGCGCTCGTACGCTGCCGGCGTCGCGCTCACGTACAGCGTCCGGTCGGTCTTCTCCTCGAACTCTTCGAAGGTGAGCGGCCGGTTGTCGTACGCCGTCGGGAGCCGGAAGCCGTTCTCGACCAGCGAGTCCTTGCGGGACTTATCGCCCGCGTGCTGGCCGCGGATCTGGGGGAGGGTGACGTGGGACTCGTCGACGACGGTGAGAAAGTCCTCGGGGAAGTAATCGAGCAGGGTGTAGGGCGTGTCGCCGGGTTCGCGGTCGTCGAGGTAGACCGAGTAGTTCTCGATGCCCGAACAGTAGCCCGTCTCCTCGATCATCTCGAGGTCGAACGTCGTTCGTTCTTCGATACGTTGAGCGGCGATCAGATCGCCTTTGCGCTCGAAGTAGCTGATCCGGGAGTCGAGATCCGACCGGATCTCCGCGGCCGCGCGCTCGAGTCGCTCTTCCGGAAGCGAGTAGTGTTCTGCCGGGTGGACGAGCACGGCGGGTTCGGTGCTTTTCACCTCACCCTCGAGGGGGTCGACCTTGAGCATCCGATCGATTTCGTCGCCCCAGAACTCGACGCGGACGGCGTAGCGGCCATACATCGGGAAGATTTCGATGGTGTCGCCGCGTACCCGGAACGTCCCCTGAGAGAAGTCGACGTCGTTGCGCTCGTAATTGAGGTTCACGAGCCGTTTCAGCAGTTCTTCACGGCCGACCTCTTCGCCGACCTCGAGTCGCATCGCCATCCCCTCGTAGTTGCGCGGGTCACCGAGGCCGTAGATGGCGGAGACGGAGGCGACGACGATGACGTCGTCGCGGGTCAGCAGCGAGCGGGTCGCGGAGTGGCGCAGCCGATCGATCTCGTCGTTGATCGAGGCGTCCTTGTCGATGTAGGTGTCCGTCTGCTCGACGTAGGCCTCGGGCTGGTAGTAGTCGTAATAAGAGACGAAGTACTCGACGGCGTTTTCCGGAAAGAGGTTCCGGAACTCCTCGTACAGTTGCGCAGCCAGCGTCTTGTTGTGGGCGATGACGAGCGTCGGTTGCTGGACCTCCTCGATCAGCCACGAGACGGTGTTGGTCTTGCCCGAACCCGTCACGCCGAGCAGCGTCTGTGCTTCCATGCCCGACTCGAACCCCGCCGCGAGCTGCTCGATCGCTTCGGGCTGGTCGCCCGCGGGCTCGAAGGGCGCGTCGACCTCGAACGGCGTGGCGGCGTCTGGACGGTCCGGCTGCAGGGGGCCTCGAGTGTCGCTCACGGTGGAGTCCGTATGCAGTGGAGGCACTTGATGGCCTCGGTGTCTCTTTTTCTGTGACGTCGGCCTCGCCCTTATTAAAGAATTTCCAACAGTATCGGCGTACAGAAAACGTTCATTAGTCCGCTCTGATAGATTCTTCGATCACGGTGCCCACTGAGAACCAGTTCGAACGGACAGGAGATGGAGAAAAGAGAGACGGACGAGGGAGCCCGAACACCGGCTCCGTCGACCGTCGGCAGCTCCTCGGCATCGTCGCGACGACGGGTGCCACGGCGCTCGCCGGGTGTACCTTCGAGCTCGACGACGACGGTTTCGAGGTCGGTTTCGGCTCGGACGACGATCCCGAAGGCGACGCCACCGAGGAGGTGAGGGGCGAAGGTAACGGTGCAGCCGACCCGGAGGGGCCCGAAGGCGAGGACGACGATCTCGACGACGAGGGCGAGACAGCTGAAGGCAAGATGGACGACCCTGACGACGAGGGAGACGATCCGGACGACGAGACGGACGAAAGCGGGGAGGAAGAAGACGATCCGGACGGTGAGACGGACGAAAACGAGGACGAAGAAGACGATCCGGACGATGAGACGGACGAAAACGGGGACGAAGAAGACGATCCAGAACCACCGTTCAGCGAGGACTGCATCGGCATTGACCCAACGGACCTGGCCATCGAGGAGATCAGCGGCGGCCGCTGGCGGGTCAATTCGGGGCGCAGTGGACTACTCGTCTTCGACGAGAAGGACGACGCCGAGACCGCCAAAGCGATCCTCGAGCACTACGAGTTCACGAGCTTCTGCTTCGTGGCCCGACCGGACCCGCCGATGACCTACTGGCTCACCGACGGGGACGCACCGTCCGCGTCGAGTGCTCCAGCCGGCGGTGAGGACTGCATCGGCGTCGACCCAACGGACCTGGCCATCGAGGAGATCAGCGGCGGCCGCTGGCGGGTCAATTCGGGGCGCAGGGCACTCCTCATCTTCGACGAGAAGGACGACGCCGAGACCGCCAAAGCGATCATCGAGCACTACGAGTTCACGAGCTTCTGCTTCGTGGCCCGGCCGGACCCGCCGATGACTTACTGGACTCGCTGATCGCCGTCTCGAGCCGGCGCCGACAACGATTTTATCGTCCGGCGAGAACGTATCGACGATGATCGCCGTCGTCAGAAACGAGGTCAACCTCGACTGTGCATACCATTGCGACGCACTCGCGAGCTACTTTTCTGGACCCGAGGTCGACTACGTTCGGGACGAACGTCCCGACCTCGAGGCCGTCGACGGCGTCGTGCTCAGTGGCTCGACGGCGGGCGTCTACGAGGCCGACGACCGGCCGTGGATCGAGGTGCAAGAGGCGTTCGTCCGCGAACTCATCGAGCGTGAGGTGCCGACCCTCGGCGTCTGCTTCGGCCACCAGGTCGTCAGTACGGCCCTCGGCGGGACGGTCGAGCACGTCGGGCTCCGCAGTCAGCTCGTCGAGGTCGAGTTCGCCGACGACCCGCTGTTCGAGGGCGTCTCACCCGTCGTCCCGGTGGCCCACGGCGACGTCGTCACCGAGCCCGGCGACGACCTCGAGGTGATCGCCTCGACGGACTACTACCACGCGTTCGGGACCCGTCACCGGGAGGCCCCGCTGTGGACGATTCAGTTCCATCCCGAGTTCACGCCGGACGTCCGTGATCGGGTCGCCGAAGACTTCGGCTGGACCGAGACCGGCCACACCTACGACGACGTGAACGCCCCTCGGGTCTTCGAGAACTTCGAACGAATCGTCGCTGCGTCGACCGACGATTGAACAGCCCGCTCGATCGGTAGTGGGTTCGACATCGCTCAAGCGAGATCCGTAACGGCGCTCGAAAGCCTGTACGCTAACCGGTACCGTTGGTCACCAGGTGACCATCCGTCACCACCTGCACGGATATCACAAGCTGCATACATGACACTGGCGCGCGTCTCTCACACGCGGGAGAGACACCATGACCACTACTGACGAACCCACGAGCGAGGAGCGAATCGTACAGTGTATCGGACGAATCCACCCGGAGACGCCCGGCGGTGACCGACGATGAGTGAGTCACTCGACGTCGAGAAACTCGAGCGAGAGGTCAAGGAGGTCTACCGGGACGTCGCCGAGTCGCCCGACGAGGAGTTCCACTTCGAGACGGGCCGTGAGCTGGCCGAACGCCTCGGCTACGACCCCGAGGATCTCGACCGGGTCCCACAGGCGGCGGTCGACTCGTTCGCCGGCGTCGGCTACCACTTCGACCTCGCCGGCCTGCAACCGGGCGAGGCCGTCCTCGACCTCGGCAGCGGCTCGGGGATGGATGCCTTCGTCGCCGCGCTCCACGTCGGCGACACGGGGAGCGTGACGGGCCTCGACATGACCGACGAGCAACTCGAGAACGGCCGTCGGCTCCGCGACGAGCGGGGATTCGAGAACGTCTCCTTCGAGCATGGGTACATCGAGGAGCTGCCCGTTTCGGACGGCTCGTTCGACGTCGTCATCTCGAACGGCGTAATCAACCTCTCCCCCGAGAAAGGTCGCGTCTTCGAGGAGACGATGCGCGTCCTCAAACCGGGCGGACGACTGGCGATGTCGGACATCGTCAGCGAGGCGCGTATGCCAGGAAGCATCAAGAACGACGCGGACCTCTGGGCGGCCTGCATCGGCGGGGCCGAACAGGTCGACGAGTACACGTCGATGATCGAGTCAGTCGGCCTCGAGGTCGAGGAGGTCCGGGAGAACGACTACGAATTTACCTCAGAGCAGGCACAGGGCGCCTGCCAGAAGTACGGCGTAAAGAGCATCGAACTCGGCGCACGCAAGCGGTGAGCGTCCGATGAACGAGGAGTCGACTCCGAACGACGTCTCGCGACGGACCGTGTTGCGAGCGGGAGCGGCCGGCGTAGGGACGCTGGGTGTCGTCGGCTCGGCAGCCGGTGATGGGGACGAGTACGACGACGAGCCGGCGGACGACCGTGAACCCGACCCCGAACCCGCGGTCGTCACGGAGACGGCCGACGTCGTCGGCCAGGGGCCGGACGGCCCCGTCGTGGCCGAGAACGGGGCGACGATCCACCGCACCGAACACGATCTCCTGATTTCGCTCTCGATGCCGACGCCGGAGCCCGGTTCATACACCTACCCGAGCGAGCCGCCCGAGCGCGAGGGCGAGTGGTGGACCGACGAGGTGGGCGACCTCGAGGCGTTCTCGCTGTGGGCGTTCGTCTTCGATTACCCCGACGAGTGCGTCGACGGCTGTGACAGCGAGGATCTCGGCGAGCCGGCCGGCGGCGGCGTCTTCGCCGTCGCGGGCCACGTCTTCGACGGCCCCGACCTCACGCTGAACGGTATCGTCTCGCGGGAGACCGGCGTCTACGAGGAAGACGGTGAGCCGATGGGACTGGTGCTCGAGCGGCCGATGGAGGCGGAGGTCCACCTGGCCGTGGCGCCACACGGCGCGTTCGACCCCGCGATGATGCCCGAGATCCTGCAGACGCCGACGGGGCCCGGACCGGACGTCTGGTGGAGTGCGATCTTCGACTGATGGGGCGGGGAGATCGGCCTCTCGGTCGGGCTCGAGGCGTTCTACGCCTCGACGTTCGCCGAGACCGCGATGGAGCACGGGTCCCGTAGCGTCCGCGGGCGCGGGTCCCGTAGCGTCCGCGGGCGCGGGTCCCGTAGCGTCCGTCGGCGCGGGTCCCGGCTGTAGCAACCTGACCGTCCGCTCGAACGGAACGCAGTGTGGACGATGCGTTCGACGAGTGCGTTCGATGCAGGGGCTGCAGTAGCGGCAGGCGCTGCAACAGCGCCGGCCGTTGCACGATCGTCACCAGGTGCCTACATCCATCAGTTCACTGTATAGACGGTGGCCAGTAGCTGGCCGGAACACCATGACCGAACCTCACTCCCAGGGCGGGGACGAGCACCCGTACTTGCGTCTCCGTCGAACCGAGAACGAAGCGCTGTTCTACCGATTCGTCGACGACGTCGTGAACGAGGGACGCCTCGAGGTGGTCGACGACCTCGTCAGCCACGACGTCGTGATGCACGTCGCCGGGGATCCGGTTCCGATCCGCGGACCCGAGGCGGTGAAGGCGTCCGTTCGGCGGGACCGAACCGCATTCTCAGACCTCACCCTCGAGGTCGACGACCTCGTCGTCGACGGCCCGCAGGTCGTCGGTCGCCTGACGATGACCGGAACCCACGAGGGGCCGTTCGCGGGCATCGAACCGACGGGTGCTCGCATCGACGTCCAGCGCGTCGTGATCGACCGCATCGAGAACGGAGCCATCGTCGAACGATGGGAACTCCTCGATACGCACCACCTCCGACGACAGCTCGGCGAGACCGAATCGCCCGTTGACCACCGACCCGTCGAGTGAACGGACGTCGACCGACCAGCGGATCGACCCACAGCCGGAACGGACGCGTCGTGTGCCAGCCACCAGTTTTTCAGGCGGGCCGTGGTAGGTCGCGACGTGTCCCGAGACCGACTGCAGCGAGCCAGGACCGAACTCGAGCGCGCCGTCGAGACGGCGGCCGACGACGTCCGCGACGACCTCCGTGAGACGGCCGGTGCGTTCGCCGAACTGACGGCGGCGGACCGCGAGCCGGACCACGCCGTCCTGGACGGTCACCTGAACACCCTCCGGCAGGCGCGCGACCGAGCCGAGGGGGAGACGGAAACGGAGATCGACCGGGCGCTCGAGCACGCCGAGTCCTACCGCGAGGAGCTCGCCGGCGCCTGAGCCTCGAGGCCGGGTGCAGCCGGAGCGGTCCCGTCTCGAACGCGGCGTTCGATGCGACCGGTATCTCGTTGGGACGCTACTGGCTGACCGTCGGCACGTACGAAATAGGTGAGATAAGACACAATTCCCTCAAATGATTACAAATTTTATATTCAGGTGTTCGCTAGAAGACGCTCGAGGCCGGAGAGTCGGGACACTCGAGTCGACGCCAGCCAACAGCGTTGCGACTCGCTCGAGGGGTGACGCGTCGGCGTTCGGGCGCCTCAAGCCGGTAGCGCCACCTGAGCCGAGCGCACCGTTCAACGTCCGACCCGATCCGCCAGCCAGGGTGGTGTTTCGAACGGCACCATCGCGTCACCAGCACTGAGACACCCGCCGACGGCTACCGACGGTGTTCACCACCAGTCTTACCAGTATCATATACAGTGCTGCTAATAGTAAAGTATGCCACGACGCCGTCGGCGAACGCTCGTGGTCGGCTAGCTCGTGAACAGGCGAACGTCGGCGCGTTCGTGACGCATGCCCATGACGTCGGCCAGCGGCGCGAACGAGCCCATCGTCTCGAGGTCGGCGTCGACGTAGCGGTCGCAGACGGCCTCGACGACGGGGAGCAGCGCCGAGAGGACGTGCTGGATCTCGGTGTGGCCGAACCGGCCGAGCCGCTGGGCGGCCCCCAGCGTTTCGGTGACGAACGTGTACGCGCCGAGCAGGCAGGCGTCCGTTCGAGGGATACCGGCTGCGGCGGTCGAGAGTCCAAGCACGACGGGATAGCTGCCCGGCGTCTCGCCCGCCTCGACGGCCGCGGCGTACGCCGCCGGCAGGGTCGCCCCGTCGTCCGTGGTGTCCGGTTCGGCCGCCCCGACGACCGAGTCGAACAGCGCGAGCAGTCCCTCACCCGCCAGCGTCGCGCTCCGGCGAAACTCCGCCGGGAGCGTCACCGCGTGCAGCCGTTCGTCGGTCGCGAGCAGGTGCTCGAGGTCACCCGCCGCGCTCGCGGCGTGGGCGTTGGACAGCGCGACGACGTCGACGGGGCCGACGATTCGCCGGAGGTAGCCCTCGAGGAGGTCACACAGGGCGTCGGCGTCCTCGAGACGACCCTCGTTGACGTACTGTTCGATCCCGTAGGACGCCGTGTACGTGCCGACGGGCAGGAAGGAGTCCGCGAGCCGGAGGGCGGTGAGGAACGACGCGGGGTCAGTGGCCATGGTCGTGGTGCGTGTGGTCGCGTTCGGGCTGGTCGCCGTGGCCGTGACTGTGCTGGGTGTCGTTGCCGTGACTGTGCTGGGTGTCGTTACCGTGGCTGTGCTGAGTGTCATGGTCGTGGTTATGACCGTGCCCGTGCTGGTGGCCCGCGTCGAGTTCGCCCTCGCCGCCGTCGGCGAGGAACAGCTCGGCGTCCACCCGCTCGACCCAGTGGTGTGCGTCCGGGAAGTCGTCGTCGACGACCCGCTCGACGATGTGGCGATCAGCCTCGAGCGGTACGTAGACGACGCCGTCCTCGACCGCGAGGTCCCAGTGCTGGTTGCCGACGCGATGGCCCAGCTCGACGGCGGCGGCGAGGGCGTTAGGTGAGGGGTTGGGCAACTCGAGCGCCAGCACCTCGCGTGGCTCGAACGCGACGACGACCATCCGCTCGTCCTCACACAGGAGGACGTCGCCGGCCTCGAGCGCCGGCCTGTCGACGAGGACGCCGAGATCCGTGCCGGCGTCCGTGCTCGTCCGCAGGCGGGACTTCTTGCGCTCGCCCGCGGCGAGGACGACGCGCTCGAGCGTGCCGCGCTCTTCGTGCTCCTCGCGCCGTTTTGCGAGTTTGGAATCCTCACGAACGTTCCCGAGGACGCCGTCGACGCGTCTCACGGCACCCTCCGGTCGGCCGGCGTGCCGACGCCCAGTACCTCGAGTCGCGTCTCGTCCCAGGCGGCCCTGACGGCGGCCTCGACGTCCGTCGCGCGAGTTCCGAGGACGCGGACGCTGGCGCCCGCACCGTGGGGGAGCCTCGATGCGCCGGCGAGGACGTCCTCCCGGCTGGCGACCCGCTCGTGGAGCCGGTCGGCCAGCACCTCGGCGTCGACCGACGGCGAAAGGGCGTACAGCGTCCCGACGACGCCGTACTCGCCGACGCTGGCCGGGTCCCTGGGATCGCGCTCGGCCGGGCGCAGGTCGACGGCGTCGGCACAGACGAGGTCGCCCTCCACCCGGGCTTCGAGGCTCGCGTGGTAGTGGTCGAACGAGAACGGCTCGTGCTCGCTCAGCCCGTCGGGGACGAGCACGTCGCTCACGATCACCGTGGCGTCCGCGGCGAGGTCGACGCGGGTCGTGCCGAGACAGCGGGCGTCCTCGTTGACGATCGTCGGCCCCGGCAGGTACTCGAGGTGGGCCCCCGGCCCGGCGCGCAACCGCGCCTCGAGGTGGGCGTAGTTGGCGGTCATGCTGTGGACTTTCGTCGCGCTCTGGGTCGTGACGTGGACGCGGGCGCGATCGCGGGCGTCGACGGCGAGGCGGTGGCGGTCGCCCTGGGCAACCCCACCCGTCGGCTCCTGGGCACAGAGGGTCGTCATCCCCGGGGCGGGGTCGGTCTCGAGCGTCCCCGTGAGGTGGTAGGGAACCTCGACGCGGTCCCGAACGAGCCGGGTCCGGCCGCCGGGTTCGCGGGCGAGGGTGGCCTCGAGGACGCCCCGTTTGCCGGGGCCCGCCGCGGGGGCCTGGGGCAAAGTCTCCTCGCCGTAGGTCCGAAAGGCCGAAGGTATCTGCGCTGCGCTCACGCGAACAGCACCTCCCGTTCGACGTGTTCGAGCACCTCCTCGACCCCCTCGCCGCTCTTGCAGTTCGTGAAGGTGAACGGATCGTCGCCGCGGACGGCGGCGGCGTCGCGCTCGAGCACCTCGAGGTCGGCGTCGACGTAGGGAGCGAGGTCGGTCTTGTTGATCACGAGCAGGTCGGCCTGGGTGACGCCGGGACCCCGTTTGCGGGGAATGTCCTCGCCTTCGGCGACCGAGATGACGAACAGGAAGTAGTCGGCGAGTTCGGGATTAAACGTCGCCGCGAGGTTGTCACCGCCGCTCTCGATCACGACGACGTCGAGGTCGGGGTGCCACGCGGTGAACTCGTCGATGGCCGCGAGGTTCATCGAGGGGTCCTCGCGGATGCCCGTGTGGGGGCAGGCGCCGGTTTCGACGCCGCGGACCAGGTCCTCGGGCAGGACGTCCGCGAACGACTTCCGGAGGACGTCGGCGTCCTCCTGGGTCATGATGTCGTTGGCGATCACGCCGACCTCGTAGCCGCGGTCGACGAGTTCGGGGACGAGTCGTTTCACGAGCGCCGTCTTCCCGGAGCCCACCGGGCCGCCGAGGCCGACCTTGGCGACGTCGCGGTAGCCCATCAGTCGGTCACCTCGTCGGCGTCGGCAGTCGTTCCCGGCCTCGTCGGCGGTTCTTCGAGGGCGTCCTCGAGCTGTTCGCGGCTGTCAGCCCGGATGGGGTCGTGGACGGTCACGAGCTTCGTCCCGTCGGGGAAGACGGGCTCGACCTGGACCATGTCGACCAGCTCGGGGACACCATCCATCACGTCTTCGCGGGTGAGCAGTCGCGTGGCTTCCTCGCGAAGCTGGGAGACGGACGTGCCCTCGCGTGCGCCCTCACAGACCCAGTCGGCAATGTAGGCGACCGATTCGGGGTGGTTCAGCTTCACGCCACGTTCTTTGCGGCGTCTCGCGAGCTCTGCGGCCATGAAGATCGTGAGTCGTTCTCGTTCTTTGGGGGTGAGATTCATCGTTACAGGAGGTATCGCTGGGCGAGGGGGACTTCCTCGACCGGATCGCAGGTTACCGGTTCGCCGTCGTTATCGGACGATGTCCGATCGCTCGAGGAGCTTTGCTCCTCGCTGATCGAGACCTCGAACGTCTGGGCATCGATCTCGATGTCGTCGGGACAGGCGTCGTTCGCGACCATGTCGGCCTTGCTGACCTCACGGGTCCCGCGAACCGGGCGGACGGGCGTTTTCAGGTCGTAGGCCTCGCCGACGTCGGCCTCGTGGGCTGCCTCGCTGACGAACGTGATCGAGAGGTCGTGGCGGGCCCGTCCCTGGGCCCCGGCGCGTTCGCGCTGCATGATCGGCTCGCAGGTCATCAGCGAACCGTTGGCCTCGCCCATCTCGCTCCAGACGGGGAAGCCGCCCTTGATGACGACCTTCGGTTTGACCCCGAAGAAGGCGGGGTCCCACAGCACGAGGTCGGCGAGTTTGCCGGCCTCGAGCGAGCCAACGTAGTCGTCGATCCCCGCCGTGATCGCGGGGTTGATCGTGTACTTGGCGACGTACCGTCGGATGCGGGCGTTGTCCGCGCCCGTGCCCTCGTCTTCCGGCAGCGGGCCGCGCTGGGCCTTCATCTTGTGGGCGGTCTGCCAGGTCCGCGAGACGACCTCGGCTTGCCGACCCATCGCCTGGGAGTCGGAGGTCATCATCGAGATGGCGCCGGTGTCGTGGAGGACGTCCTCGGCGGCGATCGTTTCGGCGCGGATACGTGACTCAGCGAAGGCGACGTCCTCGGGGACGTCGGGGTTGAGGTGGTGACAAACCATCACCATATCGAGGTGCTCGTCGAAGGTGTTGACGGTGTAGGGCATCGACGGGTTCGTCGAGGAGGGCAGCATGTGCTCGTGGCCGACGAGCTCGAGGACGTCCGGGGCGTGGCCGCCGCCGGCGCCCTCGATGTGGAAGGTGTGGATCGTCCGGCCGTCGATGGCGTCGAAGGTGTGTTCGACGAAGCCCGACTCGTTGAGGGTGTCCGTGTGGATACAGACCTGGACGTCCTCTTCGTCGGCGACCTCGAGGCAGGTGTCGATCGCCGCGGGCGTCGAGCCCCAGTCCTCGTGGAGTTTCAGGCCGCAGACGCCGGCCTCGACCTGTTCGGAGAGGGCGTCGGGTTTGCTGGCGTTGCCCTTGCCGTAAAAACCGACGTTGACGGGCCAGGCCTCGGCAGCCTGGAGGAACCGTTTTACGTTGGTCGGGCCGGGCGTGCACGTGGTGGCGCCGCCGCCGAAGCCGCCGCCGAACATCGTCGTGATTCCGCCCGCGAGCGCGTGTTCGACGAGCTGTGGGCTGTTGAAATGGACGTGGATGTCGAACCCCCCGGGCGTGGCGATCAGCCCGTCGGCCGGGATCGTGTCGGTGCTCGGGCCGATCACCATGTCGACGTCGTCCATCGTGTCGGGGTTTCCGGCCTTCCCGACGCCGACGATTTCGCCGTTGCGGACGCCGACGTCGCCCTTCCGAACGCCGAGGATCGGGTCGATCACCACGACGTTCGTAAACGCCCAGTCGAGTGCTCCCTCGGCCTGGGTGACGCCCGACTGCATTCCGAGCCCGTCGCGCATCGTCTTCCCGCCGCCGAAGACGGCCTCCTCGCCGGGAACACCGTGGTCGACCTCGATTTTCGCGAGGAGGTTCGTATCACCCAGCCGAACCCGATCGCCCTCGGTCGGCCCGTAGAGGTCCGTGTACGTCCGCCGGGGAACGTCACGCGTCATCGGTCGTCCTCCGCGTGGTCGGCCCCCAGATAGCCACCTGTTCGGGCTCGCTCGAGCGCCCGCGCCTTCGCGTCCGGGTCGTCGAGCGGGCCGTTCACCAGCCCGCCCATCCCGTAAACGATCCGGTCGCCGCCGATGGCGACCAGTTCGACGTCGCGCTCGATGCCGGGTTCGAACCGGGCCGAGGTTCCCGCAGGGACGTTCAGGCGCATCCCGTAGGCGGCCTCGCGGTCGAACGCGAGGCCCGGATTCACCTCGAAGAAGTGGACGTGCGAGCCGACCTGGACCGGCCTGTCGCCCGTGTTTTCGACGGTGACGGACGCCGTCTCGCGCCCCGCGTTGATCCGGACGTCGTCGCTCGCCCGGAACAGTTCGCCGGGAACGACGTCGTCAGCCACGGATCGCCTCCGCCAGCGGGAATCGTTCGTGTGCACCGTGCTCGAGTGTCGGCATGACGACCGTCCGTTTGGCGAACGACGACAAAAGGATTTGTAACAGTGAAATATCTGCAATCTCTGATCCATAAAACACTCATTCGTCAATTAATTCGATTCAGAAATGGCCAGCCAACTCGTTTCTATCGGCGTCGTGGCCGACGAGCGTGGATGTGTCCGATTCGACGGCGTACCGATGATCGCGAGCACCTCGATCGTCGGGCGATCGAAGGCCGTCGCGCGACGACCGGACGTCGAACCGGACGGTCGCTATCGGTTCAACACACCCATCAGGTGTGAGGCACCCTCAGTCGCGAGGATCGGCCCGAACGAGCCGCGGACCGTCAGTCGACGGATCGCCGTCCCGGAGGACGGCCGAATCGCCGAACTCGACTGCGTCACCCGCTTCGGTCGAGTCGTCTGCGAGCTGGGCGATGAGGGTGACGTCGTCGAAGCGGACGAGCCCCAGCGAGTTCGGCGTTCTCACGTCGGGCGGCGTCGCGTGGACGGTCGTCGTCGCCAGCACGCGACCAGTCCGGAGCCGTTCGGTCGCCACGTCGTCGGCGCCGCAGTCGGGACACCGTTCGCGGGTGTAGTACCACCGGCTCGCACACGCCTCACAGACGAACGCGTGATCGACGGGGACGGCCGGATCGTCTCGAGCGGTCATGCCGCCTCCACGATCGTACAGATTGCGTTGTTTCCGAAGCCCGCGACGTTGAGCGCGAGCCCCACTCGAGCGCCCTCGACCGGCGATCGGTCGCCGGGGACGTCACCCCGAAGCTGCCAGACGAGTTCGATCACCTGTGAGACGCCGGTCGCACCGAGGGGGTGACCCCGCGCCTTGAGCCCGCCACCGGGGTTGACCGGAAGCTCGCCGTCGAGGTCGGTTCGCCCCTCGAGCGTCGCGTTCCAGGCCTCCCCGCGCTCGTAGAAGCCCAGCTCCTCGAGTTCGAGCAGCTCGAGGATCGTGAACGCGTCGTGGATGCAGGCGACGTCGACGTCGTCCTGCGTGACGTCGGCGGCGGCCATCGCTCGCGCGCCTGCGCGAGAGACGCTTTCTATCTCGAGTGGATCCGGCCGTTCGGCGACCGCGTGCGTCCCGGTCGCACCGGCGACGGCGGCGACCTGAACGGGACCGTCCGCACCAGAGAGGACGATCGCGGCGGCACCGTCGCCCGTGGGGCAACAGTCGTACAGTCGCAACGGCTCGGCGACGGGCGGCGAGGCTCGCGCCTCCTCCACCGTGATCGTCCGCTGGAATTGCGCGTACGGGTTCGCGGCGGCGTTCCGGTGGTTCTTGACCGCGACGGCCGCGAGCGCGTCCGGATCGGCGTCGAAGGTCCGGAGGTAGTGATCGGCGGTCAGGCCGGCGAACGACGGGAGCGTGAGTCCCTGGTCGTACTCCCGGCCGTGGACGAGTCGGCTGATGACCTCCGTCGCGACGTCGGTGTCGGCTTTCGACATCGTTTCGACGCCGACGACGAGGGCCGTCTCCGAGCGTCCAGCCCGGATCGCGTCGACCGCCCGGAGCAGCGCGCTCGCCCCGCTTGCACTCGTGTTCTCGACGCGGTCGGCCGTCACGCCCTCGAGCCCCAGCGCGCCACAGAGTGCGTTTTCGATCCCGGTTCGTTCCGCGAACGCCTCGGCCGCCATGTTGCCGACGTGGACCGACTCGAGCGACGCCGGCGACAGCCCCGCATCGGAAAGCGCGCGCCAGGCCGCCCGTTCGGCCAGTTCGACGGCGCTCGCGTCGTGCTCGCGGGCGAACCTGGTCATCCCAACGCCGGCGACGGAGACCTCAGTCCTCACGCGTGTGCTCCTCGCCGAAGGCACCGCGCTCGGCGAGTTCGTCGAGTTCGTCTTCGGTGTAGCCGAGCGCCCGGAAGACGCTCCGGTTGTGCTCGCCGAGCGCCGGCGGTGGCCCCTGGAAGCCGCTGTCCGAACGGCCGTACTTGAGCGGGTGTTCGACGACGGGGATCTCGCCCCACTCGGGGTGATCCATCGACGTCACAGCCTCGCGGGCGTCGGTCTGTTCGTTGTAGAGGGCGTCCTCGGGCTCGAGCACCGGTCCGGCCGGGATTCCGGCGTCCTCGAGGAGGAGGTCGATCCACTCGTCGGTCGTTCGCTCCCGGAACGTCGTCTCGAGTTCGGCCCCGAGTTCGTCCATGTGCTCGACCCGATCAGCGTTGGTCTCGAATCGCTCGTCCTCGATGAGTTCGGCGCGGCCAATTGCCGTGCACATCCCCCGCCAGAGCTTCTGGTTGAGGCAGGCGACGTTGAGGTAGCCGTCGGCGGTCTCGAACGTCTGGTACGGCGCGAGGACGGGGTCTTTGGTGCCCATGCGCGAGGGGGACTCGCCGGCGAACACCTTGCCGGCCTGCTTGGTGAGCCACGGGAGCGCCGACTCGAGCATGCCGAGGTCGATGTACTCGCCCTCACCCGTGCGTTCGCGACGGTAGAGCGCGTTCGAGATGCCGAAGGCAGCCCACATGGCGGTGATGAGGTCCGTCATCGGCAGACCGACTTTGACCGGCCGGCCGTCGGCCTCGCCGGTCACGCTCATGATGCCGCTCATCCCCTGGATCATCAGGTCGTAGCCAGGACGTTCGCGCCACGGGCCGGTCTGGCCGAACGCCGAAATGGCACAGTAGACGATCTCTTCGTTGTGCGATCGGATCGTCTCCTCGTCGACGTCGAGCCGTGCTGCGGTTCCCGGCCGGTAGTTCTGGAGGAAGACGTCCGCCTCGCTCACCAGGTCGTAGAGCGCCTCGCGTCCGGCCGCACTCTTGAGGTCGAGTTCGACGCTTTTCTTGCCGTAGTTGACCGTCCAGAAGTACGGCGACTGGCCCTCAACGAACGGCGGGCCGGAGTGACGGTTGTCGTCACCCGCACCGGGTCGCTCGACTTTGATCACCTCTGCCCCCTGATTCGCGAGCATCAGTGAACAGAAGCCGCCAGTCACGAACGTCGTCAGATCGACGACTCTCACGCCGTCGAGGATGTGGTCTCCGCTGTCCATGGAGTGTGGTGACAATTACGGCACCCAGTCAAAAACCTTGCTATCGGTGGAGTCGCCGACCCCGGAGACGGCCTCGAGCGAACCGGGTGAACGCCGGAGCGATTCGATCGCGCGGCTCTCACTCGCGCTCTTCGTCGCCCGCTTCGTCGCCGACCGGCCCCTCCTCGTCGCGCTCCTCTCGAACCGCGTCGAGAGCCGACTCGAGTTCGTCGTACAGCGTCTCGACGTCTTCGGGGAAGACCTCGACTGGTTTCGCCTGGCTGTGCGTGTGGATGCGGACCCGGTCCCGGTGGCGGTAGGTTCGATGGATGCTCCAGAGACCGGCGAGGATGAATCCGATGCCGATGAGTGGATTCTGCCCCAGTCCGTAGAGTCCAAAGAGCACGAGCGCGCCGCTGAGGATGGTGAGAAACCAGTCGAACGACTCGTTGGTGACTTCGCTGACGTTCGTGTAGGGAACGCTCGTGAGCTGATCGTCTGAGCGAACGAGCAGACGGTACTCGGTGATGGCGATCTCTCTCCCGTCTCGGAGCGATCCACGGTAGTGGAGCCGCTCGCCGCGGTCGAGCTCTAGCCCCTGTCTGCTCGGCATGCCCGCCACTGGGTGCGGGCGGCTCTTGAACGTTTCTGCCTCTCTCGAAAAAATACCGCGGTGGTCAGTCAGTCGGCGCGGCCGGCTGCGGGTTTGTCACCGCCGGAGCCCATCCGCTCGAAGAACGTCTGGAACTCGTCTTCGTCCTCGGTGATGTGCTCCCACTGGGCGAGACCGCGTTCTTCGCGGGTCCCGCGGATGGTGTTGTCGAGGACGAACGCGACGATCCCACCGACGGCCATCGTCGTCGAACCGATGACGAAGATGGTGTCAGAGACGAGTTCGATACCGAGGACCGGACCGATGAGCGCCGCGCCTTCGGCGATGTCCTGGAACTGGGCTGCACCGCCGACGTTGTCCATGTAGATCGGCATCGCCAGGCCGAGGAAGAGCGCGATCCCGATGATGAAGACGTTACGGGAGGCGTCGAGGTCGACGTACTTGAGGTTCGAGAGGCCGATCGCCGCGATCTGGCCGAACATGGCGATGTACAGCGCACCGACGATCGGTCCCGGGATCGACGTGATCAGCGCACCGAACGGGCCGAAGAAGCCGACGATGAGCATGACGATCGCGCCGATCTGTACCACGTATCGGGAGGCGACGCCGGTGATCCCGATCGCACCGATGTTCTCACCGTAGGACGTCGACCCGTTGCCGGTACCCATGATGCCGGCGATGATGTTCCCGATACCCTCCATGCCGATACCGTGGTTGATGCGTTTCTCGCTCGGCGCACCGAGCCCGGAGATGCGAGCGACGGCGTAGTAGTCACCGAGACTCTCGATCATCGAGGCGACGACGCCGGCGAACATCCCCACGGCGAACGCGAGCGTGAACTCGGGGATGCCCCACTGGAACGGCGTGATCGGCTGGATCAGCGGTGCCTCGGTCATGAGCGACGTGTCGATGTAGCCGAGACCTTCGTGCGATTCCTGGGTGTACACGCCAGCGAACGTCAGCGCTGCAGCGATGAGCCACGCGCTGGCGAGCCCGAGCAGAACCGGAAACAGCCTGGCGTACCGGTTGTACTGGTCGAGGTACTGCGAGAACAGGATGATGAGAAAGAGCGTCAGCCCGAGGAGCCACCAGTTCTGGTCCGGACGGGTGACGTCGCCGACGCCGACCAGCGACAGGCCGATGAGGACGATCACCGGCGCGATGACGACCGGCGAGAGGTAGTACTTCAGCTTCCCCAGCAGGCCGACGTAGCCGATTACGACCTGTATGGCCGCAGCCGCGATGATCGCCCCCTGAAGTTCGAGGATCGTCGCCTCCCAGGATGCACCCATCGCGACGATGACGGCGATCGCCGGCGCGAGCAGGGCGAACGTCCCACCCTGGACGATCGGATACCGGTTCCCGGCCGTCGTCTGTAAGAGCGTAGCGATCCCGGAGACGACGAAGAACGTCCCGACGAGCCGTGCGGTTTCGGCGGGAGGCATCTCCATGATTCCCGCCAGAATCAGCGGAATCGCGACGGTCGCGCCGATCATCGTCAGGTAGTGCTGTACTCCGAGGAAGATCGACTCGCCGAGTGGTGGTTTGTCGTCGATGCCGTACTCGACGAAAGAGGCCTCCTCCCGGGAAGGCGTTCCCCCGTCGGTCTCGAGTGAATCCGTGGTATCGCGTTTATCAGTCATGGTATCAGTTTGGTGTGCCCAGTCCTTCGCCGGGCGTGCTGTGCGTGAATGTGGTCACATTTCGCACAGACATGAACACAAAAACCAATACCACCCACATAAATGTACCGCTCAGAATGAGTTCAGTCGGCGAGATTTTCGACCGCGTGTACACCCAGTGAGAGGTTCGGATACGAAAATCGTTACCGATTCAGACGGTAACCGGCCACTGTCCTCTGGGACTGCTCACTGATACTCGACGAGTTCGACCACGTACCCCGCGGGGTCTTCGAGGAACGCCACCCGGGCGTTCGCCGCCTCGACTGTCGTCGGCTCGAGAACGACCGGCGGGTCCGTGGCCTCGAGCACCCGGTCGAACTCGGCGTCGACGTCGTCGACCGCGAGTGCGACGTGGTCGATGCCGGCGGGCGGGCCGGCCGACTTGCCGTCCGGATCGTACTTGAACTGGAGGTCGGCCCCGTCCTCGGTGCCGACGTAGTAGTTGACGACGCCGTCGTCGCCGGTGAACTCAGACTGGAACTCGAGTCCCAGCACGTCCTCGTAAAAGGCAGCCGTCTCCTCGAGGTCCGATACCCAGATGGCGGTGTGAATAACGTCCATACGAGGTTCTCCGTCCGTCAGTATAAATACGTTCGTTCGGACCGGCCGCTCCCGACCGACGATGCGGTTCTCGAGTGAGCACCCGGGTAACACTTAAGAAAATTCCGTGGGAGGGAGACGTATGTCACTGACTCTCGAGCGCGACCGCTTCGTCGAGACGATGACCGAACAGGCCGAGATCGGCGCGACCGACGGCGGCGGGCTCCACCGACTCGCGCTCTCTGAGGAGGACAGAGAGATTCGCGACTGGTTTCGCGACCAGCTCGAGGCGCTCGAGATTCCGGTTCGCGTCGACGAGTTCGGGAATATGTTCGGTCGGCGTGAAGGAACGAACCCGGACGCCGCGCCGGTGCTGGTCGGCTCACACCTCGACTCCCAGCCCTTCGGCGGCATCTACGACGGCGCGCTGGGCGTGATCGCGCCGCTCGAGCTCCTCCGGACACTCGAGGAAGAGGGCATCGAGACCGACCACCCGATCGAGATCGTCAACTGGACCAACGAGGAGGGCTCGCGCTTCCAGCCGGCGATGCAAGGCAGTGGCGTCTGGGTCGGCGCACACGACCTCGAGACCGAGTACGAGCGGACCGACGCCGACGGTGTCCGGCTGGTCGACGAACTCGAGCGCATCGGCTACCGGGGCGACCTCCCCGCCGAACCACAGGAGGAATACGAGGCCTACCTCGAGCTCCACGTCGAGCAGGGACCGTACCTCGAGTTGAACGAGACGGACGTCGGCGTCGTCACGGGCGTCGTGGGCTTTTTCTGGGGGGCGATCACCTTCTACGGCGAGGCCGATCACTCCGGGCCGACGCCGATGCACTTCCGAAACGACGCGCTCGTCGCCGCCGCCGACGTGATCACCCAGGTGCGCCGGATTCCGGGCACGCTCGGCGAGCGCACGGTCGGCACGGTCGGCTACGTGGACGTCGAGCCGAACTCGATCAACATCATCCCCGACGAGGTGACGATCACGTTCGGCTTCCGGGACCCGGACGACGAGATCGTCGAGGAGGCGAAAGCACGGGTTCTCGCCGAAGCGGCGGCCGCCGCCGAGCGCGAAGGCGTCGACTGGGAGTGGGAAGAGCGCCACCGGTCGGCCAGCGTCGACTTTTCGGACGCGTGTATCGACGCCGTCCAGAGCTCCGCCGACGACCTCGAACTCGACAGCATGCGCCTTTACAGCGGAGCCGGCCACGACGCCGTCCACATGACCGACGTGTGTGACACGAGCATGGTATTCACGGTCAGCGAGGACGGGAAGAGCCACAACGAGGACGAGTACACCAGCTGGGAGGACTGTTACAGCGGGGCGAACACCCTCGCGAACGCGGTTTGCCGGCTCGCCGGCGCAGAGTTCGACCCGTAGGCGGCGGATCGGCCGCGGCCGCTCAGCAGTCCCAGTCGGTCGATTCGCGCTCGAGGAACTGGCCGTGTCCCTCCTCGGCGACGATCTCGCCGTCGTCGGCGACGAGTTCGCCGCGGACGAACGTCTGTTTCACCCGGCCAGTTACCTCCCGACCCTCGTAGATCGAGAAGTCAGCAGCAGAGGCGTTCTCCTCGGCCGTGATGGTGTACGTCTCGGTCGGATCGAAGACGACGACGTCGGCGTCCGTGCCGGGGTCGAGCGTTCCCTTGTCCTGCAGCCCGAAGATCCGGGCCGGGTTGCGACAGAGGACCCGGACGAGGAACGGATAGGAGAAGCCCCGCCGGTTGACCGCCTCGTCGTGGAACACCGGGAGGTTCGTCTGGAGTGCGTTCGCGCCGAACTTGCTGTCCCACCAGTTCGTGACCTGTTTGCTCTCTTCGGTGTAGCCACAGTGGTCCGTCGAGACGACGTCGAGCGTTCCCCGTTTCAGGTGTTCGAACATGGCCTCGACGTCGTCCGGTTTCCGGATCGGCGGCGCGATCATCGGGAGGTGGCCGAGTTCTTCGAAGATCGAATCGTCGAGCGTCGTGTAGTGGGTGCACGTTTCAGCGCGCAGCCGCTCTTCGCCGTACTGTTCGCGATACCGGGCGAGCACCTCCGCCGACTTCCGACAGGAGGTGTGGATGCCGTAGTACCGACAGCCCGCCTCCATCGCCATCCGCGCCGCCGCCTCGGCCGCGATCGCCTCGGCGTAATCCGGCCGCGACCGGGGGTACCACTCCGGATCGCCCTTGCCCTCGCGCTGGAAGCGTTCGGTCCGTTCGTCACAGATCGTTCCCTCTTCGGTGTGGAGCACGGCGAACGCGTCCAGGTCGGCTAACCGGTTGAACACCCGATCCATGAACCCGTTCTCGAGGCCGATCTCGTAGGCGGTGAACAGCTTGATCGACGGCACCCCAGCCTCGACGACGGCCTCGAGTTCCTCGAGCACCGCCTCGTCCGCGCGCGTGATTGCACCATGGAGGCCGTAGTCGACGACCGCGCCGGCTCCTTTCTCCCGTTTTCGCTCGATTCCCTCGAGCAGCGTCCCCTCTTCGTCCCACGGGCTGAGGTCGCCGATCCAGGCCTGCCAGGCGAAATCGATGTACGTCGTCGTTCCCCCGAGCGCCGCCGCCCTGGTGGCCGTCTCGTAGGTGTCGATCGAGAACATGTCGTCGATGTGGACGTGTGGGTCCACGACGCCGGGCAGCACGAGTTTTCCAGTGGCGTCGACGACGCGGTCGGCGTCGGGCATCGAGTCAGGGTCGCCGACCGCAGCGATCCGTTCGCCGTCGATGGCGACGTCGGCCTCGACGGTCTCCGTCGGCGTCACGACGGCCCCGCCGTGTATAACAGTGTCAACCATGCGGCCGACAACGAGTGAGGGAACGATAAACGTTTGTCCCAGCCGAAGGGTACGGCAGTCGACGACGCCTTCGAAACCGCTCACCCGGCCGCCCTCACGGGATGTGTGATACCAGGGTACACAAGATTGATTGTACCGAACCGACTACTCGAACCACCATGACGGACCGATCCGGTTCGGGCGACGAAGGGAATCAACTCGAGCGGCTGGATAAGAAACACGTGTTCGGGACGTGGTCGTATCAAAAGCAGGTGCAGCCGACGCAGGTGGTCGGCGCCGACGGGAACCGGTTCGAGACGGCGGACGGAACCGAGTACCTCGACGTTTCGGGACAGTTGATGTGTTCGAACCTGGGCCACTCGGCGGACCGGGTCGCCGACGCCATCGCCGACCAGGCTCGTGAGACCGCCTACATCGCGCCGGGCTACACGACCGAGGCGCGGGCGCGACTCGGCGAGAAACTCGCCGAAGTCACCCCCGGATCGCTCTCGAAGACGTTCTTCTCGACCAGCGGCACCGAGGCCGTCGAGGCCGCGATCAAGATCGCCCGCATGTACACGGGCAAACAGAAGATCGTCTCCCGGTACCGCTCCTACCACGGCGCGACCTACGGCTCGATCAGCGTCACCGGCGATCCACGCCGACTCGAAGCGGAGCCGGGCATTCCGGGGACGATCAAGGCACCGGACCCCTACGCCTACGGCTCGACGCTCGAGCCGATGGAGAGCCTCGAGTACATAGACGAGATGCTGATGCTCGAGGGCGACACCGTCGCCGCGGTGCTGGTCGAGCCGGTCGTCGGTTCGAACGGAATTCTCGTGCCACCAGCGGAGTATCTTCCGCGGCTGAAAGAGATCGCCCACGATCACGGGGCGTTGCTCATCTGCGACGAGGTGATGAGCGGCTTCGGCCGAACCGGCGAGTGGTTCGGCTGTGACCTGTTCGACGTCACGCCGGACATCATGACGATGGCCAAGGGGTTGACGGGCGCGTACGCCCCGCTCGGAGGGACGATCGTCACCCCGGAGATCGCCGACCACTTCGAGGAACACATGTTCTGTCACGGCCACACCTACGCCGGCCATCCGGTGGCCTGCGCGGCGGGGCTGGCCGCCGTCGAAACCTACCAGGAAGAGAACCTGATCGAGCACGCGGCCGAAATCGGTGCGTATCTCGGCGACCGACTCGAGGAACTTTCGGCCGCCCACCCGAGCGTCGGCGAGGTCCGCGGCGTCGGGCTGTTCAGGGGAATCGAGCTGACGAAACGCAGCGACCGTCGCGAACCCTTCGGCGTGCGCTCGGACAAGCTCTCCCCGGAGACCACGGTCGTCGACGAGGTGGCCGCTCGCGCCGGCGAAAACGGCGTCTACCTCGCGAACATGATCAACACGTTGATCATCGCGCCGCCGTTGACGATCACCCGCGAGGACGTCGACGAGGCGATCGACGCGATCGACGACGCCCTCGAGCACGCCGACGCGGCGATGGAGGCGTGATCGGATGAGCGAGCTCCCACCAGTCTACGGCGGCGAGATCCTCCACGTTCACCTCGACTCGGGGGAGGCGGAGCGCGAGCTGATTGACCCCGGTCGCGCCAGAGCCTTGCTCGGTGGCAACGGCTTCGCGGCGGCACAGGTTGCCGAACACGTCCCGCCGTCGGCCGACCCGTTCGACCCCGAGAACGTCGTCGTCTTCGCCGTCGGGCCGATGAACGCGACGGCGTTTCAGAGTACGAGTCGCGGAATCGTCGGCTTCGTCAGCCCGATGACGAACGGCTTCTTCGACAGTACCTTCGGCGGGACGTTCCCGCGAGCCCAGAAGACCACCGGCTTCGAGACGATCGTCCTCCACGGCGCGGCCGAGGAGTGCTCGTACGTCCTGGTCGACGAGGACGGCGCGTCGGTCGTTCCCGCGCCCGACCTCGAGGGGATGGACACCTACGAGAGCTGCGAGGCCGTCCGCGAGCGCGAGGAAGACGGCGACGACGACGTCCACGTGATCGCGGCCGGCCCCGCCGGGGAGAACCTGGTTCGCTACGCCTGCCTCGTGCACAAAGGCCGAGACCGCGAGGGCGTCGCCGGCAGGGGCGGTGCCGGCGCCGTCCTCGGCTCGAAGGGCGTCAAGGCGGTCGCGGTGCGGGAGGGCTCGTTCGAGCCGACCGTCGCCCGCGAGGATGCGTTCCGGGAACTGACCATCAGTCGGATGCGGCCGCTGATGGCTGAGACGGAGATGCTCCAGGAGTACGGCACGGCCGGCCTCGTGAACCCGATCAACGAGATGGGGAAACTCGGCTGGCGAAACAACCAGTACGAGCAGACCGACCCCGAGCTCGCCGAGCGGATCAGTGGCGAGACCCTCGAGGCCGAGTACGTCACCGAGCACACGACCTGTGCCAACTGCGCAGTCCGCTGTGGGAAACACGTCACCGTCGAATCCGAGGGCATCACCGACGCGAAGATCCCCGAGTTCGAGAGCCTCTTCGGGACGGCGACGATGCAGGAGGTCCACGACGTCAAGCGGGTGATGAAGGCGAACGACCGCTGTGACCGGCTGGGGATGGACACGATCAGCTGGGGCGTCACCGTCGCCTTCGCGCGCGAGTGTTACGAGAAGGGACTGCTCGAAGCCGACGCCTCGCCTCACCTCGAGTTCGGCGACGCCGAGGGCCTGGTCGACCTCGCTTGCGAGACGGCCGCCCGCGAGGGGATCGGCGACGCCCTCGCCGAGGGCTCGTTCCGCTTCGCCGCGGAGCTCGACGAGGACGCCAAGCGTTACCTCCACGGAGCGAAAGGCCTCGAGTTCGCCGCCCACTCCCCGCGCGGGCTGAAGGGGATGAGCATCGGCTACGCGACGTCGACCCGCGGGGGCTCTCACCACGATACGCGGCCGACGCGCCAGTACGGCGGCGAGTACGACGAGACGACCGACGGCACGGCCGTCTTCGCCGCTCGCTCCCAGCACTTCACCGCCCTCGGCGATTCGCTGACCCAGTGTCGGTTCGTCAGCGAAGGGGGCTGGGGGAAAGCGATCACCGAGCGCTACCGCGACGCCATCGCCGCGGCGACGGGCTGGGAGCTGACGACAGACGAGGTCGAAGCGATCGGCGAGCGGATCTACAACCTGGAACGGCTGATCAACGTCGAGCGCGGCGTCGCCGATCGCGAGTCCGACACCCTCCCCCACCGGGTGCTGCACGAACCGATCCCCGACGG
Organism: Natronobeatus ordinarius; assembly: GCF_024362485.1. Classification (NCBI taxonomy): domain Archaea; kingdom Methanobacteriati; phylum Methanobacteriota; class Halobacteria; order Halobacteriales; family Natrialbaceae; genus Natronobeatus; species Natronobeatus ordinarius. Next base: position 3,730,606 of record NZ_CP101456.1, on the reverse strand, counting down.
TCCCGCCGAAGGGATGCACTGCCCGCCCGAAGAACTCGAGTCGATGCTCGAGGAGTACTACGACTTCAGAGGCTGGGGCGACGACGGTGCCCCGACGAGCGAGACGCTCGAGCGGCTGGGGCTGACGGCGTTCCAGTAGCGGTCGTCGAACTCACGGTTCGGTCGCGGTTCGCATTTTGGAACCGGTGTTCGGGAGTAAACTATTACCCCTTCGACCTCCCTCTTGGAGACGATGACTGCAGATCCAGCGTACGCCGTCCACGCGGAGTTGAACGTGATGGTGGAGATGCGAGACGGCGTTCGACTCGCGACGGACGTCTACCGACCCGCGGACCCGGATACCGGCGAACCGATCGACGAACCGAAACCCGCGCTCCTCGATCGGACGCCGTACGATCGGACTGGCGGCCGCCTCCGTCACGGCGAGTGGTACGCCTCCCGCGGTTACGTCATCGCCATCCAGGACGTCCGCGGACGGTTCGGCAGCGAGGGCGAGTTCTACATCCACGCCAACGAGGCCGAAGACGGCGCGGACACCGTCGAGTGGCTCGCCGAGCAGCCCTACTGCGACGGCCAGGTCGCGACGCTCGGGACGTCCTACGGCGCCTGGGTGCAGAACGCGCTGGCGACGCAGGATCCCGACGGCCTCGCCGGCATGTTCGTCAACATGGGAGCCGCGAACGGCCGGAAGAAGACGTTCCGGCACAACGGCGCCTTCGAGCAGCGGTGGCTCTCCTGGGCGTTCACCCTCGGGGCGGGCTTCGCCCACGAGTCGCTCGCTGACCCCGACGTCCAGCAGCACTTCGCCGACGTCGACGTCCGCGAGGTGTTCGCCGACGGCCCCATACAGCGCGGGGAGACTGCCCTCGCCGAACTCCCCGGCTACGAGGAGTGGGCGTTCGACATCATGGAGACCGGGAGCGCGAGCGACGAACTCTGGCAGAATCCGGGGCTCAACTTCGAACGCTACTACGACGAGTCGGCGGACGTCCCCACCGTGTACGCTGGTGGGCTCTACGACTCGTACACCGGCGCGACCTGCGACAACTTCCGGGGGCTGGGAGATCGCAAGGAGTCTGACCACTACCTCCTGCTGGGGCCGTGGACCCACCTCGCGCGGCTGCCCGGCGGCCACGACCACAGCGAGGCCTTGCTGTTCCCGCCGCTGACCTGGGAGCACCCCACGGCCGGCGACCTCGCGTTCGGCGAGGACGCTGTCAGAAAGTACCGCGAGACGCGCCTGGCCTTCTTCGATCACTACCTGAAAGGAGAAGACACCTGGGACCGCCCGCGCGTGGAGTACTTCCTGATGGGGACCGGCGACGGCCACCGGACCGACGACGGCCGGCTGTTCCACGGCGGCGAGTGGCGCAGCGCCGAGGCGTGGCCACCCGAGGGGACCGAGATGACGTCGTTCTACGCTCACGGCGACGGCACGCTCTCGCGCGAGGAACCCGAAGCCGACGACGACGCGACCAGCTTCGAGTTCGACCCCAGCGATCCGGTGCCGACGATCGGCGGGAACACCTCCTCGTACCTGACCTACGAGCCCCGCGACGAGCCCGTCGGTGCCTACCCGCTCGGCGATCGGAACATCATCGACTTCGCCGGCCGCGGCGGCTACGACCAGCGCACCGACGAGGACACCTACGGCGCCTCGCCGCCGTACGGCCCACTCGCCGATCGGGACGACGTGCTCGTCTTCCGGACGCCGCCGCTCGAGGAACCCGTCGAGATCGCCGGCCCGATTCGGGTGCGCGTCTACGGCTCGACCGACGGCGAGGACACCGACTTCACGGCGAAGCTGATCGACGAGTACCCACAGAGCGAGGAGTCCCCCGACGGCTACGCGCTGAACCTCTCGGACTCGATCTGCCGGGGCCGTTACCGGGGCTACCGCGACGAACCCGACCTGCTCGAGTCCGGGGAGGTCTACGAGTTCTACATGGAGCCCTACGACACCGCGAACCACTTCAAGGCGGGCCACCGCATCCGCCTCGACATCTCCTCGTCGAACTGGCCGCGCTTCGACGTCAACCCGAACACCGGCGGTCCGCTGTACGGCGACGACGAGTTCCGGGTGGCGACCAACACCGTCCACCACGACGCGACGCACCCGACGCACGTCGAACTGCCGATCCAGCCGCGCTGAGAGCGTAGTCGCTCGTTTCGACGAGCACTATCCTTCGAGTCCCCCTACGCAGTTTTCTCACCCCCGGTCGTCGGTCGGTCACCGACCGATCGCCAGCAGCCAGAGCAGCCAGATCGCCGCGACGGTGGCCGCCATTGCCGCGAAACCGGCGGCGTACCCGGCCGTCGCCGCCAGCAGCCACCCGACGAGCCACGGGTAAGCGAGCGCGCCGCCGTTGCCGACGAGCAACATCCCCGAGAGCGTCACGCCCGGGTCGTCGGCGAGTTCGGAGAAGGCGAGGCTGAACAGCGGGCCGAACGGAATGCCGAACCCGAAACCCGTCGCGACGAGGGCGAGTCCGATGCCGATCGCGGAGTCGACCGAAATCGCCGCTGCGAGCCCACCGAGGACGATCGACAGCCCGAGGAGCGTCCCCGCCACGGTCGCCCGTTCGCCGTAGCCCCGCGAGAGCCAGCCACCCAGTCCGCGACCGAGAACGGTCGCCAGCGCGAACCCGACGAGCACGGCCGTCGCCGGCATCGCCGCGCCCTCGAGTAGCTCCGCGTACCACGTCGCGGCCACCATCAGGAAACCGAAGGTGGCCATGTTTCCGAGGCCGAGCGCGAGGCCGCCTGCGGTGGTAAAGGGCTCGAGGTAGGTTCGGAGTGGCGGCCTCGCACTCGCCGAGACCGGCGCCAGCCGGACCGTCAGCGCACCACCGACGACGGCGACGGCGCTCGAGAGCCCCGCCGGAATCGCGGGTCCGAGCGTCGAGACCGCGACCGGCGCGGCCGCCAGGCCGATCGCGAGTCCGAGGGTAAAAAGCGCCCCGAGCATCCCCTGTGCAGTCGCGGTATCGGCCCCGCTCGTTCGCTGGCCGACGTACTTCATCCCCGCCACGAACGCTGCTCCCTGTCCGAGGCCGAGCACGAACCGGGAGACGTAGGTGGGCTCGAGCGCCGGGACGGCGCCGATGGCGATGCCGACGCCGGCGAGGACGAGTCCGAGGCCGGCGACCCGTTCGACCGACCGCGTGCGCGTCAGTCGATCCGCCGGGACGACCGCGAGCAACTGACCGAGCAAGAACAGCGACATGCCAAAGCCCGCGGCGTCGGGGGAGACGCCGCGAGCGATGAGCAACGAGACGTACGCGCCGTAGCCGCCGACGGCCAGCCCGAGCCCGAACAGGCCGACGCCGACGGACCCCACCGCCAGCCACGGAATCGCCGTCGGTTCTCGAGTCGTCGACGTCGTACCAGCCATTGTGACGACTAGTCCGGTAGACGGACATATGTGTTGCGACGAATCCACGAGCTAGGCGAATCGTGTAGCTCACCCGTGAGTTCCGGTAAAAACTAAATAGATGGGGTTTCACGGTATCATCCACCATATGAGTGATGCTGACAGTGCAGCGTCCGCCAGAGCGGATGCGCCGCTCATCGAATACGATATCGACGACGAACCACCCCTCTCCGAGGCGATTCCACTCGGGATTCAACACCTGCTGGCGATGTTCCTCTCGACGGTCGCCCTGCCGCTGGTGATCGCCGGCGCGATCGGCCTCGAGCCGGCCGAGACGACGTTCATCGTCCAGATGGCGCTGCTCGTCGCCGGTATCGCGACGATCGTACAGGTGTACTCGATCGGTCCGGTCGGTGCGCGCCTGCCGATCGTGATGGGGACGAGCGCCATCTTCGTCGCCCCGTTGATCGACATCGGGACGACGTTCGGGCTCGCCGCCATCTTCGGCGCGGTGATCGTCGCCGCGCCACTCGAGATCGTGATCGGCTACTTCTACGACGATCTCCGACGGTTCTTCCCGCCGCTGGTGACCGGAACCGTCGTGATGCTCGTCGGGCTGACGCTGATTCCTGTGGCGATCGACTACTCGGCCGGTGGCCCCGGCGCGCCGACGTACGGGAACTTCGAGAACCTCGCGCTGGCCGGACTCGTCTTCGCCGTCGCGATCGGCCTCAACCAGTACTTCGACGGGCTGTTGTCGATCTCGAGCGTATTGATCGCGGTCGTACTCGGCTACCTGGTCGCCGTTCCGCTCGGCCTGCTCGACCTCTCGGGTGTCGGCAACGCGGGCTGGATCGCGATCCCGATGCCCCTCGAGTACGGCGTCGAGTTCCACCCGAGCGCGATCCTGATCGCGGCGTTCGCCTACGTCGTCACGTCGATCGAGACGATCGGTGACGTCGAGGGGACGACCGGGACGGTCGGGCGACGGGCGACCACCGAGGAGATGCGCGGCGGCCTGTACGCCGACGGCTTCATGAGCATGTTCGCTGGACTGTTCAACGCCTTCCCGAACACCTCCTTCTCCCAGAACGTCGGGCTGATCGGCTTCACCGGCGTCGCGAGCAAGTTCGTCGTCGGCATCTGCGGCGTCTTTCTCGTCGTCCTCGGGCTGATCCCGAAAGTCGCCGCCCTCGTCGCGGCGATGCCCAATCCCGTCCTCGGCGGCGCGGCGGTCGTCCTCTTCGGCATGATCTTCTCGATCGGGCTCCGAATCGTCTCCGAATCGGTCGACCTGAACCGCCGCAACCTGACGATCGTCGCCGTCTCGGTCGTCCTCGGCGTCGGCGTCGAGGTCAGGCCCGCGGCGCTCGAGCAACTCCCCGGCGACCTGCAGGTCCTCGTCGGCTCCGGACTGCTCGTCGGTGGGGTCACCGCACTCGTCCTGAACGCGATCCTCCCACGCGAGGGCGGCGACCGACAGGGCGTCACGCAGGTCGAAGACACCGAGCGAACGTCGTAATCGTCCGAGCGATCCAGTCTTTTTGCAGCCCGGTTACGGCTCGAGGACGATCGTTCCGAACGTCTCTCCCGAGCGAATCCGCTCGTGGACGGCCGGGACGTCCGCGAGGCCGACGCGGTCGGTGACGATCGGCTCGATTCGACCGTCGCCGAGCAGTCGGGCGGCCCGGACGACCTCGTCTTTCGTCGCGTGTCGCGAGCCGAGCAGCGTCGCCTCTTTGACGACGAACTCCTTCAACAGCGGGGCGAACGCCCGGTCGTGGTGAGTGGTCAGCGAGACCACGCGACCACCCATTCCCAGCGCCTCCCAGGCGGCCCGGAGCGTCTCGAGGTCGCCGACGGTGTCGACGACGACGGTCGGCCCGTCGCCGTGGGGCGTCGCCTCCCGCAGCCGGTCGGCGAACCCGTCGCCACGGGCGTCGATCGGCTCGACGGCGCTTCCCGTCACCGAGTCGACGAACTCGAGGCGCTCGTCGTCGACGTCGGCAGCCAGGACCTGTGCCCCTCGGAGGGCGGCGAGCTGAGAGAGGTGGATGCCGATCCGGCCGGCGGCACCGATCACGAGGACTGTGTCGGCGTCGGTGACCGAGGCCCGCCGGCAGACGTGCAGCGGCGTCGCGAGCCCGTCGGTGGCGATGACGCCCGCGGCGAAACTCGTCCCGTCCGGCAGGGGAAGGACGTTCGACGCCGGGACCACGGCCCGCTCGGCGTACGCACCGTCGCAGTGGACGCCGTACCAGCCGCCGAAGTTCGTACACTGGTTCGTCTCCCCACGCCGACAGGCGTCACACTCGCCACAGGTCAGGTAGAAGTACGTCATCACCCGGTCGCCCGGACGAATCCCCTCCACGTTCTCGCCGACCGCATCGACGACCCCGGCAAACTCGTGGCCAGGGATGCGCGGTGTGAGCGCAGGGTCGTCCGCGAGACCGCCCTGGATCGCGTTCTCGATCGTCCGCGTTACCCCGCAGGCGCGGACGTCGACGCGGACCTCCTCCGGCCCCGGTTCGGGGTCCGGAACCGTCTCGACTGTCAGCTGGCCGCCCCACTCTTCGAGTACACAGGCTTCCATGTCGAACCGTTCTCGCTCCTGACTCAAAGCGTTGCTCCTCGGTCGGGCAGCCACCGGTCTCGTGGGGGAACGACCTCGAACGCGAGGATTCGTCCCCGTCTATCGGGAAAGCTATATTTCCCCCCTGTGCGTATCGTGTGCCATGCCAGAGCAAATCTTGGTACCGGTTGACGGTTCGGAGCGGTCGACTGAGGCGCTGACCTACGCGATCGAGAGCTTCCCAGACGCCACGATCACCGCGTTACACGTCCTCGAGTACGGGCTGGGCGACCTCGGGACGTTTTCCGGCATGACGGGCGACCTCCCGGACGACGAGGCAGCCGAAGCGCAGGCGAGTGAGGTACTCGAGGAGGCGAAGCGACTCGGTGACGAACACGGCGTCGACGTCAGGGGAGAGCGCGGCCAGGGTCGGCCCGAGCGGGTGATCACCAAGTACGTCGAGGACGACGGCTACGACCTGATCGTCATCGGGAGCCACGGGCGCGACGGCGTCGCCCGCGTGCTCCTCGGGAGCGTCGCGGAGAAGGTCGTCCGGCGGTCGCCCGTCCCGACGCTCGTCGTTCGGTGACGACGTAACCGGCGACGCCGTCGGTCCAGATGCGAGCGGACAGTTTTCGAGGGTGCCTCGAGAGCGGGCGACGCTCGCTATCGTCCACCGCTTTCTCGATTCCGTATATCGGTAGCTGGCTGGTTCGTCGGTATCTACGGAGCGTCTGGCCCGTCACCGTCGCAGCCGGCCAAAAACGGCGAGTCGATCGGTCGGCTTACTCGAACGCGACGCAGCGACAGACGCTCGATTCGCCGCCGCGGAAGCGCCACGGGAAGGTCCCGATCTGGACGCGCTCGTTCAGCAGCTCCTCGGGGACCTGCGCGTTCTCGACGTGGATGATGCCCTCCGGGAAGAGCTCGGTGTGCATGAGCTGGTAGCCTTCCGGGGGGAAGATCTCGTCTAAGTCGTTGACGCCGAGGTGGTCCGCGGCTTCCTCGGCGAGTTCGGGACGGACGTCACGGATGACCGTGTTCATCGGGTGGTCCGCGCTGCCACAGTCGAGGATGAGGTAGTTGATCTCCATCTCCTTGCACCACTCGGCGAACTCCGCGTTCGGGCCGGGATGCTTGCAGAAGTAGCGGTGGGGATCTGCGTTCTCCGTGTGCCAGGCGTACTCCTGGAAGCCCGTGTGGATGAAGAGGATGTCTCCCTTGCGGACGTCACAGACCTCCTCGATCATCTCACTCGTGTAGACGTCGTAGTCGCCGACGTGATCGGAGATGTCCGCGACGACGCCGTCGCCGACCAGTTCGTCCAGACCGACCTGTTCGATGTCCCGGCCGCTGGCGACGAAGTGTTTCTCGCCATCGAGGTGCGTGCCGGTGTGGTTCATGAACTCGATCTTCTGGCCGTTGACCTTCTCCGTGTCGAGGCTCTTCTCGTACCAGACTTTCGGGTTGTCGTACGTCGGCCACGCCGGTGTGTCCTGTGACCACGGCTGTGTCAGATCGTACATCTCGTAGCCGTCGAGCATGCCCAGAACATACCCGGCACCTCACTTAAACCTACGTAAAGGGGATCGATTGGCGCGAACTGACGACGGCACGGGAACGGCTGACTCGCCGTCACCCCTTGCCGTCCACCCTCGATCCGCTGTTCGCCGCCACCCCCTGCCGTCCACTCTCGAGCCTGCCGTCGTGTGCGTCAGGTCAGTCCCGTCGTGTGAGTCGAGTTAGACGTCACCGTGGCACGGGTCGACAATAGCGACGTCACCGTGGCACGGTTCAACAACAGCTATTAGTAGGATTGGAGAAAAGAGAGACTATCCGTGTAATCTATGAGCACGTGTACCAGTACCCGGCATCGCGGTGAGAGCGACCGACGCCCGTCAACTGCGCAGCGACCGGCGTCCCTCGACCGCGACAGCCCGGTGAGATCATGAAACCAGCACCGTTTACCTACCACCGACCGGAGACCGCCCAGGAGGCCGTCGAGCTGCTCGCAGAACTCGAGGACGCCGAACTCCTCGCGGGCAATCAGTCACTCGGCATCGTGATGGCGAACCGGCTCGCGACGCCCGATCACCTCGTGGACCTCGGGGGCGTCGACGAACTCGTCGGCATCGACGTGACCGACGACGCGGTCGAACTCGGCGCGATGACGACCCACCGGACCATCGAGCGCTCCGAGCGGCTCGCGACGACCCTGCCAATGCTTCCAGCGGCCGCCGAACAGATCGCCGGCCCGTCGGTCCGCAACCAGGGGACGATCGGGGGCAGCATCGGCGAGGCCGACCCGGCGGGGAACTACCCGGCGGCGCTGCTGGCGCTCGAGGGAACGCTGACGCTGCGCTCTGTCGAGGGAATCCGGACGGTTCCCGTGAGCGACTACTTCATCGCGTACATGTTCACGGACCTGCGCGAGGGCGAACTCATCGAACGCGTTTCGGTCCCGACGGAACCGTTCCCGACCGATCGGACCGGCATGACGTTCCTCGAGCTCAAGCGCGCCTCCCAGACGTTTCCGACGGTCAGCGCGGCGACGGCCGTTCGCGTCGACGATCCGTCCGCCGACGAGCCAGTCGTCGAGGACGCCCGGATCGCGCTCGCGAACGCCTCGGACGTTCCGTTGCGAGTCGAGGACGCAGAGTCGACCGTCGAGGGCGAACCGCTCTCGAGCGAACTGCTTACCGAGGTCGCGGCGACCGTCACGGACGCAGTCGATCCCGAAGGGGAGATGCACGCAGACCGCGAGTACAAAGAGGAAGTGGCCGGCGAGTACGCCAAGCGCTCGCTCGAAACGTCCTACGAACGCGCAACTACCGACCAATGTTAGAATTTACCGGCGAAAACGAGATGGAGCAGTCGAAAGAAGAGCTGTGGGCGTACTTCACGGACACCGACGTGCTGGCGTCGTGCGCCCCGGGGTGTAAGGAGATGACGCTGCAATCACCCCACGAGATCGAGGCCGTGATGGCCGTCGGCGTCGGCAGCGTCAAACCCGAGTTCGACGTCGACGTCGTCGTCACCGCCGCGGAGCACCCCGAACGGCTCGAGATGACGGCCGTCGGCCACGCGCCGCGAAACGAGTTCGAGACCACGGCCGAGATGGTCCTCGAGGACAACGGCGACGGCACGACGGTCGTCTGGTCGGCGACCGCCGACGTCTCCGGGACGATCGCCAGCTTCGGCGGCCGCGCACTCAAGAGCGTCACCAACCGCCTCGTCGGAAAATTCTTCGCCGACATGCAGGCGAAAGCAGACGAGGGCGTCGAGGCCGTCTCCGAACTCGAGGCCGCCCCCGACGACGAACCCGCCGTCGAGGACGAGAGCGCCGCGTCAGAGTCGGACGACTGAATTAACCACCTTTTCGCCCGGAAGCGGGCACCGCTGTAACACGAGCGAGCGGCTCCTGAGACGCGACGTCGGCACGCTCGAGCCGAACGGCCTCCCGGCAACGAATACAGTCGAGTGAAACGCCGAGAAAGTGTGTACGGCTGTGCCGATAGAGCGCTACTGAAGCGACGCTACTGGCGTTCCTCGCGAAGCTTCGACCGGAGGTGGGCCGGCGAGACCGGAATCTGGTCTGCGGGCGCGTCGACCTCGAGCGGTTCCAGCGCGGCGTTGATCGAGGTGGCGATGCTCGCGGGCGCGTCGATCATCCCCCCTTCACCGACGCCTTTCGCCCCGGTGACGGTGAACGGCGACGGCGTCACGGTGTGTTCCATCTCGATCTCCGGCACGTTCTCGATCGAGGGGAGCAGGTAGTCGAACAGCGTGATCGCCTGGGGCTGGCCGTTCTCCTCGTAGCCGAACTCCTCGAGTAAGGCCGCGCCGACGCCCTGGGCGATCCCGCCGTGGGCTTGCCCTTCGACGATCATCGGGTTGAGCATCGTGCCGCAGTCGCGGACGGTGTAGAACTTGAGAATGTCGACCTCGCCGGTGTTGACGTCGACCTCGACGATCGGCGCGTTCGCGCCGAAGGCGGCGGTCGGGTAGACCGGCAGCTTCTGGGAAAAGGCGTCGTCGAACTCTTCGAAGTCGGTCGCGGGGTGGTCGTAGTTGTAGCTCACGTGGGTCCGTCGTTTCTCGCCCTCAGCGTCGATCGCAGCCAGCTCGGTGAGAGAGAGCGTGTCGCTCCCGTCTGCTCGCTCGACCTGGCCGTCGCGGTAGGCGACCTCGTCGGTCGAGACCTCCCAGTGGTCGGCCGCGACCGCCTCGAGGGCCTCGATCAGCGCCTCGGCGACGCCGACGGTCGCTCCCGAGAGCATGACGGCCATCCGCGAGGCCGCACTGCCGTACTCGGTCGGCGCGTCGACGCTGTCGAGGTAGTCGACCTCGATGTCGCTCGGGAGGAGCTCGAGTTCGTCCGCGAGCAGCTGTGAGACGAGCGTCTGGTGGCCCTGCCCGGAGGAATCCGTCGCCAGGTAGGCGCGAACGGTGCCGTCTTCCCGGAGCTGTGCGCGCAGGTGCTCGGGTAACTCGTCGACGTCGTCGCGGGGACGGTCCGCGAGCGCCTCGCGGTCGGATCGCTGTCGGTCGGTCCAGTCCGAACCGCTGACGCCGGGTTCGATGATGACGCTGGGCTGGACGCCGCGGTACTTCCCTTCCTCGCGCTTCGCCGCGACGACCTCGGGGTCGAGGAGGCCGCCGTCGCGTTCGTCCTCGATGATCTCCTCGATGCGATCGAGCGTCGCCGGGTAGTCACCCGAGTCGTAGAGGTTCTTCGACGGCAGGGTGTAGGGCTGCTGGTCGGGCTCGATCAGGTTTTGCCGACGGAACTCGGTGGGATCCATCCCGAGTTCGCGGGCCGCCTGGTCGACGATCATCTCGAGGGCGTAGATGTGGGGGTCGACGCCGAAGCCGCGGTAGGCGGTCTGGGAGGTCTTGTTCGTCAGCACGAGGTCGTACTCGTAGACGGCGTCCTCGATCACGTAGGAGTTCGTCAGCACCGACAGGGGTTTGAGCACCTGGTTGATCGGGTATCGCGGGAACGCGCCGAAGTCGTCGACGAACCAGACGTCGAGCCCGCACATCGTTCCGTCGTCGTCGACGGCCAGGCGCATCCGGTACTCACGATCGGAGCAGTGCATGTCCCCGCCCTGGAGGTTCTCGATCCGGTCTTCTTCGAACTTCACGGGCCGGTCGAGTGCCTTGCTCGCCATCGCGGCCAGACAGCAGTAGCGGTGGATCGCGATCTTCGTCCCGTAGCTGCCGCCGACGTCCGCCGGAACGTTCACCCGCACGTCGTCGGCGTCGTAGCCGAGCGTCTCGTAGATCGTGTCGTCGACGAGCGTGTGCAGCTGGATGTTGCAGTCGATGTCGAAGGAGTCGGTGTCGTCGTCGTACTGTGCGACGACCCCTGCGGTCTCGAGGGGCACCCCCGAGATGCGCCCCCAGGAGAACTCGCCTTCGACGACGTGGTCGGCCTCCTCGAAGGCGGCCTCGGGGTCACCGAACTCGAGGCGCTCGTGGTCGACGACGTTCGTCCCGACCGACTCGTGGACGACGACCTCGTCTTCCCGGGCCGCTAGCCCGTCGGCGACGGCGTCTTTCGGGTCGTAGGTGACGTCGACCAGGTCGGCGATGTCCTCGGCGACGTACCGGTTCGTCGCGATGACGGCGGCGACCGGTTCGCCGACGAACCGCACGGTGTCGGCGGCCAGCGACCACTCCTCGATCGTCCCCTCCGTGCCGTCGTCGGTGGTGACCGTCTCGATGCCGGTCGGCATCGGGTTGTACTCCGCCCGGAGGTCCTCGCCGGTGAGCACGAGCTCACACTCTGGGTGGGCTTCGGCCTCGCTCGTGTCGATCTCGACGACGTCGGCGTGGGCGTGCATGCTCCGCACGAGCGCCATGTGCAGGCAGTTCTCCGGCGTGATGTCGTGGATGTACTCGGCTCGCCCGGTCAGGATCCGGTGGTCCTCGACGCGAGGGAGCCCCTGGCCGGTGAACGACTCGCGCTCGGTCTCGGCGGTGACGTCGGCGTCGGTCTCGGTCGGCTGTGATCGTGACATGGTCACTCCTCCATCCGCTCTGCGGCGCGTTCGACCGCCTCGTAGATGTTCTGATAGCCGGTGCAGCGACAGATGTTGTCGGCGAGTCCGGTCTCGATCTCCTCGCGGCTGGGATCGGGGTTCTCCTCGAGGAGTTCCTTCGCCGCCATGACGAAGCCGCTCGTGCAGAATCCACACTGGAGCGCGTGCGTCTCGTGGAACGCCTCCTGGATCGGATGGAGCGAGCCGTCCTCGGCTGCGAGCCCCTCGACAGTTTCGATCTCTGCGCCGTCGGCCTGCACCGCGTAGGAGAGACAGCTCTTCACCGTTCGGCCGTCCTGCTGGACGGTGCAGGCGCCACAGACGCCGTGTTCGCAGCCGACGCGAACGCCGTGTTGATCACACTCATAGCGGAGAAAGTCCGAGAGCTTCAGTCGAGGTTCGACCGCCGCAGTCACGTCGGTGCCGTTGACGGTGATCGTGATCTCCTCGGTCACGGGTCCGTCGTCGCTCCCTGTGCTATCTGTACTCATGAGGATGCGTAGAACATGGCTGGAGGAGCGTATAAATATTGTGTTAGGTGACCGATCGGCCGGCCGCTTCGAGTTACACTCAAGTACCCCGGGGTGAGTGTAAGCGTATGGTCGAAGAGACTGCAGACCTTCGAGTGGTCAATGCGCGAGTCATTACCCAGCACGGAACGATCAGCGGCGGCGTCGCAGCGAGAGACGGCGTCATCGTCGCCGTCGGCGACGAATCGAACCTTCCCGAGGCCGCAGAGGAGATCGACGCCGAGGGGAACTACCTGATTCCCGGCTTCATCGACCCCCACGTCCACTGGGGGCTCTCGCGATACGAGTTCGAGTACCACGAAGGACTCGAGCACGACTTCGAGACCGAGACGCGCGGAGCGGTCCACGGCGGCGTAACCTCCGTCGTGAACTTCCTCCTGCAGAAAGAGCGGTACCTGCCGGACATGGACTTCTTCAAACGCGCGGGCGAGGAAAACTCCTACATCGACTTCGCGTATCACGCGATCGTCCACCAGGACCACCACATCGAGGAGATCGAGGGGCTTGCCGAGGAGGGGATCCGCTCGTACAAGGTCTTCTTCAACTGGTACAAGCACGCCTCCCCGGAACTCGGCATCGATCACTCCGACGCCGGCCGGACGTACAAGGTGCTCAATCGCGTCGCCGACATCCCTGGCGGCGTCGTGATGTTCCACGCCGAGAACGAGGACCTTGCGATCGAGCGCCGCAAGGAGCTCCAGGCCGAGGGCCGAAACGACCTGCAGGCGTGGTCGGAGTCGGCGCCGAACATCTGTGAGGCCATGCAGATCGAGCAGATCGGCCGGCTCACCGAGTACACCGACTCGCGGGCGTACATCGTCCACATGAGCACGGGCGAGGGCGTCGACATCTGTGAACGCTTCCAGAAGAAAGGTGTCAACCTGCACGCGGAGACGCTGCCCGCGTTCCTCAGCCATACCTACGAGCGGGACGACCTTGGCGTCTGGGGGAAGATCTCGCCGCCGCTCCGCGGCGAGGCGAGCAAAAAACGGCTCTGGGAGGGGCTTCGAACGGGCGTCGTCGACACCGTCGGCACCGACCACTGTCCGCACAAGATCGAGTTCAAGGAGAAAGGCGAGGGCAAACACGGCGACATCTGGGAGGCGATTCCGGGCGACAGCAACGGCATCGAGTACTTCCTGCCCGTGATGATGAGCGAAGGCGTGAACAAGAATCGCCTGAGTATGGAGCGCGTCGTCGAGGTCTGTTCGACCAACAACGCGAAACGCTTCGGCCTCTATCCCCGCAAGGGCGTCATCGCCGAGGGGTCGGACGCCGACATGGTCATCGTCGACCTCGAGAAGAGCGCCGTCGTCGACGACGACTTCTACCACACGATGGAGCCGCGGTACTCGACGTTCCACGGCCAGGAGCTGACGGGACTGCCGACGCACACCATCGTCGGCGGCGAGGTCGTCGTCGAGGACGGCGAACTCCTCGTCGAGCCCGGCGACCGGAACTACCTGGGACGCGGCCCGGAAGGCGTCGACCTCGAGTAACGACGACCGCACTCGCCCGTCGATAGCGGTCGACCCATCCCGTTACGGCCGTCCGTCGCATTCCGAACCGAACAGCGCGGTGTTTTTCCCAGCGGCTGTCACCCGAACGGCGTCGCCGACTCGAGCCGTCCGACTCGAGCGAGCAGAGTGCCACGAGCCAATCGAGACACTAGTTATCAACCACCACATAGTGTCCCACGATGCTGAACGTCAGACACCGACTAGAAATTTTGGAATCAGTTACTTCAACCTACAGACGAGGATCGACAACGGCCAACCGCACCGTGGAGGCAGTATTATGCCCATTCGGGCACTTTCGCGCCCAAAATACGTTTCTCGACGACGCTCTCCAGTCCGAACGTCGTCCCACGATACTGAACACTTATACTGCTTCGGGGTATACCGAGACTCAATGACGAAGCCACAGTCGGGCGGAATCCAGGCGATCGACCGAACGTTCGAGATCGTCGAAGCCCTGAACGAACTCGAGGGTGCAGGCGTCTCGGAACTGGCGAGGTACGTCGAGTTACCGAAGAGCACAGTGTACAATCACCTCGCCACGCTCGAGCGGACGGGGTACGTGGTTCGTCGTGACGGCGAGTACCGAACCGGGTTGAAGTTCCTCGAGGCCGGCGAGCTCGCCCGCGATCAACACAAGCTGTACACGATCGGCCGCTCCGAGGTCGACAAGCTCGCCGAAAAAACCGGCGAGATCTCCGGGCTCATGACCGAAGAACACGGGACGGGCGTCGTCATCTACCGTAGTCGAGGGTCGGAGGCGGCGCTCATCGACACCCACATCGGCGACCGGATTCCGCTCCACTGCACGGCCCTGGGGAAGGCCATCCTGGCGTTCCTGCCCGAATCGCAGTGTTCGTCGATCGTCGACGACGGCGATCTGGAGACGTTCACTCCCAGTACGATCACGGACCCGACGACGCTCCACGACGAACTCGAGGACGTCAGAGCGAACAAAATCGCCTTCGACGACGAGGAGCGTCTGAACGGGCTGCGAAGCGTCGCCGCACCGATCCTCGACGGTTCGGGCTCCGTAATCGGCGCCATCAGCGTCGCCGGCCCGACCCACCGGATGCGAGGTGAGCGCTTCCGCACCGAGTTCCCGGAACTCGCACTCGGCGTGGCTAACGTGATCGAACTGAACCTCCAACACTCCTGAACGTCCCACGATGTGGGACGGATGCGGCCATATTCGCGCCACTCGGTCGACGAACGCGCCCAATCGAATCAACAGCGACGCTAGAATTACAGCCATACGGTTGTAATTTAGATGCGTATACGCGGGACGTTCGAAGAGTGAACGCACCGATCGGATCACTCGAACGATCGAGATGCGTTCCGACGAAACTCGTTCCAGCAGCGTGGTTGTACCCACCGACTTAAGACTATAATACAAATATCACTTCCACGTTAGTGTCTCTTTTATGGTGATTAGGTAGTCCATTCGAAGGACCTGGCTCCGAACTCGAGACGCACTCGAGCGGGTCCGACGCGATGGCACGGCTGGCGACCCGGATCGAGGCCGACGAGAGTCCCACGACGGAAGGAGACGCTCCCTGCTCGAGAGAGTCGGCGATGGGTGAGCGAACGGCAGCTGTGGAGTCGACAGATCGGCAATTCGACCCAGCTATTCGGCCGGTCAGGGCTGGAATCGAGTCGAGAACTGCGTCGAACAGCCACCTCTGCTGGAATCTTCGAGCGTGACCGGCTACCCGGATGATCTCGCAGTCGGAGCAGGTAGTGAGTGTGAACTCCTGCAGTAGTACCAGACTAGCAAATAGTAAATATTCTAAATAGTAGTTGCTCGAGCTCGGACAGCGACGAGCGGTCGCTCACGAATCGGGAGGTGATCGGCCAGCGCCGCCTGGAAGGCTCCGCCGACGGTCGAGGACATCGAGTTCAGTGGACACACCGCCGTTCGTCGAGGCCGAGGCTGGCTGCTCGGCTGTGACCGGTGTAACTCGTTTCAACGAGCACTATAGCTGTGGAGGTCGGAGTGCCGATCAGACTGCGTCTAGCAGGGCCAGCGGTCCGTCGGGGACGACCTGGACGTCGAACGCCCGGTCTTCGAGACCCTCGGGTGGCTCGAGGTAGCCGACCGCGTACGCCGTCGCGACCGTTCCGCGCTCGAGGGTGGCCTCGAAGGAGAAGACGGTCGTCTCCGGATCGCCTGCGGGACGCACGTCGACCGTGTACGTGCCGGCCGGGAGCGATACGTAGTCGGTCGCCTGACCGAAGGAGACGTTCTCGATGATCGGCGTCTCGCCGTCGTTGACGTAGATGTCGACCGCCGGAGCATCGGGCGAGGCGTGGACGAGTCGGACGAGTACCGCGCTCGCGTCGACGAGCACGAGCGGCCGGAACGTCTCCGCGCCGAGTTCGCCGATCGCCGCGACGGTGTAAAACGCCCGGCCGAACCAGACGTCGCCCTCGAAGGCGACCGTGTCGGGGTCGCCAGCGGCCGTGATCGTCACCGTGTACGTTCCCGGTTCGATCTCGAGATAGGGCGAGACCTCCTCGTAGGCGAACTCCGAGAGGACGAGCTCGCCGTCGAGGTAGACGTCCACGTCGGGCGCGTCGGGCGAGAAGTGCGCGACTCTGACGGCCGACTCCGGAATCCGGTCGAGTGCGTCCTCGTACTCGTCGCGTTCGTCGGGAACGTCTTTCGGCTCCCGTTCGTCGTCTTCGTACTCACCGGTCGCCAGTACGGTGCTACTCATCGCAGCCAACCCGCCGGCTGCACCCAGCGCCTTGAGCGTCGATCGCCGTGATGGGGGCATGATACGCCTGCATCAGCGAGCCCCGGACTGAAAAACCGGTCAGTCAGTTCGGCTGGTTGTCGATTCATTTCTTCGAGCGTCCGCTCCGTATGGACGGCATGCGGTGAGAAACGCGTTGCTAGCCACGACCGTCTCGGCGCGTGATCAAAACTCGAAACGCCGGCGACGAAGCCGATATCGGCAGCGTACGATCTCGTAGGGGCAGCCGAACGCGACCTGACGAGGTCACTCGAGTCGATCGAGGACGGCGTCTCGCTCGTAGGTGAGCGAGAGCGATCGCGACCGGCCACGCCCGTCGATCTCGGCGTACTCGGCCTCGATGAGGCCGAGCTGGTCGAGCTTGTTGACGAGTTCGGAGTACCGGGTGTAGCCGAGGTCGGTCTCCTCGGCGAACACCTCGTAGATGTCGCCGGCTTGCTCGCCATCGTGTTCGGCGACGACCCGGAGGAGGGTTCGTTCGTTCTCGCTCAGCGCGGAGAGACTCCGCGAGAGGTTGACGTACTTCGAGGTCTCGTAGGCTTTCTCGACGTCTTTGCGTTCGACGACGCGGCTCGCGCGCATCTCGGCGTTCAGCCCCGCCCGGCGCAGCAGGTCGATCCCAACCCGGAGGTCGCCGCTCTCGGCCGTCAGGTCGGCGACGTACTCGAGGGTCGACCGCGAGATGACGCCGTCGTGGAAGCCGCGCTCGACCCGCTCGGCGAGTATGTCGACGACCTCCGGGCTGTCGTACACCGGGAAGTAGACGTCCTCGGGTCTGAAGACGCTCTGGACGCGCGTGTCGAGTTCGTCGATGACCTCGAGGGTCGGATCGGAGGAGACGACGATGACGCCGATCTTCGCACCGGGATACTCCTCGTGAGCTCGCAACAGCGAGTAGAGCGTGTCGGAAGCCTCGTTCTCGTAGAAGAGGTAGTTGACGTCGTCGAGGGCGACGACGAGCACCCGATCCTCGTCGACGAGTTTCTCGGCGATCTGGCCGAACAGCTTCTTAAAGGAGATGCCAGAGGAGGGTGGTTCGTAGTCGAACGTCCCCTCGAACAGCCGCGAGAACACCGAGTAGCGCGTCGCGTTGACCTGGCAGTTGACGCGGATCGTGCGAACGTCGCTCGTCTGCGCACCGATTTCGTCGAACAGTTTCTGGATGGAGGTCGTCTTGCCAGTCCCGGGCGGCCCCCGAATCAACACGTTGAGCGGCCGCGATCCGCGAACCGCCGGCCGGAGCGCGTAGGTGAGACTCTCCACCTGCGTCTCGCGATGTTTGAACGTCTCGGGGACGAAATCGATCTCGAAGACGTGTTCGTTCCGGAACACGGATTCGTCCCACGACAACATCCCCTCCTCGGGGTCGTCGACCATCACTTTCACCACGCTCACGCAACGTCTTAAGCGTTCGGTAAGTGCTACCACGCGCGTACGGAGCCTCGGTGGCGCCACGCTCCCGGCGGCCAATTGTGTCACAACCATACGTGTTAATACCAAGCAGCCAGCTCATAGAGTAATAGATGCCTCCGGAGCCCGCAGCCGACGTGCCCGACTTTCTCGTCGACCGATTCGAGGACAGTTCATCCGAAACGCTCCGTAGCACGGCACGGTACGCGCGAGGCGAGACACATCACAGACCCAGAACCGCGCCCGATGGCACGCTCGAGGCGTTCGCAATGCAAGACGAGGAGACGCTCGAGTCTCTCGCAGCGTACCTCGAGGCGGTGGCCGACTATCTCGACCAGCACGGTCTCGAGTCACTCGCCGCAGCGGCGGAGTCGGACGACGACAGCGAGGAGTGGGGTCGAAAAAAGCTCAAAGAGTGGCACGGGCTCTGATCGGGTGGTGTGACGATGTGCCGCTGATCGCTCGCGACGGGGTCGACAATCGGTGGCACGTGGCGACAACGGGCCCGACGAGAGACGGACTGACGGTCACGCGAACTTCTCGAGTAAAGCGTCGTAGAATTCGTCGCCGTGTTCGTCGGCCAGTTTCTCGACGATGAGCTCGGGCGTCGAGCGCGCTAAGCGATTTTTCACCGGCGAGCGCTCGACGACGAGCTTACCGTTTTCGAGCCCGACGGCCTCGATGCCGTCGACCGTCACGTCGAAGCCAGCCATCTCGCGGATCTCGCCCGCCAGGTGGGAGACGAACACCGCCGTCGCGCCGTTCGCCTCGAGCGCCTCGAGGATGCCAGCGATGATCTTCGCCGACGCGCCGGGTTCGGTGATGCTCTCGAGTTCGTCCACCAGCACGAGCGAGCCGTCCCCGCCCGCGGCGAGGTCGGCGAACTGCCGGACGGTCGTCTCGAACGCCCCGGCGTCGAGGGTTCCCTGGCTCTTGGCGTGGTAGTGCAGATCGTCGAACCGTTCGATCCGGACCGACTCGGCCGGGACGGGCAGCCCCATGTGCGCGAGCACGACCACGCTCGCCACGAGATCGAGCGTCGAGGTCTTCCCGCCGCTGTTGACCCCCGAGAGCAACGCGACGCCCGACACCGCGTAGTCGACCGGGTCGATCTCCTCGAGCGGTTCCTCGAGCAGCGGTGACCGCCCGCCACGAATCTCGAAGCCGAATCCCTCCTCGTCGACGACTGTCGGCATCGTACAGCCGAAGTCGCGGGCGAACCGGGTGATCGCGTACTCGACGTCGAGCTCTAAGGCCTCCCTGACGAGCCGTTCGGCCCCCTCTCGCTGGGCCGCGAGGTCGGCCCCCAGTTCGCGCTTGAGCCGGGCGGCCCGTCGTTCTCGCGCCGCCGTCAGCTCCTCGCGCAGCCGCGAGATCGCGTCCTCGTCGCGCTCGACCGGGAACGTCGGCTCGTCGCGGAAGGCCCGCCGGGCGAGTTCCGCTTCCCCGGGATCGAGGTCGAGCGCGTCGATCAGGTGCTCGCGGGCGGCGTCGACCGCCACAGCGTACTCGTCGGCGAGCTCACGGGAGAGCAGCGAGTCGACGCCCGCCCCGCGCTCGACCAGCGAGAGCAGGTCCGCGCCCTCGATGGTGACGTCCTGCTCGCGGATCGCCTCCCGCAGCCGGTCGTTCGCGACGCGCTCGGCCGTCCCCGCGGCCGCGTCGAGGTCGTCGACCGCCGTCGTGAGGCGATCGAGCTCCTCGTCGCCCGCGACCGTCCCGTCGGGGCCGAGGCGTTCGAGTCCCGCCTCGAGCGCCTCGAGGTCGCAGTCGGCCTCGAGCCCCGCCGCACGGTGGACCGCGGCGGCCGCGCGAAGCGACTCCCGATTGCGGGCGAAAAAGGCCAGCGGGCGCTCGGGGACGATCTCCGCCGGGTGCTCGAGGGCATCGGGTCGAACCTGGACGTCACCCTCGACGTCGACGCCGGCGAACGACTCGTCCAGCGCGATCACGGTCGCGTAGCCGCGGGCGAGCTCCGCGAGGTCGCGGGCGTCTTCGACCACCTCCACGGAGAGCTCGGGAATCGCCTCTCGCGCCTCGCTGTACCGTTCGGCGTCCGTCGTCGCCAGGCAGCGATCCCTGACGCGCACGTCGCCCGCGTCGTCGAGCGGCTCGACGCCCGACAGCGCCTCGAGGACGTCCGGCTGCGGATCGTGCTCGAGGGCCTCCCGGGCAAAGGCCTGTACCTCCTCGATGCGCGACCGGCGAGCACTCGGGTACAGCGTCTCGAGTCGGCAGGCGGCGTAGCGGGTGACCGTCCGCTCCTCGAGCAACTCGAGGACCGCGCGGTAGACCTCCCGCGCGCGGTCGGTCGCGAGGAAGCCCCCGGGATCGTCGTGCTCCCGCCGGATCGCCCCGCGCGCGATCCGCGCGGCCCGTCCCTGCGTGAGTCCCGGTGCCTCCGCGAGCGTCGCCACGTCCCCCGTCCGGAGGGCGCGCTCGGGATCGTCGAGGTCGGCGAGTGCGCGGGCGGTCTTCTCGCCGACGCCCGGAATCGACTCGAGGTCCATCGACTGGCGCATTCCGTCGAGACGAGAAAAAGCTCCCGCCCGCGGTGTGTCAATTGCTACCAACTGGTTTTTCCAGAAGGCCACGCGGTGTCCTCCTCACACAGGGGGTTGAGCGCCGGAGGCGCGACGAATACCGGTTCGGGACTGATCGAAGCGCTCGACGAACTCGAGCGAAACGGCTGGGAGAACCGCTCGTCGACGATCACGACAACGCGACGGCACTGATGACTGCCGTTCTCGATCCCGACGACGACGCCGATCCCGCACAGTTATTCGAAACCCGGACGGTCGGTGCGAACCCACTGGTAACCGACACGAGCGGTGACGGCCTCTCGGATGAAGCGGAACGCGAGCTCGGAACGGATCCGCGGACCACGGATACGACCGATGATGGCATCGCCGACGCCGACGCGCTCAGCCTCGACAGTGAGGATCCGACGGTGTTCACCACGACGCCGCCAGACGCGAGGCTGGTCGACTATCAGCAGTGGTCCGAACTCCCGAGCGCCACCTGGGACCCCGGCCTCGAGTTCCCCGACGTCGACGGCCCAAAGTGGTACTTCCAGTACACGTTCGTCGTCGAGGACGAGGCCGGCGTCGCCGAGTACGAAGTCGTACGCGAGGGGACGACGATCGCCAGCGGGCATCCCTACGACACGCACCACTTCGACACCGCGACCTACGAGTCGCTCTGGGAAGGATCGATGACGGCCCTGCGCGGATCGGAGTCGACCATCTACGTCGAGGACGTCCACGAAAACGGACAGCAGCAACTCCTCTACGCCCAGACGTCGTTCTACGGCGAACTCACTGCATACGGCTTCCCAGCACAAGATGCCGGCCAGCTCTCCGGATTCACCCACGGCGCGTCCGAGCTGCCAGAGTTCGTCCACCTGGTCGTCACCGAACCGGTCGAAACGTACGAGGCGTTCGAGGCGTTCCTCGAGGAGGTCGACGACGAGCTCCTCGCGGAGCTGATCGCGAACATGCCCGAGAGCGTCCGCGAGCAACAGCGCCTCGATAATCCCTACACCGACGGGAGCGAGCCCTGTGACGCGGGCGATACTCGATGTGCGGAGTACGCGCAGGGCTGGTACGAGGGCTACGTCGCCCACTTCGCGGCGTCGATGGCCTACGGTGGGACGATCACGAAGGGCGTCTCCGAGTCGACTGGCCTCGCGAACCGACTCGAGACGGCCCGACACGGACTGGACGACGTGACGCCGACGCTACGAATCAGTGACGGGACGAAAACGGGCCAGGTGACCCACCGACTCGTCGCCGACGGCGGGAGCCCGGATATCGACGCTCCAGCCGTGACTCGACACCTCCGTGAAGATCACGGCTTCGAGACAGCCGGCGGAGTCAACGGTGCCCTCGACACTATCACCGAACTTCGTCACGTCGGTGACCTCACCTCGAGCGAGCAGGCCGCACTCGCGGCACGCCTCTCGAAAAGCTCGGACCCGAGCGCGGCACGGGCGTTCGTCGATGACTTGGACGACGTGGGCGACGTTCGAGTTCTCCTCGATCAGGACCAGACGACAGTAAACCGGCTCGTCGACTGGCATGCGAATCCGGGTTCGTATCGACACATCGATCCGGATCTCGAGGCGAGTGACTTCGTTCACGTCTCGAGACATGGTGAGATTCCTGAGACACAATTGATTGTTAAGAGGTCGGACACAGACCAAGTTCGATGGCTCGAAGAGGGTACCTTGGACGAAGGATGGACACATATTACAAATCGTCATGTCACTGGAAGTCAACTCTCTGACGATGACATAACGTCATTATTCCCGACTGGAAAATCAGTTCAGGGTCGTGAGTTGCCGGATACACTTACAACACCTGAAGTACAAGACCTTGTGTACGACTCGATCAAATATGGAAAACATTCCGGTGGTAGTGGAAATAGACGGGAGTACATGTTGCAGCCAGCAACTGAAGGATACCCTGAGTCAGGAATCAGTCAAATGAGAGTCGTCGTGAAGGAAGATGGTGCAGTGAAAACAGCGTTCCCTGAAAAAGGCTCTGCTGTTACGAAATGGCATCCTGATCACGGTTGGATCCAATAATACGACATGACTAAATTCGAGATAGAAATTAACTACGGTGACGAGTTCTGCACGGCTGTCACCGATGGAACTGCAGATCCGTACACCGGGATCAGAATACACGTCGATGATAGCTATCTCTACGGGGCCTCCGATCGGGTACCGAAAAATTGGGTTACGTATATTGTCAATAGTCTCCTAGAATCGGTTCCGGAAATAGTGAATGGCAAGAAAGCTGTGATCACTAATCACAATGGACCTTCGTATTTCGTCCTAGAACCGGAGGATAATACCAAAACACGGATAACGAACGTTCTCCAGTACGAAGGAATCGACGATCCGGACCAGCGACTCCCTGAAGCAAAGAGTGCCGTCGTCGAAACGCGTTCAGTCATCGAGGAGAGCATCCGAACTGGCGAAGAACTGGTAGATCAAATCATGAAATACAACCCCGATTTGACCGATCACACCGATATTCAACTACTACGTTCAAATCTCGACGACGCTAGAACAGCCGCAGAAGGAATCTGACGAGGAATCCGACCGTCGACTGGTACGCTGCCCAAGACCTCATCGAAACAGTATGCTGACCTCGAGGCAGTGACTTCGTTTACGTCTTGGCGGTGGTGCAGAAGTCTTCATAGAGTCTGCACTTGCCGATCACGGTTCTACAGACGAGATAATCTTCCACATTCAGACTGTTGAAAGTATCAGGTTGTCCCTTCCTGTTTATACGACCAATTCAACCTATGATCCGCCAAATGAGGCCTTGGGACTTATTATTCTCGACTAATTCATGGGAAATAATGACAGTCCTGCCGAAACGCGACTTGTGACGAAGGATCCGGAAAGCAATCTGGTTTGGTTAGAGAACGGCGATAGCGGTTCCGGCTGGGTGCATATCAGAGATGGTCACCGAGATGATTTCCGAAGCGAGTTCCCTAGTGTGAGAGATGGAGAACTCACGATTCACGATCTCATCTACGAGGCGGCTAAAAACCCTCATCGCACAGAACCAAATCCCGGTGGTGGGATTCGGTACTATGACGTTGTAGATGGTTCGGAGATTCGCGTTGCGACCGGTGACAATGGTTACATCATTAGCGCACACCCAGACACATAATCATGAGCATCAAAGCAACTATCGACGAGGTAATTCCAGTTACGGTGTATCAGGAGACGGTCTACGAGCACCGTGTGGTTCTGTGTCTTGAAGACGGCACCCGATTTGGTGTCTTCGATCCGAACTTGATCGCCCGTCCCTCACTTGTCGGTAGTGAACGATCGGTCGTTGTTCGTGCGTGGATTCTCGGAGAAATCTGCGCATGTTCCGATCCCTGCATGAGAATCTTCCCAAATGATTCAGATTGTACCGAATGGAACGATCACCGGTACGAAGGTAACATACAATCCATGGAAGACAGTGACGGAAAGGTCAGGATGCAGGTAGGTATCCATTCGGGGACGATCAAAGTAGTGGCGGATCCAGACGAAGTTTCGGAATTCGAACCTGGTGATGGCATCTCGGTTACTGCTGGCAGAACCGATCTCGTCGGGATCGAGGGTATCACTTCGCTGTCGGAACCACTAATGCGACAACGGTACTAACGCCCGGACAGGCGTGTCGGGGACGAAGACGACGCGGATCGTGCTCTCGATACCCTCGAGGACCTCCGTCATCTCGAGGACCTCCGTCATCTCGAGGACCTGTCCTCGAGCGAGCAGGCCGCACTCGCGGCACGCCTCTCGAAAAGTTCGGACCCGAGCGCGGCACGGGCGTTCGTCGATGACTTGGACGACGTGGGCGACGTTCGCTATTTGCTCGACGAGGACGCCGCGACGACGAATCGACTGGTGGACTGGCACGCGAATCCTGGCGCGCATCGCCACGTCGATCCGGATCTCGAGGCGAACGATTTAGTCCACGTCGCGCGAAATGGCGACGTGAACGAGGTCCGCGCGATCGTGAAAGGTTCCGACGAGTTCCAGGATCGCGGGAGCGTGCAGTGGCTCGAGAGCGGTGACGCGTCGAGCGGGCTTGAACATGTCCTGCAACGACATGCTGATGACTTTTACGGGAACTCTCGACTCGATGTCTCCAACGCGGATGATATCAGGGATAGAATCTACCAAACAATACAGGACGGTGATGCTCACCGAATTCCTGAAAGTGAGGGAGGAGGGACTGTATACATCAACGAGATTAACGAACAAGCTGTAACAGTCATAGTTGGCGACAATGGTTATACCATTACGTCCCATCCTGGCACGCCAGCGAATATAGACACCTAATTCGATTCAACAGAGGTTACTTTATAATGATCTGTGAAATAGTTGCTGTGAATCCGGATGCACAGTATTCTGGCACGACGTACACCCAGACCGTCTGTTGCCAGGTAGAAAACGGGACCGAGATTTCCGTTTTCGATTCTACACCGCCAATAGTCGATGACGCGATGCGAGGCAACCGCATCGACGCAATGCTGCTGGCAAGAGCTCGGGATATCACGATCTCTAGTGAGGTGAGCAGAACGATCAACCCTGGTAACGGAACCGATTGTGTATACGTAGGAGAAGTCGTAGGAGTAGCCTCAGTAGGTACGTCACAGATACAGGCACTTGAGGTGAACGTCGACATCGGAACCGTCTACGTTGAGCCGGACGCCGATTTCGTGGATACCGTCGGTGCAGTAGAATCAACGATAGGGGAACTCGTTACGGTGGATGCGTATCGGACGGACATCGTCGACTTCGACGCCGCGTGAGCGTCGGCGATCAGTTGCCCGCCAATGCGGAGAGTAAAAGCCCATACGACGTGAACGCGGTAATCCCGATCCGGTGAACGTAAGCCAGCCGACAGATTCTCCAGCTTGTCGGCGAGAACCCCGACGGCGTTCGCCTGGTCAACGAACTCGGACCGGGCGAGCCGCGCGCGCTACTCGCGAGCGACGCCAACGTCGCCCGAGTCTTCTGAGCACACGACCAGCTGCCACAACACCAACAGAACCGCTTTGCGAACCTGCTACGCGACGAAGAAGTCGGCCAGTCGTGGCTCCGCGTGGTGGGCGACGAGCGGATCTCGCCCAGTGAAGTCGGCACGGCCATCGAACGATCGAACCGCATCTCCAGCGACAGTCGAGTCACGGAGATCAGAACTGGCAAAGAGGCGAACGCGTCCCTCCGTGAACGGTACGGGGATGACTTCCAGCCCGGCTAACACACATTGGTCAGAACGCTGAATATATACTACACATTCCCGTGGCAGCGAGAGCGGAAAGTACAGGTGACGTGATGTGGCTTGAGCGAGGAACGGAAGAGTATGAAAAAGAACACATCATCAAGCGTCATGCAACCGGCGAGGTTACAGCAGATACGAACACGGATATGTACCCGGTTGGTGGCCAAGTTACAAAAGATAGTACGACGTACGATATCTCAAATAGAATGGGTGGGCCTTGTTTGAACGCGTGATTTCACGGGTGAGCCCTCGATGGCGCGTTCGATGTTGCGGACCGCCGGTTTCATGACAAGTTCACGGAATTGTCCGAACCAGGTTCTTGGAGAAATCTCGAAACGGTGTAAAATCAGTGGGTGCGATGGACAGAATCCGGGTTAGAATCGCTCCTCTGGCTCAATTTCGTGAGATATGCCGATCCTGAGCAGTTCGCGGCGTTCGCCGACGAACTGCTCGAGCGATCAGCCAAAACAGCCATCACAAGAGGGTGTCATACAATTCATCTCATGCCACGAGCTTGGTTCGACCCGGATTTTCACCCTGTTCGTAGTTCGTGATGGCAACGATCACTCGGAGACACAGTCCAAGATACACTTCTACCCGCGCATGGGCGCGGCCTCGGGCGCGCAGCGTCCCGAGGCCGCAGTCTGAACACGCTCCAAACGTTCGCTCAACTTGCGTTCGTCGCTTGTATGTCTCAGCGACATCCGTCTTTAGCTAATACTCAGAGTAATACCGAATAACACCGTTTTGGAGGTGGGTTTCGTCAGTATACGACCGCTGCGGGGCGAAAAAGCAGTCTCTGCATTATCTGTACTGTTGACTCTCAGCCGCATCAGCGGTTCAGCCGCTAGATTCGTTCGACTAATACCATTAAGCATAATTCTGCCACGGAGTATAACCAGCAGTCTTAGCTAAAGACGAATGGTCTCAGCGAGGATCGAACGCTTGAGCGTCACATCTTCGGTGAATTCGCTGATTCGGTTTTCGACGCGGTATTCGATATCGAGCGGTTCGCTGGTGTTTCGTGGGTTGTACGGGGCGATCGGCACGACTCCTGCTTCCAGCAGGAAGTCGTGCCAATCGAGGATGTCGTAGCCACTGTCTCCAAGCATCCAGATCGGCTGTTTGACGGCGAGCGCGTCACGTGTGACGCGCATCGCCGTCTCCTTCGAGGCCTGTTTCGCCTGCGTAAACTCCGCTGCAATCGGAATCTTTGGCCCTGCCGAAACAATCGTGAGACCGAACCCGTAGTAGTAGGCTTCGGCCGTTGGATCGTAGTTCCACGACGCGTCATCGTTCCACGCAAGGGCTTCGAGATCGGTTGAATCGATCCGGAAGGTAGAGTCGAGCAGGCCGCAGGTAGCGGCCTGCTCGACGAGGCAACTGAACACGTCGTCAACGACCAGTCCGAGGTCAGTGAGGAAGCGATCGACCGCGTCTCTCGACGGCAGTCGATCGAACCCACAGCTGAGCCAGACGGCCGTGTTTTGGAGTTCTCGGGTGACAGGACGAGGCCCGTAGATTCCCTTGTAGTAGCAGTGAAGAAAGCCTTTGAACAGTTCTGGCGGGTGATGATCTCGTGTTCGCCCCCGACGAGCGGGGGCGAACACGTCATACTCGCTGAGAAAGTCAAAGTCGAGGTACTCAAAGAGCGGAAGTGTCTCGACAGCCACGAGATTAAAGAACTCGTCTATCCAAGGCTCATCTTGCAGGGTTTGAGTGCTGCTGGACACGGCTTCTCAACCCTGCCCTTTCGTGTGCGACGTATTCTATGACACCCTCTAAAGACGGATGCTACTTCGTTGTAGTGAACACTGAACTGATCTTCTTTGAACCCATACTCTGGGAGTCCAGTGTGTGACCGAGAGCCACCGATACGACCGGCTTGTGTTCACAGGAACCTGGCTGCGGACCCGTGAGTAGAACATCCGTCCGAACGGACACGACCGTGCCAATACCTGGTCTGTACTCACTCGTTCTATCCGTCGTACTTCTCGAGCACCTCGAGAACGTGTCCTCTTTCGCGGGTGTCGCGCGCTGGACACCCTCGCGTTCGGTCGCGACCGGCGTTTCGGTCCCCGCAACACGGACCGAAAGCGGTTCCCGCGAGTCCAGAGCCTGTTGCAGAAGTGAGGTTTTTAAGGCTCACGAACGAAACTGGGACAACATGGGCATCCTCTCTCGGACGTCGTACGTTATCCGGTCGAAGATCAACTCGCTGCTCAATCGGGCGGAGGACCCGACCCAGACGCTCGACTACTCCTACGAGCAGATGCGCGATCAGCTCCAGCAGGTCAAACGGGGCATCGCCGACCTGACGACGCAGAAAAAGCGCCTCGAGATGCAGAAACGCCGCCTCGAGGAGAACGTCGAGAAACACAACGGCCAGGCCCGCACCGCGGTCCAGCAAGGTCGTGAGGACCTCGCCCGACGGGCGCTCGAGAAGAAGAAGACGAAGATGAACCAGATCGAGGAACTCGAGCGCCAGATCTCGGACCTGCAGAGCCAACAAGATCGGCTGATCGAACAGAAGAACGAACTCCAGAGCCGGATCGAGGAGTTCCGCACCAAAAAGGAGACGATGAAAGCCCGCTACGAGGCCGCAGAAGCCAGCACGACGGTCTCGGAGGCGATGACCGCCACGGGCGAGGAGTTCGAGGACGTCGGTCGCGCCATCGAACGCGCCGAGGAGCGGACCGAGGACATGGAAGCTCGCGCCGCCGCCCTCGACGAACTGCACGAGTCGGGCGCGTTCGAGGACGTCCTCTCCGACAAGGACAGTATCGACCGCGAACTCGAACAGCTGTCGACCGACAGCGGCGTCGAGGGCGAACTCGAGACGCTCAAAGCTGAACTCGGCGAGGACGAGGCGCCCGCGGCGGACGTCGAAGAGGAGGTCGATCTCGAGGACGTCGACGTCGACGAGGACGTCGAAGCCGAGCTCGCAGAGCTCCAGGAAGAGGAGAATCGATAACGCCTGCCGGCCGTCGGTAGTCGCCACAAAGCGGACCGATGACGACGCCCTCGCGCTCACTTCTCCCCCGACGCCGTTGAGGCGTCCGGGGCGTTTGTTTTCCGCTCGATTCGCCCCATCGTTCGGAGGAACACCTAATGCACAGTATCACAAATTATCGTGTATGACAAATGGCGCCGACCTCGATGGGACGTCCAGAACCGAGTGTCTCGTCCTCCTGGGACTCGTCGAACTCGAGTGTCACGACCGGACGCCAGCACAGACGCACGAACTGCGAAGCACCTGTCGGGACGGAACGGTCGGCGAGGCGGTCGTCGGCAGCGTCTCCGAAGCGGACGTGATGCGATCGCTGTACCGGCTCGAGGCGAGCGACGTCGTCGAGGAGGTCACGCCCGAGACGACGTCGCCCACGGGGAAGGGGCGACCGAGCTACGAACTGGCCGTCGACCCCGAGGAGGTCGTCGACCACGTCGCAACGGAGCCGCCGTTCGACGAGGTCGCCGACGAACTCCGCGAGTCGACGCTGTAGCCGTCGCACACGGTCGACGGTCCTCGAGCGAGACTGCTCGCGGAGGCGAGACCACAGACGAGTAACCGCCCACCTCATACGGATCGTTGTACCGTTTTACCGGTCATCGCTCGAACGGGGCAGCGATCACCGGCACCGAGTCACAACAGACCGTATCACGCGCTGCCGGCACCGATCTTTTGTCTTCCGGCGTCGTTCGTGCCAGCCGATGGGCGATTCGAACTCGAACGACCCGATGCACGAACGAGTCGAGGGGAGCAGGATCCGGCTGTGGTTCCTGCTCGCGGTGAACCGGTGGCTCCTGACGGCGGCGATCCTCGGGACGACGTTCGTCGTGCTCGTCGCCCTTAGCCAGCTCGGGCTCAGCCCGCTCCGGCGGATCGTCGAGAACCAGGACGGCCTCGAGTTCCTCTTCTCGGCGTTCATCGGGGCGATCATCACCGGGACGTCGATCGTCGTTACGATCAACCAGCTCGTCCTCTCCCAGGAGCTCGGCGCGGTCGGCGACCAGCGCGAGCGCATGACCGCGTCGATGGACTTCAGACGGGACGTCGAGGCGGAACTCGAGGAAGGGGTGTCGCCGCCCGAACCGTCGGGCTTTCTGTACGAACTGCTCGACGGAATCGAGGCGAAAGCCGAGCAACTCGTGGAGACGATGGAGGACGAACGCGACGAGGAACTCCGCGAGGCGATCGAACAGTACGTCGACGAGCTGACGGACAACGCGCGGCGAGTGATGGACGAGCTCGAAGACGCCCAGTTCGGCACGTTCGAGGTAATCTGGTACGCGCTCGACTTCAACTACTCCCGGAAGATCTACGAGGCGCGCCAGCTCCGCCACGACCACGCCGACTCGCTCTCTGCGGACGCGAGCGAGGCGATCGACGACCTGATCGAGGTCCTGAAGTTCTTCGGACCGGCCCGCGAGCACTTCAAGACGCTGTACTTCCAGTGGGCGCTGATCGACCTCTCGCGGGCCCTGCTCTACATCTCCGTGCCCGCACTGGTGGTCATGGGTGGGATGGTCATGTACGTCGACGCGACCGCCCTTCCGGGGACGACGCTGGGCGTCGACAACCTCGTCTGGGTGACCAGCGCCGGCTTCGTCGTCGGCGTCGCCCCCTTCGTCGTCTTCACCGTCTACATCCTCCGGGTCGCCTCCGTCGCGAAGCGGACGCTCGCGATGGGACCGTTCATTTTGCGGGAGTCAGAGCGCGAACAGGATCTCGGCTGAGCAAGCTCGAGCGCCGTCGATCCGTCTGATCACTCGATCGAGATCGTCTGGAGGTCCTCGGCGAACCGGACGTCGCCGTCGTAGTGCTCGGCGATCGAGTCGCGCATCTCCGTGTGTCGGCCGTTCGTGTGCGGATAGAGGTGGGTGAGGTAGACACGGCCGATCTCGCAGTCGGCGAGTTCCCGGCCCAGTTTCGCTGGCGTCGGGTGGTTCGAGACGTCGACGTCGTCGGGGAACGAACAGTCGTGAGCGAGGATCGCCGAGCCGTCCGCGAAGTTCGCCAGCCCGGCGAACGCCTCGCTGTCGCCGCTGAACGTAAAGCGGTCGTCGAACCGGTAAGCGAGACACGGCAGCGAGTGGCGGGTCTCGTACGCCGAGACGTCGAAGCCGGCCACCGAGAACTCGCCGGGGACGACCTCGCGAACCTGCAGGTCGAGTCGTCCGTCCATGTACTCGTGAACGGAGAGCAGGCCGTCGACGAGCGCCTTCGTCCCCTGGGGGCCGACGACCTCGAGGTGCTCCTCGCCGGCGAGCCAGCGGGCTTTCATCAACGGAAGCAGATCCGCCACGTGGTCCAGATGGTGGTGCGTCAGGAGGACGCTCGAGACGTTCTCGTAGCCGACGCCGGACTGCTGGAGGCGGTGGAGGACGCCACAGCCACAGTCGACGAGGAGTGTGCGGCCGTCCTCCTGGACGAGGATCCCGGTCTGAAAGCGCTCGCCGGTCGGCATCGCCGCACCCGTGCCGAGAAACGTGACGCGCATGTGAGATCGTGCGACGGCGAGGCGGTTAAGAGTGCTGGCTTCCCGAACGATTGCCTGAGCCAGCGCGAGCGTGCACCGATACATCGCCGACCGATTCACTTTCACTGCGGTGACCAAACCCTCTTACTCGCGCCGACCAACCTTCGGACGATGGATGGGAGCGAGTTGCCGGTACCCGACGAGGAGCTGCCGTTCGACCCCGACGCCGTCGAGATCGACGACCGGGACGTCCTCGAGGTGCTCGAGCCGGCAGTCCGGGAGTGGTGGCTACGGGAGTTCGGCGCGTACGTTCCCGAAAATGGTGGGTTTTTCACCCCGCCGCAGAAGGCGGCCATCCCGAAGATTCACGCGGGGACGAACACGCTGATCTGTGCGCCCACGGGGTCGGGGAAGACGCTCTCGAGCTTCCTCGCGATCATCGACGAACTCTTCAAGCGTGACCAGCTCCAGGACGAGGGCCTCGAAAACTCGGTCTACTGCCTCTACGTCTCCCCGTTGAAGTCACTGGCCAACGACATCCACCGCAACCTCGAGGTGCCCCTCTCCGGCATCGAGTCGATCCTCGAGGCTCGCGGCGAGGACGTCGGCGAGATCCGCCACGCGATCCGCCACGGCGACACGGACTCGAGCGCGCGTCAGCGGATGCTCGAGGAAACTCCCCACATCCTGAATACGACGCCGGAAACGCTGGCTATCCTGCTCAACGCCCCCAAATTTCGGGAGAAGCTTCGCACCGTCGAGTACGTCGTCGTCGACGAGATCCACTCGCTGGCGGCGGGAAAGCGGGGCACGCACCTCGCGGTGAGCCTCGAGCGACTCGCGGCGCTGGCCGACGGGCCGATTACACGGATCGGCTGTTCGGCGACGATCGAGCCGCTCGAGCGCGTGGCGGAGTTCCTGGTCGGTCGGGACGCGCCGGGTGGTCCTCCTCGCCCGTACGAGATCGTCGACGCCCGCTTCGCCCGCGAGTTCGACCTGAAACTCGAGTGTCCGACCGACGACCTGATCAACACGCCACGGGAGCTCGTCCAGGATCGATTCTACCGGCGACTCCACGAGCACGTCCAGGCTCACACCAACACGATCGTGTTCACGAACACGCGCTCGGGGGCCGAACGCGTGTTGCACACCCTCCGGGAACGCTTTTCGGCCTACGACGAGGAGAACTCGGCCTGTCACCACGGGAGCCTCTCGAAGGGCGTCCGCCAGGAGGTCGAAGACGGGCTGAAGGCGGGCGATTTCGACGTGGTGACCTCCTCGACGTCGCTCGAGCTGGGCATCGACATGCCCCACGTCGACCTCGTGGTGCAGGTCGGCTCACCCAAGAGCGTCGCCGCCTTGCTCCAGCGCGTCGGACGGGCGGGCCACCGCGTTGGCCAGACCGTGACGGGCCGGGTGATCGCCCTCGACAGAGACGAGGTGCTCGAGTGTGCGGTCATGCTGAAGCGGGCCGAGGAAGGATTCGTCGACTCGGTGTCGATCCCCGAGAACGCCCACGACGTCGCCGCCCAGCACGTCTACGGGATGGCGATCGCCGCCGTCCGGCCGGAGTCGGCGGTGACGGCGATTCTCCGGCGAGCCTATCCGTACCGGAACTACGACGACGAGGCGTACGAGGGGCTATTGCGCTACCTGACGGCGGAGTACGCCGGGATGGAGGATCGGAACGTCTACGCGAAAGTCTGGCGCGACGAGAACGATCCGCCCGACGGCGACTACCACTACCCCGATTTCCCCGTCGGCGAGTCCCTGATCGGGAAACGCGGTCGGCTGGCGCGGGTGATCTACCTGACCAACGTCGGGACCATCCCGGACTCCTTCTCCTGTGACGTTCACACCCGCGCGAGCGACGAGTGGGTCGGCCAGCTCGACGAGGACTACCTCGACACCCTCGAGAAAGGTGACGTCTTCGTCCTCGGAGGCCAGCACTTCGAGTACCGCTACCGCCGGGGCTCGAAGGTGTACGTCGACCGCACGAGCGCCCGGCCTACGGTGCCGTCGTGGTACTCCGAACGCCTGCCGCTCTCGACCGACCTCGGCCGTGAGATCCTCGCCTTCCAGCGCGAACTGCTCGCCCGCTACGACGAGGACGGCCCGCCGGCCGTCCGGGCCTGGCTCCGGACGTTTCCCCTCGACGACCACGCCGTACGGGCGATCGCCCGGCTGTTCGACTATCAACTCAGGTACGCCGGCCCCGGGAGCGTGAGCACCGACCGACGACTCGCGATCGAGGTCGAACGCGACCGCGAGGAGTACGTTCGCCGCTACTACGTCCACTCGGTCTACGGCCGCGAGGTCAACGACGGCCTCTCGCGGCTGCTGGCACACCGCTGCGCTCAGGAAGCCACGGCGAACGTGACGGTGGCCGTCGCCGACAACGGCTTCACCCTCTCGATGCCGCTCAATCGGAAGGTCGACCTCGTGGGGGTCCTCGAGGACCTCGAGCCCGACCGCGTTCGCGAGGAGCTCCGGCGGGCGCTGTCGGGGACCGACCTCGTAAAGCGGTACTTCCGGATCAACGCCACGCGCTCGCTGATGATCCTCAAACGCTACAAGGGCTACGAGAAATCCGCGAGCGAGCAGCAGGTCTCGAGCGAGATGCTGCTTGGTTTCGCCGAGGGACTCGAGGAGTTCGCCGTGATAGAAGAGACCTACCGGGAGCTCCTCGAGGACAAGCTCGCGGTCGCGGCGATCGAAGGCATCGTCGACGCGATCGAGGCGGGCGAACTCGAGGTCGACCGCCAGTTGCTCGACTCGCCGACCCCGCGGGCGTTCGGCCTGGCGACGCTCTCGGCGAGCGACGTCGTCCTGGCCGAAGACGAGTCCGCGGCGCTCCAGGCGTTCCACGAACACGTCCTCGAGGAGATCGGCGAGGCGTCGCTCTCGGGACTCACGGGCGAGGAGTGACGAGCGGGGTGTGGTCGGCGTGGAGTGACGAGCGTAGAGGGACAGGCGCGGAGTGACGGGCGCGGAGTGACAGGCGCGGAGTGACGGCGCTCGAGCGGGCGGCTCAGTCCCGGTGAGGGTCGACGAACGCGGCGTTGAACTCGTCGATCAGGTTCTGCAGCCGGTCCGTGTTCCGGTAGGCGAACGTCACGGGGGCACAGTCGGCCGCCGGGCGGTCGCCAGCAGGGGTCGGTTCGGTCGTGGTCGATTCCAGCGTCGGTTCGGGCGTCAGGGGCACGTTTCGGGTACTCATATCGGTCGTGTTCAGCGGCGGTCGGGAGTCGGTACTCGTCGGAGAAGAGCTCACGATACTACGTGTACGACCGACATTGCTACTCCCCTCTTTCGCCCAATACATAATAAATGTTCATGATCGACAGGCAGTGTGAGCGACGGGCACACGCCACAACCATCGTCGACCACCACCGGCCGAACGGACGAGGAGTTCAGGCGCCTCGAGCGTTCAGAACCCCGAAATCGGCGACTCGACTCGAGCCGACCGCAGTATGTCGAACGTTATCACTCGTCTCCAATCACTTAACCGTCCACCCCACGTACTGCAGGTATGAGTGAAGAATCCGGGCGTCGGAACCTCCGCATGCCCTCGGACGGCGAACTCTTTGGCATCGTGACAGAGCACAACGGCGGCAACCACGTCCGCGTGCGCTGTGAGGACGGCAAGAACCGAATGGGCCGGATCCCCGGCCGAATGAAGTACCGAACCTGGATCAACGAGGACGACGTCGTGCTCGTCGAGCCGTGGGACTTCCAGGACGAGAAGGCCAACATCGAGTGGCGCTACACCGGCCAGGACGCCGCCCAGCTCCGGCGCGAAGGACACATCGACTGATTCGGGGATTTTCCCGCGACCACCAGCGTTTTCTCGAGCGATTGCCTCATCCCGCCTATGACAGCCAGCGAACGCGTCGTCGTCGTCGGCGCGGGAATCTCGGGACTCGCCATCGCCAGCGAACTCGCCCCCGACCACGAGGTGATCGTCCTCGAGGCGGGTGGCGTCGCCGCGGACACCACCTCCCGCGCCTCGGGCATGATCTCGCTCGCCCTCGAGCCGTTCCCCGAGGCGTGGATCCGGTTCGCGCTCGAGCGACTGCGCGACCTCGATGGACAGGGAACGTTCTCGTTTACCGAACGGGAGACCGTCCGGCTCGTGCCGGGGACCGACAGCCACGGCTGGACCGACCGCGCGCCCGACGGCGGGACGTACTTCACGCAGGCCGAACTGCTCGAGCGCTACGACGCGTTCGACGATCTCTCGGCGTACGCCGGCGGCATCGTCTACGACGGCACCGGATTTTTGAACGTCGCCGACTACGCCGCGACGCTGAAGTGGCTCGCCGAGCGCGAGGGCGCCGGCATCTACCGCGACCACGCGGTCACCGGCCTGCGCGTCGAGGACGGCGTGGTCGTCGGCGTCGAGACCGAGTACGGACCCCTGGACGCCGACCACGTCGTCTACGCGACTGGCTGGCGCGCCCGCGAACAGCTCGCGCCGTACGTCGAACTCCCGGTGCGCCCGCTGCGCTGGAACGCAGTCGTCCTCGAGCCCGACGCCTCCCTCGCCGACGCCCCGCTCGGCTCCGAGCCGACGATGCGCGTCTACTGGCGGCCGACCCCCCGCGGCGACGTCCTGATCGGCGGGAACGAACACCTGCTCGAGGCACCCGAGGAAACGCCGATGGGCGTCCAGGAGTCGTTCCGCGAACTGGTGTGCGAGGAGGTCGCGCCGTTGCTCACAGGGCTCGAGGACGGCCGCATCCGCCGGGAGGACTGCTGTCCGACCGCAGACACCGCCTCGCCCGACGGCCTGCCGATCGTCGACGCCCCCGAGGCGGCCCCCGACGGCCTCACCGTGGTAACGGGACTGCACGGCCGCGGCGTCATGCTGTCGCCGATCACCGGCCGGGCGGTCCGGTCGCTCGTCACCGGCGAGGACGCACCGTTCCCGCTCGAGGGACTTCGGCTCGAGCGCTTCGACGATCGGTCGGCCGACTTCGAGTACCGAAGTCACTGGGAGTGACGGGACTCGAGAGGGCGGACAGGTGGGCCCACTCCAAAGACGATTGGTGAGCCTATTCACGTTCCCTGGATAACATTTTTGTAGTGACTGTTCGTTGGACCGCCATATGGTATGGGATAACCGGAGGGGTCACTGACGGTGCGGATCATGGCACACCTGTCCGCTCGAGCGGACGCCGCCTACGACAACACGTATCACCACAAGTTACGCGGACGACTCTGGCGGGCCCTCGGGGGGACCGACTACGACGAACTCCACGACTCCGGCGAGCCGCCAGGGTTCGTGATGTCGAACCCGTTCCCGCCCGGGGACATGCGCGAGGGAGACGACCGAACGTTGCTCGTCGCCTCCCACGACGAGGAACTCCTCGCGCACGTGGCCGCGGACTTGCTCGAGGATCGGGAGCTGAACGTCGGCGAGATGCCGTTTCACGTCGACGACGTCCGCGCACTCGCACCTGACGTCGGCGAGCCGGGGACGCGAGGGACGCTTGAGACCGGCACCGGACTACTGGTGCGAATTCCGCCGTGGCAATGTGAGGAGTACGAAATCGACCACCCTGGAGGAGATACAGCCGTCTTCTGGAGGCCTGAACATACGACCGAGCCACTGGTGGCACAACTCGAGGCGAACCTCGACAAGAAACATCGGCTGTTCGCACCCGAGTATCTGCCGGGGCCGAGCGACGTCGACGGCGACCTCTTCGACGGCTACGAACTGATCAAGACGTTCGCCGTGCCCGTGACGGTGACTGAAGGCCAGGAGATGACCTACGTGTTGAGCAAGTGGCGGTTCGAATACACCGTCCGGAACGACCACCATCGCAGGCATCTCAACCTCGCGCTGGACGTTGGTCTCGGAGAACGAAACTCGCTCGGGCTGGGATTCGTAAACGTCACGGATCGAACCCGGCCGAGTGAGACCGAACTCGAGGGGGAGGATGCTTTCGCCTAAAGCGTTCCGCGACGCCTACGACGACGAGGAGTTAGCCGAGGAGTTGCCGGACTCCCCAATCGGCTCGCTTCGGGACATCCAGTACCTCTACGGGAAGCTCTACACGCTTGCGACCACCGGTGGCGGAGAGTACGCACCCTACCTGACGCCCGATGCCGCGGACGATCTGATCGACACCGACGACAGCCTGCTCGTCGTTCGCGTCGATGTCTCGGGTTCGGAGCCACGGCTCGCCGATGACCAACTCGGAGCAGTCTGGTCGACTAGATACACGGAGGGTCTCATCGAAAAGGTAGGTCATTGCTACTTCCAAAACAGGGGTGCAGGAATAGACCACAGCATTACACACAAATCAGGTAAAAATAAATCGCCAGAGAGGCTTGGAGAGTACGCAAAACACCGCTTTACACGGTGGCCATCTGAAGATGCTGTACAACACCTCATCAAGGAGCATCCTGATGGATGGATAATTGACCGGTTAGCCGAAGTAGCCGACAACGAGGCACTACTCACGGAAATAAAAGAGGAAGTTCAGCGCCAAATTAGTGGTGATCAAACAGCATTAATCACGGTCCAAGTGAAGACAGAAAGTAATGAAGGGTATCAGTGGCCGGCTGATGTGGATGTCCTCATGGAGGGAATGCGAGCACAGCGTCTCTCCAAACTTGTTACAAAAAACAAGGCAAGTGATTCTTCTGGTGAGGCATACGATCTAGTTACTAGGGAACGATCACGTACTGTTGGAACAGCACAGGACCCAATCAATTATTATCTTGGGAAGCAACGGGAAAAATTCCCAGGACTGGACATTGAGGAGGCGTGGAGATCCCATCCTATCTCCGAGGACGCTGCCGTAACGGTGATGAACGCCGAGGAGTTCGTCGAGGCCTGTACGTATCGAACCTTCGGTACAAAGGTGTACTACCTGCCGTACTTCTTCGGACAGCCAACTCCTGAGAAAGCACGTAAACTGTACGGGCTTCTCTATCGGACGGCAGTCGATGACGAAGATATGACGCCAGTGGAAAAGGCGTACGAAGAGTACAAGCAACACCGATTCGACGAAACGGCTCTCCGATTCTACGTCTCGGCAGTGATGCCCCACCAGATGTCCCGCTACGATGTCTTTGGTGAGACGCTGAACGGCCGACTTCATTATCCCAGACAGCTCGCAATTGCGCATAATCACCTAGTCAAGAACACCTCGGCGTTCGTCTCCGAGGAGAGAGACGACTGGACGGCACCGATGCCAACGAACGAGAAGTGGGAACTGCTCGCGAGCGGTAACAACAGACTCCGCGCGATCTCGACGGGCTGGTACTTCTACCAGACGTTCGCCGAGCGCGACGATACCGACGCCGACGCGGACGACCCGCGCATTCAGGCTCTGGTCAACGTCCTGAGCGGCGAGCCGATCGCCGTCGACGTTCTACTCGAGGAATTCGTCTCCCGTATCAGCAGCGAGGAAACCGACGACGAGTACGACGGCTTCCCGTCGTTTCTGGTCGCGAGCCAGTTCGCCCAGCTGTGTGCACTCGCCGATGGCGACCTCGAGTTACTCACCACGTTCGACCCAGGAAAGGAACCGATCACGCACGAACCGACCTACGAGGAATACACGATGGAAATA
The DNA here is from genome assembly GCF_024362485.1 of Natronobeatus ordinarius. NCBI lineage: Archaea > Methanobacteriati > Methanobacteriota > Halobacteria > Halobacteriales > Natrialbaceae > Natronobeatus > Natronobeatus ordinarius. Next base: position 3,691,524 of record NZ_CP101456.1, on the reverse strand, counting down.
CCGGACATACTAGCCACTGACGGGGGCCACCCCGCCGACGCGAAACTCGAATCGTTCATCGAAGAAACCCCAGCACTCGCCCCCGATCCCGACGGGCCGTCGATCACCGACGAGCGCCGCGGGGCGTTCTTACTCGGTGCGCTCGTCGGCGATATCGGGAGCTACCAGGAGTACAGCGAGAATCGATCGACGACACTGGTCGATCAGTATCCCGTGAAATCGATCACTCGCTCGCGGATCAAGAAGGTGACCCAGGAGACGATCGCGAAGACGCTCACCTACACGCGCCAGGAAAAGAAAGAGGGCAAGTCCTATCCTGGCACCAAGGCGGACTACATCGTCGATCGGCTCCGAGAGACAATCCTCGATCCCGACCCCGACGAGTGGGAGATCGACACCGACGATCTCCGATTCTACTACGCGCTCGGGATCACCTACGGTATGAACGACCACCCAGACTGGGACAAGGTAGAGACTGACGACCAACCAGACCTCGAGGAGGAATACTGAGATGACAGACGCATCCGACACTGTAGAGAACCGCTCCGAAATCGTCTTCCTGTACGACGCCGTCGACGCGAACCCGAACGGCAACCCCCTTAGCGGTGCGAACCGCCCGCGGATCGACCCCCAGACCCAGCAGGCAATCGTCACCGACGTCCGCCTGAAACGGTACCTCCGTGACCAGCTCGACGACGACGGCCACGGCGTCTACATCCGGAACGTCAACGAACAGGGAACACAGTACACCCGCGGAGACCTCCTCGAAAACCGGCTAAAATCCGTCGAACCGGACGACTACGATCTCGATGAGGAGGAGGAAGCCGACCGGTTCCGCGAGGCCGTCTTCGGGGAGTTCCTCGAGAACAGCGTCGACGTTCGCTACTTCGGCGCCACGATGGCAGTCGATGCGAAGGAAACGTACGCGAAACATCTACCCGACCACTTCACTGGTCCAGTTCAGTTCTCGCCGGGGAAGTCGATCCACGCCGTTAACGAGAATGAGGAGTACAACAGCTTAACGAGCGTTATCGCGACGCAGGAGGGGAAAGAACAGGGCGGGTTCGACCTCGATGACCATCGAATTCAGTACGCCCTCATCCGATTTCACGGCCTCGTGGACGAACACGGAGCCGAGGATACGAAACTCACCATAGGGGACGTCGAGCGACTCGACACACTCTGCTGGCGGGCGATCAAGAACCAGACGATATCCCGGAGCAAGGTCGGCCAGGAACCACGGCTGTACTGTCGCGTCGAGTACGCAGAGGAGAGTTTCCACCTCGGCGGGCTCGATCGAGACCTCGAACTTGACGAGGAACGCTCGGAACCCGAAGAGGAACTCCGGACGGTCCGGGACCTGACCCTCAAGGTCGACGGCTTCGTCGACCGGCTGGCGAACGCGAGCGGACGGATCGAGCACGTGCGTGTGGTTGCGAGTGATGTCCTCGAGGTGTCCTACGGCGACGAGGTCGGCGGTCCCGAGGTGTTGTACGACGCACTCGAGGACGTACTCGGTTCCGAGGCCGTCGACGTCGTCGACGTCTACGAGGAACACACTACGACGCTGCCGGACGCCGCCGAGTGACGATGGGACAGGAATCGCTCGAGCAGTGGGCGGAAAACGACGAGGGTGACACAGACAGTGGTGACACTGCGACACCCGAACGCTGTCTCTCCGTTACCGTTCGTGGCCCATGGGGTCACTTCAGGCGGATCGAGGGGAACGTCGTCAAGCAGACCTACCGGATCATCCCACGGACTACTGTCGCAGGACTGTTCGCAGCCGTTCTCGGCATCGAACGCGATGGCTACTACGACCTATTCGCAGCCGGCGAGTCCGCGGTGGCGATCCAGCCCGTCAGCGAGATCCGGACGATCAACATGCCGATGAACACGCTCTCGACGGCCGACGGGAACCTCCAGTCGCTGAACGGTCGCGGAAAGCTTAGTGTGAAGCTCCCCGACCCAACGACGCTTCGTCAACAGCACAACTACGAGGTTCTCGTCGACCCTGCCTATCGGATCGATATCTGGCTCGCTGATAACGACCGCTACCGGGAACTCCGGGACATGCTCGAGGCCGGAAAGAGCCACTACGTCCCCAGTCTCGGCCTCTCGGAACACCTTGCTGAGATCGAGTATCACGGCGAGTTTGATGTCGAACCCGGACCGAGGGGTGACTCTGTGGATGTGGATTCAGCGGTCCCCGACGCCGTCGAGGATATCGTCTTGGAGCCCGGAACGCGCTGTCAGGTCGAGGAGTCGCCCGCGTTCATGACCGCCGACGCCGGAGGCCGGACGACTGCCGGCTTTACGGCCTACACGTATAATCCCGACGCCGGTTGTCTCAAGGTCAAAGATGTCGAGCCGTCACGCGTCGACGGTCGAACCGTGGTATTCGTCTGAGATGACGATTCGGTACTCCCATCCACCCGAGGATGGCCACGACGGCGTCCTCCTCCGTGACCATCTCGAGGACGTGGCCGAACGCGTCCGATACGTGGTGCCGGCGGACGCCCGGACGCCAGCGGGAGAGTCCATTAGAGACGTCGTCGAGACGCTCGCGTACGTCCACGACTTCGGGAAGGCAACGACATACTTCCAGCAATACCTCGGGGAACTGCAGGGAACACCGTCGGACACCCGGCGTCGGTACCACTCCCCGGTCGGAGCGTTCGCCGCTTACTATGCACTGGACGCGCAGGGGTACCACACCGAGACCTGCCTCGCGGGTTTCGTCGCCGTCGGGAAACATCACGGAACTCTGCCGGACGTTGCAGAGTACGTCTTCGAACGGTCGCACCGACGTGACGGGGTTTCAGGTGGAAACCAGAACGCTGCCGAACGACAACAGGCAGCGATCGGTCATCAACTACAGGACGTCGATAAAAACGCCCCCGAACTCGCACGGGAAATATTCGAGAAGGCGACCGATGGCAACGGCTCATGGGACGAATTCCACGACGGGTTCGGCGGGTTGCTCGGCGAGATTGAGTCGACCGTTACAGCCTCTGGCACCGGCGTTGGCGTCGACCGGGAGTCGCTGCCGGAGTCGTGTTACGCCCTCGTCCTTGAGTGCTGGGGCTCGCTCGTGCTCGCAGACAAGACGAGCGCTGCCTCGGCCTCGAAGGGGTCGGAACTCTCCGAGAACACCTATGGCGCCGAGCCACCGAGCCTCGAGCGACTGGACGAGTACATCGGCGACCTCGAGGCCGACGCGTGCGCTGATCCAGAGGGAACACGGAGCGAACGGCTGAACCACTACCGTTCGCGGGCACAGTCGATCGTCCTCGAGAACGCGGAGTCGTTCGCCGACGACGGCGGCGGCGTCGCAACGATCACGTTGCCAACGGGGATGGGCAAGACGCTCGCAGGGCTATCGGCGGCACTCACGATCCGGGACCGGATCGGTGGGGAACGGATCGTCTACGCGCTCCCGTTTACCAGTATCATCGATCAGGTGGTCGACGAAGCACAGGACATCTACGAGACTAATACTGCGGGTCGTCTGCTCACTGCTCACCATCATCTCGCGGAGACGACGATCCAAGACGTAGACGAGGGTGACGTCGACGACGCGGACTTGAACGACGACGTCGCCGGAATGCTCGCCGAGAGCTGGCGGGCAGGGATGACTGTAACGACGTTCGTCCAGCTGTTCGAAAGTTTGGCAGGTCCGGCGAACAAGCAATCGATGAAGGTTCCCGCGCTCCGAAACAGCGTTGTCGTCCTCGACGAGCCACAGAGCCTTCCGCTCGACTGGTGGAAACTCGTTCCCCGTCTCGTGACGATGCTAACGGAACGCTACGGGGCAACGGTCATCGCGATGACCGCGACACAACCACACCTGTTCGAGGACGCGGTCGAACTCGTCGACGACCGGACTGCGTACTTCGAGGCGACTGAACGCGTCCGCTACCGCCTCGACCCATCGACGGAACGATACATCGACGAACAAGACGGCCCGAAATCCTACGACGACGCGGCCACGGAACTGCTCAAGGGGCTTGACAGTGGCGACGCCACACTCGCGGTCTGTAACACGATCGACAGCGCGAGAAAGCTGACCGAACTCGTGGCGCAACGGTCTCCAGGGCTGGTAGACATCGGAGAGGTCTACGCCGACGAACTCGAGGCCGTTGGCGATCCGGAGGCTGTCGACCCAACGGCAGTTGCCAAGCGAGCTGAAGCCGCCGGAGATCGGTCCCTGCTTCATCTCTCAACCCGGCTTCGTCCCGTCGATCGGCTCACCCTGATCGAGACAGCGAAGGAACTGACCGGACGCGGACACCCGCTGCTCACGATCTCGACCCAGCTCGTCGAAGCCGGCGTGGACATCAGTTTCGACCGCGTCTACCGCGATCTCGCGCCGATCGACAGTATCGTCCAGGCCGCCGGGAGGTGTAACCGGTCGTTCGAACGGGATCGGGGCGAGGTCACCGTCTGGTGGCTCGACACGCCCGAAGCACAGGATAAGACCCCTGCAGAAGCGGTGTACAATCGCGGCGTCTCTCTCTTGCCGGTCGCTGCGCGGACCCTCGAGTCCGTTCGTGGCGACGGGAAGTTCCTCGAGGAAACGGCGGTCGCAAAGGACGCTGTCGAAAAATACTACGAGGCCCTTCACCGGGAGAAAAACGTCGGAAAAGAGACGTACGCGAGCTACGTCGACGAAGCACGAGGCGACGAGCTCAAGAACCTCTCGCTGATTGACCAGCGCAACGCCATCGACGTCGTCGTCTGCCGAACGGACGAGGAACGGGCGGCTGTGGACGCTATCGAGGAGGCAATGGATCGCTACGAGTTCGACGAGGTCAACCGCCGAATGGATGACCTCCGGACAAGACAGGTGTCGGTTCCGTTCTACAGTGCCGATTCGAAGGAAGCGCGAGAACTCGGTGACCTCCCACCAGTTCATCCCGAAGCGGACGTTCGATTCGTCGATCCCTCGAGACCCGAGTTTGCGGATTTCTTCGATCCGACAACCGGCTTCGTCGTTCCAGACAACACTGTCGAACGGAGGTTCCTGTGACCGACGTCGACCCCGTCATCCGCCTTCTCGAGACCGCCCGCGGAAACCCGGTCGACGAGCCGTTTCGCGTCACTGGCGTGATGATGCAGTACTACCACGTCTGTGAGCGCGAGCTCTGGTTCGAGTCGCGAAACCTCGAGATCGACCGCGAAAACCCCACCGTCGTCCGTGGCACACGCGTCGACGACACCGCGTACGGCGAAAAGCGGCGCAACCTTCACATGGGGATGATCTCGCTCGATCTACTCGAGGACGGCCGCGTCGTCGAGGTCAAACCGTCCTCGAGACTCACCGAACCGGCGCGGATGCAGCTGTCGTACTACCTCTGGTATCTCGAGCGCGTCGCAGGCATCGAAAAAGACGGCGTGCTCGCCCATCCTCGCGAACGCAAGCGAGAACCAGTCGAACTCACCGACGAACGGAGGGCGACCGTCGAGGCCGCGGTTCGGGGGATTCACGAGACCGTGACCCGGGAGACGCCGCCGCCCGCAGAGGAGAAGCCGTTCTGTGACTCCTGTGCGTACCACGACTTTTGCTGGTGTTGATCATGGACAGAAACTACCACGTGTTTTCCGACGGTCGCATCGAACGCACCGACGACACCGTTCGGGTCGTCACCGACGACGGCGAGAAGAAGTACGTGCCGATCGAGAACGCCGAGGCGCTGTTCCTCCACGGCCAGATCGACTTCAATACGCGTCTGGTGTCGTTTCTGAACAAGCAGGGCGTCGCCATGCACGTCTTCGGTTGGGAGGACTACTACGCCGGTTCGATCATGCCCAAACGGGGCCAGACCTCGGGACGAACGGTCGTCTCACAGGTTCGAGCTTACGACGACACCGACCACAGACGCCAACTCGCCGCCGCCATCGTCTCCGGAAGCATCCACAACATGCGAACGAACGCCGTCTACTACGACGGCCGTGGCCGCAATCTCGAGACGGAAATCACTGACCTCGAGGCGGCTACCGAGCGCGTCGCCGACGACCTCCCCGTCGACGAACTGATGGGGATCGAGGCGACCGCACGAAAAGCCTACTACCGGACGTTCAACGAGATTCTCCCCGACGAGTTCCGGCTGTCGAGACGGGAGTACAACCCACCACCCAACGAGATCAACAGCCTGATCTCGTTTGGCAACTCGCTGGTCTACGCCAACTGCGTCTCCGCGATTCGGGCGACCGCACTCGACCCGACGATCAGCTACCTCCATGAGCCCGGCGAACGACGATACTCGCTGTCGCTCGACCTCGCCGACCTGTTCAAACCGGTGCTCGCTGATCGCGTCCTGTTTCGACTCGTCAACCGCGGCCAACTCACTCGAGACGACTTCGAAACCGAACTCGGCTCGTGTCTCCTGAACGAGCGCGGGCGACAGACGTACTCGAAAGCGTTCGAGGAAACGCTCGAACGTACCGTCGATCACCCACAGCTGAATCGAAACGTCAGCTACCAGTACTTGCTGCGACTCGAGGCGTACAAACTCAAAAAACATCTCCTGACGGGAGAGCCGTACGAGCCGTTCAAACGGTGGTGGTGAGATGTACGTCATCATGGTCTACGACCTCCAGGCCGACCGAACGCACAAAGCACTGAAGATCGGCCGACGATACCTGACCCACGTCCAGAACTCCGTTCTCGAAGGTGAAATTTCGGAAGGCGATCTTCAAAAACTACGGGGCGAGATCGAAGACCTACTCGAGCCCGGTGAGTCGACGATCATCTACGAACTCTCATCAGATTCTCTCCTCAACAGATCCGTCTACGGTGAGGATCCGACTGAAGATCGACGGTTCTTGTAACGACCGGCTGTCCGTCGACCCCCGGTGGTTGCTCGAGTATTGACGGTCGACGGAAGTTCTTTGTCGTGAGATCACGATACGTACTCTGTAGCCCGAGAATTGGGCATGGTTTCAGACGAACCCTCGTGGGGTTGAAGCGTCGCGTAGTCGGTGTGCTCGGTCACGAGCCGCTCGGTTTCAGACGAACCCTCGTGGGGTTGAAGCGAAAACGAGGTCCACGAGGCCATCGCCGAGGTGCAGGTTTCAGACGAACCCTCGTGGGGTTGAAGCGGCCTCTGTTCCGGGCTGCTCGCTGCGCTGCGCTGGTTTCAGACGAACCCTCGTGGGGTTGAAGCTAACTCGTCGCCCTCGATGCCACCCGCAGCGTAGTTGGTTTCAGACGAACCCTCGTGGGGTTGAAGCCGGTACTCACGCGTGGGTCGGCTCTCGCTGCGAGTTTCAGACGAACCCTCGTGGGGTTGAAGCGCACTGGTCACACTCGAGGCTCTCTGTCGGGTCTGGGTTTCAGACGAACCCTCGTGGGGTTGAAGCATCACGCTTGCGTGCCTCGAGATACTCGGTAATGCTTGTTTCAGACGAACCCTCGTGGGGTTGAAGCGTCGAGGAGGTCAGCGTCTCCGGCTTACCGGAGTCGCGTTTCAGACGAACCCTCGTGGGGTTGAAGCTGTCCTCGAACACGAACGGCTCGAAGTGACTCCGCGTTTCAGACGAACCCTCGTGGGGTTGAAGCCTCGAGATCATGGACGAGCTCGAGGAGTTCGACGTCGTTTCAGACGAACCCTCGTGGGGTTGAAGCATACGCGTTTACTACCGGTGTTCGCCACCGATCGCGTTTCAGACGAACCCTCGTGGGGTTGAAGCTGTCGCTTCCTGCCATGGCGTTCGCGGGCGGATTCGGGTTTCAGACGAACCCTCGTGGGGTTGAAGCACTACACACGGGCAGTGACCGCGAGGAGGTCTGATTGTTTCAGACGAACCCTCGTGGGGTTGAAGCTCGCCAACCACAACCGCCGCGATCGCGGCAGTCGTGGTTTCAGACGAACCCTCGTGGGGTTGAAGCCTAACGTTCATCACGTCGATGTGGCGGCTGGATACCGGTTTCAGACGAACCCTCGTGGGGTTGAAGCCTCCGCCCATCCGAGGATGGTGTGTGGCCCGTTGAGGGTTTCAGACGAACCCTCGTGGGGTTGAAGCTCGTCGTCGTCGTAGGCGTCCCACGCGGGCTTCCATCGTTTCAGACGAACCCTCGTGGGGTTGAAGCTCGACGAAGCGACGGGCAGGCGAATACTGGAACGTCGTTTCAGACGAACCCTCGTGGGGTTGAAGCATCGTTGACCACCCGTGCTGTCTTCACACGAAATGCCGTTTCAGACGAACCCTCGTGGGGTTGAAGCCCCAAATGCATCCGGCATTTATCCTCGCCACGAACGGTTTCAGACGAACCCTCGTGGGGTTGAAGCCAACTCGGCGAGGCCGCCTTCGAGATCAGTCGGACGCGTTTCAGACGAACCCTCGTGGGGTTGAAGCGTCTGTGGCTGCCCAACGGCCGCCAACGAAAGACTCGTTTCAGACGAACCCTCGTGGGGTTGAAGCCTCAATTAACCGACAGCAAGCCGCCTACGGCCGACGAGTTTCAGACGAACCCTCGTGGGGTTGAAGCGGGACGACGTCCTCCTCGGCGAGGTCGGTCTCCGGCAGGTTTCAGACGAACCCTCGTGGGGTTGAAGCCTGGCGGATCGACTCGGGGTCGATCAGCGCGAGCGTGGTTTCAGACGAACCCTCGTGGGGTTGAAGCCGCGTCTCGTCGGCCATGGCGGACGATCTCGAGAACGTTTCAGACGAACCCTCGTGGGGTTGAAGCGAAGGGTGAACGTCCCTCGTCGGTCCATCTCCTCGAGTTTCAGACGAACCCTCGTGGGGTTGAAGCAACGACGACGACCTCATGCAGTCGGCGACTGGACAGTTTCAGGCGAACCCTCGTGGGGTTGAAGCGACACCTCCGTCGGCGTCGGTGAATCGATCGGTCGCCGTTTCAGACGAACCCTCGTGGGGTTGAAGCTCACGCCGAACCACCCGCCAGGTCGGCGACACTGGTTTCAGACGAACCCTCGTGGGGTTGAAGCTTCGTAGTAACCTCCGTCTGCCCTGGTGGCTGCCTCAGGTTTCAGACGAACCCTCGTGGGGTTGAAGCGCCAGCGGTGCGGACGTCGGCGAGGTCTTCAGCGAGGGTTTCAGACGAACCCTCGTGGGGTTGAAGCCGTGGGTGTGGACGACCTTCCCGTCGACGTCAACGGTTTCAGACGAACCCTCGTGGGGTTGAAGCGACGAAGGAACGTGGGGAGAATCCGGCCCTACGTACGTTTCAGACGAACCCTCGTGGGGTTGAAGCGCTTTGGCGATCGCGGCGTTCGGCATCGTCGACGACGGTTTCAGACGAACCCTCGTGGGGTTGAAGCTCGCATGAGCTTCCGCGCGATAGTCGACGTCGACACGGTTTCAGACGAACCCTCGTGGGGTTGAAGCCGCCAAGGTCTAAAACGTCGATCACGCCACCGGGAGTTTCAGACGAACCCTCGTGGGGTTGAAGCGCCGTTGTATTACTAAAGCATTGCCTTACCATGACTGTTTCAGACGAACCCTCGTGGGGTTGAAGCACCGCCGTTCGAGGATACGACGACTACGAGCGACTGTTTCAGACGAACCCTCGTGGGGTTGAAGCTACTCGGATACGACGGAAGATGGTGGAGGGATTACCGTTTCAGACGAACCCTCGTGGGGTTGAAGCGGATTCCCGTTTGTTCGCGCACGCGGAGCGGGTTGTTTCAGACGAACCCTCGTGGGGTTGAAGCTCGACGATCCTCTTTTGGCCCGGACTCGCCACCGGTTTCAGACGAACCCTCGTGGGGTTGAAGCGAGGAGCAGATGGCGGGCATCGAGCGCGTCACGGGTTTCAGACGAACCCTCGTGGGGTTGAAGCCCGAAAATCTCCTCAATCATCCCATCACGGGCGACGTTTCAGACGAACCCTCGTGGGGTTGAAGCGACCACAAACCTCAGCACGCGAAAAAGAAGACGCACGGTTTCAGACGAACCCTCGTGGGGTTGAAGCGACCTCATCCTGATCAAGGAAGAACGTCGCCCCGTGTTTCAGACGAACCCTCGTGGGGTTGAAGCCCGCCACGGAGCGCCAACATCGTCGTACGCGACTGGTTTCAGACGAACCCTCGTGGGGTTGAAGCACCGGTTCGCACCGAGTCACTTCGATCCTCACCACCTGTTTCAGACGAACCCTCGTGGGGTTGAAGCGGCCGGTAGTTCGTGCGTCGTCTCGTCACTGCAGTGTTTCAGACGAACCCTCGTGGGGTTGAAGCTCCTCAAAGAGCCGCTGGACTGTGTCAACGAGAGTGTTTCAGACGAACCCTCGTGGGGTTGAAGCGACGAGTGGGATAGCTACCCGCACAGCCAGACGTCGTTTCAGACGAACCCTCGTGGGGTTGAAGCGAACGCTCGAGGACGATGAGGCGTGGGACTTCGGGTTTCAGACGAACCCTCGTGGGGTTGAAGCTCTCGACAGCCAAGGCTGACGGATGTGGATTGCGTGGTTTCAGACGAACCCTCGTGGGGTTGAAGCTTCTACGTCTTCGACGAGTACGGGTTCGCCGTGTTCGTTTCAGACGAACCCTCGTGGGGTTGAAGCCCACGTCGGCGACGGGAACGGCAGCAGCGACAGAGGTTTCAGACGAACCCTCGTGGGGTTGAAGCATCTGGGCGGCGGTCGACCTGCTCTGGCAGCTCATCGTTTCAGACGAACCCTCGTGGGGTTGAAGCAACCGCGGCACCGACGACGAACGAATTGTTTGCACAGTTTCAGACGAACCCTCGTGGGGTTGAAGCGCCGACGTCGGCGATCCGGGCCAGTTCGTCGCCGGTTTCAGACGAACCCTCGTGGGGTTGAAGCCCCTTCTCCGTCTTCCGTCCGTTGTTTGATTTCGTCGTTTCAGACGAACCCTCGTGGGGTTGAAGCGATGAGTTTACAATACCAGTCTATCACGCGACAACAGGCGTTTCAGACGAACCCTCGTGGGGTTGAAGCTTTGGCTGGGAGAACCCGATGCACTCCCCCGGCGACGGTTTCAGACGAACCCTCGTGGGGTTGAAGCTCCGGACCGGTCCGGCGGAGACGATGACTCCGGAGGTTTCAGACGAACCCTCGTGGGGTTGAAGCTCTGGAACGCCGGCGGGGGCCCGCCTCGCCGACGACGGTTTCAGACGAACCCTCGTGGGGTTGAAGCAAGCTCATGGAGATCGACATCGAGCGAGATCGACGGGTTTCAGACGAACCCTCGTGGGGTTGAAGCTCGTCCTCGACCATGTCCTCGGCCATGTCGCGGGCGTTTCAGACGAACCCTCGTGGGGTTGAAGCGACTACGTCGTGACGAAGTACGAGTATCTCGAGGGTTTCAGACGAACCCTCGTGGGGTTGAAGCTCGGCGAACGGACCGAGACGGCAGTCGCTCGGCGCCAGTTTCAGACGAACCCTCGTGGGGTTGAAGCACGGCGTGGGAAATGGTCTACGGCGACCCCGAGTTTCAGACGAACCCTCGTGGGGTTGAAGCCTCGCAGGCGTAAACGCTGACGCCGTCCTCGAGCCGGTTTCAGACGAACCCTCGTGGGGTTGAAGCGATCTTGCCGTTGGGATCGGGAATAGGTCCTCGTGGTGTTTCAGACGAACCCTCGTGGGGTTGAAGCGACCGGCCGACGTCGAGTACCTCGCCGATCGGCTCGCGTTTCAGACGAACCCTCGTGGGGTTGAAGCCACAACTGAGCGAGCAGGAGCGCGAAGTTCGTCTTGTTTCAGACGAACCCTCGTGGGGTTGAAGCGTCACGCGGCACTGTCCGAAGTGCTCGAACCCGTGGTTTCAGACGAACCCTCGTGGGGTTGAAGCTCGAGGACCTTACCGACGCCGATCCAAAAGACCAGGTTTCAGACGAACCCTCGTGGGGTTGAAGCGGTCGGGAACGTCTCGGATCCGTCGGCCGGGACGACAGTTTCAGACGAACCCTCGTGGGGTTGAAGCGAAACGAGCCGGGGAATGAAAGTGCATCATCACAGAGTTTCAGACGAACCCTCGTGGGGTTGAAGCGCCGCCGGTCGATCGCAGGGCCGTGAACGCCTCGAGGTTTCAGACGAACCCTCGTGGGGTTGAAGCTGAACGAACAAGCGGAGACTCGAGCGATGAAACGGGTTTCAGACGAACCCTCGTGGGGTTGAAGCAATCTGTTCCCACGGGTTCGAGCACTTCGGACAGTGGTTTCAGACGAACCCTCGTGGGGTTGAAGCGATCACCAGACTTCGATCAGGTTGTGCAGACATTGAGTTTCAGACGAACCCTCGTGGGGTTGAAGCCTTCAGAGGTGACCTCCAGCTCGCCGTACTCGAAAGTTTCAGACGAACCCTCGTGGGGTTGAAGCGTAATAAACACGTTGGCAACCGCTGTAGAACGCTAGTTTCAGACGAACCCTCGTGGGGTTGAAGCGCCGAACTCAGGACGCCAGAGGTGATAGTCACGAAAGTATTTCAGATAGGTCCCGAAGATCAGACACACCGTTGGCGTTGTCAGCCAGTATCGCCAACGGTATCCAACACGTCCGTGAGACACTCTTGCCAGAGACACGGCCGCGCGAGGATATCGTATCCCGTCGTGTCGTAAACGTTGTGGAGGCTGTTTCGAAGTCGCTCCCACTCGTGGTCCATCAGCGTCGCTGACTCGCTGCGCCCCATCACGCCCGTGTTCCGGGGATCGTCGTCGTGACAGAGCCCGTAGTGGGCGACCTCGTGGAGCACCAGGCGGAGCTCGTGCTCGAGGTCGTCGCGGTCGGTGACGAGGGCCCGGTTGCCGACGCTGAAGCCGTAGACGTGCCCGTCCCGTCCGCCACCGAGGGCGTTCATCGTCGGGCTATAGACCAGCCCGTCGTACGGCTGCGTCGATCGACCCGGGATAACGAACAGCTGGATCGCGAGGTTCTTGAGGTCGGGTTCGACCTCGGTCTGGTAGAAACTGTTACGTCCCCACAGCAGCCTGCGAGTGCTCCAGCCGTACCGACGTTCCATCCACGTCCGGTCGTACGTCTCGGGGTACTCGAGCCACTGGGCGTAGATGCCACGGGTCCGGAACTGGTCGACGATCACCCGTTTCGTCGTGGGGTGGATGCTCGTCCCCCGAACGTAGCGAACGTCGAGCAGGAGGTCCCGTCGCCCGGGGTCGAAGCCCTCGAACTGGTCCGCGCCGAACAGCGACTCGAGGCGACCGTGGACCGCTTTCGAGCGCGTTTTCCGGTCGGGAATGCCGTTGCCCGACTGATCGACGTACGATCGGCTTCCGGTCCCGCCGAGCGTCCACACGCCCCCGACCGCACCGACCGATTGCAACATCGTTCGGCGAGAGAGTCCAGTCTCGCCATCGGACCGGTCGCAAGGGGAGGTCATCACCGCGACTCTTCCGAGGAACCCCCATGATGGTATGCATGTATTACGTCAGGCTTTAACTTTCGTCGACCCGTTTCACTCACCGATTCGTGAGTGTCCCGTTACCGTGTGCATCCAGCCAGCGGGAACAGTTATTACAACTGGCGTCTACGATTTCACTATTGACTACGTCGGATGACACAACCGTGCTGATCGTCGACGACGAGCCGCTGTACGCGGACGCCCACGCCAGACTGCTCGAGGAGCGCTACCGCGTGCTGACCGCCTACGACGGCCGCGTTGCCCTCGACGTCATCGACGACTCCGTCGACGTGCTGCTCATCGATCGACGGATGCCCGCCCTCTCCGGTGACGAGGTGATCGAGACGCTCGAGGAGCGAGGGATCAACTGCCGTCGAATCATGATTTCGGCGGTTGACCCCGACGACGATGCTGTCGAGGTCGGGGTCGACGGCTACCTCACCAAACCGGTCTCGGGGTCGGAACTCGAAGAGTGCATCGAGAGCGCCCTCGGGTGAGTCGTCGCGACGGCCGTCGTCCGCCCCCGGAGAGGACGGTGCGGCTGTTAGCGAGTATCGCCCCGCTGCCGTCGCCCGATCGGAGCTGGCCAGCACTGCCGGGTTCGGCAGCCGCCAGTCGGACAGAATACTTTTCCCGGCGGTTCACGTTCGAGCGCGTGTGAGTCAGGAATTCACGACGATTCACGCAGTCTCGCTCGTAGCGATTGGACTGCTGAATCTCGTCCTCGGCGCGTTGATCCTCCGGACGCGCTCGAGAGGGGACGTACTCCCGCTGGTGACGTTCCTTTCGGGGATCGCCCTGTGGACGATTCCGCAGGGTGTTCTCCTCGTCGAAACCGATCCGGTCGTTGGATTCGTCCTGGCGAAAACCATCGACTCCGGTGCGGTCGTCATGTCGACCGGGCTGTTTCACTTCGCCATGGCGTACACCGGGCGCGAAGACTGGCTCCGCGTCCGTCGCCTCGGGGTCGTCTACCTCGTCACTGGCGGCTGGATCGTCCTGACGTGGACGAACGGCCTCCACGGGTTGATGCACGAGCCGATGCAGTTCACCGAGGTGCTCCTCCCCGTCGAGGAGTACCAGAACCCGATCTACTGGGTGTACGTCCTCTACAACTGGGGGCTCTCGGGCGCGGGCATCTACGTCTTCTTCCTCGAGTACCTCGACGCCCGGGGGAGCGAGGTCTATCACAAGCAGGCGCGGCTGGTCCTGCTGGCGCCGTTGATCCCGGGCGTCGCGAACGTGCTCGCCCACAACGAGACGACGGCGATCAACTACTCCGTCTGGGGCTTCGGCGCGACTGGCGCGTTGATCGCGCTCGCCCTCTACCGGTACCGGTGGCTCGACCTCGTCCCGATCGCTCGCGACAGCGTCGTCGACGGGATGCGTGACGGCTATCTGGTCGTCGACTACGAGCAACGGGTCGTCGACCTCAACCCGGCAGCCCGGTCGCTTCTCGGTGAGCCGCGGGCCGTCGGAAAATCGATCGACGTCGTGCTTCCGGAGTGTCGGCCACTGCTTGAGGGTGAGACGCGAGAGCTGACGATTACCAGAGATAACGCGATCGTCGACGCGACCGTCTCGGCCGTCAGAGACGAGCGAACCGAAGGCGTCGTGTTGATGCTCAGGGACGTCACCGATCAGCGCCAGGCGGAAAAGCGGTTCCAGGCGCTGATCGAGAACGTCTCCGACGTGATCACGGTGATCGACGAGCAGGGAGTCTTCACCTACGCCAGCCCCTCGGTTCGGACCGTCCTCGGCTACCGTCCCGCTGCGGTCGTCGGCCGGTCGCTGCTCGAGTTCGTCCACGACGACGACCGTCCCAACGCGATCGACGGCTTCACCGTCCTCCGTGACGGCCCTGCCCAGGAGACGCGCTTTGAGTACCGGGTCAGACACCAGGATGGCTCCTGGGTCGTCCTCGAGGGCGTCGCCGTCGACCTGTTCGACAACGAGATCGTCGGCGGGATCGTGATCAACTCGAGGGACGTCACCGACCGAATCGAGCGCGAACGCGAACTCGAGCGAACCAACCGGCGACTGGACGAGTTCGCCGGTGTGATCAGTCACGACCTGCGAACACCACTCGGTATCGCACAGACGTACTCGCGATTCGCCGAGGAAACCGCAGCTGAGGACGACTTCCAGGCGATCCACGACGCCCACGCTCGAATGGAGCGGATGATCACGAACCTCCTGACGATGGCCCGAACCGGGACGACGCTCGAGGAGCCGTCGCCGGTGGCGCTCCGGTCGGTCGTCGAAGACGCGTGGACGGCGACGCGAACGGGAGCCGCCACGCTCGAGTGTGCCCTCGAGGACGACTGGACGGTCGTCGGCGACCGCGAGCAGTTGCTCCACGTCTTCGAGAACCTCTTTCGGAATTCCGTCGAACACGGTTCGACGAGCCCTCACTCGCAGACTCGCGAGGACGCCGTCGAGCACGGCTCGACGAGCCCTCGTTCACACGTTCACGAGGACGCCGTGGAACACGGTTCCACGAGCCCTCACTCGCAGGCTCGCGAGGACGCCGTGGAGCATGGCGCTCCACGAGCCTCCGCTCGCAACGCTCGCGGAGACGCCGCCGGACACGGTCCGGTGACCGTTCGAGTTGAGCCCCTCGAGGAGGTGCGAGGGTTCGCCGTCGAAGACGACGGCGTCGGGATTCCAGCAGCGTACCGAGAGCTGGTGTTCGAACGCGGGCACACGACGAGCGATGACGGAACCGGCTTCGGCCTCGCGATCGTCCGCGACGTGATCGATGCCCACGGCTGGAATATTACGATCTGTGAGGGAACCGACGGCGGTGCGCGATTCGAAATCGACGTCGGCGGTCAGGAGCCCGAACCGACCGCGACCGAGCGCTCGAGCGCCGATCGGTCGTGAGTGCTATCGTGCCGGTGCGGTTGCCGGCTCTTTCTCTTCGGTTTCGGCTTTCCCCATGAGTTCGTTGAACTTATCGGACCGGTCTGCGATCCGTTCCATCGTTGCACTGTCGGGCGTGTCGTCCTGGGCTTCGATGAGGAACGTGGTGATCACCACGGTCTTTACCCAGGGGTTGAGGAAGCCGGCGTAGATGGTGAGCACGATGCCGAAGACGACGACCCAGCCGACGACCTCGAACACCGTCGACAGAGAACCGAGGACGCTCGCGATCGGGGTCATCGCCAGCAGCATGACGAAGGTGGCCGCGTACAGCGCGAGGACGATCAGCAGCGTCGAACCCAGAACCGGCTTCCAGTTTTTCCCGTAGAGAACCACACCATCTCTGGCGGCTCGCCAGGGATTTTCCTCGGTGGTCGTGAACATGTAGGCGATGATCGCCTCGTCGATGTAGGAGGCGGCGATGGCGATCGCCCGGCCGATGATTCGGATAATGTTCCGGATACCGGAGGAGAACGCGAACAGGTTCGAAAACGAGACGACGCGCCTGTTGAACTGCTTGATGATCGCTTTCACCAGCTGGTCGACGGCGAACAGCGCGCTCGCTTCCTTGAAGTGTTCACGGACTTTGGATTTCCCGAACGCGATCTGGTTCGAGGGGACCTCACCCGTGTCGACGATGTGGGCGATGACGGCGATGTGGCCGGCTTTCACCAGGTACAGGACGTACCGGCTGATCAGCCGCCACGCCCCGATGAAGATGACGATCGCGAGTAACAGGCCGATCGCCCCGATCCCACCGGAGATCGTTCCGGCGTCGAGGAGCCAGAGTCCAAACCCGATGACGATCCCGAAATAGAGGATCGCAGCGATCCCGAGAAGGATTCCGATCCCCATCCGAAGCAGCACGAAAGGCATCGTCTTTACGAAGATGCCCGTCGCTTTCCCGAAGTGAAGTACCATGTGCTCGTACGATTTTCCCGAATCATCAAAAGTAGTCACTTACCCGAACGTAACTACCATGGTTACGTTCGGGTAAGTGAGACAGTGCAGACGAACCCACAACACAGCGGTCTCCGACGCGGAACTGTTCGAGCCGCTCGAGGAAATCGCGCACAACCACGCCGTGGAACTAAGGATCGATCCGTGGTGGGCGAGAGTATGCTCGACGCTCGAGTTCGAGGCGACCGGCCCTGGATCGATCGCCGAGTGGTGCGGCCGGCGGCCACCTCGCGTCGGCACCCGCGGGTGAGTCGCCGATGACCGCCCTCGGCTATCACGCCTCCCACGAGCAGTTCGCGCCGAGTGCGCTCCTCGAGTACGTCAGACTCGCCGAGGAGGTCGGCTTCGAGCACGCACTCGCCTCGGATCACTTCCATCCGTGGAGCGAGACGCAGGGCGAGTCGGGATTCGTCTGGTCGTGGCTCGGCTCGGCGATGGAGGCGACCGACATGAGCTTCGGGACGGTGAACGCGCCCGGCTACCGCTACCACCCCGCCATCGTCGCCCAGGCGGCGGCGACGCTCCGCGAGCAGTACCCCGGCCGGTTCTGGTTCGCCGTCGGGAGCGGGCAGCTCCTCAACGAGGGGATCACGGGGACCGACTGGCCCGTAAAGGAGGAGCGAAACGCCCGCCTCGAGGAGTGTGCCGAAATCATGCGGCGACTCTGGGACGGCGAGGAGGTGACCCACCACGGACGCATCGACGTCGAGCAGGCGCAACTGTACTCGCGTCCCGAGACGGCCCCGCCGTTGATCGGCGCAGCACTTTCCGAGGAGACCGCCAGGTGGCTCGCCGAGTGGGCCGACGGCATGATCACGATCGCCACGCCAGATCACGAGGACGACGCGGCGCGAGTCGAGGCCTTCCGGGAGCACGCCCCCGACAAACCGATCTACCTCAAAGCCCAGCACGCCTACGCCGAGGACGACGACGCCGCACTCGAGGGCGCGAACGACCAGTGGCGGGCGAACTGCGTCCCCGGCGCCGTGACCCAGGAGCTGCGGACTCCCGAGGAGTTCGGCGAACTCGCCGCGGAGCTCGACGAGGGCGTCGTCGAGGAGAACGTCCGCGTCTCCGCCGACCTCGAGGAGCACATCGAGTGGCTCGAGGCAGACCGCGAACTCGACGTCGATCGGGTGTTCGTCCACAACGTTACCACGAATCAGGAGGCGTTCCTCGAGGCGTTCGGCGAAGAGGTGCTACCAGCGTTCGAGTGAGGGCCTGGCCAGTCCGGTGTCCGATGGCCGTCCCCGGTTGTGGCGATCGACCCACCAGCCGACGGTGGTGGGAGGCATCCGGCTGCAGGGGCGTGACAGTGACTGGGTGGCTGCGTCGGCTTGACAGTGACTGGGTGGCTGCGTCGGCGTGAGGAGAGCCGGCCGACTACCGAACTGGTGCCTCGTTCAGCACGGCCTCGAGCTGGTGCTCGTCGACCATCCCGCCACGAGCGCTCGTTTTGGTGCAGTTGTAGCCGCCTGCGACGGTCGCAAAGCGGCCAGCGACGTCGATCGACTCGTCCTCGAGGAGCCACTTGTGGATCAGTCCACTCACGAAGGCGTCCCCCGCGCCGGTCGTATCCACGACGTCGACGTCGAGCGCGGGGATCTCGACGAGCTCCTCGTCTGTCCAGAGGATCGCCCCACGTTCACCACGGGTCAGCGCCCCGCGACGAACGCCGCGGGCGCGAAGTCGTTCGACCGCCGCTTTCCCCCTGACCCCCAGATACGAGTCGATCGACGTCTCGTTGGCGACGAACAGCGAGAGGGGTTCCAGCAGTTCGTCCACCGTCTCCCGCTCGGTCCCCCGCCCTTCCAGCCCGTCGAGGGGGCTGGCGAGGTCGAACGCCAGTCGAACGTCGCCGCTCGCGGCGAGCTCACACAGCTGGCGCGTGACGCGATCCGGACAGAAGCCGTTCGTGAAGACGACGTCGGCCGACCGGAGGTAGGCTTCGTCGTCGGCCTCGAGCGTCAGGTGCTTCGCTGCCCCGCCACCGGTGACGATCATCCGTCTCCCGTCGGGATCGCGAAACACCTTACAGTACGTCGATCGTTCGTCCTGGCTCCGGGTGACGCGATCGACCGCCACGCCCTCCTCACGGAGGTTCGCCTCGACCGCATCGGCGTTGTCGTCGTTTCCCAGCCGCACGACGACGCCGGTCGACCGGCCCAGACGGGAGAGCGCCACCGCGACGTTGGCGGCGACGCCGCCGAACGCGACCGACTCGTCGTTGACGTACGCGCCACCGTCGGGTTTCGGCAGGTTCGAGACCAGGTACTGTTCGTCTACGAGTGCACTGCCGACCGCCACCACTTCCGGAACGCCGGTCATACGTGCCGGTGTGTGTCGGGCATGGTGGTAACTATGCCACCATTATTTCTCGCCGTTCGACTCCGATACGAGGCGCACCCTTACACTCGAGTTACCTGCACACCCAGACCCGACTTACCAGCGGTGGACGTCCGCCCGCGCGCTCGAATCGCGGCCCGGCGCCACTCGAGCGAGAGAAGAAACCAGGGCCAACGGTGTGGCCGTCGTCGATGACGGTCGACGGCGGATCGAACGGTACGCTCACCCCAACGGTGATCGGCGAACGGTATTGTCCGGATACGCGGTCACGACAGCTCCTGGTCGGTTCGGAATCGAGTCGATCCGATCAGCGGGCGTATCGACCGACTATAGTACTCGTTGAAACGAGGGACACCGTCACAGCCGAGCGGTCAGCCTCAACGACGGGCCCGGGGCTGGCCGCTCGGCTGTAGTCGGGTGAAGATCGATTCGCCGACTACTCCACCCCCATCACCCACGTGTTATCTGGCGCTAATTCTCGGTTTCTTCCTGGCGTACAGTCGAATACAGGCCGATTCGCCGATGAGCGCACGTCTCGGAATCGACGGCTGCGTTTTGACGTCGACCGACGTGCCCACGACCGTCGTTCCAGCCTGTCGAAGCAACTCGAGCAGTTCGCCCTCCGTGTAAAACGAGACCAGCAGGCCGGGTGCGGCCTGTTCGTCGATCGCCGACGCGATGCCGGAGAAGTACTTGAGCCCGAAAAAGATCGCGTACGACGTCAGTTGGTCGGGCCCGATCGGGCTTCGATAGTAGATGTCCTTTACGACGAGGTATCCACCCGGTTTGAGGAGGGTCGACGCCTCGATCAACGCAGCCTGTGCTTTCAGCTTCGACTGTGCGCGATTTGCACCGACGAGGTGGTGGAGCACGTCGCTCATCACGACGAAGTCGAACGACTCCGGCTCGAACGGCAGCGGCAGATCCGTCGCCGACCCCTCTACGTAGTGGGCTCGCACGTCGGCGTCCGCGTCGGGGAGCATCTCGG
Source organism: Natronobeatus ordinarius (assembly GCF_024362485.1). Lineage (NCBI taxonomy): Archaea > Methanobacteriati > Methanobacteriota > Halobacteria > Halobacteriales > Natrialbaceae > Natronobeatus > Natronobeatus ordinarius. The sequence continues at coordinate 3,670,963 of NZ_CP101456.1, read as the reverse complement.
GCGAGATGTCGAGCCCGTGTGCCTCCGTGACGTCGGTGTGCTCGAGCGCGTACTCGAGCAGGAGACCGTCGCCACAGCCGATCTCCAGCAACCGGTCCCCCTCGGTGCTCATCCTGTCGATGAACTCGTCGACGACCGGCCAGGATTCGATCTCGTCGAGGCCCCGCTCGTGTGAGTAGACGTCGGCCGTCGCGTCGAAGTACTGCCCAACTTCCTGTTCGTTCATTCTCTCGTCCCGTCAGGAAGGGACAGCAGGTGCCCGCATTAGTATTGTTCACCTTTACTGTCAGGAATTGCCTCTCGTGACGACGGGTTCTTGCTCGGTCACCGCCGGCTCCGTGGACGCCTCGTGCTCGTCAGCGTACTCCTGCAATCGCGACTGGCGGCTGTCGGGTGGGTCGCCCGACAGCACGTACGGCAGGAGGACGTACGTGGCGTTGATCACGAGGATGAGCAAGATCGGGACGAGAAAGAGCCCGTAGAACCCGAACACGACGGGGCCGACGATGTACGCGACCAGCAGCATTCCGGTGTGAGTCTGCTTCCCGCTGATGTGTGCCCGGATGAAAAAGTCGGGGATGAAGTCGACGACGACGGCGCTGACGGCGAACAGCACCGCGACGGGAACGAGCAACGACAGGTCGCCCGCGAGCCACGCGTTCGCCGCGAGTACCACCGTGACCGGCACGTAAACGAGTTTGATGCCGACGACCGGGATCAGACTCCCGATGCCCGCCAGCGCGCCGATCAGGGCCGGAAACGGTACCTGAACGGCCGCGGGCGCGAAGAGGTTGTACGTGTAGAACGTCGCGACGCCGACGATCGCCGTGACGAACACGTTGACGATGTTCCCGAACAGCGTCATCGACAGCTCCGGATCCGTGGCGCGAACGAACGCGGTCAGCACGCCCGACTCGTCGAACGTCTCGAGGAGCCACGAGACGAATCGCGGCCCGTCGATCAGCATGTAGTAGGTCAGGATGACGAGGATGAGAAACTGCACGAACGCGCTTCCGAGGAGATCCACCGCCCCGGCGAGGCTCACCAGCACCACGCCGAGGGACGCCTGCGCGGCCGCCCCGGTGGCCACCTGCTGGAGTTCCTCGAGATCGACGCCGGTGACGTCGACCTCCTCGAGCGTCTGCTCGATGACCTGGTCCTGGACGTCGTAGGCCTCGACGAACGCCTGCGTCTCGAGGGCGACGATCGCGAGCGTGTACGCCAGCAACACCACGAAGGGGACGCCGAACAGCACCAGCGCGAGTATCGCCCTGACGCGACGCGGCAGTCCGAATCGCTCGAGGAACCGGTAGATGGGACGGACAGCGTAGTAGAGAAAGACCGCGAACACGAGCACCGCGATGAACCGCACGGCGACGTACGCGGCGAGGAGAAACAGCGCCAGGACCACCAGCCCGATGCCAACGCGCCGGGCGAACGTGCGGTCGAGTTCCATGTATCGAAGAGTACAGGAGTGACGTATTTCACTCTCCCGGCTCTGTTGAAACCCTATTCTTTAGAGAGATATTCACGTGAATCTACTCACACTGCACATGCGTACTAACCACAGAGGGAAAACTGTAGTTGGATAGCGACTTGCTGCCAGACCGATTTCGTAGCAGTCTCATGAATGGTCTCTCAATGGTAAATCAAGTGTGTCGCTGGGGATTGGCGGATCGCCGGAATCGACAGATTCCGCGATCCGCGCTGAGGACAGTACGCATCTCCGCCAGCAGCTCGTAGTCAAAGAGTTCGAGAACCGTCTTCTCCGTCGTCAACTCACAGCACAGCAACAGCAGATCGAGAATCTGCAAGCACGCCTCAAGTGGTACGAAAACCCAAACACACCACCCAGTAAGCAGGGTGGCGCGGCTGGATCACCTGGCAACGATGACAGCGACGAGGAAGAGAACGAAGACCAAGGGGACGACGCTGGCGGCGACGCTGACGCCGCCAGCGACTCCTCTCCAGGACGTGACGAAGGTCACGAGGGAACAACTCGACCGCCTCCGGAACCAGAGGAGACTATTCGAGTTGATCGGGGATATTGCCCAGACTGTGAGCAGACACTCTCTAACCCGGACAGCTACGTCTCACGGACGATTATCGATATACCACTCCCCATTCCAACCACTGTCACCGAGTACGAACTCGGCAAACACCACTGTTCCTGTGGAAACGAGGTCGTTGCTGAACATCCTGACTGCCCGGAAACCGGGCGGTTTGGGCCAAATATCATGGCCCAAACCGCCCTTGGAAGGTTCCATCAGCGACTTCCAAACCGAAAGCAGGCAGAGTTGTTTGAGTGGGAGCTCGATCTCCCCATCTCCCACCGGACAATCTACAACCTGACCAAGCGGGTCGCAGACCGGCTGCGACCCGCGTATGAAGACGTCAAAGCCAGTGTTCGGGAGAGTGACGTCGTCTATTGTGATGAGACGGGCTTTCCTGTTGATGGAGAGCAACACTGGGCGTGGACGTTTGTTACTGACGAAGAGGTGCTGTTCTGGGTTGATGAGAGTCGTGGAAGCCAGGTGTTAGAGGACGTCCTCGGCGAGGAATTCGCCGAGGACTCGACGCTCAGCTGTGACGGCTGGTCGGCGTACCGGAGCTACCACACGAAACTCCAGCGATGCTGGGCGCATCTGTTACGGGAGGCAGAGTACGTTGCTGAGCGGTATGAGGAAGCAGAGTGGCTTTCTGCGGAGTTGCACGATCTCCACGATGACTTAACGGCGTTCGACGAAGAGGACCCGTCTGCCTCCGCCCGCGAGCAGATGCGGGCGGAGGCGTCGTTACACTTGGAAGGGCTGATCAGGGAGGAGTATGAGTCACAGGAGGTTCAGAAACTGATCGAGAAGATCAGGAACGGGTTAGGCCACTGGCTGACGTTCGTGACAGAGCCAGACGTCGATTCGACGAATAATCGCGCAGAGCGCGCTCTGCGCGAGCAAGTGGTGCTGCGGAAGATGTTCCGGACCCTCCGCTCAGCCGAAGGGGTCCAGATTCACGAGACGATCACGACCATGTTAGCCACGTGGAAACGACGAGGACTTGATCCACCTGAACAGCTCCAGTCCATCCTCGGTGGGCAAGAACTCAGATTAGGATGAGAGGCATCACTAACCGGTGAGTCCTGATCACGCTATCCAACTACGGAAAACTTATACTGTTCCATGGGAAATATCTAATATGGAACAGAACATCATAGAGCGGAATTTCGTTGTGAAGTTTCTCCTCGGCTTAGGCGTGATCATGACGATGGCATTTGTCGGGGAACGGCTTGCTACAGTCCTGTTAGGATACGGTGTGCCATACGGAGAATGGATTGGTGTCGCTATCGGAGCGATCGCTGTCTTCATCGCATTTGCGGCGGTGTACACTCGCTTCGATTCAGTCTACGGAGATAGACTGTAACTATACCTCGCTCAATTTAGCACCTGTACTGGTCGTTAGATTGCTTGGTCAAGATTGTGGACAATACACGCAAGAGCGAGTTCACGGAACTGCTTCCACCAGCGTCGTGAACGGACGAACGCACCGTACTTCCGCTTGAGCGTTGAATTGACTGTCTCTGATTGACTCCGTTGGCCATAGAGGTCGGCGTCTAAGCGTGCGTTCCATGCCTTGTGAAGCGGTGTGAACTCACGATGTTTGATTAGTGGACGAATCTCGTGTTGACGGGCAAGCCGTCTGATTTTCTGGTCGTCGTAGCCTTTGTCCCCGAGCAGGATGTCGATAGTCTCGGGGTTGCGTTTGATCAACGACGGAGCGATCTGACTATCGTGTTTTCGTGTCGTCGTCACGTGTAGATCAAGGACTGCGTTCACTTTGGAATCGACGAGCAGTGTTACTTTGAGTTGCTGAATCGTGAGTTTGGCTCGTTTCGTGTAGTGTTTTGAGGCGTGGCTGCGGTCGAATCCCGACGCGTCGATCCCCACAACGCCGTTGGTCGGGAGCAGTGACACAGAGAGATTGAGCAGCACTCGCCAGACAGCCATATCGAGTCTGTCGAACGCTTTGCATAGCGTAGACGGCGCAGGGAGTTCAGTGAGATTGATTGCGTTCCGGATACGGGGCATCTCGATGAGTTCGTCGAGAAGTGTTCGATACGTCGTATCCTTTCGAACTTTGAGACAGAGGAGAACGATGTGCTGATGGAGCGTATACCGTTGCTTCGAGAACTTCGAGGAGTATCGAGCTACGGCACGTTGCGCTAACTGAAATGCTTCCTCGACAAATCGGAGCAACCGAGACTTTGGGAGGGTCTGCATCTACTCAAACTACTGACTGAACCTGTAACTCACTAAGGATTTCAACAGAGCCACTCTCCCGGCGACCACCCCACGGATCGTCCAGAGCGGAGAGGCGACTCCGGAGCGAAGAGGCGACGTCGGTACACACCCACCGCCCGGCCGGAACGTATCAGTTCAGACTGGACACAGCTTATGTCCGTACTCGAGGTATGACGGCCTCATGCTCGGACTCCTGGCGCACGCCGACCGAGAGACGGGAGGGAGACGGTAGATGTGTACCCGACTGGTGTATCTCGGACCCGATGACCTCGTGCTCACTGGCCGGTCGATGGACTGGCACGGCGAGATCGGAACCAACCTCTGGGTGTTCCCACGCGGAATGGAGCGAACGGGCGAGGTCGGCCCGGCCTCGCTCGAGTGGACCGCCGAGTACGGCAGCGTCGTCGCCTCCGCGTACGACATCGCGACGACCGACGGGATGAACGAAGCGGGGCTGGTCGCGAACGTCCTGTGGCTCACCGAATCGGACTATCCCGAGTGGGACGGCGACACGCCCGGACTGGCGATCTCGCTGTGGGCGCAGTACGTCCTCGACAACTTCGCGACGGTCGCGGAGGCAGTCGAGAGCCACCGGAACGAGGCGTTCGTCGTCGTCTCCGACGAAATTCCCGACGAGGGCCGACTCGCAACCTTGCACCTGTCCATCTCCGACGCCACGGGTGACAGCGCCATCCTCGAGTACGTCGACGGCGAGTTGCGGATCCATCACGATCGGGAGTACCAGGTGATGACGAACTCCCCGCCGTTCGACCAGCAACTCGCACTCGACGCGTACTGGTCGGAGATCGGCGGCACCGTCATGTTACCGGGAACGAACCGCCCGGCCGACCGGTTCGCCCGCGCGAGTTTCTACGTCGATGCGATTCCCCAGACCCGGGACCGTCGAATCGCAACGGCAAGCGTCTTCGGCGCGATCCGCAACGTCTCCGTCCCGTACGGGATCAGCACACCGGACGAACCGCACATCTCCTCGACGCGCTGGCGCACGGTCGCCGACCACCGCGACCGACGCTACTACTTCGAGTCGGCACTCTCACCGAACGTCTTCTGGCTCGACCTCGAGGGGGTCGACTTCGACGCCGATGCCGGCGTTCGATCGCTGTCGCTCGGCGAGCACCAGGCGACCGTCTTCGCAGGCGACGTCGCCGACGACCTCGTCGAAACCGAGCCGTTCGCGTTTCTCGGCGTCCCCGCTCACTCGAGTTGATCCCGGTCACTCCCGACGCGTTCGACCGACGGACACGCCAGCCAGTGACGGGGGTGGCCGGCCGTTCTTCGGTGGTGGAACCGAGCGGTCGGCGGTGACACGAGCGTGAGGAGAGAACCGCCTCGGAGTCATACCCAGAGAGACGCGGCCTGCCTCGCCTGTAGATCGGTGGCCTCGGCACTCATAGGGTTCGTCACTGCCGGGTGCCGAGTCCGGCTCAGAACGGGTGCCTCGTCATCGGCCGCTCGAGGCTACGTCCGTGAGGCCGAAGACGGTTTTGATCGCGTCTCCTCGCCGGCGAGGTCGGCCGCCAGCCTCGAGCCTTCGCGAGGGGGCCAGCGAGGACGACCGTGGTTCGAATCTGGTTTGCGTCCAGAAAGTTTTCACGTGGAGAGGAACTATCTTTTAGTATGAACCACAGGGATCGCGACGAGTCGAGTCCCCTCTCGCCGAACGACGCGTTCGCTATCCTCGCGAATGAGACGCGCTTTGCGATCGTCCAGACGCTGTGGGAGCTGTACGATCCGAACGATCCGGCCAACGTGGTCAAGTTCTCGGAGCTGTACGACGGTGACAACGCCGTCACGTTCTCGGAGCTGTACGAGCGGGTCGGGTACGGCGACACCGGGAACTTCAGCTACCACCTCGAGCAGCTCACCGATCACTTCGTCCGCCAGACGGACACCGGCTACGAGCTCACCGAAGCTGGCTTCGAAATCGCCCGGGCAGTCGTCGCGGGGACGGTCCGCGAACGGCCGCGCATCGACGCTGCGGAGATCGATGCCACCTGTCCCCGGTGCGATGCGCCCGTCGTGGTCGACTACGAAGACCACCACCTGAGCGCGTCGTGTAGCCAGTGTCCGGGCATCTGGCAGGATTCGACGGGCGAAGATGGCGTCCTGTTCACGTTCCCGTTTCCGCCGACGGGGCTGTCGGACCGAACGCCGGAGGACGCGTTCCACGCGACGCTCGCGTTCAACCTCAACCGGATCCAGTCGTTCATCACCGGAATCTGCCCCGACTGCTCGAGTGAAGTCGTCGAATCGATCGACGTCTGTGAGACGCACGAGCCCGGCGACCGGGGCGGCTGTCCGCGCTGCAATCGCCAGCACCGGATCGAAGTCGCGGAGGTCTGTCACCAGTGTAAGTCGGTCGCCCGAGGCCCACTCACGATCGCGATCCTCGCCCACCCGGCCGTGGCGGCGTTCTACCACGACCACGGAATCGAACACCAGTTCGCGTCGTGGGAGACGTTTCGACGTGCACAGACCGTCGAGGAGGAGATTCTCGAGGAGGATCCGCTGCGCATCGCGCTCACGATCCCCTGCGGGGACGAGGAGTTACAGTTGTGTCTCGACGACGCGCTCGACGTCGTCGACGTAACGCGGTCGACCCGAGGGTGCTGACGGCTCGCCCGGCGCGGCCGCCCTCTGATCAGTGACGATACAGTACTGTCGTACAGAATATCTTTATCATCTAGTCAGCAGAGAGTTCATACCGTAATAATGTCTGCAGTGCGCGAATACGTGACGCTCAGCGTCCAGCGCCACCACCCGCTCGAGGTGAGTGACCGCCGACGGCTGGCCCGCACCGGAGCGAGCCGAAGCGAGCCGAAGCGAGCCGAGCGGAGTGGCCGCATCCGACGACGTCCCCGAGCGGGGATCGACGGACGATCGAGGAGATTGACCACCCCGTTAAAGGGGCGCCAGGCATGAGTTTCGGAACCTGGCGACGCGGTCGCGGCGACGGTGAGTCGCCAGCGTCGCGGGCCGGATCGATTGGAAGGCGGCGGCTCCTCACCGGTCTCGCCACGACGGGCGTCGCAGCCCTGGCGGGCTGTACCGGTAGCGACGAGGGTGACGACGATTCCGGGAACGGCGCTGGCGATGGATCGGACCGACCGAACGGAGCCGACGCTGACGATAGCGCTCCGACCGACTCGAGCCCGGACGATGGCGACCTCGGCGACGACTTCACGCCCGGCGTCGACGAGGGTGCACTCGAGGAGTTGCCGGAGGAGGTGTACTTCGGCGAGGTGGTCGCGTCCGAGCCGTCGTTCGTCGCCGACCTCACACTGCTGTCGCCGGAGCCGGCGGAGGGCTATCAGAAGGTCCACGGCGAGAACTTTCACGTCTACATCGACGGGAGCGAGGAGATCGAGATGTACGGCGTGGACGGCGATCTCTACACGATCGTGATGGGACACTGTGATCTCGAGCGGCGCGACCCCGAAGAGGCACAGTACGTCCCCGTCGACCCCTCACGCGACGACGAGTACGCCACCCTGGCGGCCGCCGGAACGACCACCATCGGCGGCGAGGCGGTCTACGTCTTCGAACACCACATCACGGTCGAGTACCTCTCTACGGACACCGGCTACCCGGTACGTTCGGAGTGGCCGACCGGTCGAGCCGACTTCCACTCGTGGGGCGAGGTCGACCCGATCTCGCCGCCAGACAGGCCATGCGACGAGGCGTGAGCCGATTCGGGACACACCACCGGCGCTACAGGCGGAAGCGGTCCCCGTCAGGTCCCTCGAACACCTCCTGCCAGAACCGGCGCATCGAGGTCCCCCACGCGACCTCGGGCGACTCGAGGTCGTGGCCGAGGGCGTGTTTCACGCCGAACGCAGGCATGTTCGCCCCCGCGCCGGTGCACATGACGATGGTCCCCGACACCCGGGGGTTGATCTCGATGAGTTTCGGGACGCCGTTGGCGTCGTAGCGAAACTGGAGGTTGGCGTTGTGCTCGAGGCCGAGCGCCGTCGTGATCTCCCGGGCGGCCGCGATCAGCTCGTCGTTTTGCTCGACAGTTCCTGCAAAGGAGATGCCGGCGCGGGTGCGCTCCCGCGAGCGGGGGACGACGGCGGGGACTCCCTCGCCGGTCGCGACGACGTCGACGCTGTACTCGGTGCCGGGCAAGTACTCCATGACGACGAGTTCGGGGAACGGATCGGCCTCCTCGAGGACGACGAGGACGTCCTCGAGCGTCGTCACGGCGCTGTGGGGTTTCTCGTTGAGCAGGATGTCGGCCCGGTCGACGGTCGGGTCGAGGACGCGGAAGCCGCGCATCCCACTGGCGACGGGGCGTTTGAAACAGACCGGTCGGTCGGGGTAGCCGAGGCTGGAAACGGTGTCGACGAACGCCTCGCGCGTGTCCACTCGTTCGAAGTCCGGTGCCGCGTCGAAGCCGCGCTCGGCGAGGAAGGCGTAGAGGCGACCCTTGTCGTTGGCCGTCTCGAGCGCGTCGGGGTCGGCGACCATCACCGTCACTCCCCGATCGGCGAAGTCGGCTTTCGCCCGCGAGAGCGGTTCGAGCTCGGCGGTCGTCAGCGGGAGCACGACGTCGATTTCCTCCCGGTCGACCAGTTCGCGCACGCGCTCGAGGTAGTCATCGTCAGTGCCGGGGGGAACCGTGTACGACTCGTCGACGAGGGCGAAGCCGTAAGCGTCGGAGTCCATGTCGACGCCGACGACCTCGAGGTCGAGGCTCGAGCGCTCGAGGCTGCGAAGGATGCCGGAGGCACCGGGAGCGCCGGCGCCGGTCAGCAGGAGCCGGGCGTCGGGTCCGGCCTCGGAAGCGGCAGCAGTCGATGAAGCCGTCGAATCTGACATCTCCTCGAGGAGGCGACGCGGCGGGCTATTACTGTCCACCGCCTACCGCGCTCGAGCCGGCCGTGAGGGTCCCGTAGGCAGCCGTTACGTCACCGCAGGCGCCGGGTAGCGAGCCCGTTCGACGGCCAGCCAGGGGTTAGGCGCCGCGTTCCTTTCGGCCGAGGCGTCGTAGCCACCGCCGATGGTCCGTGCGATCTGTTTCGACCTCGACGATACGCTCTATCCCTACGAGCAGTACGCCCACGCCGGACTCCGAGCGGCCGCGGCTCACCTCGAGGCCGAGACCGGCGTCGACGTCGTCGACGACCTCGTGGTCGCGTACGACGCGGGGATCAGGAGCGGGACGTTCGACCACGTCCTCGACCACCACGGGCTCTCGAGGGAGTACGTTCCCGACCTGATCGCGGCGTTTCACGACCGAATTGGCTCGCTCGAGCCCTATCCCGGCGCCCCCCGACTCCTCGAGCGGCTCGGGGCCGAACGGCGACTCGGGCTGATCACCGACGGGAGAAACGGCCGGGAGAAGCTGGCCGAACTCGGGCTCGAGTCGGCGTTCGACGCGGTCTGGGTGTCGCCCGAACGCGGCGTTACGAAACGCGAACCTGACCCGTTCGAGGAGACGCTGGCGATCCTCGACGTCGACCCGGACGAGGCGGCCTACGTGGGCGATCACCCGACGATCGACGTCGCCGTGCCGAACACCCTCGGGATGCGGACCGTTCGTGTCCGACAGGGGCGCTATGCCGCCGAATCCGGGCCCGAACCGGACGTGGAACTCGAGTCGATCGGTGAACTCCCGACTGTGCTCGAGGAGCCGGTTAGTCGGCCGCAGAAGTGATCGGGCTCCGCCGTCTCCGCCGACGATCGATCAGTCGGTCATCCGGACAGTGAGCACCGGAACCTCGCTCTGTCTGACGACCTTCTCGGCGACGCTGCCGAGCATGAGGCGGCCGGCGCCCGTTCGCCCGTGGGTGCCCATCACGATGGCGTCGACGTCCTGATCGTCGACGTACTCGAGGATCTTGACGCTGGGTTTGCCGTGTTCGATCGCCTCGACGACGTCGACGCCGGCGTCGGCGGCGCGTTCAGCGATCGTCTCGACGGCCCGTTTGCCCTCGCTTTTCTGTTCGTCGACGACGTCGTCCCAATCGCTTCCCGCCGCCTCGATTCCGGCCGGGAACCGGCCCAGGGGGATCGGTTCGACGACGTAGAGGGCGTGAATCGTCGCCCCGGTCAGCTGGGCGAGTTCGATCCCGTCGTCGATCGCCGCAATCGCCTGTTCGCTCCCGTCCGTCGGCACGAGAATTCGATCGTACATGATCGTCCCGCTATTGACTCCCTGGTATTATATATCATACTACGACTGCGACGGCCGCGGGAACAACGACACATACTCACCGACGGGACCGCTTGAGTACTGTAATGGGTGCAGTTCGGGGCCTTCCGCTGCGACGGCTAACGAAACCGGAACTCGCAGTCTTCGTCTCAGGCGTCGCGAGTATGGGGCTCCAGATTCTCGCGTTTCGCGTCGTCGTCCCCCAGTTCGGCAGCCACATCTACACTACGGGCGGAGTCATTACCGTCTTCCTGGCGGCGCTGGCGCTCGGCTACTGGCGCGGTGGCAAGCGCGCCGCGACCCACGCGTCGAACGAGCGGCTGGTCTGGGTCCTCCTGCTGACGGCCGTCTACCTGGCATTTCTGCTCTTCACGCGCGAACACCTCCTCGTCTACACCGCGGCGATTCCGATTCCGAGTCGGTACGCCTCCCTGCCGGCGATCGTCCTCCTGTTCGGCCCCCCGACGTACCTGCTCGGCTTCATCAGCCCGTACGCCGCGGAACTCTCACACAAGGCAGACACCGGCGAAGCGTCGGGCGACGTCTACGCCTTCGGCACGGCGGGCTCTATCCTGGGCACGGCCGGGACCACGTTCGTCCTCATCCCCGCGACGAGCGTCGAGGGAATCGGTCTCTTTTTCGGCATCCTGCTGATCGCCACCGCGCTCGTCATCACGCTCCCCGACCCCACGCTCCGGCCCGTCGCCGCCTCGGTGGTCGTCGCACTGCTCGTCCTGTTCGCGACCGTCGGCAGCGGCGCGGCCGGGGTCGACGTCAGAGGCGACGTCGTCTACCAGAGCCAGACGCCGTACCAGCACCTCGAGGTGATCGACGACGGTGACACGCGCACGATGTACTTGGATGGCGCGCGCCACAGCGCGATGGACCTCGAGAATCCGGACCGACACGTCTTCGCGTACACGCGTTACTTCCACCTGCCGTACCTCTTCGCCGACGACCCGGACGATCTCGAGCGCGTGCTGTTCGTCGGCGGGGGCGGCTACACCGGCCCGAAGAGCTTCCTCGAGCGCGACGAGAGCGTGACCGTCGACGTCGTCGAACTCGACCCCGAGGTGACCGCCGCCGCCGAGACGTACTTCGACCTCGACCACGAGGACGCAGAGCGGCTGACCGTCCACACCGGCGACGGCCGGAGCTTCCTCGCCGAGACCGACGAGACCTACGACGCGATCGTCCTCGACGCCTATCGACAGGACAAGGTTCCCTTCGAGATGACGACCCGCGAGTTCATGGCGCTCGCCGAGAGCCGGCTGAGCGACGACGGCGTCCTGGTGGCGAACGTCGTCTCCGCACCGGAAGGCCCCGCCTCGGAGTTCTACCGCTCGCAGTACGCGACGATGGAGGAGGCGTTCCCACAGGTGTACGCCTTCCGGACGTCAGAGTCGAGCGCCGTCCAGAACGTCGAACTCGTCGCGACCAAGGCCGACGGCCGACTCACCCAGGCGGAACTCCACGACCGAAACGACGAGCGCGAGATCGGCATCGACCTGACCGAGGAGGTCGACTACTACGTCGGTGACGTCGACACCGGCGACGCGCCGGTCCTCGAGGACGACCGGGCCCCCGTCGACAGCCTCCTCGATCCCATGATGGGCCAGCGGTACGTCGTCGAGGAGACCGACAGTGAGGCAGGCGATCCGCTCGAACAGCCACGGATTACATCCGGGGCCGGGGCCGGGGCCGTCGCCAGTGTGACAGGCTAACACTCCTCGACTGAACGCGCCGACGAGAACGGATAGCACTATTACCCGACCGCGTGACCGTACCGGCGAGTGAAATGACGCCGGCGGACGCCCAATCGACCGACCCGAGCGAGCCGGACGTGAGTTTCATCGTCCCGGCGTTCGACGAGGAAGCGTACCTCCGCGGGACCCTCTCGAGCGTTCAGAGCCTCGATACGGCCCTCGCCTACGAGGTGCTCGTCGTCGACGACGGCTCGAGCGACGACACGCCGGCGATCGCCCGCGAGTACGACGCGACGCTCCTCGAGCAGCGCGGCACGGGCATCGGCGCGGGCCGGAACTTCGGGGCCGCTCACGCCACCGGCGAGTGGCTGGCGTTCGTCGACGCCGACACGGAGCTGCGGGCGAACTACCTCACCGCGATGGTCGGCTTCCTCGAGGCGGAAGGCCTCGCAGCCGCGTCCTCGTACTGCCGCATCACCGGCCCCCGCCGGGCAAAGGTCGTGGAGGCGGCGATCAACCACGTCTTTTCGCGACTCGAGCGCCCGATCCTCCCGGGGTTCAACTGCGTCGTCCACCACGACGCGTTCGACGAGGTTGGCGGCTTCCCGGACGTCCCGAACGAGGACACGGCGTTCAGCCGGAACCTCGGGCGGACGATGCCGACCGGCTACTGTCCGCAGGTGCTGGTCGAGACGTCGGGCCGACGAATCGCCGACCTCGGGTTGACGGGAACGCTCGCGTACTACCTCGACGAAGACGTAGATCGGCTTCGAGCCAGGTACTGAGCGCGGTTCGACCCCACGTCGAAGAGTGAGAATACTTTTACACCCAGCTAGAATAGCCATGGGCAATACAACCGCGTTGAAACCATGTTCGTCCGTCTCCGACGACCACCGGAATGCTTCATAGATTTGATCGATAATTCAACGCCGAATCCGCCGATCTGGGCCGCGGCTGCTAAATCACTCTAATATTAGTAGTATTATGTAAATAACCATATGAAACTTTAAGATATTTTTATTACCTTTGGAAATAACCGTTGAAGTACAATGTCCGCGAAAGACAGCATGAAAGCGTACCTCGCAGAGAACCCCCGAATGATTGGCGTCCTGTTCACCCTGATGGTGCTGCTCAGCCAGATTGGAACGGTCGCTGCAGGTACCAATTCCCACGTTGGTCCGTAAGTATTCAAATCGCTGCTAAAAGGCTACTTCTCGTTGTCGGTACAACTCGTTGCCCACTTAGCTGGAAGTGCTAATTGAACAGCATCGGTCCAATTCCGTCGTTCCAGCGTAACTCGTCGTCAGTCAGTACTGGCATCCCCGTCCACGTCAAATATTCCTGTAACGATTTCTCAGAGACCCTTGAAAAGGGGGTGTAGCACGGGCTGAGGTGTCTATCGGCGACTGATTGAAGATTCGACGCGGTCGTCGTTCCGAGTTTGAACTCCTTCGTTGGATAAGAGCGGATAGCGAACTCGAATTGGCTATTTTCACGGTCGTTGACGACGACGATCGCAGGTGCACCACCTTCGGTCTGTGCGATGTCCGCAGATCCGTCGCCGACGATGGCGTACTGGTCCCCGACAGTCAAATTCTCGCGGGCGATCTCGAGCGCACCCCTGAGCGGGAAACCGAGATTCAGAAGTCTCGCCATCGTCTCGCCGATCTCAACAGCGTGTTCGTTCAGCACGTCGCTGAGGGTACTCACCCCGCCGAAGGCACCGCGGCGGACGAGCGCGAGCCCTTGCTCGTACGAGCGACAGGCGTTGAGGAAGAACACGCCGACGTTGACCTCCTCGAGCGTTCTGACGTCGAGGTCCCCGTCCGGACACTCGAGCCCGTCGGGCGTCGCGTGGCCGATGAAGTGCAAGAAGTCGTATCCGCCGTCTGTCAGGAGATCGGCCAGTTGATCCGTGCCGACGCCGAACTCCGATGTGACGTCGAACGGTAAGAGATCGCGTTTTCCGTACGCCTGGTCGAGTAGATCGTGCTCGTCGATCATCCGGGCGTCGTTACAGACGAGCAGAATCTCGATCGACTCACTCCGAGAACCACGGGAGAGTTGGCTCCGGTAGGCTTCGATCATCGCCTTCGAGGCCGTCTGCGGGACGTGATCACCGAACCAGGCGTGTTCGATCGACTCGTCGTTGACGTCGGGAACGACGAACGGCCCTGGATCGTTCGTCGACGGCTCGGACGGACTCCGGTCTACACCGGCAGACCGAACCAGTCCCGCTTCGCTTCCCGTAACGTGCGTAACTCCGTCGACGATTCGCCCCCGTGGTTCGCGAACGATTCCCAGTTCGTTGACGATGAACGGCAGCAACTCGACGGATTCTGGTGTTGCTGGAACGTGTGCCGTGAGTGGCCACCGCGGAACGTACGTTTCGATCTTTCGGTATGGTATCTCCAGATACCGTTCGAGTCGCTCCGAAAGCGACAGCTCGTACGTTTCGGCAAGATCGAAGGGAAGGACGTTCTCGAGCCGGTTTCGCTCGTACAGCTCGTACTGGTACATTCCTTCCGTTCGAACCAGACAATCGAGGAGGAAACACCGCTTTAGCAATCGAGCGACGTCGTCTTCGAACCGCTCTTCGACCCCGAGTGCGTACTCGAACTGGGACGTCCGGAGCGTCGGTTCGGAGCCGGGCTGGATCGTCGCACCGAGGTAAAACGAGAGCGGCGCGATCGTGTACAGGTGACGGTACGTTGGCGGGATCGTGAACGTGACGTCCGTCTCCGGCGACGCCATTTCCTCGGGAACCTCGAGTTCGTCACTCCGTTCGATCAACGGTGGATGACCGCGAAGCGTCGGCCAGGCGCGTTCTGGCGAGGTCGTTTTGAGCACCGACGATAGCGACGAGACGGCCTGGATCATCGACGCAGGGTCGTCGGGCGTCTGAATCGTATCGGCTGGCTGGTCGTGGAGCGACCTGGCACCGATCGTCACCGGTACGGGCCGATCGAACGTCACGTGGATCGAGTCGATCCTCGTTTCGACTCGACCAGGCTCTTCGACCCGACAGTACAGCTGGATCGGACCGCTCAGCCCGACGAACTGCGTCCCCCGGCCGAGGCGCACCTGATCACCGGTCTCGAGGCTCTGAGTACACGTGCCGGTTTCGTCGTGTACACTCACGAAGTATCGCTGGCTAAAGACGAGCGAATCCGTTGTAATCGAACACGCTCTGTCGATCGGAAAACAGAACCGGTCCTGGTCTGCGGGCGTTACCGAGACGGCAGTCGGGGTTTTGACGTAGACGTGCCGCTGTTCGATCGAATCGTACACCTCGAGACCCGCCGGCTCCGTCGTTTCCTCGAACTCGATCGCCATTCCTCGTCCTTGACTGTCCAGTTAGAAATCCCATCAATAAAAACCAATTGCTGAAATTACTACACGTTATCGTCCGGTTCGATCGACCACCCATAACTCGACCGACATGGGGTCGGTTTCGGCGTCAGGAAGCGGCGGCGCCGATCCAGCGGCGGTATAGTAACCGTTGAAAGTCATTGCACACCCGGTCACGACCGTTGGCGGGCAGCCTCGCCAACGAGGCCGAGGCTGTCCGCTCGGCTGTGACCGGGTGTAACTCGTTTCAACGAGTACTATAACAACTCACTGCTCGAGTAGCACGTCCGCGAGCACCTCGAGGGTGTGTCGGACCTCGTAGCCCGTCCCGTGTTCCATCTGCATCGCACAGGTCGGACACTCGGTGAGGCCGGTGTCGGCATCGGCGCGCTCTATGTGCTCGAACATCTCCGCGCCGATCGTCATCGAGGTTTCGTAGCGCTCTCGCTTCCAGCCGTAGGTGCCCGAGATGCCAGAGCAGGAGTCGCCGACGTCGTGGACCTCGAGGCCGTCGACCGCGTCACCGAGTTCGACGGTCTGGCCGTCGAGTCCCTGGTTGCGGGCGTGACACGGAGTGTGGTAGGCGAACGCCGCGGGCTGACCGTCGTCACCGGAGGCCTCGGCGAGGGCTCCCTCGAGGTCCTCGTAGATTCGCAGGTACTCGACGGCGTCGTAGGTGTTCGTCGCGACGGTCTCGACGCCCTTGAGGTCGAACAGTTCGAGGTACTCCTGACGGAGCGCGAACGAGCAGGACGTACACGAGCAGACGACGTCGTAGCCGTCTTCGACGAGTTCACGGAAGGCCTCGACGTTGAACGTCGCCGCTCGGCGTGCGTCCTCGAGCATGCCGTTGGCGAACATCGGCGTGCCCGAACATCGCTGGTCGGGGACGGCGACCTCGTAGCCAAAGGATTCGAACACCCGGACGAGCGCCTTTCCGACCTCGGGCGTGTTGTAGTTGGCGTAATCGCCGTGGAAGTACGCGATGCGCTTCTCCTCGCTCGAGACCCGCGCGCCGCCGCGGTCGGCCCACCACTCGCGGAACGTCTCGGTCGCGAATTCGGGGAACTCGCGTTCGCTCGTGATGCCGAGGACGCGTTCGTTGAGCCACTTCGTGGCCGATAGCCCCATGACGGCGTTCGTCAGCCTTGGCACGCGGCTTCCGAGGCGGGCCATCGTCCCGTAGTTCGCCAGCAGGCGGTTGCGCCAGTACTCCCGCGAGAAGCGGCTCACCTGCTGGGCGACGTACTCGGCGCGTGCGGTGTTGTGCTGCTGTGAGAGCGGGACGCCGGTGGGACAGGCGTGGTCACAGCGCATACAGTTCGAGCACTTCGTGATCGAGGGGTCGATGTCGTGGTCTTCCCGTCGTTTGAGCCGCCACTGTTCGGGACCCTGGAACTTCGGCCCCGGGAACTCCTCGTCGACTGCCGCGACGGGGCAGTTCGTATCGCAGGTCGAACACTTGTAACAGTCGTCCGCGCCCGGCCGAAGGTCCGGTTCGCCGGTCTCGGGAAACACCTCGATGGGGTCGAACGCACCCTCCCCATCTGTCTCGAGGACATCGCCGTCCGTGGGCCCCGATTCGCTCCCCTCCCCGCCGTCCTCGGCGGAACTGCCACCCGTATCGCTCATCCACGCACCTCCGCCGCGGCGTGGGTCCCAGCGACGTAGCCGGTCGCGAGCGAGACCCCGCTGCCTGACTTCTCGGCTGCGTAGTCGTAGCCGCCGAGCACCGCCCCCGCCGCACGCAGGTTCGCGAACTCCGGCTCGCCGTCCGCGGCGAGCGGGCGGAGTTCCCGGTCGACCGTCACGCCGAACCGGGCGAACGGGTGGTCGCCGAAGGCGTCGTCTTCGAACCAGTCGTACCGATCCGTGGGGTGGGCGACATTACAGTCGAAGATCGGCTCCGAGACGCGTTCGCGTGAGGAGTCGATCCCCGTTCCGACGAGCCCGCCCGTCGCGAGCACGTACGAGTCGGCGCGATAGGGAACGCGCTGTCCGTTTCGGTCGACCAGTACGTGCTCGATCCGCCCGCCGTCAGCGCTCGCCTCGTAGTCGACGACCGGCACCCCCGTCGTCACCCGCACGCTCAACTCCTCGAGCGCGTCGAAGAGCAGCCGCTCGAGTCGAATCCCCGGCAGGCTGGGCGGCCCCGACGGCACCTCGAAGACGGCGACGCCGAGGCGCTCCTCGAGGTCCCGGCGCACGACCGCGTGATGCTCGTCGCCAAGAATCGGCGGGAAACCGACGCGGGAGACGCCCTCGAGATGCGGGCGGACGGCTTCGGCGAGAACCGTTCGAGCCGGGGCCGCGCCCGCTCCCGCGTCGACGGGTTCGTCCCGCTCGAGCAGGTGGGCGTAGCGTGTGAGCGTCGCGTCGGCTCGCTGGATGCCGGGAAACTGGAGCGTCACACCGCGCGTTTCGAAGGGGACGCCCGTCTCCCGGAGGTGGGCGGCGGCCAGCGGCGCGTCGAAGTCGGGCAGCGTCTCGAACCCGACGAGTAAGGTGGCTCGAGGCCGGCTCGCCAGCCCGGCGGCCGTGCTCGCGGGATACCGGGCGGTCGGCTTGACGGTTCCGTCACCCGTCGGCACGAGGGCGTTCCGGTCCGTGTGTGCGCCACGGTAGGCGTCGCCGACGACGGCGTCGAAAAAGTGGAGTGCCTCCCGGATGGCGTCCGTACCGACTCGCTCGTAGGGGTGCCCCTGCGGGAGGTCGGGGATGGCGTCGAACGGGTCGACGAGCGGCCCCGAACGGTCGGGCGCGTAGCCGAGGACGTCGATCAGTCCGCTGGCGTGGCAGAGCGTGCTCTGCTTGTACGAGAGCAGTCGCACCCTCGAGGCGCGTTCGGCCGCCGTGAGCGCAGCCGTCATCCCCGCGAGCCCGCCGCCGATCACGAGCACGTCGTCCTCGATCGCCATCTCAGCGATCGCCTCCGTCTGTCGTTTTCTCGCCGACGAACGCTCCGGCCCCGTCCCCCGTCTGCCCCCGATCGAACGCCCCGTAGTCGATCGATTCGCCCGTCCGTGCGGGATCGCGGTCGCGGTTCAGCGTCGTCGCGTGGAGGGCGTAGTTCAACATCGCCTGGGAGAGCTGGTCGCCCCAGAGGGCGTGGCGTTCGCCCCTCCAGCGTTCTTTGAGCAACTCGTCGAGCGCCGCGCGGACGACCGGCTCGTCGTGTGCGGGATGGAGTTCGTTCGCGATCGCGTGACAGCAGAAGCCGCCCTGGCAGTTGCCCATCGACGCACGAGTTCGAATGCGGACGGCGTTGAGGTCGGTGCCGGATTGGGCGATCGCGTCCCGGACTTCGGCTCGCGTGACCCCCTCACAGTCACACAGGACGGGGTTCGGCTCGTCGGTCTCGAGTACGTCCCGCGTTCGGCTGCCCAGCCGCTGTCGGCTCCGGCGGGCGATCGGTGACCGGAGGCCGAAGTCGTCCATCGCCGCCTCGAGTTCCTCGCTGCCAGGCAGGGGCTCGTCGGCCGTCGAGCACGAGGCCCGGACGCCGAGTTCGGCACAGACGTGGTCGGCGACCGTTTCGGCCATCGCCCGGTAGGTGGTGACCTTTCCCCCGACGATGCTCGCCATCCCGGTCACGCCGTCGCGTTCGCGGTGGTCGAGCAGGAAGAACTCGCGCGTGATGTCCGTCGGGTCCTCGGTTCCCCTTCCGGGGGGTTCGTACAGCGGGCGGACGCCCCAGAACGAGCGGATCGTCCGCGCCTCCCGCAGGATCGGCAGGAGTTCCGCGAGCCGGTCGATCAGCAGGTCGACCTCCCAGCGCTCCTCGGGGTAGTCGTCCGGGTCGTCGACCTCCACGTCCGTCGTGCCCAGGATCGCCGTCGTCTCGTGGGGGACGACGATGTCGGCGTCGCCCTTCGGCCGACAGCGGTTGATCACCGTGTCGACCTGCCGGACGTTCGTGATAGTCATCGCGCCCTTCGAGGGCCGGACCGCGACCTCGAGGTCGGCCATCCCGGCGAGCTGGCCCGCCCACGCGCCGGTTGCGTTGACGACGTACTCGGCCGTGATCGTCTCCGTGGAGCCGGATCGCCGGTGCACTCGCTTCCCGGGGCCCGACTCGTGGCGCACCTCGACGCCGTGGACGTCGTCGCCCTCGCGCAGGACGTCCACGACCTCGGCGTGGGTCTCGATTCGCGCGCCGTGTGCCTCGGCGTCGCGGGCGTTCGCGACGCAGAGCCGAAAGGGGTCGATCGCCGCGTCCGGTACCTCGAGCGCGCGGTCGATATCCGGCGCGAGGAAGGGTTCGATCTCGCGGGCCTCGCGTCCCGAGCGCACGCGAGCCGGAATCCCACAGTCGCGACAGCCCCGCAGTTTCTCTTCGAAATAGTCGGCCGAGTCCTCCGGCCGCTTGACGAACAGCCCGCCGGTCTCCTCGACGCAGTGGCCGGCGATCTCCCGGAGCACGCGATTTTCCTCGATGCACTCCCGGGCGCTCGCCTGGTCGGAGATCGCGTACCGGGCGCCGCTGTGGAGCAGACCGTGCATCCGCCCCGTGGTCCCGTGGGTGAGGTTGCCCCGCTCGAGCAGCGTCACCTCGAGGCCGCGCCTCGCCAGGTCGCGGGCGACGCCGCAGCCGGTCGACCCGCCCCCGAGGACGAGGACCTCGGTGTCCCGTGCCATTCTCTCGTTCGCACGAGGGTCGCGGCGGTCTTTACGCTGTCGTCAGTTCTGCCTCGGTCGGGCGACAATCGGACGTCGAGACATCTGTTTCGAGCCAGGACTCGGGTGGAAACCCCCGTGTGTCGATGTGACGAGATTCGCCTCTCAGTTCGACTGATCGAACTGTCTCGTGAGGATATCGAATATGTCGACTGCCTTGAACTCTTGATACCGTTCTTTCCCCGTAGTTTCCTCGAGAACGCCTCCTGCTTCGAGTTCGGTAATCGCGTTTCTCGCGGTCTGGGTCGTGACGTCGAGGATCTCGGCTACATCGTTCGTCGTGACGTACGGATGCTGGAACAGTCGCATAGCAAGCCGGTCTGCCGCGGTCTTTTCGTGGCCGTACGTGGCTTCGTACTCTCGACGCAACTGTCGGAGTTCGTCGGTCCGTTCGACAGCATCGAAGGCCTGTTCTTTGATCCCTTCGACGAAGAACCGGAGCCAGGACTCCCAGGCACCTTCCTCACTGACGGCTCGTAACCGAGTAACGTACTCGATTTTATGTTTGTTGAAATATGCACTCGGATACAGGTACGGTTTCGTGAGGTATCCCTGCTCGATCAACTGGAGCGTAATGAGAATCCGCCCGAGCCGTCCGTTTCCGTCGCTGAACGGGTGTATCGTCTCGAACTGATAGTGGACGATGCCGGTGTCGATGAGCTCGTGGTACGGACCTCCCTCCTCGATGTACGCCTCGAGATTTTCCATAAGCGGGGTGATTCTCCCAGGAGCCGGAGGAATAAACGGCTCCACGAGCCCTTCGGGCGGTGGGATATGAACCGGCGTTTTTCGAAACTCCCCCGGCGTATCGCCTTCATTACGAGCATTTGTGAGCAAGATGTCGTGCAACCGTGTTAGCAACGAGAGCGAAATCTCGCCCGTTTCGGAGACTGCCCGACTCCCCTCCAGAACGGCTCGTTCGTAATTCAGGCCTTCCTGTATGTCCTTGGCAACCTGAGAGGCACCGGCCTTGTCGGGGCGGAACAGGTCTTCCAGTTGGATCTCGGCCCCTTCGATGAGTACGGACTCGACGGCTTCACGGCGAACCAGGGACGTGTAGACGATTGGATTGACGCTCGTTTCCTCGCTGATCCCGTCTAACCGGCCGAGTTGAAAGATCGCCTCGTCGAGAAGTTCTCGAAGGCGGTCGTCGATTTGGATCGGCCGACCCGGGGGCAACTCGTCGGGAAGATAGAACGGTCGGTCACCATACGGGACGTATCTTCCGGGGGCACTGTCGGGGAGGTCTCGGGTGGCCATTTTGCTTAGGCACTACCTCACGACGATAACCCAAAAATCCACCTATGAAATTTTACTTAGATCGAGGCGGTGCCGAAAGCCTTAATTGTGGATTCCGAGCCCCTCGGGCTAACCAAAATCGGCGTTGATGTGAGCGGCATAGCGGTCCGACAACTCCACGAACCCTTATGCCGCTCATGCAAGTCCGTCAGCACGAGCACCCGTGACAGCCACCACCTACGTCGGCGCGATCGACCAGGGGACGACCGGCACCCGATTCATGCTCTTCGATCACGCGGGACGGGTCGTCTCGAGTGCCTACGAGCGACACGAACAGCAGTATCCGGAACCAGGCTGGGTCGAACACGACCCCGTCGAGATCTGGGAGCACACGAAGACCGTAATCGGCGGCGCCCTCGAGGAAGCCGACGCCTCCCCGAACGAACTTGCGGCCATCGGCGTCACCAACCAGCGCGAGACGACGCTGCTGTGGGACGCCGATTCTGGCACGCCCGTCTACAACGCCATCGTCTGGCAGGATCGCCGGACCGCGGGACGGATCGACGAACTCGAGGCGGCCGGACTGACCGACGAGATCCGCGAGAAGACCGGCCTCGAGCCCGACGCCTACTTCTCGGCGACGAAAGTCGAGTGGCTGCTCGAGCACGCCGACCCGATCAAACTCGAGCGCGCCCGCCCCGCGGACGTCCGCGAGCGGGCCGCGGCGGGCGAGGTCCTGTTCGGCACGATCGACAGCTGGCTGATCTACAACCTCACTGGCGAGCACGTCACCGACGTCACGAACGCCTCGCGAACGATGCTGTACGATATCCACGACTGTTCGTGGGACGACGACCTGCTCGCGGAGTTTTCGGTTCCCGAGGCCTGTCTCCCCGAGGTCCGGCCCTCGAGCGACGACCGGACCTACGGCTCGACCGATTCGGAGGGGTTCCTCGGAGCCGAGGTTCCAGTCGCGGGCGCGCTCGGCGACCAGCAGGCGGCGCTGTTCGGCCAGGCCTGCTTCGAACCCGGCGACACCAAGAACACCTACGGCACGGGTTCGTTCTTCCTGCTGAACACGGGCGAGGAGCCGGTCTCGAGCGACCACGGCCTGCTGACGACGATCGGGTTCCAGCGCCGTGGCGAGCCGGTGCAGTACGCCCTCGAGGGATCGATCTTCGTCACCGGCGCGGCCATCGAGTGGCTCGCGGACGTCTCGCTGATCGACGATCCGGCCGAGACTTCCCGGCTCGCTCGACAGGTCGACTCGACCGACGGCGTCTACCTCGTCCCCGCGTTCACGGGACTCGGTGCGCCCCACTGGGACCAGCACGCCCGTGGCACGATCGTCGGGATGACCCGCGCCACCCAGAAAGAACACCTCGTCCGGGCGACCCTCGAGTCGATCGCCTACCAGACCAGGGACGTCGCCGAGGCGATGGCGGCCGACGCCGGGCTCGAGGTCCGGTCGCTGAAAGTCGACGGCGGCGCCGTGAAGAACGACTTCCTCTGTCAGCTCCAGGCCGACCTCGTCGGCGCGCGGATCGTCCGCCCCGTCGTCGACGAGACGACCGCGCTCGGGGCCGCCTACGCCGCGGGACTCGCCGTCGGCTACTGGGACGGGCTCGCGAAACTTCGCGAGAACTGGCGGGTCGACCGCGCGTTCGAGCCCGAACTCGATCGGGCGGTCGCCGACGAGCGATACGAGCGATGGGGTGAGGCCCTCGAGTGCGCTCGCGGGTGGGCGAGCGACGGTTCGTAATTCCTGGGTCGACGTCGCGGTCAGCCCTGATCCGCGTCGGACGAGTCCGAAACCGGTTCGATGCGAAACACGTAGTCGTCGGCGGCGCTGTCGAGGTTCGCGGGGCTCTCCTCGTCGGTGTGGTCTCGACACAGGAACGCCTCCGCCTCGACGGTCCCCTTCCCGGTCTCCTCCTGGTATCGCTCGAGGACGGCGAACGCGGCCGGCTCGTCGCAGCCGCGACGGTGGCACGTACGCGGCGCGTCGGGTGGCTCGTGCTCCGCGCGCCTGACTTCGTGCGACTCGTCCCGTCGTCCGTCGTCGTCCGCACCATCCCGCGGCCGTCCGCGCTCGTTCTCGCCTCCCATACCGGGACCCAGGACGACGAACGGGATAACGCTGTGGACGGTTCCCGGTCTGGAACGGGACTCGAGCGAACCGACCCACTTAGGGCCTCGAGCGTCCCACCGACGAGTATGACGCCGCCGCTCGTCCTCGACATCGACGGGACGCTCACCAGGCCGGACAGGTGGGGCATCGATCCCCGGGTCTTCGACGCGCTTCGCGAGTGGGACGCCCCGGTCGTCCTCGCCACGGGGAAGGCCTTCCCGTATCCGATCGCGCTCTGTCACTTCGCCGGCATTCCCGAACTCGTCGTCGCCGAGAACGGCGGCGTGGTCTACACCGGCGACGACGTGCACTTCAACGCCGATCCCGAGACGCCGTGGGCCGTCGCCGAGGCGTACGAGGCCGCCGGCTACTCGCTCGGCTGGGGGCCCGAGGACACCGTCAATCGCTGGCGCGAGACCGAGATTGCCGTCGAGAGCAGCCAGCCCGAGGCGCCACTTCGAAAGCTCGCCGCCGACCACGGCCTCGAGGTGGTCGACACCGGCTACGCCTTCCATGTCAAGGATCCCGCGGTGAGCAAGGGCGCCGGCGTCCGGACGGTCGCCGACCACGTCGGCATCGACCTCGAGGAGGCGGTCGCGATCGGCGACTCGGAGAACGACGTCTCCACGTTCGCGGTGGTCGGCCGGAGCTTCGCCGTCTCGAACGCCGACGCGGCGGCGAGGGACGCGGCCGACGAGGTGCTCGAGGGTGGCCACGCCGACGGGACGCTGTCGGTGCTCGAGCGAGTTCGTGCGGACAGGTGAGACGGTCGATCGCGTCGCGATCGAGTGGGCACCGCCCGTCGTCCGGTCGCCGTCCGTTACCGGGCGACTTCGTCGCTCGAGCGGTAGACCCACAGCAGGGCGACCAGTCCGAGGAGCACCAGCGTGTACGCGACCGCAGCCACTAACGCGTCCTCCGTGGTGGGGAACTCGCCGGTTCGGAAGGTGATGATCTTCCGGACCATCGCGATGATCCCCGTGTACGTGACCATGAGCACGATCCGATGCGTACTCGATTCTTCGATGTAGGCGACGACCGTCTGGTAGACCTCGACGATGATCAACAGGAGCAAGCCGGTGTCGATGAAGCCGATCACGACCAGCGGGTCCGTGATCTCGCCCGTCATCGTCGCACGGGCGATCTGCAACACGAGGTCGACGACGCCGATCGCGAACAGGACGGCGAACACGGCCGCCGCGAAGGCCTCGACGTAGTGCACGAAGTGCTCGGTCTGCGCTATCCATCGATCGGGGCGGTACGTCGAGGCGTCGTCGGGCTCGGCCATCGTCCTCGAGTGAAAAGCGGAGCCGGGGTCGTCTACACGTTGTGGTACCGATCAATGTTGGTGCTACCGACCCGCCGCTGCCGCCCGGCGTCGACCGTTACCGGCTTCTCGAGCGGGCTCCGTCTCGACGCCCCGTGGCTCGCGACACACCACACGTCTTTTGTCCACCCCTGTCCAAGCGAGGGCAACATGAGCGACTCCGCCGAGACGGGCGTCGACGCCGGGGCCGACGCCGACCGGGACGGTGGCGATGGCGGCGGCGGGCCGATGCAGGTCGACTCGCCGAACTACCACAACGTGAACCACACGGCGGCCCAGACCTGCGGCTGGACGGCCAACGCCCTGCGAGGAGAGGGGAAGTGCTACAAGAACATCTGGTACGGAATCGAGTCACATCGGTGTATCCAGATGACGCCGGTCGTCCGGTGTAACGAGCGCTGTGTCTTCTGCTGGCGCGACCACAACGGCCACGCCTACGAGATGGACGACGTCGAGTGGGACGACCCCGACGCGGTGGCCGACGCCTCGATCGAGCTCCAGAAGAAGCTCCTGTCGGGCTTTGGCGGCAACGACGAGGTGCCCCGCGAGGTCTTCGAGGAATCGATGGAACCCCGCCACGTGGCCATCTCGCTGGACGGCGAGCCGTCGCTCTATCCCTACCTCCCCGAACTCATCGAGGCCTTCCACGACCGGGACGTCACCACCTTCCTCGTCTCGAACGGCACCCGTCCCGACGTGCTCAGGGAGTGTGACCCGACACAGCTCTACGTCAGCGTCGACGCCCCCGAGCGCCACACCTTCGATCAGGTCGTCAAGGCGATGGAAGCCGACGCCTGGGAGAAGCTGCTCGAGTCGATGGACGTCCTCGCCGAGAAAGAGGAGACCCGGACGGTGCTGCGGACGACGCTCGTCGAGGGCGAAAATATGCACAGCCCGGACTGGTACGCCGCGTTTTACGAACTCGCCGACCCAGACTTCGTCGAACTCAAGGCGTACATGCACGTCGGCCACTCCCGCGGCCGGCTGGATCGGTCCTCGATGCCCGACCACGACCGCGTCGTCGAGTTCGCCGAGGCGGTACAGGAGCACATGCCCGACCACGACGTCCTCAAGCAGGTGCCGGCCTCGAGGGTGGCGCTGCTCTCGAGGACCGAGGACACCTGGGTACCGAAACTGAAGAAAGACAGCGAGTTCTGGGCCCGCGATCCTGTCACCGGCGAGTGAGTGCGGAGCGAGCCGTTACTCGGCGTCCCGAACGACCGCCAGCGCCCGCTCGCCCGTCTCGGTGAGCCGGTAGCCGCGCTCGCCGTCGACCTCGACCTCCTCGAGCAGTCCGACGGCGACGAGTTCGACGAGTCGGCCGTGGAGGTCGCTCTCACAGAAGTCGTAGCGCTCGAGGATCGTGCGCACGCCCGTCGGCCCGTCGTCGCCGAGTTCGAGCAACAATCCGAGCGTTCGCTCGTCGTGGACGCCGCGGAGGAGCCGTCGAACCGGTTCGCCCACGCCCGCGGCGGCCGTCTCGAGGGGTGAGGCGCCCTCGACGGGCGTCAACCGGTCGTTCTGGACGTAACACTCGTTGCCAGTCGACGGATCGCGCACGAGGCTCGCGCTCTCGGATCGTTTCAACAGGAGATACAGCGTACCCTCGTCGTCTCGGACGGTCTTCATGGCTCTGGATCGTGGGCCGACTCCGGGTCCGCATCGGAAGCCTTCCCTGTCTCCGGGTCCGCGTCGGAAGCTCTTCCGGTCGCCGGTTCATCGTCGGCCGATTCGGCGTCGGCTGGTTCGGTGTCGTCGCCACCCCAGTCGCGTTCGGCGTCGGTCGACTGTCGATGCCGAAACGCCCGGTACCGGCGGTAGGCGAGACCGAACAGAACGAGTCCACCGACGACGAGTCCCCCGCCGGTGCCTGTATCGCCCCGGAAGGCAACGAGCATCACGCCGAGGGAGACGGCGAGCACGGCCGCGTTGACCACGATCACGACGATCCAGAACGTCTGGACGACGTCGGCCGGCACGTCCCCACCGCCGAGGTCGGCTCCCGGCTCCCTCACGGCCGGCGGCTCGACCCGGGGAATCGTGAGCGAGTCCGAGTCCGGATCGTGAAAGTCCGCCTCGGGATCGTGTTCCTCCGGCTCGTGTTCGGTCCGTTCGAATACCACTGTTCGAAGGTGGTGTCGGTATCGGCAAAAGCGTTCGCCTTCCTCGGCCTCAGGCGAGATCCTCGAGTCGCATCGTGCGGGTGGCCTCCACCCAGGCGAGCGGATTCTCCGCGTCGTAGAAGACGACGCACCCGTCCGCTTCGTAGGACTCGATCGTGTCGATTCCGCTCGATTCGTCGCGGCCGTCGATGCCGTCCGTCGTATCGTCGTTCATACGGGTGGACACTTCGTTCACCTCGATATATGCCATGTGTTACCACGTTAAATGTCTTGTCGTTGCACCCAATCCTTCGAGCCCCGATCAAAACGGACCGTTCGGTGCTGGACGACGCCCGAACTGTTCCGCTCGAGGCGAGATCACCGTTCTCCGTCGTCGTTCTATCGGGCCCGCTGAACGTCGGTGTCCCTCGTTTCGACGGGTTCGATACGGTCGCCGGAAGAGCGTGGACCGGACGGGCGATTGCCGGGGTTTTTATCCGGTGCGCGTCAACGCCAGTACCATGACCGAAACGGGGCAAAGCGGGCTCGCGGACTTCGGACGCGACCCCGAGGAACGGCCGGCCGAGGAAGCCGTCCACGTCGCGGGCAACGGTGGCCAGCCGGCTGCCGACGTGATCGACCCGACCGAGGAGACGCTGCCCGACGCCCAGGGGGAACTCGAGCTGGCCGTGATGCAAATCGACTACACGATCGCCGGCCGCGGCGACGCCGAACGGCCGATCGTGCACGTCTTCGGCCGAACGCCGGAACGAGCGCTCGAGCACGTCAAGGTCGTCGGCTTTCGACCCTACTTCTACGCACCGACGGACAGTCTCGAGCGTCCGCCCGAGGAGGAGTACGACCGGCTCACGGGCAGTCGGGAAGTCGACCGAAACGGTGAGCCCTACGAGAGCATCCGTGGCGAGAACCTCACGAAGATCTTCGGCCAGACGCCGCGGGACGTCGGCCAGGTTCGTGACGACTTCGACCACTACGAGGCGGACATCCTCTTTCCGAACCGGTTTCTGATCGATAAGGACATCCGAAGCGGAGTACGGGTCCCGGAACGGCGGGCCGACGACGGGAGCCTGATCGTCCCGCACGAGGAGGTCGAACCGGTCGACGTCGACGCCGACCCGCGCGTGCTCACCTTCGACATCGAGGTCGAGGATCGCTCCGGCTTTCCCGAGGACGGCGAGGAGCCGATCGTCTGTCTCACCAGCCACGACTCCTACCGTGACGAGTACGTGATGTGGGTCTGGGAAGCGCCCGACGGCGAGGGAGAGATTCCCGACGAGATAGTGGAATACGACCCCATCGAAGGCGAGATCGACCACGAAGTTCGACGCTTCGAGAGCGAAGAGGCGATGCTCGAGGCCTTCCTCGAGTACGTCGACGAGACGGACCCTGACGTCCTCACCGGCTGGAACTTCGAGGATTTCGACGCCCCGTACTTCCTCGACCGACTCGAGCGCCTCGAGGGCCCCCACCACGACTACGATCTGGACCCGGACCGCCTCTCACGGATCGGCGAGGTCTGGCGAAGCGGCTGGGGTGGCCCCGACGTCAAGGGGAGGGTCGTCTTCGACCTGCTGTACGCCTACCAGCGGATGGTATTCTCCGAACTCGATTCGTACCGACTGGACGCCGTCGGCGAAGCCGAACTGGGAGTTGGGAAAGAGCGCTACGCCGGCTCCATCGGCGACCTCTGGGAGGACGACCCCACCAGGTTGCTCGAGTACAACCTTCGGGACGTCGAACTCTGCGTCGAACTCGACCGTCAACAGGAGATCATCGCCTTCTGGGACGAGGTGCGTTCGTTCGTGGGGTGTCAACTCGAGGATGCGCCGACGCCCGGCGATACGGTCGACATGTACGTCCTCCACGAAGCCCACGGCCGGTTCGCCTTACCCTCGAAGGGACAGCAGGAGGCAGGCGAGGAGTACGAGGGCGGGGCCGTGTTCGATCCGATCACGGGGGTCAAGGAGAACGTCACCGTGCTCGACCTGAAGAGCCTGTACCCGATGTGTATGGTGACGGTCAACGCCTCGCCGGAGACGAAAGTCGATCCCGAGGAATACGACGGTGAGACGTTCGTCGCGCCGACGGAGCCCCCGACCCACTTCCGGAAAGAGCCCGACGGCGTGATGCGGGAGATGATCAAGGAGCTGCTCGCCGAGCGTGAGGAGAAGAAAGCCCTCCGGAACGAACACGAACCCGGCACGCCCGAGTACGAACAGTACGACCGCCAGCAGGGAGCTGTCAAGGTTATTATGAATTCTCTGTACGGCGTTTCGGGGTGGGACCGGTTCCGACTGTACGACAAGGAGGCTGCGGCGGCGATAACCGCAACAGGGCGAGAGGTTATTGAATTTACCGAAACCGCAGCAAGCGAGCAGAACTATCAGGTCGCATATGGTGACACAGATTCTGTCATGTTGGCGCTTGGTCCCGAGGTCTCGACGGAGGAAGCCATCGAGCAATCGTTCGAAATCGAGGAGTACGTCAACGAACGCTACGACGACTTCGCACGCGAGGAACTCGGTGCCGAGGACCACCGCTTCCAGATCGAGTTCGAGAAACTCTACCGACGCTTCTTCCAGGCAGGGACGAAGAAACGCTATGCGGGCCACATCGTCTGGAAAGAGGGTGCGGACGTCGACGACGTCGACATCACGGGCTTCGAGTACAAACGGTCGGACATCGCACCGATCACCAAGGAAGTCCAGCACCGAGTCATCGAGATGATCGTCAAGGAGGGCGACGTCGAGGGCGTCAAGGAGTACGTCAACGAGGTCATCGAGGACGTCCGCGCGGGCGAGGTGAGCTACGAGGAACTCGCCATCCCCGGCGGCATCGGCAAGCGGCTGGACAACTACGACACCGACACGGCCCAGGTTCGTGGGGCGAAGTACGCGAACCTCCTTTTAGGAACGAACTTCGATCGCGGGAGCAAGCCCAAACGACTCTACCTGAAACGCGTCGATCCGGCCTTCTTCCGGCGAATGGAGAATGAGGAAGGTCACAATCCCCAGCGTGATCCGCTCTACGGCGCGTTCAAGCGCGACCCGGACGTCATCTGTTTCGAGTACGACGACCAGATCCCCGAGGCGTTCGAGGTCGACTACGATACGATGCTCGAAAAGACGCTCAAGGGTCCGATCGAGCGCATCCTCGAGGCGCTCGACATCTCGTGGGAAGAAGTGAAGTCGGGCCAGGAACAGACCGGGCTCGACAGTTTCATGTGAGGAGACGACCCTCGATCCGAGGCGACCTCACTTCGCGACGTCTATCAGTGAACGATAGACCCGACTGCAACGAGGCGCTCGAGGCGACCTGTGCCAGCGTCTCGACACGGAAGCGGTGTTCGAGGGGCCAGCAAGTAACTGATTTAGGTTGACACAGAAGGGTCCGTATCTGGATGCCACCATCGTAGATCGTTGAAAGTCCCTGAAACGCCCGAATGACGCCGATACTAGCGAAACCACGCGTGCCTCGAGACACGGCGTCGGTGACGATCCTACGAGAGATTGTTTTTCAACAGCCAGTGTTTGCTTCTCTATACGGAAACCGATTATCGATATTCGGCAACCTGTCCAGGTAGATACGAAACCGTTATGAGTCTCACGACCCACAGTTCGAACGACAGAGAGACCCATATATGGCACGACTTGAACTCAAAAACCTGCACGCAGAAGTGGCGGATGGCGACGAGAAGATCCTCCGTGGCCTCGACCTCGAGATCGAGTCGGGGGAGATCCACGCCCTGATGGGGCCAAACGGCAGCGGCAAGTCGACGACCGCGAAGGTCGTCGCCGGCCACCCAGCCTACGAGGTAACCGACGGTGAGATCCTAATCCACCTCGAGGAGGGCGAGTTCGGCGACGAGATCGAGATTCCCGAAGAGAAGCGCACGTGGAACGTTCTCGACCTCGAGCCGAACGAGCGTGCGGCGCTCGGTATCTTCCTCGGCTTCCAGTACCCCGCGGAGATCGAGGGCGTGACGATGACGAACTTCCTGCGGACGGCGCTCAACGCCAAGCTCGAAGAGCGCGAGGAGCTCTTCGAGGACGAGGCGGGCGACGACGAGGACGAGGAAGAAGCGGAGGTCCCGTCGCCGATGGAAGGCCCCGCCGACGAGGGAGAGATCGGCGTCGCCGAGTTCCAGGAGATTCTGAGCGAGAAGATGGAACAGCTCGACATGGACGAGAAGTTCGCCCTGCGCTACCTCAACGCCGGCTTCTCCGGCGGCGAGAAGAAACAAAACGAGGTGCTCCAGGCTGCGATCCTCGAGCCCTCGATCGCCGTCCTCGACGAGATCGACTCCGGGCTGGACATCGACCGGCTGCAGGACGTCTCGAACGGCATCAACGCGCTGCGCGACGAGCAGGGCACCGGCATCCTCCAGATCACTCACTACCAGCG
Source organism: Natronobeatus ordinarius (assembly GCF_024362485.1). Taxonomy (NCBI): domain Archaea; kingdom Methanobacteriati; phylum Methanobacteriota; class Halobacteria; order Halobacteriales; family Natrialbaceae; genus Natronobeatus; species Natronobeatus ordinarius. The sequence continues at coordinate 3,639,532 of NZ_CP101456.1, read as the reverse complement.
GATTCTCGACTACGTCGAGCCCGACCACGTCCACATCATGCTCGACGGCAAGATCGTCAAGAGCGGCGACGCGTCGCTGGCCGAACAACTCGAGGACAAGGGGTACGACTGGGTCCGCGAAGAGGTCTACGAGACCGCGTAACCGGATCTGGCTAGACAAACCCTAAAGACCCTACGGACGTAAACCAAAACAACGAACCACCATGAGTTCCGAACAAGACCACCTAAAAGAGACCGACACCGAGGCCCGCTTTGACTTCCACAAGGAGCAAAAGGCCGCCGTCAAGTCCGAGAAGGGATTGACGGAAGAGGTCATCCGCATGATCTCCGAGGACAAAGACGAGCCGGAGTGGATGCTCGAGCGCCGACTTCGCGCGCTCAAGCAGTACCAGGCGATGCCGATGCCGACGGACTGGCCCGGCCAGCCCGACCTCTCCGAGCTCGACGTCGAGGAGATCGTCCCGTACATCCGCCCGGACGTCGACAAGCGCGAGGGCGTCGACGACTGGACGGAGCTGCCCGAGGAGATCAAGGACACGTTCGACAAGCTCGGCATCCCTGAGGCGGAGAAGAACGCCCTCTCGGGTGTCGGTGCCCAGTACGAGTCCGAGATCGTCTACCAGAACATGCAAGAACAGTGGGAGGAGAAAGGCGTCGTCTTCATGAACATGGACCGGGCGGTCAAGGAGCATCCCGAGATCGTCAAGGAACACTTCATGACGACCTGCGTCCCCCCGAGCGACAACAAGTTCGCCGCGCTCCACGGCGCCGTCTGGTCCGGCGGCTCGTTCGTCTACGTCCCCGAGGACGTCACCGTCGAGATGCCCGTCCAGGCGTACTTCCGGATGAACTCCGAGGGGATGGGCCAGTTCGAGCACACGCTCATCGTCGCCGAACCCGGCTCCGAGGTGCACTACATCGAGGGCTGTTCGGCGCCCAAATACGGCGTCCACAACCTCCACAGCGGTGGCGTCGAGGTCTTCGTCAAGGAAGACGCCCACGTCCAGTACTCGACGGTCCAGAACTGGTCGAAGAACACGTTCAACCTCAACACGAAGCGTGCCATCGTCGAGGAGAACGGCACGATGGAGTGGATCTCCGGCAGCATGGGCTCGAAAGCCACCATGCTCTACCCGTGCTCGATCCTGAAGGGTCGCGGCGCGACGGACACCCACATCACCATCGCCTTCGCCGGCGAGGGCCAGGACATCGACACCGGCGCGAAGGTCTACCACAACGCGCCGGACACGAAGTCCACGATCGAGTCCAAATCGATCTCCAAAGACGGCGGCCGCACCAATTACAGAGGATTGGTCCACATCGCCGACGGCGCCGAGGGCTCCTCGACCGCCGTCGAGTGTGACGCGCTGATGTTCGACAACGAGTCGACCTCGGACACCATGCCGTACATGGAGATCGAGGAGTCGAAAGTCGACGTCGCCCACGAGGCCACCGTCGGCAAGATCGGCGACGAGGACATCTTCTACCTCCAGAGCCGCGGCCTGGACGACGACGACGCCAAGAAGATGATCGTCGCCGGCTTCATCGAGCCGATCACGGAGGAACTGCCGATCGAGTACGCGGTCGAACTCAACCGCCTGATCGAACTCGAGATGGAGGGAAGCCTCGGGTAGTCCCCGAGATCGATACATGAGTACGCAGCTACACGCCAATCTCACGGAGGAACAGGTACGCCAGATTTCGGGCGAACTCGACGAGCCCGAGTGGATGCTCGAGACGCGACTCGAGGCACTCGCCGCCCTCGAGGAGCTCGACATGCCGAAAGTCATCCGGACGCCCGGTCGCGACTGGACGAATCTCCACGAGCTCGACTTCGAGACGCTCGTCGACCCGCTGAACTGGGCCGAGGAGAAAGACCAGGTCGGACCCGACGACGTCGAGGTCCTCCCCTGGGCCGACGCCCTCGCCGAGCACGAGGAGCTCGTCCGCGAGCACTTCGGTTCGATCGTTCCCCCCCAGGAGAACTACCTCACGGCGCTCTCGACGGCGCTCTTCAGCACCGGGACCGTCGTCTACGTCCCCGAGGGCGTCGACGCCGAGGACGTGACGATCCGCACGGAAATGAACTCGAAGTCGCTGTTCAACTACACGCTCGTCCTCACCGAGGAGTCGTCGTCGGTGACGATCTTAGAGCGCCAGTCCACTGGTGACGCCGACGTCGAGGGCGAACGCTACTACAGCGGCATCGTCGAGATCGCCGCCGGCGAGAACAGCTACGTCCAGTACGGCACCCTCCAGAACCTCTCTCCGGAGACGTACGGCTTCTCCGCCAAGCGCGGGGAGACCGACACCTACGCGACGCTCAACTGGATCGAGGGGAACATGGGCACGCAGCTGACCAAGACCGAGACGTCGACCGTCCTCGCCGGCGACAGCTCCGAGAGCCAGATCGTCGGCGCCTTCTTCGGCACGGACGAGCAACACTTCGACATCGACGTCAAAGTCTGGCACCGCGCCGAGCACACGACGGCCGACCTCGTCACCCGCGGCGTCACCGACGACGAGGCCCGATCGGTGTACGAGGGCGTCCAGGACGTCGGCCGCGACGCCTGGGACACGAGTTCCTACCAGCGTGAGAACACCCTGATGCTCTCCGATGAGTCCGAGGCCGACGCCTCGCCAAAGCTCATCATCAACAACCACGACACCGAGGCCTCCCACAGCGCCACCGTCGGCCAGATCGACGAGGAGGACCTGCTCTACATGACCTCCCGCGGTGTCACGCCGCAGCTGGCGCGTAACATGCTCGTCGAGGGCTTCTTCGTGCCCGTCCTCGAGGAGGTCGAAGTCGAAGAGTTCCGCGAGGACCTCGAGGACCTGATCCAGGCCCGGCTCCGCAAGTAAGCGAAGGCGGTTCGACTTTTTTGGTCCGATCGAACCACGACCAGCCGTGCTGGAGACGGGTCGCGACGGTAGCTCCAACCCGTGCCGGGAGAGAATCAAGTAGCTCCTCGTGATCGAACCGGTATGGCGCGCCCATCTCGTCGTACGATCCTCGCGGGCGCCACCGCCGCGGTGGCCGTCTCGCTCGCGGGGTGTTCCGAGCCGCGATCGGACGAGCCAGATGCGGACGGTGAGCCGCCGACCGACGAGCCGACGGCGGACGACAGTCCACCAGTCGACGACGAGCTCGACGAAGACGACGTTTTCAGCGTCGGCAACCTCTCGATCGAGGGATGGAACGCGATCGACCTCGTCGAGCGAGGCGCAGACCCGACGGGCGAGGAGTGTCTCACCGGCGTCCTCGAGGAGAACGCGGCCGACGAGACGCTGCTCGTCCTCCCATCCGGCCGGTACCGCATGGACGAGGGGTTTACTGCGAGTGACCTCCGGAACGTCGGGGTCATCGGCACGGGCGCGACGATCACGCTCGGTCCCGACTTCGCTGACGAGAGCGCGTTCGAACTCGGTTCGTCCGGGAGCGTCGCCTGTGAGAACGTCCTGTTCGGGGGACTCGAGTACGACTTCACGGACGCGAACGCAGGTGCGGCGATTTTCACCTCCTACTGTGAGGGGTTCGCCCGCATCGAGGACCTCCGCGTCTTCGGGGCCGTCGACGGCGCCGCGGCGGCCAGTCGGACCGTTTCGCTGCGACTGCAAGAGAACGACGCGAGCATCGGTCGGGCGCACGTCGACCGGATCCGCTGTCCCGACGGCGGAGCCACTGCCGGCGTGTGGCTCCAGCCGGAGACGGAACTCTGTCACGTCCACGTCACCGACTCGGTCGTCGCGAACTTCGAGGACAACGGGTTCTACGCGGACACGGGCGACGGACAGTGTACGTTCGAGCGCTGTCTCGCGCGGAACAACAGCGTCTCGAATTTCCGACTCGGCGGCGTCGTCCGCGACTCGAGGGTCGTCCTCGACGACGAGTTCGCCCACGAACCGGTTCGGCCACGGGGGTTCTGGATGCGGTCGACGCCGGGGCGCATCGAGAACTGTACGCTGGTGAACGCGGCCCACCGCGAACACGCGCTCGAGGTGCAGGACGCAGACTGCGTCGTCGACGGGCTCGACGTCACGATGACTGACGAGGCGGGAGGGACGGCGATCCGGATCTACGATGCCGGCGAGTACCGGACGACCGTTCGAAACGCCCGGCTCGCGTTCGACGGCACCGACGCGAACGCGCTCGTCCGCATCGACAACGACGGGACGACGATCGACGAGCTGACGATTCGGAGTGATGCACCCTCCGGCCATCCGATCCGGGTACACGAGGCGAGTAACACGACGATCGTCGGGCTGGACGTCGAGTCGACCGACGAGGGGAGTGACGCGATGCGGTTCGACGGCGCGGCGGCCGGCGACGCCGTCGTCCGTGACTCGCGACTCGACGTGGCGGGGGCGGCGGCCGACCTCGAGGTCGCCGCTCCCGACGTCCGACTCGAGAACGTCGACGCGGAGGTTGCGGTCACGGACGACGGTGTTCGCGCTACCGTCGACGGCGTCGGGACGAACGACGGCGACCCGAGCGTCACCGGGGCGTGGAACGGGAACGCCACCCCCGGCGTCTTCGTCGAGGACACCGAGGCCGGGGACGTCTACCTGACCCTCGGTGAGGAGTGGCGCCGGCTCGGCTGACGCAGACGCGTTGGCCTCAAAAGACTTAATGGCACCATGGCGTTACGAGTAGGTAATGGCTTTTGAGGACCTGCTCGAGGATCCAGTCATCCAGAAGTACTTGCACGAGCTGGTCGGTCCCAAGGGGATGCCCGTCGCGGCGGCGCCGCCGGACGGGGAAGTGACCGACGAGGAGCTCGCAGAGTCACTCGATCTCGAGCTCAACGACGTACGTCGGGCGCTGTTCATCCTGTACGAGAACGACCTCGCCACCTACCGACGGCTGCGCGACGAGGACTCGGGCTGGCTGACCTATCTCTGGACGTTCGAGTACGAGAACATCCCGGAGAACCTCGAGTCGGAGATGTACCGCCTCCACGAGGCGCTCGAGCAGCGCCAGGAGTACGAACGTAACCACGAGTTCTACCTCTGTGAGATCTGTTCGATCCGCTTCGAGTTCGGCGAGGCGATGGACTTCGGCTTCGAGTGCCCGGAGTGTGGCTCGCCGCTCGAGTCGATGGAGAACGACCGGCTGGTCCACGCGATGGACGAACGCCTCGAGGAACTCGAGGACGAACTCAACCTCTGATGGTCGTACTCGCGACGAAGATCTACGTACAGGGCGACGCCCGATCGCGGGCGCTCGACTCGCTGCGGTCGCTCGTGGCCAACGAGGTTGGCGAACTCGAGGTCGCCATCGAGATCGAGCTCCGAGACGACGGCTTTCCGGACGTGACGATCGAGGGCGAGGACGCCGTCGTCGCCCGCAACGTCTTACGCGAGGAGTGGGGCGAGATCGTCCCGGAGCTCGAAGCCGGCGAGACGTACGTCGGGACGCTCGAGTCGTGGGACGAGGACGGGTTCGTCCTCGACGCGGGCCAGCCAGTTCGGATTCCGGCCACCGAGTTCGGACTCGGACCGGGCTCGCCGACCCAGATCCGCGAACGGTTCGGACTCGTCCAGCACCTCCCCATGCAGTTCGTCTACCGGGAGGACGGCTCGTCTCGACTCGCCGACGAAGAACGCGATCGACTGTACGACTGGAGCCGCGGGAACGGCCGGATGAACGTCAACAGCGCCACCCGCGCCGAGGTCAGGGCGACGCTCAACCGGGCGGGCCACGCCCAGGATTACGTCACGGTCGAACGCCTCGGGTTGCTCGAGCAAAGCGTCATCTGCACGGAGGACACCGATCCACCAGGCCTGCTCGCGAGCGTCGGCGGCTACCTGCCGGCGGAACTGCGCTGTGTCGTCCCGTAATATGAATCGCCGTCACGTCCTCGCAGTCCTCGCCGTCGGCCTGCTCGTCACGATGGCTGGCTGTGCGGCGATCTTCGGCGGAATCTCCGACGAAGAACTCGACCGCGAACAGGACTATGACGACCTGAAAGACCGCGACGCCGACGTCGTCATCGACGTCGAGAGCGGCGGCCTCATCGGCGGCGGCGAGTTCCGCGCGGTGTACGACCTGAACGACACCGACGAACTCTCGCTGTACCGCAGCAGTTTCTACCGCGAGGTCGCCCTCGATATCCACAGCGTCCGCTACTGGTATCCCGACGGCACGGAGCTCACGGGCTCGGAGCTCGAGGTCGACCAGGGTCGCTCGAGCACCGACATCCGGGTTCCCGACGGCAACGGCACGCTCGCGTTCTCGGGCGCCACCGGAACGAGAACGTTCAACCTGCCGGCGTACACCGAGGGCTCGTACGAGGTGCTCCTGCCCGACGGCTATCGGTCGTCGAACCTCCTGTTCGGCGCGTCGGGTCCGAGCGGGTACGAACGCGAGGTGGTCGACGACACCGAGCGGCTGTACTGGGAGCACAACGACGGGACGATCAATCTCCGGTACTACCAGCCCCGCGACATCGTCGTGTTCGTGGGCGTGGTCGGCGTCTCGGTCGTTCTGGGAGGAGCCGGGATCGCCTACTACCACCGACAGGTGAAACGGCTCCAGGAAAAACGCGAAGAGATGGGGCTCGACGTCGACATCGACGACGACTCCGACCGTGGCCCACCACCAGGGTTTAAGTGACATTCTTCCGCACCTGAAGAGGCGGAAAACCTGAGCGGTGGGATGTTACGGATCACAACACACCTGCTCCCTCGGTGTGAAACGCCCCGAGATTTGATTGAACAGAGTCAGTACTTCACAAAGCCGTTAGTTGAGAAGTCCGCTTGGCTGAGTTGTGGCCAAACAAACAGAGTCAGCGGACAGTGATCCTCAGAATGCAAAGCGTTCTGATGGGCCGCACGAGAGCATCGCTCTCGTGGACGTCGGCGGGTCGTTCTGTGCCTCAGATAGTTTGTACGTCCAGTTCCAAATTGCGCCGTGAGACCGGTCTATGCCGAGTGATTCGAGCACCGAGACGACCTCCCGAACCGATAATCCCATCGAATGCAACCGCACCCCGGACACCCTGACAGGTGTCGGGGTGCGCTCGTTCTCCCAAACCTCATCACAGTCCACGTCTAAGCGCTCTCTGAGCAGGGCGGCGAGTTGCATAGGCACTTCTCGCCACCACCTGCTCACTTCTCAAACCCTCATCTAGACAGTGCCCCTTTTGCCGTATGTTGTTCAATCAATTGAATATCGTGTTTTGGTAGTAAAATATTAGCGTAGTATTAAAATCGTATATCGTCCCAATTTCTGAATGAGTGAAAAGATTTATACATTTTCTCCATAACAATTTCCTATGGTCGATACCAATGACCATGATGAAAACCGGCGAAAAGTATTGAAAGCAATTGGCGGGAGTACAATTCCAGTTGCCTTTGTTAGTAGCGCAACCGCTGATGAAAGTGAACGAAGGCCACAATTACCGGAAGAATTATCTGAGAACTATGAAGTACTTCGAGGATCATTCAAAAATCCAGTTCCCAATGAAAAGATCAAAAAGGTACGGGAAGACTTCGCTGTTCAACAAGAAATCGCATCGAACGAATATGCTCGTATCGACCTGAAAGAAACCCTTTCCGAAGTGGATATTGTAGCATACAATATCTTAACTGGTGAGGGCGGGAAGCCTAGAGAGTAATTTGTCGGTAGTACCAAATCAGATGTTAGCGCTAACAAAGCTGAAACGGTCGAATCTCTACACGAAAAAGCTAATGAAATGCTCATGAATGTGGCCGAATCAAAAGATGATTCGGAAATTGATGTCTCCACAGATAGTGAGTTTGACTGGGACATCGACTGGGATGAATGGAGTTTCTTCGGATCCACTGACACATATCTTAGCTTTGAAAGTAATAAGTGTGCGGAGTATACGGGTAAGGTAGAATTCACAAATAGTGTCAGAAAGAGTTCTTCTGATAATAGGATTGGTGCGAGATCTAAAGTTCGGATGGAGCCAGGAAGGCAACTTTGCAACGACGGTCTAGACGACTACTGTTGCGACGGAAATGCTCTGTATACCGGATGGAGAAACAAGGGGGCTACGGTATATCACAACTGGGATCAAGCGTTGAACGAAATCGATACATCCGACCTCATACAGGGTACTGACCCTGAAGGACAGATCGAGGACATAAGTAGAACTCGAGGTGCACAGATCGGGGTTGGCCTCAGTAGTAATCCTAGTCTCACGATCGGATACTCTAGCTCGGTATCGATGAGCGGTGCCGAATTGATAGACGCGACATCAAAGGCGAGTGGCTATTCCGAACATCAATTAGACATAGATCCAGAGGCACATTCTGCGACGAATAACGCTGTATTTGAAGTGGGGAGTGTTTCAGCCTGGGACTGGGACTGTAGTGACTGGCACGACCCCCTGGGTATGACTGCACTCGAGATCGACGTTGAACTGGAATGGGGCGTGCAGCTATTTGGTAATTGGCAAGGTAGTCAATCTGACGAACACAGTTTCACATATTTGACATGCTTTTAGTATTTACACGACAGGACGGAATGTGAATAGGATTAACTAATTACCTAGAGTACACAATAGTGGTTGATAATAATGGACTTGTCTTTGACTTCCAGACGCAACGTACTAAAAGCAGGCGCTGCAGTGGCAGGGGCTGGCGTCGTCGGAGGTTGCGTACTCAACAGATCGGACCTCCAGGGGGACGACACCCCCGGTGCGAAAGGGCTCACAACCGGGACGGTACCGGGCGATATTAATCGTCTCATCCAAATCGACGCCGACGTGGCGTTTCGGGACGACGCGATCGAACGGGGAACAAATGCCTTGCTCAATTCCGCGGCATTCGCGGAGGTCCCCGACACGATCGCGATGACGTTCGATGGTGAGTCGGCGACGGGAATCGACAGACGCGGCGTTGGGAAGCTATAGTAAAAATTAGAAATAATTGCTCACTTTTGGTATAGAGATCTGGTCAAGAGCTGTATCAATCGCCGTTGTAAGATCGTCGAGTGACTCAAAGAAACGGTTGCTGAGAGCGGCTTGGAGTTGTCTCCAGCACTCCTCGACAGGATTGAGCTCTGGCGAGTACGCCGGTAACGTGACGAAGTCGAGGTCGTCACGGGCCGCCAGGTCCGTGACGGCCGACGCCTGGAAATACGACGCTCCATCCAGCACGATGAGCAAATCATCTGCAAATTCTTCGCATAATGCAAGAATGAAATGTTTGGCGTGTTCGGCGGTTACGTACTCTTCGAATCGAGCGAAAAAGCGATCACCGTCTTCGGTGATCGCGCCCAACAGGCACGTCCAGTCGCGTTGGCCGGATAATTCGACGGCCGGCCGCGTGCCGCGAGGAAACCACGCGGCACGCGGCTCGACTTGCACGGATTTCTTGGTCTGATCGATACAGACTACTGTGGCGTCCATCTCCCGCCGCTTTTTTTGAACTCTTCGCGGAAGGTTTCTTGCTCGTCAGCATCAGATTCGGCGGCTGTACGGCGTGGTTTTTGATAGCTCAATCCCGCTTCTTTGAGTAACCGCCGGCAGCTCGGGATTGAGTACTCGACATCGTAGGTTTCCTCAAGATATTGCTGGACGAGCGCCGGCGTCCACGCCGGCGCGTCGATCCCGACTTCCTTGGGAGGTTCGTGAACGGTTTGTTCGAATTCTTCCTGCTGTGTTTCTGAGAGCTTCCGGTTTCTTCCGGAGCGGTGAGCATCAGAAACGGCTTGCTCAAACGGTTCGTCCGTATCGAGTCGCATGAGCCAGCTGTAGATCGTTCTTCGACCGGTGTCGTGCCACTCTGCAAGTTCGGTCTGCGTAACGCCGTTTTTGTACGCGATCGCCGCTAGTAACCGCTGTGTCGGCTTGTTCTCCTCAACCCTGTCGAGAGCGTCTTGGAGTTCTTCGACGGAGATCTCGTCGAGATGGTCCATTGACTACAGTAACAATATCTGGGCGGAAAATTCTAACGGTTACTATATATTGAGAGTCACCCGAATTACGGATCCGCCAGCCAGTCATTGGAAGGAGAACTTTCGTCCTTACCCGAGAAGACATTGGTCTTTAGCTAAGCCTCAGCAGCCGGTTGGATGGTAGTAGCGAGGTGTTCTTGCAGGATTGGTCGTTGCTTGTGGATCTTCTGAGCGTCTTCGATCAGTCGTTGTAGCAGTGGCGGCGGTGAGTAGGCGAGATACTCTCTCAGTTCGCGGAGGATGAGCTGGGCGTGCGACCGAAAGGTCGCCGCCCAGCGTTCCGGCGGAAACACGATCCCATCATCAGCGTGCTCTATGACCAGACCGAGTAAATCACGACTCACGACCAAGGATAACAACGCTGCGTACAGCAGAATCTCTACGATGTGCTTCTTCGTCGTGTCGAACTCGTCCAGTTCGTACTGCGTCTTCAGTTCACGGAACAACAGCTCTACTTCCCATCTACATCGGTAGATCGTCGCTAGATCGGCCGGGAGAAACTCTTCCCGAGAAAGGTTCGTGATGTACAGATGGTAGTCGTCGGCGTCCTCGTTGCGGACGCCGACGACGCGGAACCGTTTCGTATCACGTGACTGCGTGCCCGCGTACTCTCGTCGGTCAAACTCAACCTCGACTTCCACGTCGATGTACTTCCGGGAGAGGTCATCCACGATGTCGAAGATCTTCTCGCCTTCCAAGGGAATGGCGCGGCCGCGCCATTCCCGTAATTCCTCCGTTACAACCGGGTTCGCGCTCTTTTTCAGTCGGCTCACAAAGTAGCCGTCGTTCTCGTCGATCAACGCGAACCGCCGGTACTTGAAATAGGCGAGGTCGAAGATCGCTAGCCGTCCTTCCAGCCACGATCCTGTGTTAAACAACGTGCTGTCGTGCGTTTTCTCGTCTGTGACGTTGAAGTGTTCGACTGTCTGGTCAGTGACGTTGTGGAGCAGGTGGAGCTTCGCTCCAGCCTGCTCCTCGTGACGTGCTTTGTACGCTTCAGAGAGCAACTCGTGCAACCGCAGGACGGTTCCATCAGCAATCATCACGTCCCTAAAGCGGTCGAGCTCATCAGAGACGGTGTGAGGGACAGCGACCTCGTCGAACCCGTATTCGACGAGGTCGCGGAGGTACTCTGCGAGCGTCGGAGTCAACCGCTGGTAGAAGCCTCCCGGTGAGAGCGACTCGTCAGCAGTGGAGTTGTAGGTGCGTCTAAAGGCCGCAAGTGTTCGGCTTTCGCCTGCGGCGAAGCCGAACGCGAACGACCAGACAAGTGGCGGGATCTGAAGCTTCCCCTCGCGCTCGACCACGCCGACGGCATCAGCGTGGTCTTCGAGCGCTTCAGAGGGAAGGAGGTTAGTGAGATGACGTTCAATATGACGTGAGGAGGGTTCTGTGTGCATAGCTGAAGCCTCCTCATTCCTTCCGAAAAGTGCCACCGATAAGCCGCCGCTGTCATGCGGTTCTTCGCTTAGCTAAAGACGGATGGGCTCACAGCTTTCGTCGCTCTCGAAAATGCGACGATCTAACCTTGACACACCCCGCTCGTGGTAGTTTTTTACGCCACCAGTTGGTGGAGGCGTCTCTCGATGGTAATCCGAATAAGAATGACAGACGAAGATGGTAAAGAGTCAGAAATAACTGGTATCGATCGAGATGATTGGCACGGTCTTAGCGAATCATGTCCAGAATGTGGCAGCCACGAATTCGACCACTTCGAGGTGAACGGTGGACACTACGGAAAGCACGAGGAGACGGTAATTAAGCGAACAGACTATTGGAGTGGTACACGACCATTATTCACTCGGTGTAAATCCTGTAACGAGATTCTTTTCAAACACCCCGCATTCGAGCTCCTCTTCGATTTGGAGGACGACAACGACGCAGTGATTGAAATGTAGAAACGCGTCATGGAATTTTACTCATAGTCCGACATACACTAACCATTCAAACATTTCCTAGCTGTTTGGACTTTCAGTTCCGTTACCCCACGAGTTTCTGTGAGATGGATTTTGTGGGGTAACTCTTAGCTCGTTCAGAACAGAACCACTCTTTTCGGAACTGGACTTCGATAGCAAACGCCCCGTGTCGTTTTTTGTGCGCCTGAGAGGCTCGAGGCGCAACGTAGTGTGCCTCGAGATCACAGATGAGTACGGATCAACCACTTCAGAGCGAGCCGCATCAAGACGATCAACCCAAACAGACAGCTACGAGCGACCGGGACCGCAGCTACCCAGGTGACGTTGCCCGCCTACACGGCCATGAACTCGTGGCCATTGACGAGTGGCTGCCCGGCGCAGCGCCATCACCGTACGAGGTCGAACTTACAGAAGGGTACGAATACTGCACACGCTACTGGCGCTGCAGAAAATGTGGACAAGAACGCAATCACCGCAACGAATTCTCTACTCCCTGTGAGGATCCACAGCCACCCACTGCACTCGAGGCGGGCGGGTACTCAATCGACGAGCCACGAACCCGCCGTGCACTCACCGAAGATATGGACGTTCGATTTGGCCAACAAGGACCCGTCTACGATGTCTTTAGTGAAAGCGGGAGCACGTACGTAGTCGACGTCGAAAAGAAGACGTGCACCTGCCCAGATTTCGAACAGCGCCAACCAGACGGTGGTTGCAAACATCTTCGCCGTGTCGACCTCGAGATCCGCACAGGACTCATCCCGGCTCCGGACGGGACCTTCATTCGCTAAAGTCCTGCTTCTCGGATGGTACGAACCACTCTCAAGCTAAAAGTGCGTAGACCCCATACCCACTCCTAATACCGTGGACGATTGGACTGAAACGATGACTGCTCGGGACCGGATCGAAGCCGTTGCCCTCACACTCCGTGAGCCGAGATCGGTCAACTGGATCAAAGAGCAAGCAGAAGTTGGATCCTGGGAAACGGCGAAGTCCCAACTCGAGTATCTCACTGATGCAGGCCGGCTTACGACCGTCGAGATAGACGGCGATACGCACTACAAGATCGATCCAATGCGAGCGTACCTCGACCATATCCAAGAGCTTGTCGTCGAGAATACGAAAGACGAGCTTCGAGACGAGATCGAGGAAATCGCATCGGAGATTGCAACATGGAAGCGCGAATACGATGTCGATTCGCTGCAGGAGCTCAAGGCGTCACTCGAAGAAGAGGTCACTCCAGAGGAGGTACGGGATCGACGAAAGGTGATCACTTATTGGGAGGAAAACGAGCACCATCGCCAGCTACTCACCAACACACGGACTATACGATGATCTTACGGGACAAGAGCGCAATACACATCTCGACCACGCTCAATACGGACAGTGATTTTTCTGCCGGTTAGACTGCTACATCTGGCTTCTTGCGGCGTATGTCTCCCATGATGTGGATCTTGAGAAGGCGCTACTTTGACGAAGAACTCAATCTCGGGAGGTCAGCGAATCGGTTGCAATGCTTCGAGGTTGAGTCGATCACATCACAACTCAATCTGAATTTTGGTCTAATTAGGCACTTGCAGGAGCACTGTCAGCATCACGATCCTTGAGCAGCGGATAGTCGATATGCATCTCGATTCGGTCGAAGGGAACGACTGGTTGCATCGCTCCCCCAGGTCCACCCTCTTCAAGCGAAAGGATGCCGAGAACCTCGAGTTGCTTGAGATCCGAGTGAACGTCGGAGACGTCACGATCGACGAGGCGGGCAGCCTCACGCATACTCGTCGGGTTCTGTTCTGCAATTGCCTGAATCAACTCGAGACGAAGCGGTGTAAGATTTGCAACGAGGTCGTCATAGGTTCCAAACTGGAGGATCGACCGTTCATCGCCCTCACCTGCGAGTCCTTCTTCTGCATCCGCAACGAACTGCAGTGTGTCCTCACGAAGCTGTTCTCGATCGCCGACTGTGATGTGTAGCGTGGTCATGATGTGGGGTGCTGGTTGTTTATCAGTAGGGTCGAGTTGGACCGCCGTCGACGGCGTCCCAGTATTCATCTGCGTTGGCCCAGAACTCGGCGAGTAACGCTTCCATCCCAGGGAACTCAACATCTGTGTCCCCTGTAGCGGTGTGGAGTTCGTGGCCTTTCGTATCCTCGTGAGCGTTGTCGTATCGGATGAGCGTCAGATCCTCTAGCGTTCCAAGGTGGAGCGTATACTTCCACCCGGATGGGTACGCATCTGTGTCAGTCGTCCGTCGAATGACGACATTCTCAACCAATCCGGATTCAACATGCGTATACCGATGTGTGAGTTCTTGGCCCATCCACTAGGTGTTGGGAAGGGAGCCAGCACCATAACTGTGTTGGGGAAGATCCCAACAGATCAATGAGTGAGTCTTGAAAGCCGTCGACAGAGTGTTTTGTAGCCCCGAAAGAGGTGACGGGGCGAACAGACACTTGCCTCGTCGGAGCAAGATGGCTACAAACGAGACATTCAGCAGTCGCTTCACTCGAGAGGCAGAGCAACCAACGCGGTCGACGACGTCGTGCCCCGAGTGCAGTGGAGACCTACTCCCAGCGAACCACGAAACACGCTGTCGAGAGTGTGGCTTGATCGTCGATGAAGACCTCCTCGATTACGGGCCTGAGTGGTTCGATTCACCTGAGAACTCGAGCCAGAGCCGAACAGGTACTCCGCTCACAGCAGGCCGACACGACCGTGGACTGTCGACTGAGATCGGATGGAAGAAAGACGGGCAAGGGAACACACTCCCTGGACGAAAGCGTAGTCAACTCAACCGCCTTCGGCGGGAGCATCGCCGCAGTCAGTGGCGCTCGAAGCGTGAACGAAACCTTGGATACAGTCTTGGGCAAATCCGTCGGATCGTCAGTGCGCTCGAGTTACCGGAGTCGCTGTGCGAACAGGCGTGTCTGCTCTTTCGGCGTGCCCAAGGAGAGGACCTCTGTCAGGGACGATCGCTTGAGGGGGTTGCAGCAGCGAGCGTATACGCAGTGTGTCGATGCAACGGACTCGGCCGGACCCTCGAGGAGGTCAGTCAGCTGGCGACGTGCTCACGGACAGACCTCGAGTGTGCGTACTCGGCAATGAACACCGAACTCGAGCTTCCAACAACGATTCCACGGCCACAGGATTTCCTCCCGCAACTCGCAGCCACACTCGAAGTTCTAGATGAGGTTCGACACCGAGCACTCGAGTTAGCAACGCTCGCAGAAGAGGCTGGGATCACAAGTGGACGCCATCCTCGAGGATTCGCTGCAACCTGTCTATACCGAGCCAGCCACGAGTTCGGATACGGGCTCTCACAGCAAGAGGTCGCGGACAGTGCAAACACGTCGACGGCGACGATTCGAGCACACCGTGACTGTTTGTGCGAGGTCCTCGAAGATCAGCAGTAGTTACCCCACAAAGTTGAAAGAGAAATCGGTGTGGGGTAACTCGTAGTGGTAGCTTGCCAACACCTCAGCAATTCGTTGATCGGTCTACGCCTCGGTTTTCATCTTCGAATTCACTCAATCTCGATCGTCCACGAACTGTCGGCCTGGACGTGAACCCAGCAAACGGCGTCGATCTCGATGTGCTCCTCTCCGTCGAACGGACCCACTTCGTTGAAGACCGGGATGAGTTGACCGTGTTCGCCTCGCCCTTCTTCGTCGAGGATCTCGACACCGAAGGTACCTTCGTCTTCGTGTTGGCCCCGCACCGTCGCGGTGCCGGTGATCTGGACGGGACCAACGACGTCGTAGCCCTCGCCGTGTGCCTCGACGGGGAGCTGGTGAATCGCGTCGGCGAGTGACTCCGGCTGGGCGAGTTCGATCGACCAGTCGCCATCGGCGACGATGTCGAGGTAGTAGGGGTCCGCGGGCGTACCGATAGCCGCGGCCCCTTCGAACGGATCGTGTTCTAAGATCGGCCGGAACTCTCGCAGGCCCGTCTCGTCGATCAACTTTGGACCGAATTGACCCTGTCCGTCGTGTTCGGCGATGAACACCGTGATCGAATCCCGAAGGTCGAAGTAGTCGGTTGTCTCGCCACCGCTTCCAGAGAACGAGTGTGAATCGGGATCGTACCGGTCGTCGACCGTCGTGATCGACTCGAGCGTCGTGAGTTCTCCTTCACCAACCAGATCATCTTCACCTGGGTCGGTGTCATCGCCGGTACTGCTATCGTCTGCATCGTCACCCGGCTCCGAACCAGTGTCGTCGCCATTAGTTGGCTGATCAGCAGAATCGTCACCGCTACCTGTACAGCCGGCGACGGTAACGGGTATCGCCGCGCCGACGGTGCCGAGAAGTGTTCTACGTCGCATCATGATGAGTCAATGGTTGAATAATATAAGCGTATCGATGGTTTAGGTGCCGTTCTCCCGCTGAGGAGATCAGCAGTAAGCCGGTTTCGAACTGTCTCCGCGGTCACAAAGTTGGTGCTATTCCGTCGGACGGACCATCCTATCATCTTGTACGATCCGATCGAACTCCGCAAGATATGCAACCCGGTCTCGGACCTCAGCGACGTCTAGGTCCAGATCGGCAGCTAGTTCGTCGACGGTCATCGGAACGTCAAGCGCCTGGAGCACTTCGAGCCCACGGTAGTACCGCATCGTCAGCTCCTGGACGCGGTCCTCGATCGGCGTGGTCACTCCGTACTGCTCCTCGAGGTCAACCAAGGCCTCGTTCGCGAAGGTGGCGAACTGGTCGTCGCCGAGCCGGTCGATCTGTGCCTCGAGTTCACCTCGGACGACGTCGTAGTCGAGGCCAGTCTGTACGAGCATATTCATGTCTTCAATGTCGTCGTCTCGCCCTGCGACCGACTTGAACAGGAAGATATCCTCGTTGCTGACTAGGCGGACGGTTAGTTGATCCGTCGCGAGGAACGACTCGCTGCGTTCCCGCATCCCCTCGGTCAGCACGAGTTTGTTCGCAACTTGCTGGTTGAAAATGTCGAGCCGGCATCCGTCGTCGTTCTCGACGCAGCTGGTCGCGCCCAGCGCCCGGTAATCGGCATCCAGCGATTGTACCTCCGTATACCCGAGATCCATCAGGACAGCCCACAGCTGGCCGTACGCGTCGCCGTCAGCGACGACCAGATCGATATCCTTTGTCGCGCCCTTGAGATCGCGTAGCGACATCGCACCACCACCAATCAGATAGACCGTGAGCGGGTCAGATAATCCATCTGCGGTTCGTTGGAACTCGTTCTCGATATACTCGCGTCCGAAAGTTGGTCTCATTAGAGTAGGTCCACCTCGTAGTCAGCAGCTAGCTCCTGGAACTCGTCCCACTCGGGGAGGCGATCGCTGTCGACTGCTCCCCGCGTCTCGAGATATTGGAGTAGGGTGTCGGTTTCGTCTTCGAGGCCGTATTTTTCGGCTTGCTCTCGGAGGTCACTCTCGTCGACGTCGACGTGGCCGAGCAACAGGAGACAGTACGAGCGGTGGCGGGGCCCGTCGTCGATCACCAACGTGTGACAGCAGAGCTCCGCCGGCGAGACTTCCTCTATACTCTCAGAGTAGCGGTAGTAGCGGTGGCGGGTCAGCAGAAACTGGAGATCAAAGGCCGCGAACCGCGCAAGCCCGGTCTCGTGGAAGTGTTCGGCGTCAACCTCCGTTGTCGTTTGCGCGAGAAATTCGTCATAACCCTCCCAGAGAATCGTCCCATTCGGAGCAACCGATTCGAGGCGCTGTCGATGGAGATGATGCGCAAGTTCGCGAGCAAACTTGTGCAGTCGGTCGAAGTCACCGTTGAAATGGTATTGGCTGTCATCGGTACCGACGAGGCCACGGTCTCGCAGCCGTTTGAGAACCCGGTTGACGGTGTTGCGGTAGTTGCCGCTCCGTTCGGCGACGTCGGCAACGGTCCGTGGTTGATCGAGGTAGTACAGTACCTCAAGAGCTTTGCCTGTCAACAACTCGGGAAAGTCGATGTGAGAGTGCTGGCGGACGAGATCCTGATATATCTCGATCGCCCGAGCATCCGAAGGGATGACTCGTTTCCGGCGGCCATCGCGCTTCGTGTAGACCAACCCCTTCTCAGCGAGGTCTGCAACAGCACGAGAGAGGTAACTCTCGCTGTGGTCGAGCTTCGTCGCGAGCACCGAGATCGTATCGCCACGTTCGACGGTAGCGAGGACCTCGAGTTCAATTCGTCGCAGCACGTTGTAACATAGTACGTAACTTGTTTATAAATAAGTTTCGAGTAGTGTTACGGCAGAAAAGTCGTGAGCGAGAGGCACGACTAGCGGAAAATGAAGAGAACAGATAGGTCAAAAAGCGACCAGAGGACTTTTCGGATGATGTTCCATCGAAGGCAACGATCACGGTGAAGGAGATCAACGACAATCGCTACTACTGGCAGTGGAAAGAGGGTAAGAAGATCAAGTCGAAGTACAAAGCTCCAGTCGATTCGGAGAACTATCCCTCGTTTGGGCCGGTGGAACTGGAGGATAATGGTTTACTGGAAATAGTGGTGTGATGACTGCCGATACAGGTCTCGACGATTCGCCGATTTCGAATGGAAGACGTTAACCAACATGTGAAGGGGTTTCCGCCTCAGGTTGGTTAATCTCCCCTGAGTGTCTGACGAGTGTCATACTCCACTATTTCCACTAATGGAATTACATGATGAGAGTGGACGAATATATCCACCCACCTACCCCCCCACTATTTCCAGTAAAACTAGTGACGAAGATGGGCGGGACTCTACTGTTGATTTCTTTCACTAGAACCAGCTCCAGCAGCAACCGCTTACTAGGTCTACTACGGACTAGCTTAAACGCCATCAGTATAAGCTTTTCCCTAATCCAGAGTTCTTTTTCATTAGATGCTTCTCTTTTGTGGCGCTTTACTGGAAATAGTGGGGAGGGGGTGTCCTATTGTTCTCGTCAGTTTCCCTTACCGCGGTATGGTGGTTCGCGTTCGTCCTGGATATACTGGAAACGGTGGGGTCTGTTCTATATATAAAGAAGAGTTTACTGGAAATACTGGAATCATGTGGTTCTCCTCTCTTGTGATCAGCCAACTGAGTTCTCAGTAAATTACTGGAAATAGCGGGGTGAGGTTCTCATCGAAAGTCCGATCGTCAGAGGAGCCCCCTCGTGACTGTCAATCAACATTTTCCATTAGACTGGAAACGGCGGGGTCAATATCGAATAGTGGAACCTGTGCCCCTGGTGGTTATACTGGAAATAGCGGAAATGACGGTCGGAACAGTTATGATTCTAGCCTGAATCAGTTGATCACAATATGACTCCGCGATTTCAGCCGGATGATACGTTATACAAACGTCGGAATACTCTCAAAGTCGAGTACGTTCCAGACGACATCGTCGGGAGAGATAACGAGATTGAGGAGTACGAAGCTGCTCTGCAGCCGATCATCAACGGCGAGTACCCCGACAACATCTTCATCTATGGCAAGACCGGCGTCGGCAAGACCGCTGTGACGAACTTTTTACTGAATGAGCTTCTGGAATCGGCGGAACATTTCGAAGTCGACCTCTCTGTCATCTCGCTCAACTGTGACGGTCTCAGCACGAGCTACCAGGCCGCGATTAGTCTGGTAAACAACCTTCGAGAGCCCGAACATCACATTGCCGAAACCGGTCACCCCCAATCCAAAGTCTATCGCCTGCTTTGGGATGAACTCAATAAACTCTCTGGGACCGTGATTATCGTTCTTGACGAGATCGACCACATCACGGACGATACGTTCCTTTACCAGATTACTCGTGCAGACAACAACGGATACATTGACAATATTCAACTCGGCCTCATCGGAATTAGTAACGACTCAACGTTCCGAGAGCAACTCGACGCGAAGGTTCAGTCATCCCTGTGTGAAACCGAGATTTCCTTCCCACCGTATGGCACGGAAGAGCTCCAAAAGGTCCTCGAACAACGGGCTGATATTGCATTCCACCAAAACGCCCTCGAGGACGGAGTTATTCCGCTGTGTGCTGCTCTCGGCCGCCAAGATGGTGGGGACGCTCGACGCGCTATCACGCTTCTCCGGAAGGCTGGCGATTTGGCCCGTACCGAGAACGCGGAGTCGGTTACAACCGAACATGTCGAACGAGCCCAAGAGAAACTCGAGGCACAACAAAGCATGGATATCATGCGTGGCCTCACTGAACACGAGCAACTCACTCTATATGCGCTAACTACGCTTGCTGCTGAAGATGCCACACCAGCCCGTTCACGTGTTGTCTATCAGCGATACAAAGAATTCTGTAAGTACCAAGGCCGGGATCCTCGTACGGCCCGTAGAATGCGTAGTTTCCTATCTGATTTCGAGATCCTCAACCTAACACTCTCACAGATGGTGCATCGCGGCCAGGACGGTGGTACATACCGTGAACATGAGCTCAACCGAAACATCGCGACCGTCGTCGACGCGCTACAGACGATCATCAGTGAATTCGGTGCCCATCGGAGTATTGTAGAATATCTTCCTGACTCTGGTGAAGAGTTTACCGCGATGTAGCGCAGGGAACTCTCTTGTACTTCTGCGGTTAGACGGCGTCGCTATCTCTGTCCATGACCTATCTAACCGATTTTGATCATATCCGCTCAAGTATTACAGTACGTTGTATACTCTGCATCGAATTCTCGTGGCGGTGGTTGCTGGAATTGTGAACCCATATCCTTCGATGTATAGGGGTTTTCTAATACGGTCAATAACTCCTTGAATTTGGATAGATCCCCAGTTTTGAGATACTCATCCAATGCCTGTTCAACCAGGTAGTTGCGAGGGATATACCGCGGATTGGATTCCTGCATCAACTCCTCATCTAGGCCGACAGCAGCCAATTTATCCCTAAGCCGTTCGAATTCTGCAGTTGCAAACACTGGGTCATCAAACGTACCAGGTGTCTCTAATTCGAGGAACGTATTGGTATAGTCTGCGTTCGATTTGCGAAGCCACCCCAGGAATTCATTGACAAGTTCTTCTTCGCCATCTGAGTTGATCCCCAGTTTCTTCCGCATCATCGTGTGATATTGCGCATCAAATCGATCCTCAAATTCGTCTAGTTTGGCTTTGAGTTCATCATACGTGAGCGCTGATTGTGTACACAGCGGTTGGAGTGCCTCTGCGAACCGTTCAAGATTCCACCGCAAGATAGGTGGCTGGTTTCCGAATGCATATCGCCCGTGCTTATCGATCGAGCTGAAGACCCTCTCCTCATCATAGTAATTCATGAAGGCACAGGGTCCGTAATCAAATGTTTCTCCATCGACACTCATGTTGTCCGTATTCATGACGCCATGGATGAATCCGACACGCAGCCAGTCAACAATCATCTCAATTGACGACTGCATGACTGCATCGAAGAACTCTAGGTATGTGCGATCGTTTGCATTTAGCTGCGGGTAGTGTCTGTCGATAACATAGTCAGTGAATCGCTGTAGTTCGTCGGATCCTTGACCTGCAACATACTGGAAGGTCCCGTATCGAATGTGGCTGTTCATCACTCGGACAAGGATGGCTCCAAGTTCTGTCCGTCGTCGTTCGACTGCTTCGTCAGTTTCGACGACTGCTAGACTTCTCGATGTCTTGATGTTTAGATTCTGCATCGCATATGAATACAGATATTCTCTGAGCATCGAGGTGACAGTTGCGTTGCCATCGCCTCTTCTGGAGTACGGCGTTCGACCAGACCCTTTCAGTTGAATATCGTATCTATTACCATCGTGTACATGTTCGCCGAGTATCATCGCTCTCCCATCTCCCAGGACGGTAAAATTTCCATACTGGTGGCCTGCATATGCTTGGGCGATTGGTTCTTCCAGGAGGTCCTGGCCTGCTAGAGTGTTAGCATTGAGCTCCGCTGTATCCAATCCAAGATCAGCACATAGCTCGTCATTAAGAACCAAAATTTCAGGATTATCGATATTTTTGGGCGTTACTCTCGAATAGAGGTTCAAATCTAAATTTTTATACGTGGTATCAAATGAAAAGGCCATTTATTCCCATATAACCCTATGTTGCTTGGCTTAATAACCTTGTCCTTGAAAATGTTATGGATGAACAGGCGCAAAACCTCGCCGTTTACGGCGTTGACGAGACGCGACGCGTCTCGTTCGCACACCAGAAATCTTCGATTTCTGGGGACGGGGATACGCGCCGTCACGGGATGACGCCTTCCACCGATTACTGCACGGCTGGATATTCCACGTCCAATTAACATCTTTAATCTTGACTGCTCCATAAGTACTTATGAACACAGGCGGTGGTGCAGAACAGTTCTCATAGCGTGATCGTTGAGCTAGCGACATCGTTTCCTCGATGGTGGTTAGCGAGCGCAACGGCAACCCGGAGGCAAAGAGTGAGGAAGACGTGCGATTTGACTCTGGCTCGGCCTCGGACCCGTAGGGATCCGAGGCCGAGGTCCTTGCAGACGCCGATCGCCGTTTCAACACGCGATCGCTGTGAATACGTTTCGTCGAGCTGACGCTGCCAAAGGCGGACTGTCTCACTATGCTCTTTGATTCGGTCTTCAACCCGGTATTCGATATCTAGCGGATCGTCAGTATTCCGTGGATTGTACGGTGCAACCGGCACGACCGCCTGCTCCAGCAGGTAGTCGTGCCAGTTCAGCATGTCAAACTCGGAGTCACCAACCATCCACCGTGGAGTTTCAACGGCGAGCGCGTCACGCGTGACGCGCATCGCCGTCTCCTGATCGACCTTCTTCCCGGACGTGAACGCTGCTGCAATCGGAATGTTGTTTGCTGCGGTCACGACACAGCACCCATAGCCGTAATAGAAGTCATCGTCAGTGTGGTCGTAGTTCCACTGAGCGTCCTCATCACGCTGACTAACCGGGATATCAGTTCCATCGATTTGGAAGAGCTTGCCGAGCGGGACTTGCTCGGCAAGCTCGTGGACTAACTCGATGAATACCTCTTCTGCAACGACTGCGAAGTCAGTGATGAACCGATCGAGCGTCCGCCGAGACGGCGGTCGCTCGAATCCACATTGTCGCCAGACATCTTCGTTCCGTAGCTCTCGCTCCATTGGCCGGAGTCCGTAGATGTCGCGGTAGAAGCAATGAAGGACGCCTTTCAGTAATTCTGGGGGCTCGTGTACCCGTGTTCGCCCCCTCGAATCGGGGGCGAACACGGGATAGTCTGTGAGAAACGAGAGATCAAGCGGCTCAAGAAGTGCTGTTGTCTCTGTCTCCAGAGCTTTGAAAACCTGTGCGACCGTATCGTTACCCGGTAGGACGGCTTTGCTGCTGGACACATCAAACTCGTCCTACCACTTCCTTGTGAAGACTTCTGCACCACCGCCTGTCCATCGACCAGCTTCGAGACGCCGAGACCACATTCTACGTGCCTGAGGTACTTGATGCGCTGGGCGTCTGAGCGACCCATTGGTTTGACCGATTCGCGCTCTGTATTCAGCACGATCGCTGAATCCTATCACTCATTAAGGATTTCAACAGAGCCGAAGAGATGTACACCTTTCCTGATTTCGAACGGCGCCAACCAAATGGTGGTTGCAAGCACCTTCGTCGTGTCGACCTAGAGGTCCGCACAGGACTCGTTCCGGTTCCAGATGGAACCTCCCTTCGGTGATTGAGACGACAGGAACACTCGCTCGAGACGGTTTTTAATGATTTCAGCAAAGCCTCTGCTGCCTATCGATTCCTATTCTCCCTGATCGGGCGTTTCGAAGGTTAGCACACCGAAATGTTTTCAAAGATAGATGACAGTGGCCAGTCATGGACATCGCTCCGCGACGCCTCATTCTCACCGCGGCCGTTGTCGTCCTCTTGGCTGCCGCCAGCGTCGGCCTCGCGTTCACCCTCCCTCTCGAGTCGACTGACCGGTCGATCCCGTTCGACACCACTGCCGGCACCGACGCCACCGCCCCCTACACCGAGACGGCGGCCGTCAATATCGATGGCGGAATATTCTTCGACTATTCGTACGTCGCGGCCGCCGAAGGCGCCGAGCACCTCGTCCTCGAGACGGACGGCGGCAACTACTACATTGAGCGATACTCGGCCGGCAACAGTTCCGTTACACACACCCGCATCAGCGTCGTCGACGAGGAGGAAGCCGACCGCCGCGCCGACAATTCCGACGGCGAGGTCGTCGACCGCTACCAGGAGGATAGCCGCCACGTCGTCCTCCTCAAGGGCGAGGAAATCACCTCGCCTGGGGAGTCCGCCGATTCCTGGCGGTACCTCGTCTGGTCGACGCTCTACCAGGCGGACTACGAACCAGCCAGCACCGCGGACGAGTTCGACGTGTACGCCGCCAGCGACGCCTGGCATTTGTACGACGGCCCCGGCAGAGACGTCCGTATCTCACACACCGACGGAGAGGTCGTCATCGACGGCGACCAACAGGTGCATCGGACAGACGTCTCCTACCGCGTCACACCCGGGATGTCGTATGCACACTACTATCGGAACCTCAACGACAGCGAGACCCTCTCCGTTGCCTACGACTTCGACGCTGTGGACGCCGAGGTCGACGCCCCCGACTGGATCGACGAGTAAACGCAGCGGCAACCATCAGTGACAGGAAGACGACGGCGGCGAAGGGAATGTCGAAACGACAGTACCCGAACACAACCAGACGGAAACCTATTACAGCCCAGAATCGTTTGAGTACAGCGATCGCTCAGCCCCCCTTGCTGAATCTGGCATATGATCGATAGGCCACATTATTAACCAGCCGAAAAAACAAGACCCCATGCGTATCAAGGAGTTCGATCAAGAGAACCCACCTACGAGCATCGACTTGGCCGCGACGAATTGCAGCTGGAATCGTGGCTCCACCAAAACGCTGACCTCCTTCTCGACGGAGGGTGTCATACAATTCATCTCATGGCGCGAGCTTGGTTCGGCCCGGATTTTTACCCTGTTCGTAGTTCGTGATGGCGACGATGACTCGAAGACACAGTCCAAGATACGCTTGTACCCGCGCATGGACGCGGCCTCGGGCGCGAAGCGTCCCGAGGCCGCAGTCTGAACACGCTCCAAACGTTCGCTCAACTTGCGTTCGACGCTTGTAGGTCTCAGCGAGGATCGAACGCTTGAGCGTCACATCCTCGGTAAATTCGCTGATTCGATCTTCGATTCGGTAGTCGATATCGAGCGGATCAGTGGTGTTTCGTGGATTGTACGGGGCGATCGGCACGATTCCTGCTTGAAGCAGGAAGTCGTGCCAGTCGAGGATGTCGTAGGCACTGTCTCCGAGCATCCAGATCGGTTGTTTGACGGCGAGCGCGTCACGGGTGACGCGCATCGCCGTCTCCTTTGAGGCCTGTTTCGCCTGCGTAAACTCCGCTGCGATCGGAATCTTTGGCCCTGCCGAAACAATCGTGAGGCCGAAGCCGTAGTAGTACTCCTCAGCCGTTGGATCGTAGTTCCACGAAGCGTCATCGTTCCACGCGAGGGCGTCGAGATCGGTTGAATCGATCCGGAAGGTAGAGTCGAGAAGGCCGCGGGCAGCGGCCTCCTCGACGAGGTGGTGGAATACGTCGTCAACAACGAGGGCGAGATCCGTGAGGAAGCGATCGACCGCGTCTCTCGACGGCGGTCGATCGAACCCACAGCTGAGCCAGACGGCCGTATTCTGGAGTTCTCGGGTAACAGGACGAGTCCCGTAGATCCCTTTGTAATATAGTAACCGTTAGAATTTTCCGCCCAGATATTGTTACTGTAGTCAATGGACCATCTCGACGAGATCTCCGTCGAAGAACTCCAAGACGCTCTCGACAGGGTTGAGGAGAACAAGCCGACACAGCGGTTACTAGCGGCGATCGCGTACAAAAACGGCGTTACGCAGACCGAACTTGCAGAGTGGCACGACACCGGTCGAAGAACGATCTACAGCTGGCTCATGCGACTCGATACGGACGAACCGTTTGAGCAAGCCGTTTCTGATGCTCACCGCTCCGGAAGAAACCGGAAGCTCTCAGAAACACAGCAGGAAGAATTCGAACAAACCGTTCACGAACCTCCCAAGGAAGTCGGGATCGACGCGCCGGCGTGGACGCCGGCGCTCGTCCAGCAATATCTTGAGGAAACCTACGATGTCGAGTACTCAATCCCGAGCTGCCGGCGGTTACTCAAAGAAGCGGGATTGAGCTATCAAAAACCACGCCGTACAGCCGCCGAATCTGATGCTGACGAGCAAGAAACCTTCCGCGAAGAGTTCAAAAAAAGCGGCGGGAGATGGACGCCACAGTAGTCTGTATCGATCAGACCAAGAAATCCGTGCAAGTCGAGCCGCGTGCCGCGTGGTTTCCTCGCGGCACGCGGCCGGCCGTCGAATTATCCGGCCAACGCGACTGGACGTGCCTGTTGGGCGCGATCACCGAAGACGGTGATCGCTTTTTCGCTCGATTCGAAGAGTACGTAACCGCCGAACACGCCAAACATTTCATTCTTGCATTATGCGAAGAATTTGCAGATGATTTGCTCATCGTGCTGGATGGAGCGTCGTATTTCCAGGCGTCGGCCGTCACGGACCTGGCGGCCCGTGACGACCTCGACTTCGTCACGTTACCGGCGTACTCGCCAGAGCTCAATCCTGTCGAGGAGTGCTGGAGACAACTCCAAGCCGCTCTCAGCAACCGTTTCTTTGAGTCACTCGACGATCTTACAACGGCGATTGATACAGCTCTTGACCAGATCTCTATACCAAAAGTGAGCAATTATTTCTAATTTTTACTATAGTAACGAACTGCCTGAAATGATCTTTTCCTTCGAAGATTTCTGGCGAAATCTTCCGTTTGAGTGTCTTCCAGAGCGGTTCGATTGCATTAAACATCGGCGAATACGGAGGGAGGAAGACGAACTCGATGCCGAGTTCGTCGGCCCGTTGTTGGGTGAGTTTTGCATGGTGTCCGCCATCGTTGTCAGCAATGAGCAGAATCCGTCCGACCGGATTCTGCTCGCGAATAGCCTCTAAGGCTGCGCAGATGCTCTCTTTCGTTGTTCGCTTCCGAAAGATCAGCGTACTCTTGCCAAGCAATGCGTAGAAGCCAAGCGTTTTCCACGGGACTGTGACCAGCGGTTTGTCGATCTCTACTGTTCGATCGTACGACCACATCCGCTGGGAGTTCTCGAACGGTTGTGGCCACGAAGCGTCAAAGAAGCCAAGAATGAGTGGCTCACCGCCACGGTCTTTCGTGAGCGCCTCTCCCAGGCGCTCACGAAAATCCTCCTCAGCGTCTGGCGATTGTCGCGGATCCATCGGTCGCGGTTTTGCGTACTGCATTCCATCAGCACGGAGAATTCGTGCAAGATGAGCTCGATCGTACGCAACACCGTAGCGGTCCCAAAGAAGATCGTCGATCTCCTGTGGTGTCCACGGCTGACCGTCTTCGAGGAGATCAAAGAACTCCTCAAACTGTTCAGTCGAGAGCTTCGCGGGGCGGCCGCCCGCGAAGCTCGGTCGAAGACCATCGACTCCACCTTCGTTCCAGGCTTTGAGCCAGCGTCCGCCGGTTGGCTGAGACGCGCCGACACGCCGTGCAGCCATTTCGTTGGTATCGCCGAAAGAGACGTTCTTGATGAAACAGAGTCGCCGGACGAGACGGGTCTCGTCCGACTTCTGAGCTTCATTGATCGCTTTATCAAGCTCTTTTTCCGACAAATGTTTCACCAGCTCAGTCCGACGATCCGTTCTCATCAGAGACTGTACGCGCTCTGTAGATTCAAACATAGCGCCCACCACTCATGCTCTCGTGGACGTCGGCGGGTCGCTCTGTGCCTCTGACAGTGTATGCGTCCAGTTCCAAATCGCGCCGTGAGACCGGTCAACACCGAGTAAATCGAGCACTGCGACGCCCTCCCGAACCGACAATCCCATCGAATGCAGGCACACCCCAAACACCCTGACGGTTGTCGGGGTGCGCTCGTTCTCCCAAACCTCATCACAATCCACGTCTAAGCTCTCTCTGAGCAGGTCGGCGAGTTGCTGGCGGAGATGCGTACTGTCCTCAGTGCGGATCGCGGAATCTATCGATTCCGACGATCCGCCAATCCCCAGCGACACACTTGGTTCACCATTGAGAGACCATTCATGAGACTGCTACGAAATCGGTCTGACGGCGGGTCGCTATCCAACTACATTTCTGTCTCAAGAGGGTGTCATACAATAGTTCTCAAGCGAATAATTCCAGCCTTTAGGCTGCAAATTGAACCCCGATACGGCGTTTTCAGGAGGTGAGGTGCAGAATGAG
Source organism: Natronobeatus ordinarius (assembly GCF_024362485.1). Classification (NCBI taxonomy): domain Archaea; kingdom Methanobacteriati; phylum Methanobacteriota; class Halobacteria; order Halobacteriales; family Natrialbaceae; genus Natronobeatus; species Natronobeatus ordinarius. The sequence goes on along the minus strand of NZ_CP101456.1, from coordinate 3,611,463 downwards.
TCCCCTATAATCACCAGATAGGGGGTATGAGACGTATTCTATGACACCCTGGTCTCAATATTGCACCCAGTGTTTAACCTTGTCGAGCCATTCATCCTAGTCAATGGAACGCCTTCCCCGTCAGAAAGAGCGCGATACTGAAACAGAGCACGAAACCACTGGACAAGAGGGCGTTCGAAGCTGTCCTGAATGTGACTCAACGTCGCTCACGAGAAGTCCAGATGGGAGCGAAATTAGCTGTGAGGATTGTGGACTGGTTTTGGAAGAGGAGACTATCGATCGAGGACCAGAATGGCGGGCGTTCAACGCAGCCGAGCGTGACTCCAAATCACGCGTTGGTGCGCCGACGACCCAGACGATGCACGATAAGGGACTGACGACGACGATCGACTGGAAAAACCAGGACGCCTACGGACGGTCTCTCTCCTCGGAGAAGCGCAGTCAGATGAATCGGCTGCGGAAATGGCAAGAACGGATCCGAACGAAGGACGCTGGCGAGCGAAACCTCCAGTTTGCACTCTCTGAAACTGACCGAATGGCCTCTGCCCTGGGTGTTCCCCGCTCTGTTCGTGAGGTCGCAAGCGTTCTCTATCGACGCGCACTCGAGGAGGATCTTATCCGAGGGCGTTCAATCGAAGGTGTGGCCACGAGTACATTGTATGCCGCTTGTCGGATGGAAGGAATCCCACGATCCCTGGATGAGATTACCGCCGTCTCACGGGTTGATCGGATGGAGATCGGCCGCACGTATCGATACATCTCGAAGGAACTGGGCCTTGAGATGCAGCCCGTCGATCCAAAGAAATACGTCCCCCGCTTCTGTTCTGAGCTCGAACTTCCCGACGAGGTACAATCGAAGGCCAACGAAATCATCGATACGACGGCCGAGAAAGGGATGTTATCGGGGAAATCACCGACTGGATATGCCGCAGCTGCCATCTATGCCGCTGCGCTCCTTTGCAATAAGAAAAAGACCCAGCGTGAAGTCGCTGATGTCGCTCAGGTAACTGAGGTCACTATTCGAAATCGGTATCAAGAGCAAATCGCCGCAATGGGTATTCACGACTAACTCAGGCGATTGAGAGCTGGTTCACAAGTAGTAATCCTCCCGTTCGATAACATCAGCGAAGCCGACGGTTTCTTTCACATCTGTGATTTCGATGGTCACCCGTTCTCCCTTCTCTGTATCGGGGACGATAATCACATATCCTCGTTCGACGCGAGCAATACCATCACCTTGCTCTCCAATCCCTTCGATATCAACAGTGCGGGTTTCTCCCTCCTCAACAGGTGGCTCTGGATTACCCACCTCTCTTCTCTGTGTACTGTCCTCTTTAGGTGCAGATTCTGTCCCAAGTAGTGCAACGCGGTAGGTTTCACCCTCTCGAAGATTTCCAGTTTCAATCTCGCGGTCGGGAATTTCGATACTGTGTAAGCTACCACGGCCTGAAGGCCGTGGCATTCAGCGTGGACTCCCGTTCTACCCCGATAAAGGGGTAGGCGAATACTCGCCATTCACGTTCAACGTCCCGCTGTTCAAGCGCACGCCTACGGGTGCGCCTCCGCGCCCAGACTTTTGCTGGTCGCGGAGATACTTCAAGCCGATATTCTTCGCGGCGTTGTAATCCGCGTGGACATCGTACCCGCACTTCAGACAACCGAACTCGTCCTGTCCGTTGTTGTGTGGACGATTATTCCCGTGTGTGAACCCACACTTCGAGCAACGCTGACTCGTGTACGCCGGATTAATTTGTTTCACCTCAAGCCCTTCCGACTCGGCTTTGTACGTGACGTACTCGAACAAACGGTGGAACGCCCACTTGTGAACCGCCTTCGCGTGCGGTAGGCGTTCGCGGATGTCTTTGAGTTGCTCGAACACGATATGCGTGCAGTCGGTTTCGAGAGCTTCCTCAACCAGTTCGTTTGAGATCGTGTGAAGCATCTGCCCGAAGCGTCCGGTCTGTTTATCGCCGACTCGCTGAACGTTCTCGTGTGCCCACCGAGTTCCAGTCTGCTGAAGCGATCCTCGCCGTTTCTCGTATTCTCGATGCCAGTGGTTGAGTTCGCCGCCGCTCCAGAACTTGCCGGTTGAGGTGGTTGCGATGTTTGTGATGCCGAGGTCAACACCAAGGACGGAGACGTGCTTGGAGTTGCCTGTGTCGGCCTCATCGTTCTCCACGGCGGGCTTTGTCCGCACGTGAAGGTAGAAACAGTCCTCAACTGTCTCGTAATGGAGCGTAGCTCCCTTCACTCCGTAGTCATCGTTGAACAGGTACGCCGAGTGTGGCGTGTCACGTTGTTCGTCGGGCAGGACGAAATCTGCGGTGACTCGCCCGTCGATGGTGGCGAGTGTGGCGTGGTCGTCGTTGACGGTGACGGTTCGTGCGTCGTAGCTGGCGAACCGAGACGTGAACTCGGGTTTCGAGGCTTTCTTCCCTTCCTTCCAGCGTTCGACGACACCTTTGACGGCTTCTGCGGCTCGGTTTCGTGCGGCTTGCACGAGGTTGGCCGGAAGTGGTGAGTCGTCTCGAACGTCGTAGTAGGTGAGATCGTGGAGTTTCTGTTTACTGGTGATTTTCCAGTCAGGTTCCCACGCTACGTCTACGACGTGGTTGGCGGCGTCGAGGAAGTGGTCGATTGTCTGGTGGAGGAGGTCAGCAGCACTCTTGTCCACATCGAGCTTGATGGGGACGGTTCGAGTGCGTGAGTCTTCCACCATCTGTGTTTCATATGTAGACGCCTGTATTTATACTAATTTGGATTAGCGTGGGGGAGTCAGCCTACTATCGAACGCGGTTTGTGTCCGCTTGCGACGATATTGGAACGGGGCGGAGTTTTCGAGTTGTCCGCGCTCGTGCTCATCGCCGTTGCAACCCGAGAAGCGATGCTCTGGCACCAGGAATCACCACCACGATGGCGCGAGGATTTTGAGCGCGTCTGAACAAACCGGTGAGTACCGCATGCCGACACAACTGTGTGGATAATAGGTTGAATAGGCTTAGTAGGTGAGATAGGTACCTATTGGACTGCTAGCGAGGCAGCGATCGGTTTCCGCGGCGAGTTCCCGTGAGTATCTGGCTCACTCGAAGGTAGTTCGAGATTCTTCAACGCCCATCTCAAACACACTGAGTCACGCGAGTCGAAGCAGCCGAAGCCCATCATGTGTTCATCGCCCGACACTACGAGCAACCACTCAGGGTTCCGATTCCTCCTCGAGTGTGGCGAACACGAATTCAGTCTGACTACCTAGCGGATCGTTCGCAGTTTCGACCCGGATCTCCCCGAAGCCCGACGCGCGTAGCTGTGTCAGCGTTCGGTCGCGACCGGGCGCTGAAAAGAACATTCGACCGCCCATCCAGCCATGACGGACGGTCTCGAACCGACCGCCCGGTAACGTCATCAACAGATGCCCGCCATCTCGGAGAACGCGAGCGAACTCGTCGTACACAGCTGGGTGACGCTCTCGTGGGACGTGGAACACCGCGTGGTAGGCCGTGATCGCGTCGAACTGTTCGTCGACGATCGGCAACTCCGACATCTCGCCGTGGATCAATCGAGCCGTCGGTATCGTCTCCGCTGCAAGCTCGAGTCCGCGCCGGGAGACGTCGAGGCCGACGCTCCCCGACGGAAGATTCGAGAGCGTCCGTGCGCCGTCTCCACAGCCGATGTCGAGCACATCGGGATTGTCCGGGAGCAAAGCCAGTAACTCGTCGATCAACCGCGCGTCCGATCCGTCCGGATCCCGGGTTTCAGCGTATTGTTCCGAGACGGCATCCCAGGCACGCCGTACCTCGTTTCGGTCCATGTAACGTATTGGGGCGGCAAGGATATCAGTGAGACTTCGGAGGCATCGCTCCCGTGGATGAGAAACTCGAGTTCCTTGAGGACCGATGCAACTCACGCAGAACGTTTCTCTGCGGGCGACGGAATACCCCTTCAGCCGTTCGTGGACTCGTTCGACAGCGACCAGCAGTCGACCTCATCGCCGGTGGTGGAGTCACGCTTGGCGACGTTCTCGAGGACCTCTCGGAGGACTTGTCCGCTCGAGTCGAGAGCTTCCCCTCGATCGACAGCCTCGAGCTGTCCGAGCGCTGCCTGGGCTCCACTTCCGAGCGCAGCGACCGGGTCGGACAGGACGCTCCCGTCGGACCCAACCTGACGGATTCGGGCGACGCCGTCGTCGTCGTGGGCCGCGACCACCGCCTCGACCTCCGTCTCCTCGGCGATTGGTGCCGCGATCCGACCGAGAACGTCGGTCGTGACCTCCCGGTCGCGTCTCGCATCTTGGAGTTCGACCTCGAGTCGGCGCTGGAACGTGTCGACTGCTCCCTCCTCGCCGACGGCACCGGCACCGGCTCCCTCGAGGTCGACGACTCGCGTCGCGGACTCGCCGGTGACGGTTCCGCCGCGTGTCACGCGCGTATCGCCCGCAATCGCTGCCCCACTGTCGGTCTCGATAGCTACAACCGTGCCCATGGCTGTGGGTTGGACAGTGACGGGGAAGGGATTTGCTCTCGATCGATAGGCACTCTTTCCCAGGCATACGACCACCGTTATCGACAAAATCCCCGGCGTTTGCCCGGGCGACGGTCACGTCGAACGCGGCTCAGAAAACACGCCGACGAGGTCACGTTGGGACTCGAGCACACCATCGTCTACCTCGACGACGAGCGTTCCTTCCTGTCTGCCGAGTTCCCGATGGACAGCCCCATCCGGGCGTGCCACGAGCGAGTGACCGGCGTAGGTCACAACCCGGGAGTCGGGAGTGTCGCGTTTCCCGGTGCGGTTCGCTCCGATTGCCCATCGAACGCCATCGAGTGCCCGTGCACGGACGAGGAGCCGCCAATTGTCGCTGTGAGCGTCCGGCCACGCTCCAGGCACGATCAGCGCCGTGACGTCTTGCCGGGCGAGCGCCGCGCTGTCCTCAACGAAGTTGAGATCGTAGCAGGTCAAAAGCCCCGCAGTCCCGAGAGGGGTTTCGACCGTGACCAGCTCGTCTCCGGGAGTGAGGACGTCCTTCTCGCGGTCCCACAGGTGACGCTTCCGGTACACGGTGAGTTCGCCCGCGGGGTCGACGTACGCGGTGGCGTTGAAGAAGTCGTCGTCCGCTACCTCGATGAAGCCGACGACGAGCGCGATGTCGTGCCGCCGAGCAAGAGACTGCAGGTCGGCGATCGGATCACTGTCGAGTGTGAGTGCAACCGCCTCAATGCGCCCGTCGGCGACGAACCCGGTCAACGTATGTTCCGGAAAGACGGCGAGGTCGACATCGCTATCGAGATCGTCGATGTGCTCTCGAACGCTCTCGAGGTTCGTATCGACGTCCAGATCCTCGAGTTCCAGCTGGCACACTGCGACTGCCGAGTCCATGTGTCGTTCATCGACTGATGGAATGTAAACTACTGCGGTTCCTCGAGATCGGATCCAGTTCGTTGGCGGCTGGTAGCGCAGGGACCAATAAAATAGACTGCCCTCGTTCATGGCTTGGATTTCGAGGTGCCTCACTATGAGGACCAGCGACGTCCGGGCAGTCATTCGGCAAGTGTGAATTATCTTCGTCGAGCCCCTACCTGTGGTGATGGTTCACCCAGTTTCCCGTCGGATCGCGGCAGTCGAACGCGACCTCGAGCGTCGAGGGTTCACCCTCGAATCGGGGGAGGCGGCGACGACAGCCGTCGACGGTCCCGCAGACCTGACCGGGGTCGACGCGCCGCTTCACGTCGTCCATCTCGTCGACGGGACTCCCCTGACGATCGTCTCGGCGATCGCGAACGCCGCCCACGAGGGGCGAATTCCGCTGCTCGTTGCTGATCGGTGGACACACGAGGAGACTCGAGACGTGCTAGCGCCACCGTTCTTGCTCGCTGGCCGAAGGGACGGTGCTCGAGCGTTTTACACCATCGAGGATCGCATCAGGCTCTCCGACGACAGCTTCGCCTGCGTCGGGTCCCACGGACGGATGGAGTGGTCCGAGGCGGCGACCGACTCGGATGATCCCAAACTGCATCTCGATGTCGGTGGCGAGACTGTCGCTATCTTCGACTCTGTCGACGAGTTGTGCTGTCCCGGCCCCGAACCAACGGCGTTCGAGTATCGCTACAACCGTGGTGACGATAGGAAACTACCAGGGTGTCATAGAATACGTCTCACACCCCCTATCTGGTGATTATAGGGGACTCATTCTGCACCTCACTTCCTGAAAACGCCGTATCGGGGTTCAATTTGCAGCCTAAAGGCTGGAATTATTCGCTTGAGAACTATTGTATGACACCCTCAACTACGCGTTTTCCAGCGGGAGCAGACGGTCGGTCAGTACACGAGCTTCCGTTCGATGCGTGCAGATGGATTCCGTCCCGTGTCTCTCCCACTCGTGCCTGAGCACCACGTTCGCCGGAATGGTGACCTAGCGCGTGCAGTCCTCCTCGCATCTGTCGAAGAGGACCGGGTCGAATACAGTACGTGGCGGTCTAGCTGACCGTTCCACGGTCAGGGCTGTAAGCCACGATCTCGTCGATTCAGTTGTGCTATTGTGGGGGAATCGATGCCAGAAGTGCCTGGGTCGGTATTTGTCGTAGGTAGCTCAAGCAGGCTCATCACGGAACCGTTCAACGTCGTCTTCTAGGTCGTCGAAATCATTGTCTGCTCCAACAAGTAGTGTCCCATCAACCGCGTCAGCCGTCGCAAGTGCGTATGCATCTCCAAGTGCCATGGTATACGCTTCTTTGAGCGCAGCGGCAATCTCCCAGCATTCTCGAGGATCATACACTGCAACACCGAGTTCCTCGAGCCGATCAAGACTCGCTCGGACATCGTCGAGGCGGAACCCGACTCGTGAGCCAACATACAGTACCTCTGTTTTTGTGACCGGACTAATGTACCCATCAACTTCTCCAGATGCTACGCGATCGATCCACGCTTCGACGACGTCACTCCCAGGTTCGTCATCCAGATAGGCGATGAGTGGTTCGGTGTCGAAAACGATTGTGTCCGTCATTCTTCCTCTGTTTTGCCGGAAAAGCGCTCGGCTAGTTCATCGGATCGCTGCTTGTCGCGCTCCCGCTCCTCACGGAGAATAGCTGTTGCAGGACGCTCATCATCACTTTCTCGCTCGAGGCCGCGAAATTCTCGCATCGAGCCAACTGGACGGACGACAATTTCGCCATCTTCGTTCTCGACGAATTTGACTCGACCTGGAGCAGGGATGCCGTGTTTTTCTCGGAGGCGCTTTGGGATCGTCGCCTGCCCTTTTTCGGTGACTGAGACAATGCGCTCCTCACCGTTCGATTTTGTATTACTCGACATGAGTAATACTTACTCAGTGTACTACTTAGCTCTGTTCCTGGACCACAACGGTACAGCAGAAAGCGTCGTTATTGCTCGAATGACTCGAGTTTTCGAACGAGCTTTGTGTACAAATCGGGCGCACAGTACCAGCCTGCTTCGATCATTGAATCAACGATCTCACGCGCTTTGGAGACGCTGATGTCCTCGTGCTTTGCACACAAGAGAACGATGTAGGCTGTCCCTCGAGTCTCGATACCCTCAACTTCTGCAGCCGTCCTCCCATAGGCTTCGTCCATGACCGCAATCGCATCACGAGATACAGCACATTCAAGGACTGCCACATCAGCGTCGCTCAAGTTCGGATTCTGCTGGAGCTGGCCCACAAGCTGAGAGTCATCGACTGAGACGACCTCGAAAAGCCCGGCATCAATGCACTGTTCGATACGGCGGGCATCAGTGTACCCCGCTTCAAGACCGGTGGTAACAAATTCTGAATGGACTTGTTAGGTAATATAACACTGCCCTTCGAGAGTAGAGACAAGTTGGTGTGATCGTCCTTCGCGAGGTAACTGAGCGGCGCTGCGTCGAAGAACGGATCTACCGGATGCTCGGTCGCGGCGGCGGCGACGACCGCGGCGGGGAGGTAATCGACGCCCCGCCAGAGGAGGCGGCCGAGCGCGTGGTGGTGGAACTCGAGGAGGCCGATCTGCTCTGAGTTTTCCGTCGGACTCGAGTACTGCCCCGATCTCCTCGACAGAAAGCTTCTCTATGGCGTCACCGGATGCACAGTGGTCTTTGGTTAGGCCTCAATGGTAAGCAGAGGACAGAGAGTCTTGCAGCCAGTTCCAAATTAGCCTATTTTGAAATAGACTATTTTGGAATAGCCTATTCGAAAGTATTATCCTCTGGAGGGATGACGTGGAGGTATGGAGCGCTTCGTCGACCGGGAAGATGAGCTCTCTCGGCTCCGCAGGTGCTATGACTCCGACGACGCTGAGATGGTCGTCATCTTCGGCCGGCGACGCCTTGGGAAAACACAACTCGTCCAGCACTCGCTTGCCGAGCGCGACGACGCCGTCACCTATCAGGCTACGGAAACTACTTCACAGATACAACTCGACGAGTTCGTCGACGTCGCTGCCGACACGTTTCCAGGGATCACGGATATCAAGCAGAGCTGGGAAGCACTCCTGGGGTATCTCGGCGACCAGGACGGGATCGTCGTCCTCGACGAATTTCCCTACCTGATTGACGCCGATGAGAGCCTTCCCTCGGTCATTCAGCGGTTGTGGGATCAGCGGTTCCAAAATACATCGGGAACACTCATTCTGGTCGGCTCATCGATCAGCATGATGGAAGAAGCGACGCTTCTTGGGAACAGCCCTCTGTACGGGCGTTTCACCGAGAAACTCGATCTCCGGCCACTCGAGTTCGCCGCTGCACAAGAGTTCCTTCCAGACGAGTATTCCCCCGAAGAGCGTGTTTTCGCGTGGGGAATTTTCGGTGGTGTCCCATACTATCTCGACGGTATCGATCTCAATCAGGACCTCGGGACAGTCCTCACGAAGGAGGTGCTTTCTCAGAAAGGGTACCTCCAAAACGAACCAGAATACGTTCTCCGGACCGAACTCACAGACCCGAATCGGTACTTTGCGATCCTCACCGCAATAGCCGCGGGGAAGACGACGTCGAACGAAATCGCTCAAACGGTGGGAATCGACGGGAAGCAAATCTCGACATACACCCAGAAGTTAGAACGGTTGCGGCTCATCGAACGGGAAGTCCCGATCACCGAAGAGAAAGCGAAGTCACGTCGCGGACGCTATCGAATCCTGGATCCCCTCTTTCGATTCTGGTTCCGTTTCGTCTACGGCAAAGAAGATCGATACGAACGTTTAGGTGAGGACGCCTACGAAGCAGTTATCGAACCAGAACTCCCTGATTTCGTCAGTCAAGAGTTCGAAACGCTTTGCCAGGATGCCCTGCCGAATCTGTATCCAGAGAAGCTGTTCCTCGATATCGGCCGCTGGTGGTACAAAGAACACGAGGTCGACGTCGTCGGGTTTACCGCAGACGGAACAATGGTCGTGGGAGAGTGCAAGTTCACTAGCGCGCCGCTTGATTACAGTGCACTCGCCTCACTCGAAGATCATGCATCGGAGATTCGCTGGACGCCGGATTCTGGCGAAGCTGACACGGAATACGCGTTGTTCACACGGAGTGGCGCAACACGATCAGTACAGGAAGCCGTGTCCGAGCGTGACGATCTTCAATTATTCAACCTGAAGGACATCGCTGTCTCATCGTGAAAAGGAAATTCACGTTCCGGTTGAGGTCGTCAGCGAGTGCCGTCCCGATCGTCGTCGCGCCGAGACCTACACGCGCCGAACGACGGACTCGGGGACCCGCGAGCGGCCACTGCCGAAGCGGGCGAAACGATCCTCGAGTGCGTCGTCGACGCGTACGTCGGGTTCGTTCGAGAGGAGTTTCGCGCGCTCGAGGATTGTCCCGACGGGGGCTGAGAAGGCGCACTCGCTGCGTAGCCACTCGGCCTCCGCCACGGGTGTGTATCTCAAGTAGCGAGGATTCGCGGTGAGGTTTTGCTGATGGATTGTCAGTGCTGTTTTATGTAGCCTGCCAGCAATGTAGCCAGTCAGCGTCGAGACAGGCGGAGAGACTCGAGCGGTGAGAAGAGTCACCGACCGATGAACCGGGTGCGGAGCCACCCGACGAGTCCGGAAGGCGGTGAGTCACCTTCTTCGCCGTATTCCTCGTACAGATACGTAACGATGTCATCACTCTCGGCAAGACCATTGACCCCGTTCGTTCGATCGACCAGGACGGGCACTTCGTACTGGCCGCTCACTTCGTACACGACCGTCCGATCGCTTCGTGACGACGGAACAGCGTGCGATTCGTAGTCGAGGTCAAGATCGGCAAGCGCCCAGCGTACCTTGGCACAGTACGGGCAACCTTTGAGTTCGTACAGTTCAATATCGGGGCCAGTCATGTAGAGTATTGTAGACACTACGAAATGAGTCTTTCCAGATTCTCCTGAACGAGAAGAGTTAGGAGCGAGTGGTTAACTCACTCCAATATGTCACTCCTCTTCGAGAGTGCAATCGGCGACTTCGATCTCTCGAGTGCGACACTCTACTCGCCGACAGCCGACGCCCTCGAGCAGACGCGGGACGACCCGATTCCGCTGGACGGGATCATCGAGTATGCGAGTCACCACGAGCGGCTTGCGCATCCCAAAAAGGACGACTGGGTGGCGATTCCACTCCACGGGCACGACACTGCAGCGTTGTCCGGCGAGTACGTTTCACAGCCCACACGCTACACGGTGAGGTCTTCATTCACGGCGAGGAGGATGTCACGGATGTGACGACCGAAACTCAGGTGCTCTCACCCGCTTCCCAGTCCGGACGTGGTGTCGGCGACGGGAGCTCGGCAACTGCAGTTCGAAGTTCTTCCTTCGTTGCCCATGGGAAGCATCGGTCGTGTAATTCGAATTTTCGGAACTTGTTGAGATGGACCCAGCTGTACGTCGCTGGTTCCTCTTCCTCATCCGTTCGCTCGCCAATAACATCCCAGATCTCGTCTTCAGCGACATCGATACCAGTAGCTTGCGCACTCTCAACGAGCGATTCGATTTTCGAATGACCCTCAGCCTCCGTCAGATCGTCCGTGAACGCCATTTCGAGGGCAGCTTGGATGACGTGTTGTTTCGACTCGAGATGCGTGTCAGTCACCCACGCGTAGTCGCGTGGGAGCACGTACGATTTGTCGAAAAACGGCGGGTCATCGATCTCACCTAATTCCGGCGCTTCACCACCGCTCCCTTTCTCGAAGACACCAACGATGTAGTCGCTATACGTTGCCAACAAGGAGAACATGATATCGAACGAATTGAGCCGCTCAGTTGGAAGTTCGATGAGATCCCCCATGATGAACGGGTAGGCACCGAGTTGCTTCGTGAGTTCGTTCTGTACAGCGCGAAGACGACGGAGATAGGGGTCACGATAGCTACCGAGGATAAAGTACGACGTCCGTTGACTCCAGAGGTACGGCAGTTCACGTTGAGCGAACCGCCAAATTTCGCGTTTCTCCGCTGGTTCGAGCTCGAGAGTACCGACTGCTTCGTGAACCACCGTCATAATCTCTGCAGCATCCGGTGGGGGACTCGGATCGCTCATTAGTCCTGGTTCAAACTGGACTACCTTATCCCTTCTGAACCACTTTGGTATTTTCATCAATAACCAACTTGGACGACCCTAACCGTTATTGCGTCGCTACTCGTAGAGACACGTATGAGCGAGAGTCACAGCGGAACGGCCGACTCGGGACCGTTTGCGGAACAGCAGCAACTGTTCAAGCTGCTGTCCCAGGATACGCGCCACCTCATCATTCAGGAGCTGCTGGGCCATCCCACCCATCTCATGTCGCTCGCCGAACTCGAGTACATGACCGGGAAGAGCCAAGCGGCCATCAAAGATCAACTCGAGACGCTAACCGAGGCCGGAATCCTCGCACGCTATACGTACGAACCAAGCGAGGGGAAACGTGATCTTCCCTCGAAATTCTACGGCTTCACGGAGCGGGGCGTCGAAATCCTTCACGAATATAAGTACCTGCGCGGCCTCCCAGTCGCCCGCGCTCTCTACGAGAATACTCGCAAAACCGAGAAAATCGAACGCCATGAAGCAGCACCGCGTCCGGCGCTCCCTGACGCTGTGGCGGACGCACTCGAGTTCGATGAGCCGGATCTCGAGTAGTACAACCCGGTGAACCGCCTCGAGGGGGCTTATTCACAGCTCGGAAGATACCCTCTGGCACGAGAGCACTTCTCGCCGCTACTCCATCGATTTTGGACGCAGTAGCAGATTACACGGTTTCAAACTCTAAAGAAACAGCGAGAGTTCCACGGGTCACCTGACCCGTGGGTGAATCGCGTACGCTCGCTTAATGTTCCGTCTCCTCTATGTACCGACGAACCACATCCTCGGAAACAGCACCAGTCGTCCCAACGTAGTATCCATCCTTCCACAACCCACTACCCCAGAAGTACCGTTGTTTGATTTCTGGGTATCGCTTGAGGATTGCCCGTCCCGAGTAGCCCTTGAATTGTTTGGCAATCTCGGCAGGGCTCCATTTCGGGTCAGTCTCCACGAACAAGTGAACGTGGTCGGTGGCAATCTCCATCGACACAATATCGTGACCGAACCGTTCAGCAGTTCCTTGGAACAATTCCGCAAGTTCGTCTCGAACTAACTCCAACATCCCGTGGCGGTACTTCGGACACCACACGAAATGATACTTACACAAACTAATCGAATGTGCATGACTCCTGTAGTCTCCCATCCAAATCCCTACGTTTATTATCATTTGATACGATAGTCAAGGTATGGGTATCGAAGAAGTCACGAAGACCGCACGCACCCGGCTCTGCATCGAGTCTGGTGAGCAGTCGTGGCTCAAAGATGCCCGTTACACTGCACGAGACATCGCCAACGACACACTCCGGCTCAAACAACAAGGCTACAACCGCACTGAGATTCAGAACGAAGTTGACCGCAATGACTTCCTTCGGAACAACAAGTGTGCGGTCGTCGGGAAAGCCCTGCAAGCGTGGGACTCCTACAAAGAACTCCTCAACTGGTGGCACGACCAAAACGACACCAATGTCGGCAAACCGTCGCCACCAGCCACGGATAAGAAAGGAGCCTACCCCCTCGTCATGGCACACACTGAAGGGTATCGACTCACCTACGATGACGAGGACGACCGCGTTCAGTTCCGTGTGAGCCCGAAGCCGTACAAGAAGGTGAAAGGCCACCTTCGAGGGCGACCGGAAGACCTCAACCTCATCGAGTCAGCCTTGACCGAAGATGAATGGTCGTTGGGGCAGGCCGAACTTCTGTACCGAGATGGCGTGTACTACCTACACGTCACGGTCAAAACAGAAGTCCAAGTGCCTGAACCCGAAGATGCTGGCACACTTGTCGGCGTCGATATTAATGAGCGCAACATCGCTCTCACCGCTCTTAATCGTGAGACTATGGACACGCTCGGAACACTCGTGCTTGATTACGGCTCGGTGAAAGCCGAACGCCAACGCTACCACACCATCACGAAACGTTGTCAGGAACACGGCCAACACTCTATCCATCACCAACTCGGTGAGAAAGAAGAACGCTACACTGAGTGGGTTCTTCACCGACTGTCCCGAGTCGTGGTGGAGTTCGCTCAACAGTTCTCGAACCCAGTCATCGTGTTCGAGGACTTGAGCGGGATTCGAGACGCCATCAAGTACGGCACGTACATGAACCGTCGTCTGCACAAACTCCCGTTCCACAAGTTCGAGCAACAAGTTCGATACAAAGCAACGTGGAATCAGATTCCGTGTGAGACGGTTGAGTCGCCGTACAACTCGAAGTCGTGTTCGTGCTGTGGACACCGTGGCTACCGCCAAGGTCGGCGGTTCCGGTGTACGAATGATTCGTGCGGGGTTCAGCAAGACCACGCTGACCGAAACGCGAGCGTGAACGTGGCGTGGCGAGCGTGGGCGAAACACGCCGACGTGGACGTTGAATCGGTTAATTACCGGACTCGCAAAACCCAACCGTTTGTTCGGAAGGTGAGCCTGTCTGGGTCGGGGCGCTCTGTAAACCGCCCATCCTCATCCCGCGAAATCGCTTCGCGTGGAGTGCTATCGGCATAGGCTGAGGGAACTACAAAAGCCACGGGTCACCCGACCCGTGGTCGTTTACTAGTACTAACATTCATACTAACTCAAATAAATCTCACCGACGTGCTACCCCCCGAATTTTCGATACCAGACTTGAGACCCAACTGGCGACTCATCGTCCTCGAGGTTCAATCTGGACAGGACCAGCTCCTGGATAGCGACTGTAACCGTAAGTTCGACTGTGTCTCCACCAGCGGTCCGTACCTCGAAGACGTAGTGTCCATCCCGCTTGCTAATGTGTTCGATGGTCCCGACAGACCACCGTTCAACGTCGTGTGTCGGTTTTCGTGCGTGGATTCGATCGTGAGTCATAGGGTTGTTAGTAGTCACCGAGAACGCCAAGTCGCCTCGCCCGGCGGGTGGCGTACTGAAAGACGGCATACCCCAACAGCAAATACCCAGCCGCAACGCCGACCAGCAGCCCGACATCGAGTGTGGTGAATTCCCAGAGCCGGATCCCGTCGATCATCGCACGCTGGAGGAGCGCACTGCCATGAGCCAGGGGGAGAAATCGCATCCACCCGAGGTCGAACGCAGGTGCAGAGATGAGGACGATGAACCCGAACTGGAGGAGATTCAGCCAGTTCCCGATCTGTTTGTACAGAACGGTAACTCCACCGGCGGCGAGCCCGAGTCCAAGCACCGAGACGATACTGAGGGTCGCGATGACGACAATCGTCAGGACGTTCAACTCGAGTGTCGTGCCGGTGATGACGATCATCACGGCGAGGATTATCGTCGAGATGATGAACGTCCGCACGATCTTTGCCACACCTTTGAACAGTGCAACGGGCGCGAACCCAAACGGCGTCATAACGTGACGCTCGAGGGTCCCCCACTGTACCTCGCTCGCGATATCGTTCGAGATCGAAGAGTACGCGCCTACCGACAGCGTCCACAGGAAGTAGCCGACGATGATTCCCTCGATCGAGTCGGTGAGTGCCTGCCCGGCAACCATTTGCCCGCCGTAGAAGAGCACGCCAAAGAAGAACAACGAGATGACGATCCCACCGATGGCGTTTGCGGGATAGCGCACGAAAATCAGGTACTCTCGATAGAGCACGGCCCGTGCGAGGTGATAGTAGCCGGCCGGACGTGGCCTGTCAGTCATGTCGTGCTGGCGAGTCATCGATTTCGCTCGTCGACCGTTGTCAAGTCGACGAACACGTCCTCGAGGTCTGGTTCGATCGTTCGGACGCGCTCGAGCGTTACGGCTTCGGTGCGGAGGTAGTCCAGTAGCTCGTATAGCCCGTCACTATCGGTCGTCACTTCGATTCGACTGCCGCGGTCGCGTTGCTCGACACTGACGGTGTCGAAGCGGGTCTTGAGAGGTGAAACGACCGAAGCAGTGAGATCGGTACTCGTAATCTCGATGCAGTGAAGGTCAGTACTGTGGAGAAGGGCGTCGACGGAGTCGTCCGCGATAATCTTCCCGTCAGACATAATGAGAACACGATCACACACCGTCTCGACCACGTCCATGTTGTGACTGCTGAGAACGACGGTGAGTGCTTCTTCCTCGACGAGCCGTCGCAATTCCCGTTGGAGCGTTCGGGAACTCTCGATATCCAGCCCCAGCGTTGGCTCGTCGAGGAAGACTACCTCCGCTCCCCCGGCTAAGACGCTCGCTAACGACACTTTTTGTTTCATGCCACGCGATAGTTCGCGGACGGGGACGTCTGCTTTCTCCGCCAGTTCCAACTGTGTCAGGAGCCGATCATGGTGTTCGCTCACGGAATCTGGATCGACACCGCTGATCGTAGCGAAGTACCGGAGGTTCTCCCGGACGGTCAACCGCCAGTAGTCGTTTCGCGCCCCCTCGAGCATCGCATCGACGGACGCGTACGCTTCGCGAGGCCGGTCGTAGACGTCGATTCCCCGAATCCGAACGGAACCCTCCTCAGGAAGAACCATTCCAAGGATCGACTTGATCAGCGTCGTCTTCCCAGCGCCGTTCGGCCCCAACAATCCTACTATCGATCCGGTTTCGATGTCGAACGAGACGTTGTCAACGGCGGCGATCGCCTCAGGCCCGTCGCCGAACTGCTTTTCGAGACCGGTAACGGAAACGGCGGTGCCGGGATCGCTCGGTGTCGAGGTGTCGACACTGGTAGCGGCAGCATGGGGGGATTCGGTCCCTGCACTGACTGCACTATCCTTGAGCGATCGACAGTCAGTGACTTTCACACGCAACCGTCCATCCGCTGGGCGACCAGCAACATTACTGCGTTCAGGCCCTCCATTCTCACCCATGCTCAAGATCACTTTTAAGCGACCTGGCTACAAAAACTCGAGGCCGACACGACAACGAATCAGTAGTATACGCGGCGTCATTGAACGGGTTCGAAGGAGACGCGTCAAGCTTGAGGTACGCGCACCGTCGCGTCTCAACCTGTCAGACGGTGAGTCGGAACATCGTCGTACTAGATCGGATACCCGAATATGTTCGGCTATAATCAGGGTGTCATAGAATACGTCTCATACCCCCTATCTGGTGATTATAGGGGACTCATTCTGCACCTCACCTCCTGAAAACGCCGTATCGGGGTTCAATTTGCAGCCTAAAGGCTGGAATTATTCGCTTGAGAACTATTGTATGACACCCTCCGGCTATAATCGTTAGTGCTTCCGAACCGAACGTGTTCGCATGTCACAGATGTCGCTCACCATCACGCCGCCGAAACCCGTCTGGGTCAGGCAGGTTTCGAGTGACCATCCGGACGTCGTCTTCAAGATTCTCGCGGCCGTGCCGGCCGAACGGACGGGGTTCGCGCTGGCGCGGATCACGGGACCGGACATTTCGTCGGTCGTCAGGGATATGGACGACCACCCACAGATCACCGAACTGACCCCGATTCAGGCAAGTGAGGACGAGGCAACTCTCCACTTCAAGGCGAACACGCCGTTCCTGTTCCAGGCCTCACAGGAGTCCGGCATCGTGATCGATTTCCCGGTCGTGATTCGAGACGGGAGTGCGACCCTCGAGGCGACGGGCTCACGCGATCGGCTCTCGTCGCTCGTCGGCCACCTCAACGAGTTCGGGTTCGAGTACACGATCAACACGATCGGCGAGCGACGCCACGAAAGTCAACTCCTCTCTGACCGCCAGCTCGAGTTCGTCGTTGCCGCCCTCGAGGCGGGGTACTACGACACGCCGCGGCGGTGTTCGCTGACCGAACTCGCCGACGAACTCGGCGTCGCGAAGTCGACGTGCAGCGAAACCCTCCACCGCGCGGAGGAGACGATGATCAAACACTTCGTTTCGGACCTCCCGGGCGTCGATCTCCCAGAGACTGCTCCGCTCGAGTTTTGAGTGCACGGAAGAGGGCGATCGAGCGGCGGACACCGATCGGTCGTCGGTTGAGAGTGACGTAAAGATGCCTGAGTCGAACCAGTTTCGAATCAGTCGGCGCCCTCCTGTACGCCTTCGTCGTATTGTCGCTGTTTCTCGAGCGTCGCTGAGTCCCCGTCGGTGCGGAGGCTGCAGATTTCGAACGGCGTCCGTGACGCGTCCAGTCGGCGGACAGCGAACACCTTCGGCCGAATCCCCAACCTGCCTCGACACCACCTGCACGTTCTGACGAGACCTGCAGACGACCCCGAACGCTGGACATCCGCACGATCGACGGCCCGCCGTTTCAGGATACTACGGACGCGTTAGACGCACTCGAGGAGGACGACCACCTGCGGCTGATCGCTTCACTCGAACCGGTCCCGCTTTACAGTGTACTCGAGGGACGTGGGTTCTCCCACGAAAGCGAACGGCGTGGCGACGACGAGTGGCACGTCCTGATTCGGTCGGCGTGACCGTGTGGGACGCAGAGGCGAACATGTTCGCCCAAAGGGCGATCCGTGTGGCCGCCGAGAAGTTATCATATGACCGAACTCGACGTCCGACCGATCCCGCCGGTCGACCGACGCCAGACAGTCCACGCGGCGTTCGAGGAACTCGAGCCCGGGGAGACGCTCACGATCCTGAACGATCACGAGCCGAAGCCGCTCTTCTACGAGTTCCAGGCCGAAATCGACGCGTTCGACGCCGACGGCTACACCGTCGAGCAGGCTGAGGACGGAACGTTCGTCGCCACGTTTCCGAAACAGAGCGATTGACGCCAGTGGACGATACCGAATCGCACCCCCGCCGATCGGCGCTCGGTAGTTCTCGACTTCTCGAACGACCAGTGAGGAGCCGATTCCGGAGCCGTGAAGGGTAGTACGATCAGGACAGGAGTTCGACGAGCGAGAAAACCCCACGTTCGTTCGACCGGCAACTGTTCAGATTAGCTGGTTCCAGCAGCAGGCGTAGCTCTCGAGCCAATTTTTGGCAGTTCCTGGCTCGAGTTTGCGGAATTGATTTCAAAACTAGTAGGTTCGTCGTTTTTTCGCTTTGGATGTATGTTCGGTACTGTTGCGTCGGCCGTGTCGTTCGTATCGGTAGTCGTAGCCACGGTGGTGAAGCGCCGCTTTGAGCCAGTCGGCTGAATCGACGAGACTCTCGACGTGCTCGACGTCGTCCTTCTCGTGGACTCCGTCGAGAAAGAGGTTGGTACAAGTTTACTGCTGGAAAGAGTCGAACGTGAATTTGATTGTGACGTCGAGGATTCCGACAGTGACAACGCGGGTGAACGCTCTCACGACTCCATCGAACCATTAGAACCCGACGCTGTATGGTGACTCACCAAAGCCTAGCAGTGGGATCGAGTTAGGATCTGTGAGAGGCGACACCGCCTGAGATGAAGCGGTTCCGTACCCAGCCCCACCTGCGAATATATATATATATTTCATATACTGTATAAATAATTGGTATTTGGTATCGGTCCTGCTCGATCGGCCGTTTAAAACTGGGTTCGGAAGGCGGTGTTACAGCCTAACGAGGGCAAATTACCGATTCACGTCGATGTTGACGAGACGGTGGTCCAACTCACCGACGAGCAATACTGGCTGTTTGCAGTCGTCAATCTGAGGCCGAACCAATTCCTGCACATCAGCCGTTCCCAACGTGAATCACTGGCCATACCAGAATCTTCCTGGCCGAGTTCAGCGAGAAATGCGACGTCAAGGACGCCGTGTCGCTCGTCGGTTCTGCCAATTGGCTGAATGCCGCTCTCCATCGAGTCGGCTACGGATTTCGATACGAACGGTACGATCGATGTGACAACGCAGAACATCTCTACCAAGGAATAGTATTTCAAGTATGTTGATTGAGAGACTATTCCAAAATCGCCAATCTAGAAACCACTGAACTCAGCTGCAGAGCTTCGTCTTCTGCTTGAACAAACTAATCTGAACAATGTTGGTGGGCAGTTCGCAACTCTGCTGAGCGGTTCCCTCGGCGTCGATTGTCCGAAACAAATACCATCGGTTTGTCTCATCCATCCTCTGTATCTTACACAACCGTTCTACCAGCTGCTGGGTAGTAGGTCGAGTGAAACGTAGGAGGTCAGGGCGCGTATCGACCACTCTGGCGATTCAGATACTATCCGGATGCTTGTTCCGTAGGAACCGCTAGATCTGGTCTGTTGAACCGCTCCGCGCAACCGCTACCCCGGTGTCGTCGATCAACCTCTTCAACTCGCACCTGAGACTGGGCGGAGATGGCGGTCGATACGGTCGGTTGCCAAAACGTTTTCTACGCTCAGTATGTCACTTCAGCCGTGGAATCCACGCGAGATGTACCTGACGGGCGCCGGAGCTGGGCGGTTGCGATAGTCGGGGCGCTTGGTATGGTGTTTACCTTCGGGACAGTGTTCTCCTACGGGGTCTTCCTGGACCCGTTCACCGAAACGTTCGGCATCAAACCGGTTGCCCTCTCGACGATCTTCTCGGCGATGTTGTTCATGTTCTTCGTCGGCGCCGGGGTCATGACCATCTTCGCCGCTCGCGTGTCCGCTCGCATGGTGCTCCTCGCGTGTGCGATCGCGACCGCCGCGATTGCTCCCGCACTATACGTCGTCGAGGGTTACCTCGGGCTGTTCGTCGTCTTCGTGATCCTCGGGCTCGCGCTCGGGACGGCGTTCATCCTGATGGCGGCAGTCATCCCCCAGTGGTTCGAGGAGCGCCGCGGCACCGCGACGGGACTCATCTTTGCCGGCAACGGGCTCGGAATGTTCATCTTGCCGCCGACTTGGCAGTTCGCATTCGAACGGATCGGTGTCCGTGAGGGGTTCTTGCTCATCATGGCGGCGACCGCGGTCGGGTTCGTGTTCACGGGCGCCGCGTGTCGCCGCCCGCGGTGGGTCGAGCCCTCCACCATGGCGACCGACGAAGTCGTTCGGTGGCTCGGACAGATGAGCCGCACCCGCACGTTCAGGCTGGTGTTCACCGGCGTCGCCCTCTCGTTCGCGTGGCTTCACATGGTCACGGCCTACGCGATCGAGCTGTTCACCTACCGCGGCATGGCCGGGGCGGCGGCGGCGACGGCGTTCGGCGCCATCGGCGGCGTGAGCATTGTCTCGCGGCTCGGTAGTGGCTACGTCGCCGACATGGTCGGGTTCAGACGGGCATTTCTCGCCTCCCTAAGCTGTTCTGCCGCGGGTATCGCACTGCTTGCCGCACCGCAGTTAGTGATGCTCATGGTAGCGATCTTCTTGATCGGGATGGGCCTGGGTGGGATGGCGACGCTGTACGTTCCACTGCTCATGCAGATCTACGAAGACGAGAGCGACACGATCATTGTTGGGCTCTCGAACGTCGCTATAGGGTTTGTCGCGGTCGCCGGTCCGCCGCTGGTAGTCGGCATCCTCGTCCACACTGGGTCGTTCCCGGCGGTCATCGCTATCACGTTCCTAGTGGCCGTTGGGGGGATCTGGACGGTCGCGGCCGGGACCAAGGGCGACTGATGATCCGCCTGAGTGGAAACGGTGTCACGCGCTGGTGCAGGGATCCAGCGCGTCTCAGAGGCCCTCGAGAACGTTGATCGACCCGTCGGTTTCGAAATCGATCGCCGCTTGCTTTTGACCTCCTCGAACACCGATTCTTCATCGACGGAGTCGGATCCCTCGAGGCTGTAAGGCGCTTCTCGAAGTGAACAACGTGATTGGCCGACGGACAGGTGCTATGCCTGTAGGCAACGAGAATATCCGCTCGAGCCTTAGCACTTAGCAGACTTTCATCCTATCGGTGCCATTTTGGCCAGTTCTCTAATCCCTGTTCACCCCCGTACTTTTTGGAATGATGGCGAACCAAACACTTCCGACGCCGGCATAGATCAGGTCGCTGCTCCAATACCGCCGTTGGTACATCCGATCCCGACACCGATCTCGCCAGAGATGAGTGCACAATTTGCAGGCTGGAAATCGTCGATGTGCTCGATGTAATCGGGTTTCTCGACCTTCCGCCGGGGACTGGCATCAAGATTAATACGTCCGAGTTTCGTGTAGTCCGTATGTACACCGTTCTAATGGCGGTTGACTCGAATGAGGACATGGCGAGCCGATTAGCCGAGGCCATCGCATCACTTCCCTGTAGCGCGACGGACGTGGACGTCGTGATTTTGAACGTCTTCAAGGAGTTCGAGGTTCGTGATGACAGTATCGTCGACTCAGACGAACATTATGATCCGTCGGACTACCCCGAGAGCGTCTCGACAGCAGTCGAAATCCTCGAGAATGCGGACGTCCCCATAACGACCCGTCGCGAACACGGTGATCCTGCCGAGTTGATCACAGCTGTCGCGGAGGAGATCAACGCTGACTGTATCGCACTCGGGGGACGAAAACGGAGTCCGACGGGAAAAGTGCTCTTCGGGAGTGTCACACAGTCAGTTATGCTTTCAGCCGATCGGCCCGTACATGTAGTCATGAGTTGAGCAGGCGGCGAGGAACGTCGGCCGAGCTGGAGTTGAGAGGGTAGAGATACTCGGTGTGGACGGATACCTGCTTAATCAGCGCTTCTCGACAGAGTCTGACACGACAACGGTGACGTCCGATGAGCGCGGTCGAACGCTGGCAGAGGCAGCGATCGAGCATAGAGACACAAGACTATAATCTGTGGTAACGGAAGGGGCGGAACTCCCAAGATCGCTTGCACGAAATTCAAGGCTGGCGTCGATTTCATCACGTGGGGCGGAGTGCACTCGGTAACACGGACTGCCTGAAGCATAATTCCGAGAGTCAGGAGCCGGCGTTGCCCGATTACCGACTATTTTCACTACGCAAGTGCGGATCGGCGACCACCACCTTTCTGACGACGCCTGATCTGTTGAGAACTGCGGCTCGACGCTCTTCGGAGACGTCAGTCATCTGTGAATGTTGAGTGTTCCGACGTGCGAAACTAGGGGGCAATTGATGATACAAGCAGATTTATATAGTAATAATCCTAGGAATAGACGTATGGGTAGCAGTAACATCCCTATCAGTCGTCGAACAGCAGTCAAATCAATAGGTGCTGCGGGGATCGTTTCGCTCGCTGGATGTATGGGAGATGATGATGGAGATGGAAACGGTACTGGCAGCCGTGATGGCGTAGAGACGATTTCGATCGAGGCAGGTGGGTGGCCTCCCGAAAACAGTTACGCATCACACATCTTCATCTATGAGTATTTCGACGAGATCAACCGGATCCTCGAAGAAAACGATGAGCCGTACGAGATAGAGTACACCTGGCACAGTGGTGGCTCTGTCGTGGGTGCAGTTGAGGGCTTCTACGGCGTCCGAGACGGTATCGTCGATATGGCGTTCGATCTGCCAACCTACTACGGAACCGAAATGGCACTTGCCGGCTTCCTCAACAATCCGTTTATCTGGCCGGTCGGTGAGGCAGACGCGGCCACTCAGGCCTTCACCGAGATGGTTCAACCGGGCGGATATCTCTCACACTACTGGGAAGATCTCGACCAGTACTGTCTCATTGGTGGCACGCCCCCTGGATACCAGCTTTTCTCCCAGGAGGAGATAACGAGTCTGGATCAGTTGGAGGGGATGGTAATCCGATCCGGCGGCGGAGCGATGTCGCTCGTCATCGAGGAACTGGGCGGGTCGCCAGTCGAAACAACTGCCGAGGAGACGTATGAAACGCTTCAGTCTGGAACTGCAGATGGCGCAATCTATCCGCAGACCGGAATTCTGGATGCCAGCCTTCACGAGGTCACCGATTTCAAGACGACCAATCTTCACCTTGGTGGATTCCCGCTCTGTTTGTCCATCAGCCAGGACAAATTCAACAGTATGCCTGAGTCGGTTCAGGACGTGTTCCTCGAGGTCGGCACCTGGACTGGCGAAACGCTGATTCAGCGGATTAACGACTACGTCGAGGAGAATATCTACGCTAACGAGGACTGGTTCGCTGACGAACGGCCGCCGGGAGGCAACCAGCTGTTCCGATACGAGAGTCCGATCCGAGAGGAAATCCACGCAACGGTAGAAAACCTCCCCGAGGAGTGGATCCAAGATCAGGAAGCGGAAGGACGAAATGGAGAGGAGTTCCGCGACCACTGGATCGAACTCATGGAGAAATACGGTAGTTACTATCCACCCGCGGAAAGCTAATCGGCTTTTCCTCCCGTACACTTCTCGAGGATTGATCACCGCTGCAGTCAGCACCGATAGGGATCGTTGACTCTGGCCATGCCTCAGCTGACGAAACAGCCGCGATCGCCCTCAGAATGACCGTAAGGCGAAACCCTGTTACTTTCGTCGTCCTCAGAACGCTTTGCGTTCTGATGGGCTACACGACACCGTGTCTTGTGAACACGGGAGGAAGCCGCCACTGTTGAGGTCTCCGTTCTGACCCCACGAACAACTCAAATCCACGTCGATCGCGCGATCTTCACGAACGGCGTCCGCTCGAGGAGCCCACAACACATCCGGTACCACCCGTCAAACGTGCGAGCAGATGCCGCGTGTCGGTTTGAACACCGTGGGCATTGGGCTACGATGATACGCGTCGATCAAAAGCGCTCACACACGTGCCGTAAGTTTTGTCGAGGCCCGCCTCGAAATCCGTATCAATAGGTGGATAAACTGTCTGGTCAGCTCCAGAACAAGGAAGAGGATACCGAAAGTTATGATGAATCTCGGTAACCAGATGGGAAGCTGAATGGCCCCGGTTGTCCAGTGTTGCCCGTGCCAGGCATCCAGAGAGGCGTTCCAGGAAAAGTACACGAGACCTCCGAGGATGCCGATCATAATCGGCAAGTACAGTAGTTTGATAAGTTCGTTCGTTTCTCTACTCAGTCGGTTGGCCAGAAAATCGACCGTGATGTTGCCCTCTCGGCGTGTTCCCTCCGACGTGGGATCTCCGTACGAGCGACCCTCGTTGTACTGGAGGGTTGCAGCATAAAACCAGATGGTCAATGGCATGAGGATGAATGTGATGATGTCGACCGATCCCGAGATCGGTGCCTGTATTAGATATCTTGACACCGAATTGATGAAAGTGAACAGCAGGATCAACGCGATACTTGCGACGGCGATCTGGCGGTTTCCATTTGAGATCACAAAGAGAAATCCTTCTCTCAAGGAATCGAGAGCCGACTTCCCCTTATCGGTCAGCGCCATACCCTACCATAGGTATACCCCATGGCTTAAACCCTCCGCACGCACCGGTTCACGATACGCGAATCCAGCACCCGTGTATGCATGGCCAGCCCTGAAGCAATTGCCCGAATGCGGCCCCGAAACGACTACAATCATGAAATTTGTACACATGATCGGCGAAACGACTCACACCCGATCACAGAAGTTTCAACGATCACTAGAGACGATCCGGCGTCTCTCCGACGAGGGAACTGGCTTCCATCTACTGCCCTCTTCAGTTGCCCAATGAAATGGGTTATCGACGAAGTCGATCGAGAAGATCCTCGACCCTGTTCTCGGAATCCTGGTCAACGTGACCGGTGTGAGACGAACTCTCGACAGGGACAGGACGGGGCAAACGTCGAACCCATTATGTGTGCCTTGTTCCTGTGAGAAAAGAACAACGCTTGAAAGGACATCATTTGGGTAACGTCTCAGCACCATTCATTAGCTTGCTGGAAACGCAATCTTTAATGAATCTATTAGTCGTAAGACTAGGACAGGGTAAATATGAGCTCGATCCTAACCGTCCTCGCATTATTACTTGTCATGATCTTGTTCCTGATACTGGGAGTTCCTATCGGGTATACGTTTTTCTTTGTCGGATTCGTGGGGATAACGCTACACTTAGGGGTGTTCCAGGCGTTTTCGCTGATGCGACAGACGGTGTACGGGGAAACGCAGAATTATCTGCTGGCGACGATTCCGATGTTCGTGCTCATGGCAATCGTTCTCGATGAATCTGGTATACTCGAGGACATCTTCGATGCGATGGATTCGTGGACCAAAGGGGTCTTCCCGGGTGGACTCGCCATCGGGACAACGTTCGCAAACGGCGCGTTTGCCGCGATGTCGGGTTCGAGTACCGCTGGTGCCGCGGCGTTTGCGAAGATCGCTCACCCGAACATGAAACGGTTCGGGTACGATGACAGGTTGACGATGGGAACGGTCGCCGCGTCCGGCACGTTTGCGATGATGTTTCCGCCTAGTATCGCCCTCATCATTTACGGCATTCTCACGGAAACGAGCATTGGTCAACTGTTTATCGCGGGGATGATACCGGGGATACTAACGGCATTTGCATATGTTATCATAATTCTGGCTTGGGTAAAGATGAATCCGTCTATCACCGGGGAAGCAGTCGAAACCGATTCCTGGAGCACACGCATCGGATTGTCAAAACCTTTGATCCCCGCTTTGCTCTTAATCCTGTTCATCCTGGGAGGATTATACTTTGGCGTAGTCACCGCCGTCGAGGCGGGGGCGTTCGGCGCTGCGGGAGCGATCATTCTTAGCGTCGTCATCTATGACATGAGGTTGGATGGATTGTTGAGAGCGATAAACGAGACGCTCAGGATAACGACGTTCATCTTCATCGTCATCATCGGTGCGATGTTCTTCTCGAGGTATATTGCAATCACGGGTCTCGTAACCGACCTCATACAACTGGTCACTGCGCTTGACATCGGCAAATATCAGCTGCTGGCCATTATCATCCTCTGTTATCTCTTCCTCGGGATGTTCATGAACCAGATCGCAATTCTAGTGCTTACGCTGCCGATCACGTATCCGACGATGGTCGACGGGTTTGGCATGCATCCGCTGTTGTTCGGTATCGTGATCATCAAGACGGTCGAGATCGGGATGGTCACTCCGCCGCTCGGCTTGAACGTTTATGTCGCATCCAGCTCCGTCGATATCGATCCCTGGGTCACGTTTAAAGGCGCAGTGCGATTTATCGTTCCGGATCTGTTGATCTTGATACTCCTCGTGGCATTCCCAGTTCTTGTGCTGTATCTCCCTGGGCTAATGTATTAAGAAGCGGTCTACGATTGAGCCTACTCGATACCGATACGCTGTGTGAAGCGGCACTCGGTATCTCTACTAACCACGGACGGCCGATCCGGTTCTCGCAACGCCATTCCTGTTCGAACGTGGATCGGACAGGAAGAGCAGCAAGCCGACTCAGATCCGATCAATCTGAACGAATTCCGTGCCGATAAATCGAGGACGCCCATCGATAGAGTGGAGATTTTCGGCGTCTTCCCGCAGCGCCTTCGCCGCGGGATTGTCCGGAGCATAGTCTCGGGACGATTCGTGGCCTAATGCTGCACGTAGTGCATCGAGGCTTTCAAAGTATAGCTCGGCAACCCCGTCGAAGGCCGCGCGCTCGGGGGAGGTTGGTATGACGCGTACGTAGCGTACGACGCCGGGCACCTCACGCGCTATCGGCGCATGTTCGTCGGCCCAGTACTCGAAGAACGCCTCCTGAGACATTCCCTCCTTTCGGTCGAGGAACGCCGAATGTTTATACAGCCCGTCCGTCTCACCGTCTACCTCGTCTTTCTCGATGACCTCTTTGCCGACGATGCTTTGGACAGTTTCGGCCTGCAAGAAATCCCCCGAATCATCCCGATCGTCGGCTACCGTCTCGCGGTGTGTGGAAAAATTCCACGTTCCCTCAGTACCGAGCGCATCGTGCAACGATTCGACCGTCTCGAAGTGTAGCTCCGCGATACCGTCGAACTCCGCACTCTCCGGCGTAGTTGGCAGCACTGTCCGATACTGCTTCAGCCCCTTTAGGTGTGTAATCCCTTCACACGCGTTCTGCCAGTGTTCGAGAAATTCCTCGTGTGTCAACGTCTCCTTCCGCACCAATAACTGGATGAGTTTGTACATTACAGCGAACCCTAGACGCAACCGAATAAATATTTACGCATGATTACTCCGAGTGTCAACGGCAGTTGGCACTCAGGCATCCGGTGACGGCACCGATCGAAGGAAATTCCCAACGGAAGATCGTTCATCAGACGGGCTCGAGCCCGTGTTCTTCCCGCAGCACGTTGATGTACTTGCGGAAGCCGGATTCGAGGTCGTACTGAACTTCGTAGCCGAGATCCTCCTGTGGCTTCGTCATGTCGAGGTTTTGTGTCCAGGGCAGTTCACCTTCATCCGAGACCTCGATATCGGCGTCGGGCATCACCGCCTCAACGGCCTCAGCTGCCTCACGCACCGTCGCAAGCACACCACGTACGTTGTAGACGCGCTGGGTCAACTCCTCTTCGGGCGTGAACGTCGCCTTTCAAGAACGCCTGGGTGATGTCCTCGACGTGTTGCCAGTCAACGTACTGGTCGCCGTACTCGACGCTGTAGGACTCTCCGAGCGCCGGCTTCTCGATGATGTTCGCCAGAAATGCGGAGCCACCGGTTTCACGGTAAGGGCCATAGGCTACCGTCGGGCGCAATGCAACGTGATCAAGGCCGTAATCTTCGTGATAGACTCGGGCCTGGTGTTCGTTGTATTCTTTGGTCGCGCCATACAGCGTGTCAGGGTAGACGAGGTCGGTTTCGTCAACCCACTCGCGTAGTTCACTGGTGGGGCGTAGACGGCCGCCGAAGACGCCCACGCGACGCGTTCAACCTGGTCGTCAAGTGTCCGTGCGGCGTCGAAAATGTTACTCGTCCCAGTTACGTTCACATCCGCGACCGCCCGTGAATTCTCCCGTGCTGTGGTCGTCAGTTCCACGGTGACTTTGGTCCATTGGTACGACGTCTCACCGTCAGCTGCTCGATTTTCGCGAGCGCGCCCGCCGGGGCAGAGGCTGATCAATCGGTGAGACTCGTTGAACGCTCGTGGTACTCGATATCAACGGAAAGCAAACGTTTTCCGTGGCGGGATGGATCTCCTCGTATGAGTTCGATAGCGTTCGACTTCGAGGATGAGGTAGTGATCGTAACTGGTGGTAGTTCCGGTATCGGGAGGGAGATCGTGCTGGGCTTCGCCAGGGCCGGTGCAACAGTTCTGAGTGCTGATATCAGAGAGTCCCCCCGTGAATCGCACAACGAGCTCCCGACCCACGAGGCCGCCAGCGATCTTCCCGGTGACGTCACGTTCGTCGAGACGGACGTTTCAGACCCCGATGATGTCCGAGGGGTCGTCGACGAAGCCAGAGAGTTCGGCGGCGTCGACGTGATGGTAAACAACGCCGGAATCCACATTCCTCAATCGATTCTCGACGTGACCGCCGAAGAGTTCGATACAGTGATGGACATCAACGCACGCGGTGTCCTTCTCGGGTGCAAATACGCTGCCGCGGACATGCTCGATCGCGACGCGTCCGGAGCCATCGTCAACACCGCCTCGATTAACTCGAGCCACGCCATGCGCGAGCAGGTGGCCTACTGTGCTTCGAAGGGGGCGGTTCAGATGATCACGTACGCCGCCGCGTTGGATCTCGCCGATACCGGCATCAGAGTAAATGCGGTCGCTCCCGGTGTCATCGAAACGGAAGTCGCCAGACCGATCGAGGAAGTGCGGGAGAGCGCATCCGAAGGCGGATTTATCAAGGAGATTCCACAGGGTCGCTCGGGCCTTCCCGAGGAGATTGCCAATGGAACGCTGTATCTCGCGAGCGATGCGGCCGGGTACGTGACCGGAGAACTCCTCTACATCGATGGGGGATGGCACACGTTCTGACGCTGCGAGCGCGAAAACGAGATCATTCCGAATGCGGGGTGGCGCTGCTTAGATCGACCGGCCAATCTCGTGGCCGTGATAGACCGCGTCGGCGATCCGACGCGGGGAGACACAGTCACCGACCGCATGTACTTCCTCGATCTCAGTTTCGGATCGAAGTTCGTCGACGTCGGCTTTCAGCTCCTTGTAGAGCTGATCGTTGGAGACGCGCATTGTCGTGAACACGACGTAATCTGCGTCGACAGTGTCCGTCTCACCCGAGTATACGTTCGATACCTCGACGGTGTCTTCGCTGACGGACGCAAGGGAGTGTTTCGGGAGGAACGTGACGTCCTTCTCGTACAGCGATTTAAAGATCTCCTTCTGCTCGAACGTGTGAAATGCCTCCTGGAACTCGCTCGTTCGGGGAGTCACGAACGTGACGTCGTTTTCGTCGGCCAACGACTGTGCAATGCCGGCACTGACGTTGTACCCCTCCTCGTCGAAGATGACGACCGATGAATCGGAGATGTCTGCATCGTTCGCTTCTTCGGGGGTGAGAACGTGGTCTTGGTTCCAGCCCTCGACCGGCTCGTGGGTGCCGGACGTGATGCCTTTTTCGGACCACCTCGCACCCGTCGCGATGATTACGATTTCGGCGCCGTACGTCCGAA
This sequence comes from Natronobeatus ordinarius, assembly GCF_024362485.1. Lineage (NCBI taxonomy): Archaea > Methanobacteriati > Methanobacteriota > Halobacteria > Halobacteriales > Natrialbaceae > Natronobeatus > Natronobeatus ordinarius. The sequence goes on along the minus strand of NZ_CP101456.1, from coordinate 3,581,784 downwards.
CGTCGTCGTAGTCCATTTCGGCCCGGGGGCCAGTGTGGATCTCCGCCATGTCCAATCGCTGCAGTTCGGTCTTCCGCCAGTCGCGGACGCGTTTCCACTCGCCAAGGTCGGGGAGGCTCCCTTCGAAGTTGACGCGTCCACCGACGTCACGCTCTTTTTCTTTCAGATGAACGAAGTGCCCTCGTTCGGCCGCGACCCGCGCTGCTTCTAGTCCTGCTGGCCCGCCCCCGACGACGACGACGCCTTTCGGCTCATCCGCTTCGCGGTACTCCTCTGCTGGCCACTGTTCCTCCATGCCGATCGTCGGATTCTGCGTGCAAATAAGCGGAATGCCCTGTCTGGACTGTGAGACACAGATGTTACAGCCGATACACTCTCGGATCTGATCGACGTCACCTTGTTTTGCCTTTCGTGCCCAGTGCGGATCCGCGATGGACTGACGGGCCATCCCAATCATATCCACGTACCCCTCCTTGAGCAGTGACTCGGCATCGTCGGGATCGGTGATCCGACCTGTACCTCCGACGGGTACGTCGAGTTCCTGAGTCGCCTCCCGAATATACTCCATCTGATAGTTCTTGTTGTGTTTCCGACTCGGGCCAATCATGTCATCGATAGACTGCTTGACACCGATGTCTATGTCCCAGAAATCGAGATCGTCGCCGATCTGACGGATGATCTCCATCCCGTCTCCGTCCTTCGTGAGCCCACCGTCGACCCGCTCGTCGATCGTGTACCGTGTCCCAACCGCCATGTCGTCGCTCACGTTTTCCCGGACCACGTCGATGAGTTCTTGGAAAAAACGCATCCGGTTCTCGAGGGAGCCACCGTACTCGTCGTCACGGTTGTTGTAGAACGGCGAAAGAAACTGCGAGATGAGGTAGCCGTGAGCGGCATGGAACTCGACACCGTCATAGCCAATCTCACGTGCTCGGGAGGCTGCGTCCCCAAACGCATCGACGATCTCCTGAATATCCTCGTATTCCATCTCTTTCGGCGTGAAGTACCTCCCGGAGGGGATCTGTGACGCCGATAGCGGTGGATGTCGGGTTCCGTAGTTCGAGGCCGTTATGCCGCCGTGCCACAGCTCGACGAACACTTTCGAGCCCTGCTCGTGGATCGCCTCGACCATTTCCTTTTGTGGCTCGATTGTTTCGTCCGTATGTATATACCCCGTGTCAACGGGAGTCGCATCGGACGATTCGTGTACCTGACTGTACTCTTGAACGATGAGACCGAACCCACCTTTTGCCTTCTCTGCTCGGTGGTATTTCTGACGGTCACCGAGTCCATATGCGTTCCCGTGTGGGGGCTGATACACTCTGTTCGGAATCGTGACAGGACCAATGTCTATCGGTTCGAAAAGGCGGTCGTACGATTTCGCCATATCTGGCATTATTTATCTGAGCATATATCAGTTTCTTTGCTGGGTGAATTTCGCCGCTAGGGACGATGCTCGTCGGCAGTTCGTTCGTTGTCCTCCCACTAGGGTGGAGACCGGTAATCGACTATCTTCGACCCAATTTCGACTGAAAAGCTTGACTTCGAAATGTTCGAATCCGATTTCACGTGCAATAGTATACAATGACATACCGAGAGACATTGTACGACACTCCGATGTTCGAGACGAGGGTAAACAACCCACAAAAGCCTATTCGAGGAACTCGAATACGTTTCTCCCGTGTTACGTGCTGATCTGGGCCGATACCAATTAGGGAATTACAGGGCATTCCCCTTTCACAATGTCGAGAGTATCTGTCTAGACCGATAATCCTCTCGACGAAAGTACGGTCAACCGTCATCCGAAACGCGTCCAATACAACAATCGTTCGGCTTATTCGAATCGATAAATCGGCATAAAGTCTGATATCGATTTACGTAGTTCACCAGTTATTATTAATTTTGGTTATTGCTACCAATGTGGATCGTGCACTGGTGCGCCTGTCAACCCCCGCCGATGGAAGCTATCGTCACGCGGATTTGTCTGTCAATATCAGTAGCCATGACGACGCACGAACTGCAGGGGTCACGAATGAACACGAGCGAGCGCATCGTACAGGTTCTCGAAGAGGTCGTGCCGAGTATCTATCCGGGTATCTCGACGGCCGGACGAGCGAACTGCTGGTGTAGCTTTCGGGCCCATCCATCGACGTTATGCGTCCGAGGGAGGTACGTGAGGCGATCGTGATGGCTGAGATGGACGGCCGTCTCACACAGACCCCTGGACCGTTGGTAGGACAGAGTTCGTGGATCGGTAACCTCGGTATGGTTCGCCAGATACAACCGGAGGATGGGGGAGATCGACGGCGTCGAGTTTCACGATACTCACCTCGTTTGCGTTGCCACGTGATTCGGGGCCAACGCGCAGCGTATCGTCGGTTCGGACGAGCTCGGCGGGGCACTCCGAACTGCGAGGGCCGCGAACAAGCTGACCGTTCTCGATGTTCAGATCGACCGTGAACCAGACATGGCGGAGACGTTACAACCCTCGTTCTACGAGACGGTCCTCGGGCTTCACGAGTAGCGACTCACACGCTCTCCTCGAGACCACTATTTCATCGAATAAATTCCCGTGTGAGATGTTTGCTGAGCCGAGAAGTAAATCCACAACCAGTGCGACTACGGTGGATCCCGAATCGTGGTAGTTCGACTGGTGAGGCGTTTCTGACGGAGGGCACCCGGCTAGCCGGGCCACCTACTTCGTCGTCTGGGAGTACTTAGCAACCCACTCTTTGAGGGTGATTCCCATCGTCGCCTGGGTGATCGCGTTCGAGGACGCGGAGTTGGCGCTCTTTACGAGTTCCGCTTCCAGGGTTCGGGTTGGGATCTCGCCGATGAAATGCGGGATCGCCCGCTGAACCGCAAGCGGACAGCCCACCTCGTGAGCCAGCGCGTAACCGGATAGCGAGTGAGGGATTTCATCCGTGGCGTACTCGAGGTTGGGATCTGCGGTTAGATCCTCATCGACGTACTCGACGTACTCGTAGCACTTCCCGACGTCGTGGAGCAGACACGCCGCCCGGATGACGTCTAGATCCGGATCCGCGCCGTGGAAGTCACGCTGCTGTCGGGCCGAGTCGACGGCGATACGGACGACCCCACGGACGTGTTCAACGTTACTCGTTTCGTGAATGTTCCACGCATAGGGGATATCGTGAATGTCACGCCACCCACCACGCTCAAGGGCGAGCACCCATGCCTTGCGTACCTTCGCGCGGAGACTGTCGGATTCTATCTCGGACAGTTCAGGGAAGGCATCTTCAACCTGTGAGCGGTACTCGGTCATCTCTGTCTATTCGTCGGCTTGCTTTTGGACGCGCTCGCGGCCGATAAAGCGGGGACGTTCGTCGATCGCGAGGAAGTTATCGACGTCCTCGCGTGCCTCTTTGGCTTTGCCGCCTGCTGGATCGTAATCACGGCTCCCTTCGCCTCCGAGCGCCGCGTGCAGGTCCTCGAGGCTTTCGAAGTACAGTTCGGAAACGCCGTCGAACTCCGCGTTATCGGGATCCGTTGGAAGGACGGTCGTGTACCGAACGACACCTTCGATCTCTTTTGCGATCGGTGTGTGGGTGTTCTGCCAGTGATCGATGAACTCCTCGTGGGTCATTCCATCCTTTCGAACGAGGAAGGCGGAGTGCTTGTAAAGCCCAGCGGTGTCACCGTCCGTCTCGTCTTTCTGAACGATTTCTTCGCCGATGAAGCGAGGTCGTTCGTCGATCGCGAGGAAGTTATCGACGTCCTCGCGTGCCTCCTTCGCTTTCCCCTTCGCTGGGTCGTAATCTCTGGATCCCTCGCTACCGAGTGCCGCATATAGTGCGTCGAGATCCTCAAAATACAGCTCCGCGATTCCGTCGAACTCAGCAATTTCTGGATCGTTCGGCAGCACCTGTTGATACCGTGTGACCCCCTCGATCTCCTTTGCGATCGGGGTGTGTGTGTTCTGCCAGTGATCGACGAACTGATCGTGGGTCATGCCGCTCTTGCGGACGAGCAGCGCTATGTGCTTGTACATAACTTCCGTCCGTGGAATTATTGTGCAGTGTAATAAATATGTTGTATATTCATTTCCTGTGCGTAGACGATAGCCATGCCTCCTGGAGGTAGCAACGTTCTGAGATCGGCCGGTTGCGACGCAGCCCCCAGTTCTTGCTCAAAACGCTGGCCGAAGGGATCACAGAAGCCATAGCGAAGTGTGGTGTCAAAAACGAGACTCACAGTGTCGACGGTGGGAAGCAAAAGGCTACTCCGCGCACGGAGGTAAGAGACTCGAGCCCAACGTCGAGATTTGTATACGGTTCAGAGAGGACGCCCAGAGAGTGAAAAACGACGACGAGACCGAGTGTCTACTGATAGTGGGAGCAATCTGTGAGGTGGCTTTCCAGCGGATCAACGAGGAGGCCAAGCCAGGGGCGTACGAGATGAAGTGAGGGGAATCGGTCAGCGAGTTGTGGCGACACGACGCGTTCGTTGGCGGTGGGGACCTCATCTCGAGGTCGAACACGTGGCCAAAACATCAGGCCACCACCATGGTTGAGGTAATTCGTCCCAACGGCAGACAGCGCGACACTATGGACTATCGCACGCTGTCACCGATCCTGAGCCGGATCGTTAGTGTCCGATGGGTGGTTCGCTCCTCGGCGTTCGAATTACTCGAACGAAGAAGGTCGCCACCTGTGTTCGAACTACTCGAATAGATTTATCTGTGAGTGTCGAAAACGTACGGGTATGAAGGACACACCGGCTCGACCCGTCACGACCGTCGAAACAACAATCAAGATACTCGAGGAGATCAAGGAACGGGACGAAGCGACCCTCGATGAACTATCGAGTGCGGTCGGTATCGCCAAAAGTACGACCCACCGTCATCTCCAAACGCTTGAACAGCAGGACTTCGTGACACGATCCGAGGAACGTTACCGAATCGGTCTCCGAATGCTCGGTTTCGGCATCCACGCGAGAGCACAACGAGAGCTGTTCCACGTCACCAGACCAAAAATCGACGAGCTGGCTGAAGAGACGGGTGAAAGAGTCTGGTGTATTACACACGAACACGGTCGCAGTATTCACCTGTATGGTGCAGCCGGATCTCAGTCGGTCAAGACACAAGCAAACGAGGGGGACAGGGAGTACCTTCATCACACTGCCGCCGGGAAAGCCATTCTATCGACGTTCGACCGTGATCGGATCGAGGCAATCATCGAAGCACACGGGCTTCCAGCCAGAACCGAGGACACGATTACAAGCAAAGAGGACTTGTTAGAGGAACTCGATTGGATTTCAAAGCACAACTATGCTTTCAACAGGGGTGAATCAGTTCCGAGACTTCACGCTGTCGGCGCGCCAATCACAGATTCAGACGGTGTCGCGATCGGTGCAATCAGTATCTCCGGGCCGTCAAACCGTCTGAAAGGGGACGTCATGACAGAGAAAATCCCCGACCTGTTGCTCGGATCGACAAATGAAGTTGAAATAAACATGAATTATTCATAGATAGTGTGTTGCTTCAAATACTGATAGATTAGTTATTAATCTCGTGTGATAACTCGTTGGCACTATGGTCTAGCTGTTGTGTACTCGGAGATCACATCCACGAAGTTGTAAGGACGAAGGAGCCCCAACGGAACCGAATCCATTACAACCATATGTGTGTAACACACGGTGCGCCAGTAAGTCCCGACCTATAGTGACGGTGCAGTGACGACCAAATTTAGCGCCCATTAGAATTATTTACTCGATAAGTCTTGTGACAGGCAGTGGATCACCTCGACGAGATCTCAGTCGAAGAGTTGCAAGATGCTCTCGACAACGTGGACGGAAAGAAAGTACGGATGAGTCGCTTGAGCAGGCCGTCACTGATGTCCATCGATCTGGGAGAAAACGAAAGTTCTCGGAAAAAAGCAAGAACAATTCGAAGCAACTGTTCACGGATCTCCTGAAGAAATTGGGCTCGACGCGCCGGCGTGGACGCCGGCGCTCGTCCAGCAGTATCTTGCCGAAACGTACGATGTCGAGTACTCAATCCCGAGTTGCCGGCGGCTGCTCAAGGAAGCGGGGTTGAGCTATCAAACACCGCGCCGTGCAGCCGCCGAATCCAATGCTGACGAGCAAGAGACGTTCCGCGAAGAGTTCAAAAAAAGCGGCGGGAGATGGACGCCACAGTAGTCTGTATCGATCAACCCAAGAAATCCGTCCAACACGTTATCGGCGTACTCGCCAGCGCTAAATTCTGTCGAGGAGTGCTGCAGACAACGTCAAGCTGCTCTCGGCAACCGCTTCTTTGAGTCACTCGGCGATCTTACAACGGCGATTGATACAGCTCTTGACCAGCCCACTATATCTACGATGAGTAATTATTTCTGATTTTTACTATAGACGGTGCCTAATTCACTACTTAGTATCCCCTTCGTGCTATCTGTTTTTGTTGCACTACAACACAGATCGCGGTCATCAGAGGGGTCCCTGTCTCAAAAATGGTAGAAGCCAACTACGGTGACAAGGTTAGATGAGGAAACACGAACCCTATTTCCGGAAATTCCGGAATCGACCCCCTTCCACTTATACTCACCCGTGAGAATCTCTCGGACGATGATTCGGGATGCGAGGGTGCTTCGGCCGGAGTTCGTCCCCCAGGAACTCGTCCACCGTGATGCCGAAGTGAACCACCTCGCTCACGTCCTCGAGCCACTGACTCGAGGCGAGCCAACTGACGTGGCACTCCTGACTGGACCGTCGGGGACGGGAAAAACCTGCATTTCGCGGTATATGGCCGACCGGCTCCAACAGGAAACGCTCTCAGTCGAGACGCAGTACGTGAACTGCTGGCAGAACTACTCGCGGTTTCGAACCGTCTATCGAATCCTCGAGGGCCTCGGAAAGACGCTCGATATCCATCGCCAGTCGACGCCGCACGACGAACTGCTCGAGCGGCTCCGGCGGTACGACGGGCCTCCGTGTCTGGTGATCCTGGACGAGGTCGACCAACTCGAGGACAAACGGCTCCTCTACGATTTACACGCGTTGTCTCGGTTTTCGCTGATACTGATCGCAAACCGTGAAGCAGAGCTGTTCACCGATCTCGACGACCGGCTCGTGAGTCGGCTGCGCGGTAGTGAACGCGTCCAGTTCGATCGGTACTCGACCGACGCGCTCGTCGAGATCATGCACAGACGCGTCCGGATCGGGCTCCGGGATGGTGCCGTCGACAGATCGGTGCTGCAGACGATCGCCGATGTGGCAGCTGGCGACGCTCGCGTTGCGTTGAGCATCCTCCGGAGTGCAGCCCGACGGGCACAGCAAAACCACCTCGAGACGATCACTGCGTCGGTGGCCGAGCAGTCAATTCCCGATGCTGAAGCCGAGATCCGACGGAAAAACCTCGATACGCTCACCCCCCACCAACGCCTCCTCTACGAGATTCTCGACGAGCACGACGAACTCGCACCCGGTGACATCTACGCCACGTACCGAGAGCGAGCCGAGAATCCGAAAACCGATCGGACGGTCCGAACGTACCTCTCGAAGATGGCTCGATACAATCTGCTCAGTGCTGAAGGGAGCAGCCGAGATCGCGTGTACCGAACGCTAGAGTGAACCGGAAACAGCGTGGTCACTCGAGTGGATCATCGAACGATTCACGGGGGAGAGGTTCCTGATACTGAGGAGACCGTTCGCTACGCGGCAAAGGCGGCGTTATGGCTGTTCGACGGCAGCTCCATCACCTCGTTCACGCTCAGAGCTTCACCCGCAAGGAGGTCGTCCTCCCGAGCACAGTAGCTCGAGAACCTGTGCAAGAAGTCTCGACCGCTTCACTCAGCGTCGACGCCGAGGACGGTGTCGACGACCTCCTGGACGCGCGTCGCCTCTGCGAAGGAGACGAGGTCGCCGTCGCCGCCCTCGAGCTCGGTCACGAACTCGTCGATCAGTGTGAGTGTCGTCTCGCCCGGTTCCTCGGTAATCACGCGCTCGTCCGCCTCGCCGGGGTTGGCGACGAGGCAGCGCCACGCCTGTAGCGACAGCGACCCCTCGGTTCCCTCGACGGTGAGGCTATTTTCCTCGCTGCCGGCACAGTCACAGAGGAGGTCGATAGTCCCGTGGACGCGCTCATCGAGGGCGACAGCACCGCCGACGTCGGTGACGGTCTCGGCATCCGCTCGGTCTGCCTCGCTCACATCGGCGCCCGCAACATCGCCACCGGCGAGGAATGTGCCAACGATGGACTCCTCGTACTTCTCTGGGGCCGTATGCCGTACGTCCGCAGTGACGTCGACGAGACCACCGAACAGTTCCTGCGTCCCGAACACGAAGTGGCTCCCGACCTCCCGGAGCGGGCCGCCTTGCTCGCGGCCGGCGAGCCAGTCGACGTCCTGCCACTCGCGCGGCCACTGCGGGAAGCGAAATCGGAGGGCGACACGTTTCGGCGTGCCGATCTCGCCGGCTGCGATCCGGTCGCGCATCTCGACGAACCCTGGCGTGTAGCGGAACGGGAAGTTGATAGCCGTCGTCCGGTCGCTCTCGCGTGCAAGGCCGGTTAGCTCACGGCCGACCGCTGCGTTCTCCGCAATGGGTTTCTCACAGATGACGTGCGTTTCTGCGCTGAGTGCGGCCTGGACGACGGCCGCGTGGTGCTTCGGCGGGACGCCCACGTAGACGATATCGATCGTGTCGAGATCGACGAGGTCCTCTACCGCGGTGACCGCCTCACAGTCGTACGTTGCCGCCATCGATTCTGCTTTCTCGGCGACGCGGTCACAGACTGCCCGGATTTCGGTCCGTTCGTGTTCGTCAAACGTTTTCGCAAGGCGCGACCCGATGACGCCACAGCCGACGATTCCGACCTGGTGCATGAGCAGGAGATGGGTCGGTCGTCTCAAGAAGGTGCCCTTCGCAGTCGGACCTCGTTACCTACCCACTTGTCGACAGGATATGGGTTCGTGATTTCCTGCAACTATGCTCCCCTCTCATTCTCACCAACATCGAGTGCAGTAATCGAGACACTACCCACGGAATTAGGACTTCGGAAATTCCGGAAGCCACACGCCACGCCTTATTCTAACCGAAATTCTATCTTGTTGGCATGGGCATACACGATCAGACGATACCGGAACTACCGACGCTCGAGTCGGGGGTCCAGCTTCTCGAGACGGCAGGTGGTTCCAGAGGCCCGCTCCATGCGCTGGTTGCCGATCACGTGCTCCGAACCGGTGGGAGCGCCTACTGGATTGATTCACACGGCCACGCGACGACGCGTCCGCTCTACCGGCTTGCACCCCACTTCCGATTGCTCGATCGCATCCACGTTGCCAGAGGATTCACCGCGTTTCAGCATCACGCACTCGTCGATAGCGTTTCGCCACTCATCGATGAGGAAACATCGTTGCTCGTCCTCCCGGCGCTGGACGGCCAGTACCGGTCGGATAGCCTCCGACGGACGGAACGAACGAACCTGCTCACGAGGACGATCGCGACGATCGCCGCGATCGCTCGAGAACACGACCTTCCGGTATTGATCACGAAGACGCGTGACGACGCGTTCGCCGACCCAGTCGTAAACGCAGCCCGGGAGGTCATCGAGTGTGAGCACACCCGCTTCGGACCGCGGTTCGTCGCCGACGATTTCGAGACGCTCGTCTACCCGGCCAGCAGCGGCCACGTGCAGACGACGCTGACGTTCTGGAAACGCGTGCTCGCCGCCCGACAGCCACTCTACGAACGTCCGTCGACGACAATACCATCCCCACCGGAGGTGACCGCCGATGGGTCGTACTAACCCGACCTATCGCGACCTGCTAAGCGGACTCGAGACACGGTGGCAGCCGTACCGTCGGGGGCTACGCCGGGACGATCAGGAGCGATTCGACCGGCTCTTCGAGCACGCACGTGCACACGCCGACGCAGCAGGAACTCTCAACCACCCCGAACCGTTCTATCCGTTGCTGATCTCGATTCTCCTCGAGCAGGCACAACGGATCGAAGAACTCGAAGCCCAGGTCGATGCGATCGACGAGCTCGAGTAACATGGCCTTCAAAATCGACTTTCTCGACGACGGCGTCTACGAGTGGACGGCCACCGATGACGGGGTATCAGTCCGTCGGATCGAGGACTACACACCGTCGGTCTACGTAACGACGGAACACGAGGGAGACTCGAAATTCGATGCGGTGAACGAACTGCTGCAATCGCATCCTGCAGTCGTCACCGTCGACCAGGAACGGTGGCGACGGGGGTTTCGCCACGATGCCGAAGACGTACTTCGAGTCGATCTCGAGTCGATTGGCGTCGTCCGGAACGTCGCCGAGCGAGTGACAGCGCTCGATCGGCCGGGAACGCATCGCTGTTACAACGTCGACCTCTCGCGGGAGTTTCGATACTGTCTCGAACGCGACCGTGATCCGACGCCCGCCCGCGAGTTGACGACGCTCGAACTCGAGGTCGAACCGGTGGAACTCGCGACACCGCCGATCACCGAACTCACGGTTGGGTCCGAGCAGGTCGCTGGCGATGCGGTCTCCGTGCTCGAGGCGATCACCGACGCCCTTTCGACAGTTGCTCCCGACGTGCTGATCTGCTCGACGACCGAGATCGTTCCCGTCCTCTATCGGACAGCCGCAGAACACGACCTCGACTTTCAGCTGGGTCGGCGTCCGGGGTGGCAGCAGCTCGCGGGACGATCGACGTACGAAAGCTATGGCCAGGTCGGGCACTCTCCCGCTCGGTACGACGTTCCCGGTCGGGTGCTCATCGATCGGTCGAACACGTTCTTCCACCATCAGTCGGGACTCGATGGCTGTCTCGATCTCGTGCAGCGGTCGAGAAAGCCGCTGCAGGAACTCGCGTGGGCGTCGATCGGGAACGTGCTCACGGCGATTCAGATTCGCGAAGCCCGCGACCGAAACGTCCTCGTCCCCTGGCGCTACTGGCGACACGAGTTCTTCAAGCCGATGTCGACGCTGCACGACGCCGACCGTGGTGGCCACACGTTCGCACCGGAGGTTGGGCTCCACGAGAACGTTCACGAACTCGACTTCTCGAGTCTGTATCCAAACATCATCCGAACCCGAAACGTCAGTCCGGAGACGATCCGGTGTTCGTGCCACGCCGATCGCGAAGACGTCCCCGAACTCGGCTACAGCATCTGTGACGAACCGGGCTACCTGCCGGACGTCCTCGGCCCGTTGATCGACGACCGCGACGCGATGAAAGCCGAACTCCGCGCCGGCGTCGACGATCCCGAGCGCGAGCGGACGTTGCGTCGCCGGGCGGAGGCAATCAAGTGGATTCTCGTCTCCTGTTTCGGCTACCAGGGCTTCTCGAACGCGAAGTTCGGCCGGATCGAGTGCCACGAGGCGATCAACGCCTTCGCTCGCGAACTCCTGCTCGACGCGAAGGAAATCCTGGAGAAAAACGGCTGGCACCTCGTGCACGGCATCGTCGACAGCCTGTGGGTGACACCCGTCGAAGGCGACCGCCAGAGGCCACTCGAGGAACTGACGACTGAGATCACCGACGCCATCGGAATTCGTCTGGAGTACGAGGCGGCCTACGACTGGATTGCCTTCGTTCCACTCCGAGATAGCGACGAGGGAGCACTCAACAAGTATTTCGGGAAACTCACCGACGAGGAGCAGTACAAGTACCGGGGTATCGAGTGTCGACAACGCCACACCCCTTCGTTCATCAAGGACGCCCAGCGTGACCTGATCGAGACGCTCGACGTCCACCGAACACCCGAGGCAGTCTGCGACCGACTCCAGCGTCACCTCGAGACGCTCCGCACGGGTTCGATCGAGCCGACATCGCTCGTAATCACTCGTCGAGCGTCCAGGCGCTTAGGAGAGTATCACCAACGAACCCGAACCGTCGCAGCGCTCGAACGAGCGCAGGATGAAGGGCTCGAGTTCCACCCCGGAGAACACATCTCGTACGTGGTGACCGACGACGAGCGTGACTCGAGGAATCGCGTCGCGCTCGAGCACGAAGCGGTCACAGAGTACGACGTCGATTTCTATGCCGAGCTGCTGATTCGTGCTGCTGAAAGCGTGTGTTCACCACTCGAGTGGCGACAGTCAGATATCGAACATTACCTTGATGAGCGTGTCGACGCATCCATAACCGCCTGGCATTGAGGGGTCTGTTGAAACTCATTCTTTGAACGGATTGTAGTAACGTTTTGGGTGTACCGTTAGCGAGGTCGTCAACGCGTTCAACGAGCACGTGGAATCGATCCTCTCGGTGCTCGAGTACGCCAACATCGGACGGATCTGGATTGAGCGCCGCGAGCAGACTGTCCGAGAGGAGTGGCGGGCTGTGACCCGCTCAGCGTTCAACCTCCACGTCGTCCGGACCAGCGAGGAAGAGGCGACCTGCGAGGACACGATCGATCACCTCTCCGAGAGCGAATGGGAAGTGACCGTCCTCGTCTTCACGCTGGCGGGCTACCTCGTCCACGACATCCACGACGTCGTCCCGTTCATGCTGCTCGATTTGCTCGAAGCGGTCGATTCCGAACGCATCGCCGACCTGGTTGAGTACCGCGAGGAGTTCATCGACTGCCTCGTTGCCGCGTTACTCCCCGAAGACGCCCAGGCGCTATCGGATGAACACCACTACGTCACTGAGAGTTGAACCCCACATCGGGCACCCTCATTCGGTATAGCATTAAAGAGTGTACCACGATCAGATCTCATTCACCATTGAACACCTCACTCACGTCGTCAGCCAATTCACTCGCTTCGATGTGGGCATACATCTCCGAGGTGGTTGACGGGTCGGCGTGTCGAAGGGTTCGTTGGGCGGCTGCGTGTCCACGCTCACGATAGAGCTTTTCGCCAACTCCACGGCGGGCTCCGTGAAGCGTGAGATACTCATCTTCGCCAAGTCCAGGAACGTCGGCGGCGTCGGTGAGGCGTTTGAGGATCGATCGTACGCCTTCAGTAGTGATCGACGGCGGTTCGATCTCCTCATCAAGCACAACAGCCCAGTGGTGACTCGTCGAGACTCGTTTGCTACGTTCTTTCGGACCGAGTTCAGCTGCGATCTTCCGTGAGAGTGTAGGGACGTGCATCGATGGGAAGACAGGCCAGTCCGAGGCTGTCGGCTCGAGGGCGTCCTTCCACCGTCGTAACGGTCGTGCTGCTTGCGTAGGGAGTTGGGCATCTTCGACTTGCTGGTTCTTTCCGAGGATCCTGAGCCTGCCGTCCTCGAGGTCGACGTCTTTCCACCGCAGACCGGCCCGCCGGTCGTCGGTCGGGTCGTTCAGGATCTCTCCACCACGGACGCCCGTGTACGCGAGCGTCGCGACGAGGGCACGGTCTCGGAGGCGCTTGTGTAAGACGGGCTTCGGGGCGATCGGGTGCCGATAGGCGCTGTCGACGCGCCGGCGCACGTAGTCGACGACCGTCTGTCGCTGTTCGGACTGCCAGAACTGGCGGTTGTACTCGCCGCTCGAGGGACGAGCAGGCATCGGCTCGCGAGCCCGTGCTTTTTCCGCAGGATTCTCGGTGAGGTAGTCCCACTTGACTGCCCAGGAAAGGAACGCCGAGACGTAATCGTAGTACGTCCATGCGGTTGAAGCCGCGATCCCGCCGTCGACGCCATCAGATTGACCGGCCTCGACACGACGAGCGAGGTGACCAGCGAAGGCGGCCATGGTGCGTTCCGTGACATCCTCGAGGGCCTCGACGTTGCGCCGGTGGCAGAAGTCGATCCAGGAACCAACCACGCGCTCGAAGTTCTCCCGATAGTTCGGTGAGAGTCGACCTTTGGTCTCGAGACACTCCTCGAGGGCGTCTTTCAGCGGCGTTTTCCCTGGGGTAGCGCCGGAATCTCCGGGTTGCATCAACGTAGATGAGTAGACGGCGTTCGAGACAATAAAGGTACTTGTGATTACTGGACTAATGCAAAGTACTCTATCCAATCCTGTGGAGCGCTGAATTCAGACGTTTCAGACCCTGTAGCTCAAAGATCTATAATCATAGCCCAAGTATAAACTGCATAGTGATATACCAAATCTCGAGTCCTCTAGTCACAACCTCAGGATGTGAATTTCTACAAACCACTAGCTCTCCAACACCTGGACTAACTAGATACCATCATAGGTTCGAAGAATAATATCACTACATGCGTATGCTGTGCGTCTATCCAACATAGCATGTGCCGGTTTCAAAATAACCCCCGTTAAAACCAGGGTGATATCAGGATCTCGAGTTCGAGCCTGCGACCTGCCCCATCGGTGAGACGAACCACGAGCCAAGCAGGACGAACAGTCCGACGATGGCCAGGATCACGCCGATCGGTGGATTAAGAAACAGTAGCGGAATGGCGACGACGAAGGCGAGTACACCGTTTTTTCTCACCGCTCGTTTCGGTGCATTTCCACACGCAGTGCAGGTACCAGTTCCCTCCTCTAGAGGTTCGTTGCAGGCTGCACACGTTCTGGGCATGTTGTCTCTCTCGCTCTCTTCGCTCTTAGCCGTTGGTATTGAATAATTGATTAATAGATACACCGTCTGTTATGAGCCTCTCTCAACCACGAATTGACCTGTTGTTGTCAGTTAGGGGGGGGCTGCTTTATAGCTATCCGTTCTAACGTGGACAACAATGGTGTGTCAATGCCACCCATCCCCCCTATTTCGACTCGTGTACTGTAGCCGGCCAGACAGGCTCGGTACCGATGCTCGACTTCACTCTGTAAGGAGGGTTCGGATGAATGGCGACTGACTCGACAGACGTGGACGGCCAGCGCGTCGTGATCGTCGGTGGTGGGACCGGCGGCACGGTCGTCGCCAACAAGCTCTCGGACGCGTTGCGCGAGGAACTCGAGGCCGGCACACTCGAGGTGACGCTCGTCACCGACACGCCCGATCACGTCTACAAGCCGATCTTCCTCTACGTCGCTTTCGACAGGAAGTCGGTTGCCGACAGCCGTCGTCCACAGCAGGAATTGCTCGATCGCCGAGTCGAGTGTCGACTCGATCACGTCACCGCGATCGACACCGACGAGAAGCGCCTGTCCCTCGAGGACGACGATTCCCTCGACTACGACCACCTCGTGATCGCGACGGGTGCGACGCTCGACCCGGAGGCCGTCGATGGACTCGCCGAGGGCGGCCATCACTTCTACACCGCCGACGCTGCCGAGGCGCTTCGGGACGAACTCGCGACGTTCACCGCCGGCCACCTGGTGTTGAGCACAGTCGGCATCCCGCACATGTGTCCGGCGGCACCGATCGAGTTCGCGCTCATCGTCGACGACTGGCTCCGGGAACGCGGCCGTCGGGACGACGTCGAGCTCACCTACACCTACCCGGTCGACGGAGCACACACGATCGAGTCGATCGACGACTGGCTGACGCCGCTTTTGGCAGAGCGAGACATCGCCCTCGAGATCGCCTTCGAGGTCGAGTCCGTCGATCCGGACCACGAACACATCACGGCAACCGACGGCCGGTCGCTCGAGTACGACCTCCTCGTGACGATCCCGCCCCACGTCGGCGGGCCGCTCGTCGAGCGGGCGGAGCTTGGAGAGGAGTGGATCGAGGTCGACAACCACACGCTCGAGGCGACGCGTGCCGAGGACGTCTACGCGCTGGGGGATATCACCGACGTCCCGACGAGCAAAGCCGGCAGCGCCGCACACTACCAGGCCGGCGTCGTCGCAGACCGGGTCGCGAGTGCGGTCCGGGGACAGACGCCGACGACCACGTACGACGGCCGGACGCTCTGTTTCGTCGAGGCCGGCCTCGAGGAGGCGACGTTCGTCTCCTTCGACTACGACCTGGATCCGGTCGTTCGACCGCCCTCCCAGTTCGTCCACTGGGCGAAACTCGCGTACAACGAATCGTACTGGCTGACCGCTAGAGGCTTGCTCTGATCATGACTGACGAGACAATCACCGGCGAGGACGACCTCGACGACCTCCTCGTCGAAGCGATCGAAACGAATCCCGAGGCAGTCGCCGCGTTCGTCCACCAAGAAGGCCATCTCGAGGGGTTGTTCGACACCCCGGCGTTCGAGACGGACCGTCTCGACGACCGACTCCTCGAGGTGGCTGCCGACGCCGAGGCAGCCGAGGGTCCGGATCGACTGACTGCGGTCCTCGAGGAAAACGTAGACGACCTCGCCACCGGCCTCGAGCGGGTCGCCAGGCTCGAGGCGAACGGCGACCTCGAGACGCTGGTCGGGCTGGCGAACACGATCGCGTTGCTCGCCGCCGCGGTCGACGACGACATCGTCATGTCGGTCGGCGGGACCGCTGGTTCGCTCGGAGAGGTCGCGGATACGACGGCTGATCCGGATACGGTCGCCGGTGTCCAGACGTTGCTCGAGGGGCTCGGTGAGGCGGCCGGGGAAAAGCCACCGGAACAAGTCGGCACTGTCGAATTGATGCGGACGCTTCGAAACCCCGACGTCCAGCGTGGACTCGGATTTCTCGTCGCCATGGTTCGGGCCGTCGGGGTCCAGCTGGAAGACGAGCGGGAGGCGATCGACCGAGCAGCGGAGGAAAGTGAGTCGAGTGGTGAGAGACAGTGATCGAGCCGCTGTTGATCGACCCCGAACTGGGGAGTCGCATTCAGTTCGGCGGCACGCTTTCGGTCCACATTGTCTTCGCCGCCCTCTCGGTCGGGCTCGCCCCCTACATCGTCTACTTCACTTACAAGGAGATCTCGACGGGTCGTGAGAAGTACGAACGGTTGCGCTCGTTCTGGACGAAGATCTTCGCCATCGGGTTCGTGATGGGCACGGCGACGGGGATCCCAATGAGCTTCCAGTTCGGGACGAACTTTCCCGCGTTCTCGGAGTTCGCCGGTGAACTCATCGGCGGCCCCCTCGCCTTCGAGTCGACGATGGCATTCTTCCTCGAGGCCGTCTTCCTCGGTGTCCTGTTGTTCGGCCGCGAACGAGTTAGCGACCGCGTCTACGTCCTCTCGTCGGTGCTCGTGATGGTCGGTGCGTGGCTTTCGGCGCTGTGGATCCTCATCGTCAACTCCTGGATGCAGACGCCCCAGGGTTACGAACTGATCGAGGAAAACGGCGTGACAGGACTCGTACTCACCGATCCCATTGCGGCGTACTTCACCCCGCGGCTGTTCTGGATGTACGTCCACATGCAGAACGCCGCGGTGATCTCCGTGACGCTCTTCGTCGCCGGCGTCGCCGCCTACTTCGTCTGGACGAACCCCGACAGCGAACCCTGGCGCGGGACGCTCAAGCTCTCGGTCGGCGTCCTCGCGATCACCTCGATCTTCCAGGTGATCCACGGCGACATGTACACCCGTCACGTCGTCCAGACCCAGCCGATGAAGTTCGCCGCGATGGAGGCGCTGTACGAGACCAAAGAGGGCGCCCCGCTGCACCTCCTCGCGTTCCCACGGAACCTCGCGGACATCACCGACCCGCGGGCCGAGGAACTGTTCACGGTCAGTATTCCATATCTGGCGTCGTTTCTCGCCGAGGCCGATCCGACCGGGGTCGTCTACGGCCTCGAGGAGTTCGATGTGCAGAACCCGCCGGTCGCGTACGTCTTCTGGTCGTTCCGGACGATGGTGTTTCTCGGCTTCTGGTTCATCGCCCTCGGCCTGTGGGGCGTCTACCGGATGCGCAAGGGGACGCTCTTCGAGCGGGGCCGGTTCCTGAAGGCGCTGATGGCGTCGATCCCGCTCGGCTTCGTCGCGACCATCGTCGGCTGGTACGTCACCGAGATCGGCCGCCAGCCCTGGATCATCCAGGACGTCCAGCTTACGAGCGAGGGGGTCTCTCAGACGCTCACATCGACCCAGATGACGATCTCGCTTTCCGCCTTTGCGATCGCCTACGCGATCCTCGTCGTTCTGTTCATCCGGGTGATCAAATGGATCGTCGACGACGAACTCGAGCGCGTTCTCGAGGACGACTTCGAACGGGTCGAGCAAGAACGGACCGACGACCAAGCGCCGAGTGGCTCCGGTGAGGTGTGAGCGCGTGACGACCAACTTCCCGATCATGGCGGACGTGACTCGAGTCGATACCGTATTGTTCGGCCCCGTCGTTCCCGTCGACGAGTACCTGATCCCGTGGTTGCCCGAACTCTGGTTTGGTATCTTGCTGTTTACCCTCGGGATGTACGTGTTCCTCGATGGCTTCGACTTCGGGATTGGTATGCTGTACGGAACCCGCGAAGACGAAGCCGAACGCGACCTGTTGCTCTCGATTTTCGGTCCGGTCTGGGACGCAAACGAGGTGTGGCTCGTCGCGTTCGGGACGGTGCTGTTCGCCGCCTTCCCGCCGGTGTACGCCTCGCTGCTCAGCGATCACTACCTCCTCGTCTTCGCGATCGTGTTCGCGTTGATCCTGCGGGGGATCACTCCCGAGCTTCGCGAACAACGAGACGAACCAGAGTGGGTGCGTGCCTGCGACCGAGGCTTCGTGGTGGGCAGCACGCTTTCGCCGTTTTTCATCGGTACCCTCGCTGGAAGCTGGGTCTTCGGGACTGGCACGATCGCACTCCCGAGTGTCTTGACCGGTGTGGCCGTTGTCTTTCTCTCGGTGGCCAGCGGGGCGGCCTACGTCGCGATGAAGACAACCGACACGCTCCGTGAGGAGATGGTCAGATACGGACTGTACGCCGCCGCGGGCTACCTGCTCAGTGTCGTTGTGTTGCTCATTACCGTTTTCCTCACCGATCCACTCGGCGTCCGCGAGACGCTTCTTTCGACCCCGGTTCTGGCGGTCGTCCTCGTGACGGTCGTCTTCCTCGGTATCGGCGTCGTGGCAGCAACCCGGGACGCACTCGAGGTTACGTGGTGGTTTTACGCCACCGGCGGCGTCGCGTTCGCGCTGATTACGCTCGTCGCGATTTTGCTGTACCCGGATCTGTACCCCGCTACTGGAACGACGGTCCGTGAATCGATCATCTCGCCGCTGGCGCTCAACGTCCTCACAGTCGTCGTGATCCCTGTCCTGTTCCTCGTGTTAGCGTACTTCCGGTACCTGTACACGGTGTTTTCAGGGCCGGTCGAACACGAGGACGGATACGGAACCTCCGACTGATTCGATGGAAACACTGCTACGTCAAAGAGCGAGAATCAAGCATGGGGCGCACGAGACCGACGAGAGGTCTGTACCACAGAGCACGTTGCACTGAATGGTCCCAGTGCATAGGAAGCCGAACCATGGACGTTACAACCCGACTGTCGTCGGGTACGATTGTCGGGAAAGCCCGAGTAGGAGACTCTCAGGTTCGCGCACCGGCATCCTGTAGAGAAGACACTGATCAAGAAGCGGACGCCGTTGCGCTTACCTCCAGATCGTGATTGCAATCACCAATCACGAGCCAGGAGACAATTCAAGACGTGAGAAACTCAAGACATGGTCTAGATCCTATGACACACTCTAGTTACCCGATAGTCATCACTTGATTAGAGGTCGTAACAACGTCAAGGAGATCAGACATTGTTGAGATCGGATAAATATCTCCCTCGGGCACTGTCTAGTTCAGCACCTCCTCAGCTGGCGTTCGGCCATTGAGCGCTTGATTCGGTCGATCGTGGTTATAGTGGTGTCTGAAGCGTCTCAGCCAGCGTCTTGCGCTGGCCGGACTGCCCCGCCAGAAGGAGTGAAAGCGGTCGATCCGCATTGAGACAGTTTGAAACCACTTTTCGACGTGGTTTCGGTCGCTGTAGTTGAGTTGACCGCTCAATTCGTGGCGCGCGAGGGCAGTCAAATAGCCGCCAGCATCGACGAGAAACTCTGCCTCGTCGATCTCGTGTTTCTCGATGAGTCGGTGCAAGAACGCCGCCGCGGGGTCAGTCCCGCGGCGGCTGAACACGTCGATTTCGAGCAGTAGCTTCGATTCTATGTCGATCGCGGCATACAACCATTTTTTCTCGCCATCGACCTCGATCTGTTTCTCATCGACCGCGACCCGCGACGGCTGCGCCGTCGGCGGGTCGCTCTGAGCTTCTGATAATTTGTGTGTCCAGTTCCAGATTGCGCCGTGAGAGCGGTCAATACCGAGTAATTCAAGCACTGCGACGACCTCCCGAACTGACAAACCCATCGAATGCAGTCGCACCCCGAACACCCTGACGGGTGTCGGGGTGCGCTCGTTCTCCCAAACCTCATCACAATCCACGTCTAAGGTCTCTCTGAGCAGGTTGGCGAGTTGCATGAGCACTTCTCGCCACCACCTGCTCATTCCTCAAACCCTCATCTAGACAGTGCCTCGTGTAGTATTGCGTTCACAGATACATTAGATCGACATAATTGAGCGGATATATGATGTGATATGTTCGAATCATTTGTTCCCATATCTGGACCTACTGTGGCACACGAATTGACACCGACGCTGGACGACGATGCTCCCGCGGTTGCGGGAGCAATCGTCTACCACGCGAAGACACTCTGTGACCAAGTTGATACACTCTGGCGACTGCTCAACCAAGTCTCGATTCCAGTTGCTGAACTCAGCGATAGCCGCAATCAGAACAAAGCAACCTTCAGCACCGAGTCGATGGCACGGCTCTACATCTACCAGACGGTCCACGACCTCACCCAGAGCGAACTCGCAGACCGCCTCGCGAACCGCCCAGCACTTCTGAAGGGCTTCGGGATGCCCAAGCCACCGACTCAACAGAACATCTCGTACGCGTGGAGCAAGTTCAGTGCTCAAACGAAAACCACGCTTGAGGCCGCAGCACGGGGAATGCTCTTGGAAGCCCACGATCAGGGGCTCATCACCGACGTACTGCTACCACCACAACCCGACGAGAACGACATCAAAGAGACCGATGAGCAGCCAATAGCAACACGCGAGTACGTACACGACCATGGCAGCAAGGTGGTCGAACTCGCTCGCAGACACGGCTTCGCCGAGTTCAACTCTGACAGAGCCAACAACAGAGTCTACGAGGACGAACAGATCCTCGATCTGTTCACCAACGCATGCCTGACACAGGGAAGTGCCCACTCAGAAGTGAAGCAGGGTGGTTCCTCGATAAGAACGACGTCTGTGACGATTCGACGTTTCTTCGGGTGATCAAGCAGTTCTCGATGCCACCGGGTCAGGAGCTTCCAAAGCCATTTCAGGAGTACAGCATCGAGGATATTGTCGCTTTCACCGAGGAATTTCGTGAGACGTTGATGGAGTCGTTCGACGCTGCAACCGAGAACATTCTCAGCACGATTCGCCACGAAGATCCGTTCGATGACCGCAACGTAGTGGCAGCTATCGACTTCACACACGTCCCCTACCACGTTTGGCCGTGGATCGACAAGGACAAGCAAATCCCGAAGGCAGACTATCCGCCGATGGTCAGCGGGTACAAAAGTGACGGTGAAATCAAGCACGGGTATACGTTCGCGACGATTACGATCGTCGGGAACGACGTCCCGATCATTTTGGGTATTGAACCAGTCAAAGAATGCTCTGCGTGGGAACCAGAAGATGCTCCAGCCGATTCGAAGGCGGATGTGGTCGACCGATTACTGGCGACTGCCCAGCAGTACGTCGATCTCGACGAAGTGCTCCTCGATCGAGGATTCTACAGCAACGACGTGTACGCAACGATCCACGACCGTGGGTTGGTGTACATGACGCCGGTACCGAAGTACGAAAACGACTACGAGTCGATTGCGAAAATCAAGAGCAAAGACGGGGTTGACGCCGCTATTAAGCACGATGTTCCGTTCGCCATCAATGGCGAACTCCACCACACCGCTGAATTCCTGTACGTGCCAGCAACTGACGAGGAAGCAGACGGCAATTACGCCGTGTTCGTGACCAACCGTGACCATGTCGCTCCCAACGAAATCATGCACGTCACCAACAGCTACAGCCGACGCTGGGACATCGAAAACCAGTACAAGTCGGTGAAGGCGTTTCTGCCGAAGACGTCCTCGAAGGACTACCGTGTGCGGTTGTTTGGCTTTACGTTCGCAGCCCTGCTGTACAATCTCTGGCGACTCACTGATTATCTGGTGAAAGTCGGGATGGGGCGTGATATTCGCTCTCCACCAGTCGTTACTGCCAAGACGTTCGTCCGGGCGATCGGAAAATATCTTCGCGAGGGCGGCTGAAGCTGCGGTTGCGGTCCGTAGGCCGCTCTTCGAGAGCTGCAGCACTCGTACTCTCCGCAAAATCTGGCATGGGAAGCCGTTGTTTGCTAGATATCACTGGTCATCGATGAACTACACCAGCCGATCCAGATACAAATGCCTCAAATCGAGCTAACTTCTCTCTGATCTCGTTTGTAGCGGTGGTAGATCCCGAAAACGTGGAGAGAAGATAAAATAGGGAGGTCAGAGGGGTTGAAATGCGCACCTTCGGGCGAATTGCTTCACTGCAGAGTGGGCACTCTTCCCGAGAGATGAGAACAGTAGCACAACACATCCGGTTACGAACGTCGACGCGCTTCAATCAAGAGGTCTGCAACACGTTCTGGTTCTTCGACCGCGAGACGGAGTGCAGCATCGTGAAGTTCTCGTATTTCCTCGTCCCTAATCCCCTCCTTTCGGAGCGTAGGAACGATTGTGATCCCGACAGCATCCTCGAATGCATCCCACGTCTCACCACGCGCATAGAGTGGCCGTTGACGCACGTCCGCGTATTCGAATGCTGGCCCAGAGAGGTCATCGTCAGATTCAGATTCCAGCGTTGCCGCTCGAGTCGACCGTTCGGTGGATTCTGTTTCAGGAGTTTGAAATTCAGCCACCGTTTGTTCCTCGGCATCGTCGTCTACTTGGCTTTCATCACCCGTTTCACTCACTCCACTGGACTCGCCAGGCGCGAGGTCGTCGAACGGATTGTCACTCATCGTTCGACCCCACCGTTGACAACGATATCCGCGAGTTCGTCGTAGCAAACGATCTGGTCGTTTTCAGGGTCGTAATCCTGTAACGGTTGGTTGTGCTGAAGCGAGCGTGAGAGTGCACTCCGGTGACGGATTCCCGGTTTCGGCGGCCGGAGTTCCCCGGCGTCGATTTGCTCGAATTCCTCCGCGGTGATGCGCGCGAAATTCGGAATAACGTCTTGCAGTGGCTCCCCTTCGTTGACGTCCGCGGTCGCCGTATTCAGGTTCTCGAGCAATTCCCGATCTTCAGTCTGCTGGTCGATCCGGTCAGAGAGCTTGTTCGGAACAACGGCAAGCACCTCGACGTCGATGTACTTCCGGGCCGGCTCGATCAACCGTTCCATCGTACGCTTGTAGCCACCGATCGAACTCGAGCCAGGCTCGAGTGGAATAATGACGTTGCCGGTCGCGACGAGGGCGTTGTTATTGAGCATCCCCGGATACGCTGGACAGTCGAAGACCATGTACTCGTACTGCTCACCGAGCAGTGGATCGACGATGTTCGTCTTTACGCGTGCCGAACCCTGCATCGCACCGGCGAGATCCTTCTCGACGTCCTCGAGTTCGTTCGACGACGGTAAGAGATCGAATCCATACTCGGTGGGCTGTATCAGGTCACCGACAGTCACGGTACCGCCGTCGAGGAGGACGTCACCGAGGTCTTCATCAGCACGGTACGCCTCACCGAATCCAAGTCCGTTCGTCGCGTGACCGTTCGGGTCGAGGTCGGTGAAGAGCGTCGGGCCGCGCTCGGCGAGCTGCCGGGCGAGGTTCATCGAAGTCGTTGATTTGCCGACACCGCCTTTCAGGATTACCACGCTGACCGCGCGGGGTTCTGTTGTCGCTGCCATTTGTGTGACTCTGCCCGGTTCGAGCGTTCGTAGTAGGTACCTATTGTATCGTGAACGCCCGCTTCACTGGACATTCAGTACATATTTCGCGTTCGCCTTAATTCTACCGTAGGCAAGTGTAGTAGATACAATAGGTGCAATAGGTACCTTAGCTGAGATAGCTACTGCACCTATTGTAGGCACCGAAGGAATCCAAGCAGCAATATCGACAGTAGCCACTCAAGGACGAGAAAACGCATCGATAGCGGAGCCACAACTGTAGCTGAGTCCGTGACATCAAACCTCACCATTTTGACCGCAAACAGAAGTCAACACCCCAATAGTATCAACACCCCAATAGTGCTCGAAGTAGGCGATCGAGCCAGAGATAGTAGTAATAGGTGCAATAGCTACCTGAGGCACCTCAGCTATTGAAGCTAGACCAGGCAACACAGACACCTGTGGAAGGGTAGTTGTGGTAGGTGCTCTAAAATCCGGAAGATGACAGTTGCTGGGCGCAGGTACCGGTAAGCCAGGGAACCAACAATCAATAAGTGCAATAGGTGAAATAGATAAAGTAGTTATGACAGGCACAATAGGTGCAATGGGTACAATAGGCAGAATAGGTGCAATAGGTTGAACAGAGACAATAGTCACCATAGTGGCCGTTGGAACGATTTACATCCGAGCAACGCCGAGCGGCCAGCCTCGGCCTCGACACTGAGGTTGGCCACGGATGTTCGTGATCAGACGTGCAATGACGTTCAACGACTAC
This sequence comes from Natronobeatus ordinarius, assembly GCF_024362485.1. Lineage (NCBI taxonomy): Archaea > Methanobacteriati > Methanobacteriota > Halobacteria > Halobacteriales > Natrialbaceae > Natronobeatus > Natronobeatus ordinarius. The sequence goes on along the minus strand of NZ_CP101456.1, from coordinate 3,557,355 downwards.
AATTTCAGTAGTTATCAGAGCGTGAACGGCGAGACGACCGTGACGAACGTGTTGGAACCGGGCTCGAGCCGCCGACCTCTCACCGTCGAAATAGCCCGTCGACGTTCGGCTAGTCGTCTCCTTCGAAGGAACGGACCCTGTAATGAGGCGCAATTAAATTTAAACCGTTCGGGCCGTCCGAAGCCGGACACATGGTCCGGCCGACCAAGTGATCAGAAGGGATCTGTATCAGGCGTCTCCCCAACCCACCCTACCGTCCCCGCGAAGCGCCAATCACGCCATCTCCGGGACGTCGAAGTCGAACAGTCCGTTGCGGATATGTGAGGGCGCGCTGGTCTTCCCCCACTCGAGGAGCGTGCCCACCAGCTCGGGATCGGAGAAATCGACGTGGCGAGAGCGCTCGTCGCCCCACCCGTAGACGTGTTTGGGCAGCCACTCAGCTCGAGCCAGCTCGCCGTGAATTAGACTGGCCGCCTCGTCCGGGAGGAGGCTGCCGGCTGCGTAGGCACTCAGCACATCGTCGATGGCGTGGTACATCTCGTCTTTCTCGACGACGAACGGAGCTCCGGCTCCAGGACACGGTTCACCGAGCAGCCGCTCGAACTCGGCGGGCTGCTCCGACGCGAAGTACTTGAAGCAGTGACGCTGGATGTACAGATCGTGAAACAGAATTTGCCCGAGCCACGTCTGGGTCCACGCGTTCCAGACCTCGAAGTCGCCCATCGCTTTGTAGGCGTTGCTGATGAGGAAGTCGGCGTTCGTGATCTGGCGGCGGTGTAACTCGTCCAGTCGCTCGAATCGGTTTGCGGAGAAATCCCCGTCGTCGAACGCCTCCAGGAGCAGGTTCGCCCCGACGAAGATAGACTCGAACGTGTTGATCAGCCCGTTCGAGTAGAGGAGGTCCACGAAGCCGTAGGTGTTGTTAGTCAGGTAGTGGCGGTGTCCCGACGACCGGCCTAATATGCGTTGGAGGCGATCCGTACGAATCCAGGGCCGCACCGCGTCGGCCGGCTCGAGGTGGCGTTCGACGTCGGGAAACTGGGCGACGATCCGCGAGAACTCCTCCTCCGCGCTGATCGATTCGTCGAGCGGGTAGGTCTCTCGGTCGAGCACCAGCCCGACGCTGGCGTTGGTGGCGTCGGATCGATCGAAGTTGTCGAAGGGGATGATCCACAGCCAGCCGCCGTCGAACACGTGGTGTAAGGTTCCGTCGTGGAACCGTTTCGACTGGCTGGGGCGATCTGCCTCGTCGATCAGCTCGTCGAACGGATCGAGCCCTTCGACGTGCGTGAAAATGCACCGAGAATCGGTCGCCAACTCCGAGGCGTCCTCACGGTAACCCAGCTTCTCTGAGAGCACCGAGTTCCCGCCCGTAGCGTCGACGTAAAAGGCCCCGCTCGTGGTGCCCCGGTCGGTCACAACCGTCACCTCGTCGTCGGTGATCTCCACGTCGGCGATGCTGGTCTCGTCGACGTAGCTCACGCCGTAGTCGATCGCGGATCGGACCAGATAGTGGTCGATGTGTTCGCGCAGAAAGTGACTCTCGCTGTAGAACGGGAGGTTGGGCGGGATCAGTTGGTGGCCGTGCTCCCCGCTGAACGGCTCTCCTGGTTCGTGATAGGCGAACCCAACAGAGTGTTTGATTCCACAGGAGTGCGTGATCTGATCCACCACGCTGTTCGCGTCGCTCAGGTACTGAATCTCGGGAACGCCGAAGTACTCCCCCACGATCCACATCCACATGGAACTTTGTGGCAAGAGCGCCTCGCCGATCGTAAAGCGCGGGTGTGAATTCGCCTCGATCATCAACACGTCGAGATCGTTCTTCGCCAGAATTGTCGCGGTCGCCGAACCAGCCATTCCAGAGCCGCCGACGACGACATCATACCGCTCCCCCAGATCTGTATTACTATTTCGCATGACTTCGTTTCTCGTCGATGTACCGTTGTGTTTCGTCTCACCTTGGAGACAACTCTTCAACAGGTGAGAAAGAGGGTCCAACGGCTTCATCTACCATCCAGTGTCCAAATATTGTACTTATATTATGTGATCCGCATTACACGAGTTCGACGCACGAACTGCGTCTCGCTCGAGCCGTGCGTCGTGAGTGCTCCCCAAAAGGTGTCGTCAACACTCCTCCAGAGGTGTCGTGCCCGCTCCCTCAAAGGCCAAGTTGCACCTGTGAGAGACTCGAGCCAGTCGCGGTCGAACCTCTCGACGTTCACAACGTTCAATATCTGCTTGGCTGAATCACGATCATGGTGGGGAAGTCGGCGGACGACGTCGCTCGCGAAGTGGTCGAACGGGTGGGCCTGCTCGAGACGATTGCGGACCGGTCGCCGGTGACTGCGAGAGAACTCGCCGAGGAACATGGAGCGTCGGTTTCGACGATCAATCGCATCGTGGCCTCGCTCTCGGGGGAACACATCGTCGAACGGACTCCCGACGGGGTCGCGATCACCCCGTCCGGAGCGGCCCTGCTCGACACCGCCGACCAGTTCGTAGACGCGGTCGGAACCATTCGCACGCTTCAACCGGTGCTGGCGTCGCTCGAGAACGCGCCGATCCCATTCGAATTAGAATGGTTCCTCGAGGCTACCGTCTCGACGTCGACGCCGAAACACCCCTACGCTCCGTTGACCCGATACAGCGAACTGTTCGCGAGTGTCGAGCGCAAACGATTGATCGGCAACCAGTTCGTCATCCCGGAGTACGGCGTCGAGGCGGCGATGCAGGCGTTCGAAAAGGGCACGATCTGTTCGTGCGTGTGGAGTGAGCGCGCACTCGAGCGGATGGCCGAGGAGTATCCCGACATGGTAGAGTGGTCGGCGGGCCGAGACGATATCGAAGCAGCAATCTCCGAGACCGTTCCGTTCGACCTCGCGATACTGGACGACCGCCTCCTCGTGTACGGCTTCGACGAAAAGGGGATCATGTCTGTCCTGGTGGATACGGACGATCCCGCCGCCGTCGACTGGGGTCTCTCAGTATTTGAGGCCTGCTTCGAAGCCGGGGAGCTAGTTGAGTTGTAGTGATATAAAGCCGGTAACGCGAATTCGATCCCACTGGACAGTTTCACCGGAAGTCCGGTGTCTCCAGTATGGTGTGCAATTACAAATCGGATTTGACACCGGGTTTCCGGTGAAAACGTGGGGAGGATGCATTTACAAACACGAAAATTCCAAGCTTCGTTAACACGTTCTATGGGATTCCGAATCGTACGCGCACCTCGAGATAGAGGGGTGAAATCCCGTCACTCAACGGTTTCTGCCAGCACGTTTCTGACGACTTCTGGATCCTCGAGGAGCATGTGTTCGGTATAGCTCCCTTCGGCGCTGCCACCGCTATGGCGGGATTGCTCGATGACGTCGAGAAACGCGTGTTCTTTGAGGAGATCGCGGACGCGACGGAGGGACAACGAGTCCACACCCTCCTGTCGACAGATCTGTTCGTACACGTCGTAAATCCTGGTCGTTCGAAACCCCTCTTCCGGGTCGGATGATCCGTCGGGGCTATGATCGAGTGAGAGAATCGTGAGTGCCTGGAGGACGTATCGCGAATGAGGAGTCGACCCCCGAATCAGCTCCCGGAAGCGATCGATCTCGGCTTGTTCTCTCGCCTGAACGACGAATTCCTCACAGACCGTGTCCGAGCCTTCCGCCTGCGCGATCTCTCCCGCGTATCGAAGGATGTCGATGGCTTTCCGCGCATCCCCGTGTTCTCGAGCTGCGAGCGCCGCTGCTTTGGGAATAACCGCTTCCTCGAGGACCCCTTCACGGAACGCATCGCTTCGTGCTTCCATGATACTGTTGAGCTGTCCCGCGTTGTACGGTGGAAAGACGAACTCGCGCTCACAGAGGCTCGATTTTACCCGCTCGTCCATCCGATCCTTGTACTTGATCTTGTTGCTGATCCCGATGACGCCGATCTTACACTGGCTGAGTTTTCCAGCCTCGCCTGCCCGGGAGAGTTGCATCAGAATCGCGTCGTCCTCGAGTTTGTCGATCTCGTCGAGGATGATCAAGATCACATCGTATTCTCGATCGAGAATACGCCAGAGGCGCTTGTAATAGGTTGCAGTGCTGATCCCCTTGTCTGGAATGTAGATATCAGAGTCGTCGGTGTTCGCAGTGTGGGCGATCGTCTGAACAGCCTGTGTCTCGGTTGTGTCCTGTGCGCAGTCGACGTACACGTATCCCGCAGAGATTCCTTCCTCGTCGGCAGTCTCGACGAGCCGTCCTGAGACGTATTTTGCACACAGAGACTTCCCGGTACCAGTTTTCCCGTAGATCAGCACGTTGCTGGGGCTCTGACCGAAGATCGCGGGATTGACTGCGTTGGCCAGCTGGCTTATCTCTTCGTCGCGACCGACGATTCGTCCCTCGTCCGGAACGTGACTGATTTCGAGAAGCTCCTTGTTGACGAAAATCGGATCCTCCCGAATGAACAGATCGTCGGAGTCGGACATTTGCTTAAACACCGTATTTCCGGTGAATTGACTTGAGCGTTTCGCCGAGACACACACACCGCGTTTCCGGTGAAATCGGCCGAACGTGAGGATAGCTTCCACGAGAAACGGTGGTGTGGATTCACCGGAAGCATTGTCAAACACCGAGTGCTATCCGCACAAGAGCGCAGAAGAAGCGTGAGAGTCCTTGAAGCTACCTGTGAGGAAAAGTAAACAGCCGGCTGTATAACTCGATTTGCCAGGTGAAGGTTCGGTAGCAATTCCAGTGCAACAAGAAATGACTGAAGCGACTAACGTCGCTTCTAATTTCAAATGCGATCTACTTAGTGGGCTTTACGCACTCCTCTATAATAAAACTAGGTCAGACACAGGTAGGTTGGTAGAACAGATGCTGGAGAGTCTCCATTGAAATTTAGGTAGGGAGGTCTCCTCTCAGCACTTTTCACCGGAAACGTGGTGTGTGTCTCTTCACCGGAAACGTGGTGTCCTTCACAGGCGGTCGAGGCGGATGCCCCAACCCTTGAGGTCGGGGTTATTGACTATGGTTCCAGTCGATGGATTCTTATTCAACAGCTCAAGTTTCACCGGAAATCCGGTGTCTCCCAAACTCCTTGTATCCCTCACCAACACTCGCATCCCACACCGACTCGGGTCGTTAGTGGCAAACTCCTCGAGGTTGTAGTCAAGATCTTGGTCCCGTCACAAACTCGTCTAGAGTTCGCCTCTGGTAGCGTCAACTGACACCTCCATTGTGATGGCTGTTTTGGCTGATCGCTCGAGCAGTTCGTCGGCGAACGCCGCGAACTGCTCAGGATCGGCATATCTCACGAGATTAAGCCAGAGGAGCGATTCTAGGCCGGATTCTGTCCATCGCATCCACTGGTTTTTACACCGTTTCGAGATTTCTCCCATGGCTCGTTCAACCACGTTCGATGTCCACGGTATCTCTTGTCCCTCGAGCGCGAGTTCGGCGAATGTCACGGTTGCTTGTGCCCATTTTCGGAGGTACGCCGCTGCTTTTGGAGAGTCCTGTTGCTCTAAGCGCCACGCCTCCTTCGTGAGGTTTTCGAGCGTTTGGTCGATCCGCTCGCGGATCGCCAAACGCTCATTCTTCGGTGCGTGAAGCGCAACTGAGTTCTTCAGATGAAACAGGTCGTTAGTGACGTCTGAGGCGATCTCTTTCCGCTTTTCAAGTGGGAAAGTACCGTCCTTCCACAGCTTGTACTTGAGCGTTCGACCAACGTGAACAAGATCGAGCTGGTGAGATCGATAACTGGCTTCGAACGCATCAACGAGGGAGTTTTCGCTGTCACTGACGACCGCAGCGTCGTCAGTGACCGCTTCCTTTTCCTTGAGATCTTCTGCTGTCTCAGCCCACGGTTCGTCCACATTGACGTCTAAGAGCGTGGTTTCCGTGTCGTCACCCTCGGTGATCTGTCCGAGGGTGACGTTGACGTCGTGGTGCGTGCAGTGGTCCTGCTGGCTATGACACTTCGTTCCGTCAGGAACGACAGTGTCTGCGTTCGTCCCAGGAAGCCGATCACGAACGAAGTCACCGAGTTTGCTGCCGTACTCACGGACTCGGCGGTTGATCGTCGTTCTCGAAGGCATCGGAGTGAAGCCGTCGCCGTGGGCGACGGCATCACGAAAGCTGAGCGACGTAGCGAGTTCGGTACTCTGGAGCGAAATATCCTCTTGATAGATGCGCTGCCCGTCGAATTCGATGAGATCTTCGAGAGGGCGGAAGTAGGTAGGATCGTCACCGGTGGCAGCGGTGTCTTTGACGTGATGAAGGGAAAATTCGTGCTCTCCTGCGGTTGTCACAGCTGTTCGTGTTGTGGTTCCGGCGCGCTGGAAACGGCGATCGCCGTTTCCGCGCGCGTGCTTCTCCCCACAGTACGCCTCGACGAGGCGCTCGTCGAGGCTTTTGACAAGCTCCTCGAGGATCGTCGCCTCGAGGTGAAGCTCTGTGAAAGATTCAGCGAGAGTGGCAAGCGGTAGCGTTTTGTCTAAGTCGATGCTAACCGTGACTTGCGCGTCGATTGTGGCGTGCATGGGTCACTTCGGGCTGGATACCAGAGGTGACCCTGTTTCCACAGGAGTCAGTTACGACTCTAGACGAGTTTGGGACACGACCAAGATCTTTCCAGAGAGACGTCTCGAGCGACGTGGGTTCTCACCAATGGTCGCGAGGTCTACTGGTTAACTTCCTCTCACCTATTCTCGTGCCAACCCTTTCACGCGATTTCACCGGAAACGTGGTGTCGTTCCTGCTCGAGTCGACGTCATTTCATCGGAAACCCGGTGTCCCTCTCTTATTCTCGTCGGCTGAAATCCCACGACGACACGACCACGATCGGAATCAGCGACGTGACTCCTCACAGGCTACAATGATTACGTCCGGGTCGTCGACGAGCCGGTTTTCCATGTAGTTCCCCTTGCCCTTCCCCGCCCATTTACGCTCCTGCTCGATGATCGAAAGGAACTCGAGTTCCGACAGAATATCACGAACTCGCCGGAGTTTCAGGTGTGACGAGTCGTCTCGTTCACACAGGCGCTTGTAGAGATCATAGATCTCTGTCGTCTGTACGGCGCCAGTATTCCGTTCGGGCTGTTTCGCCAGGAGAGCCATCGCCTCGAGGACCAGTTTCGCGTGACTCGGCGATTTCGAAATGAGCTCTGCCAGCCGACTCGTTTCCTCGCGTTCGTGGGCCTGATCGACACAGGATTCACTCACCGTCTCGAGCCCCTCTTCCTCGGCTATTTCGCCAGCGAAACGGAGAATATCGATGGCCTTGCGCGCATCACCGTGTTCTCGCGCAGCCAGTGCTGCGACGCGGGGAATAACGCTATCTTCCAGGACGCCGTCGTGGAACGCATCCGAACGAGAGTGAAGAATTTCCTGAATTTGGGTTGCATCATACGGTGGGAACACGTATTCACGCTCACAGAGGCTGGATTTGACGCGCTCGTCTAACGACTCCTTGTAGCGGACCTTATTCGAGATCCCGATCGTGCCGATCGTGCTCGAAGAGAGTTTTTCGGATTCAACTGCTCGAGAGAGCTGCATGAGAATATCATCAGAGTCCATCTTGTCCACCTCATCGAGGATTACGAGAGCAGCGTCGAAGCGTTCGTCGATGATTCGCCACAGCCGCCGATAGTACTCCGATGTACTCAATCCTGAATGAGGGATCGAAATCCCGGTCTGATCCCTGTCATTGAGCCGATGAGCTATCGATTGAACAGCCTGCGTCTCGGTGGACTCCTGTAAGCAATCGACGTACGCGACCCCGATTGTGACGTCGTTTTCCTCAGCTCGAGAGATAGCTTGCTTGGTAATGAATTTCGAGCAGAGGGATTTCCCGGTCCCAGTCTTTCCATACACGAGGACGTTGTTCGGTGTGTTTCCTTTGAGGGCTGGCTGGATCGCCCCCGCGAGGTTGGTAAGTTCCTGTTCACGTCCGATAATTCGGTCGCCTTCGGGGAGATGAGAGACCTGCAGGAGGTCTTTATTGCGGAATATTTCGTGTTCCTGAGCGAAATAATCGTGGGCGTTCGCCATCTTCTAGTGACCGTCACACAACACTGACTTAACTCTTTACACCACAGTGCCGCTGTATAGTGCAGAACATTGGGATAGAAGCATCAGCACTGTCGATTTTGAGTGCGCATTTCCGCTGTATAGCCAGGTGCGGACCGGTCAGTGCCGCTGTATACCGACGATCTCAATAGGACTCCTGGAACTGATGGCTGATAACAGTGACCATTCCTGGAAAATTTTGCCCTACTATACTCTCTCGAGAGAATTTCTTACCCCATCAACATTTAATCATAGTGGCCCTCGGCCTTGACAAATGATGCCAATACCTATCTGGAATAACCACTCCTCGTTGCCGCTGTATAGAGTCTCCGTAGCCATCTCCCACGATCAAAGTTCACGACCGATTCATCAGCGCTCGAGGCGAATACCCCGACCCTTGAGGTCGGGGTTGTTGACACAACAGGGTGTCATAGAATACGTCTCACACCCCTATCTGGTGATTATAGGGGACTCATTCTGCACCTCACTTCCTGAAAACGCCGTCTCGGAGTTCAATTCGCAGCCTAAAGACTGGAATGATTTGCTTGAGAACTATTGTATGACACCCTCGACACAAGGAAATGTCATACTTGGCCCACAATTCTCTCGTCGTGAACACCCTCCACTGCCGCTGTATGCCGTGCGTCAGACGTATTGCCTCCCTCCGATTTCAGACACCGTATTGCCGCTGTATAGGCTGAGAGTTCCCTCATCTATTCATATTTCTGCGAATTATGGCCCCTCAGTTCCGCTGTAACAGAACACACACACACCCCGCGATGCCGCTGTATAGAATTCGGTGGTGACTCCAAGCGAACGAGAGGGTCCTCCGCTCGAGATCGAGTTTCTGGAAGGGGTCGGAGAGTGAAGCTTGGAAAACCGAAGGGTAGGATTCGTTTCGAGACAAAATTCGCGTTCGACGACGATCGAACGCAACGGCGTTCGACGAACTTAGTGGACCTTTACACAGAACTAGGACTTATATCTGCCTAGGCAGGGATTTGACTAACTATCTCGCGTACGTTTAGTCCATCCTCCGAACAACGAATATTGGAATATAGCGTTCGACACGGCTCCTATCGCAACTATACAGCGGCACTAAGGGGTGTGTCTGCCACCACTCAGTGTGTCTGCCACCACTCAGTCAAACTATCTCGGAGTTAGCTGAAAATGAGGGTGCTAAGCCCCCGTCCTCAAGGAGCGACATTCGTCTTTAGCTAAGACTGCTGGTTATACTCCGTGGCAGAATTATGCTTAATGGTATTAGTCGAACGAATCTAGCGGCTGAACCGCTGATGCGGCTGAGAGTCAACAGTACAGATAATGCAGAGACTGCTTTTTCGCCCCGCAGCGGTCGTATACTGACGAAACCCACCTCCAAAACGGTGTTATTCGGTATTACTCTGAGTATTAGCTAAAGACGGATGTCATAGACTCTCCTCACTGACTATGAGTTCAGAACCACCAACACCGAAACTGGGAGTCGGCTACAAGACGCCTCGAGAGATAACGGTCACACCACGGAAGAGTCGCCGACACCTCTCTGTTCCAAACGACCGGTGCAGAGTCTCAATCGTCTCGTACGTGGAATGGGTTCTGATCGAACTCACGCATGAAAACCTCACTGCAGAGTACCGGTCGTCACATCTCTGGGGCACCAGACGCACACAGTATACCGCAGAGAACCCTCGAGGAGAGGTCTTCTCGAAACATTTCTACGATGCTCGAGTTGGCTGGCATACCGAGACACTCGGTCGGAAGGAACTTCGAACAGAACTCGTGAACCGGTTATCGAGATCTCGTCCAGAGACATCAGATCCGGATCTCGATGCAACGTGTCGACGTGACCGTTTCGTGCTCAAACCGATCAGACAACTTCCTTAGCGAGATATACGAAATAATCCGTAAGCATACCAAACTATCAGTCCAAGGCGACTATACAGGGACCAATGAGCGATCACTCACGTGCGTGGCCACCGGAGATGGACGCTGCTGACCGCGTCAGGCATGTTGCGTTGACTCGAACAACGCCACAGAATGCTGGCTGGATTGCTGAAGAGGCAGACGTCTCGAGGGATACGGCTGCCAAATATCTCGATCGCATGGCCGATCAGGGCGACCTCGAGGTCGTCGAAACAGCTGACGGCACGTGCTACAAGCCAGACGACGTCACGCAATTCTTGCGCGAAGTCCGCACCCTCGCTGAAGAACAGTCTGTAGACGAACTCACCAACGAATTGCGTGCAATCGGTGACGAAATCGACTCGTGGAAAGCAGCGTACGATGTCGAGTCACTCGAAGAACTTCGCCGGAGTATTGGAGGTGAGGATCTGTCGTCCAGCGATCGACGTGAGCGCCTCGAGATGATCGAGGAATGGGAGTACAACATCCAGGTACGGGAAGCGCTTCAGCTTGCCATCAGCCTCCAAAGCTCCGTTAGGAGGCTCAAGTTGACCCCGTGAGAAGAGCAATGGTAGTCTGAAGTGTATAAATTAAAACAAGCGGACATGACTGGTACGGAGAGGACCTGTCCGATGGTGGAACCAATCTGTTGGATTCCTCATCGACAGAGATCATAGGGGGAAGAGACGCTCAAGCCAGCGGGGCTTGCTCAGAACACATCCTGATTCGAAATGATTGATGGTGGCCACATTGAATCTCACGCGTCCTTGGACCCTTTGTTGTTCTTAACCACATCACTCATTATGTTGTGGGCCATAACAACGACCGATGGTAGACGATGATGAGGGTGTTAACCAACTCATCGAAGTGACGAAGGATTTCGGCGAGACGTATGCCGAAGTGCAGGCGTGGGCAGTTCCGCCATCTGACCGGTATCCCGACGGCATAAAATACTCAATGCAGTATGGCACCACCGACGGTAAAACCATCATCCGATACGACAACTTCCCGGATCATCCCGGGGCAGCACCCCACCACAAACACCTGTCAAACGGTAAATCGAGGACATCGAGTTCAGCGGTCTCGAAGCACTCTACGACCGATTCAAACAGGAGGTACGTGATCATGGAGAACACTGGTAACCCAACTGACGGCGATCGAACAATGTACATCCGATTCCAGAGCGGCGATGAAGATGGGCTACGAGATGCCCTTCGAGCGCTTGATCGCGGTGAGACGCCTGAACCTCATTTTGAGGTGATCTTCGACGATCCTGACGATATCCATCGCGTCACCCGTCCGAAGAACCTGGAACTACTCCGAACGATTGTACAACATGAGCCAGAGAGTATTCGCGAGGCAGCGCGACTTGTCGACCGGGACGTCCGCCAGGTCCACACGAACCTCGAGGAACTCGAATCACTCCATCTAATCCACTTCGAGCAGGACGGGCGACGCAAGCGCCCAACTGTCTGGTACGACTCTCTCGAAGTGGATCTCCCGCTGCACTCTCCGGACGTGGCTCGGGACGAAGCGAACGCATGACCGAGTGTCGACCTACGCGTTGCGTGAATCTTCACTGACCGTTATTTCGACAATCTCCCCAGGTTCGAGTTCTACCGAATCTAGAAGCTGGAGAAATTGATCTCCTTCTGTCCCGCTCAAGACACGAGCCCTGACTGTCTCCTCAGAACGCTCGAGTTTCGCGTCAATTGCATCGAGCCGAGCGAGGAGTTCTGCCTCAAGCGACTGTTCTTCGAGTGATTCCGTTTCTGCAGGAAGCGTCTCAGTGTCAGATGCCACAGCATCGGCGTTCGTCGACGCATATGGATCTGCCGCAGTCCGTGCAAACGTTTCCTCGAGGGCGTCGAGGTTGACGCCTTCGGCCTCGAGATCGATCGGTTCGCGCCCGTTGACATCCAGTGTGGCATCAGGCTCGAGAGATTGTTCCTGTACCGCCTCCCAGTGACGTCTGCGAATCCGTCTCTCAGTCGCTTCCGCGATCCATCCAGGGGCGTTCCAACGTCCCTCTTCGTAGAGTCGGTGGATGTCTTGATCATTCGTTCCCCAGGTGAAACATCGATCGAAACGGCGTTGAAATCGGTTGAGCGTATCGCCTCTCGCGTGTTTGATCACGACCTCTATCGGAGCAAGTGAGCGGACGACGTCGTCGATAGTCTCGAGTGTTGGGTGGTTGGACAGTCGGACTGACTGTGTCGTACACTGGGTGTTCGAGATGCCGTCACCGTTGTCTGTCGCGAGCTGGATAAACAATGCTCCTGGATCGTCGTCAATAGTCTCGAAGAGTCGACGAGAACTCCCGGTCGTTGGCGACTCTGGCCCTGTGATCGTCACGCTTCCATCTTCGAGCACCTCACCAGGTCGCTCGAACACTTCGTGGGGAGTGACCGCTGGCAGATCATATTCGAGTGCGTTGTACACTTTGGCAGCTTGTCCGACGATGGTGATCGGTAACTCGCGCTCGAGTTCCATCGCAACGTGGGCGAGTACCGTCGCGTAGTGGACGCCGGTGAGCGAACTCGTTGCGACCACGACCCGTGAGCCGGCAAACGCACGCTCGAGTACCGTCTCGAGTGACTCGTTGAGTGCAGCCGTGTACGAATCATCGCTCGAGACGTTCAGCAACACACAGTCGATATCGAACGGGTAGGAGGTCTCGAGTCCTGAAAAACCGGCACACGGTCGCGTCGTGAAATCACCGGTGACGAGGAGGTGTTGCTCACCACTGAGGGGGCCGTCACTCGAGTTCTCGTCACGAAATCTAAATATAAATCCAGCTGCACCAGGTGTGTGACCGGCCGAAATCGGTCGAACCTCGAGTGTGGATAGGATCGACGTCCACTCGTCGATCGGTTCGAGGGCCTCGAGCGCAGTTGAGATGTTGCCAAGGTCGTTATCCTTCTGGGCTTCAGGTAACGCCTGCTCGAGAATCGTTGCCGTCGCGGGTGAGGTGTAAATGGGGGCGCTGTGGTGAACGTTTCCCGCGAGTGTTCGGTAGTGATCGATGTGGGCGTGGGTAAGCAAGATGGCGTTCAGATACTCGTCGTCGCAGAGCATGGATTCGACGTCGACATCATCGCCAGCATCGACAAGAACGCACGCACGCGTGCCATCCTCAGTAGTGAAGCGCAGGAGCGTTGACTCGTTGCCGCTATGAACGTTCGCATGTTGGTAGGACACACGCATATGTGAAGGACAGTTTCGATTCAGTGCCGCATGATGTTCAGTTTTGTGTTAGTTTGATTTGATATACGCACCAGCTAATGGTTCGTGTTGTAGGGATGTTACAGGACAGTTCCCAAACACCCAGTCATTTCCACTTCATCGAAAATTCAAAGCCCCGAGGCTTGACCTCGGGGAGGAAGCCAACACTACCCTTCCCAAACCACGCTCGATAGCAAGGCCGACTCCCCCAATCCAATATGTAGTTTAAGTATCTCTACCCATACTTATGAAGTCTGGAGGTTGTTCGGAACATCCAAATCAAACTCGACGTTTCCCCCGAGGACTCGGAAGTCCTCGATGAGACGTTCGAGCAGTTCCGACAAGCGACCCAACACGTCGCTAATCACGGATGGGACGCCAACCCCTACGAAATAATTGGCCCACAGGATTAGTGTTTCGACTATTATAGTCCAGACTATTATAGTCCTACCCCCAACTTCGGAACACGTATGTATCTCCCACCACGACTGGGACTATGGACCAGTTCGTCAATCGTATCGATGAACTCGATCGGTTGCAGGCCCTCTATGAGAGTGACGCTGCAGAACTCGCAATTATTTATGGGCGCCGCCAGATCGGCAAGAGCGAACTCGTCCGCCAGTCGATTGCCGACCGCGACGATGCCGTGTACTATCAGGCAGTCCAAGGAACAGCGACGACACAGCTCAGGCGATTCGTCGAGGCAGCAGCGACGACCTATCCAGACATCACGGCTGTCAAAGAGGAATGGGAACCGCTCTTAACGCACCTCACCGACAGAGACGCCATCATCGTCATCGACGAATTCCCGTACCTCATTGAATCGAACGAGGGGCTTCCATCGGTCATTCAACACCTGTGGGATACAGCTGTCGACGAGAGTCAGGCGACGCTCGTACTCACAGGCTCTGCAATTGGCATGATTCATACCCACGTCCTCGATGGCGGTGCGCCACTCTACGGCCGGGTATCCCAGACACCGAATGGCCGCCTCGAACTCACCCAGCTGCCGTTTCGTTCCATCCAAGAGTTCGTGCCGACGTACGATCCCGAAGAACGGGTGTTCGTCTATGGCGTCTTCGGCGGCACACCCCGATATCTCAGCCCTCTCGATCCATCACAGAGCCTCGGAGAGAACATCACGCGGCTGTTGTGCGACCCGGATGGTCCACTCCACGACGAGCCCGAAAACGTCCTCCAGATGGAGCTCAACGAGGTGAACACGTATTTCTCCGTCCTGGAATCGATGGCCAGCGGGAACCGCAGTCGAAACGAGATCGCCCAGGGAGCCGGCATCGAGAGCACCAACACGTCGTACTACTTCGACCGGCTGGAAACGCTCCAGATCATCGAGAAACACCATCCAGCACTCGCCGATCCGGCACGGAGCAAGCGGACGCGATACCAGATCCGGGATCCCGTGTTCCGGTTTTACTTCCGCTATCTCTACGGCCGCGGGGGACAGTACGAACTCTACGGCGAGAACGCCTACGCAGATCTCATCGAACCGGAATTGTCCGACTTCGTCAGCGAAACGTTCGAATCGCTCTGTCACCAGGCGGTGCCGACGCTCTATGCAGACTACCAGCTCACACAGGTGCCAAGCCAGTGGTGGCACAAGGGCCGGGAGGTAGATGTCGTCGCACCAACTGACAAGTCAACGCTGATCGCTGGCGAAGCGAAATTTACCAACACCCCCCTCGGTTATGACGTGCTCGCTGACCTCGAAGACGACGTGGAGCACATCGACTGGACGCCCACCACAGGCGGTGAGCCGACGTATGAACTCGCCTTATTCAGCCGATCCGGGTTCAAACGCTCGGTCGAGGAAGCTGCAGACGAGCGTGATGATCTTCGTCTCTTCGATCTATCTGATATCGTTGCTGTTCTTGAGAGTGAAACCGACCAGTAACGCCAGAGGGTAACAACTGGGAATGGTTTTTCGACCCCCAAGGGGGCGCGAGGGAATCGAACGTACACCCATAGGTGAATAAATGGAAGAAACCAATGAGACGACAGCGTCTCGAGTAACGATCGCTCTCCATAGCGCCGAACTCCCCGTCGACAGCATTCCTTTAATTAGTTTTTGGACTGTCCTGCGTGTAGTGGTCCGGTTACGCTCGAAGTCGGGCCAAACCAACCACTTTCAGCGTCACTCACCGACGTGCTCCTTGCGGCTAACGAAGACGAGTGCATCGCCATCTCACGGAACTGTTGGAATTGCGGATGGCAGGAAGATCGGCAGATTCGCGTCGAATCTATCGATACAACCGACGGGGACGAGGTCGCTGTGAAGCGGGCATCTCTTATCGAGGAGATTACTGACGAGCTCGGGGCGATTGAGCGCCTCGCTACACTCGAGGACACGCTCGCTGAGGTCCGCCGTCAGCAACGGCTGGAACCATCTACAGATAGCACGGAAGATGGCACGACGGAGTGACTAACGATGTGCGATACCGACGCTCTCTACACCGTTCGTGAATGCACAGGAAATCCTGGGCACCCATCGGTGGATGATGTGATCGAACTCATACTCAACCGAGCACAGAATCCACGGGAAGATCATCAAGACGCTCACATGGACCAAGCGATGGCGACAATCATCGACAGATATGGGGAGGAGCCAGTCCGAACTGTGATCCACCGTGTTCTCGTTGAACACTACCCGTTCCGTACTGCCACGGTTGACCTCGAGATGCGCAACATCGATGGCATTCGAATCGGAACGACAGCTGGCTGGTTTCTCGAGGAGCTAAACGTAGATTAAGACAGCTGAACCTGATGTAGAGCCCCTGAAACACTCGAATCCCGCCGACTCACCCCCTACCGATACACAAGCTATGTGCATGGCCCGAAAGCGTTATCCATCTGTGTGCAGAACTTGCACATAATATGGGCGCAAGTGACGAACCCCGGCGTGTCCATTTCCAGTCTCCAGAGTACCTCGTCGAGCGACTGGATGCTGTCGCTGACCTCTTCGATAAGGACCGTACGGATCTACTCGTGGAAGCTATTCGTGAGTATCTTGAGGACAACGCTGAGAGTGAAACGTTTCAGGACTTGGTTGCTGAACGGTACTATAACGACCAACTCGAGTTCGAGACGGTCAAACAGCTTGTCGGCGCAGAAACTGCACAGCGCCTTCGTATCCTTAAAACAGATCTGGAGAGTGAGCCGTTCGATCTTGCGCCTTCAGATGACGTCGACATCTATACTGGTGAGACCACAACGGTCGATCCCACGACCGCGTCTGACACGTCCAGCGAGCAATGAGCGGCGAGTTACGGCTTCGAACAGTAGTTGCCGATACGAGTGCACTTGTGAGTCTCGCCGTACCTCGTGCTGATGAACGATACGACACAGAGACGTCACCGGACCCACTACAGTATTTGCTTACTTCATGTGAGGTCTTCGTTCCACCAGAAGTCGTTTCAGAACTCCGTGATATTGCTCAGTATCACGATATCCATGGGGCGGCGGCGACGAACGTTCTCGCTGCTCGAGACTATTACGCTGTCGAGAACCCGTACGAGCGATCGAACACTCCTGAATCACGCCCAACGTTTGGACTCGACGATGGCGAAACCGACGGTATTGTCCTTGCGAACGCGCTCGAGGTCGATGGCTTCCTGACCGACGAGTTTGGCGGGACGAACTTCGCACTCGTACACGCCTGCTCACCGGCCCTCGGATTATCCCAACACCGAGACTCATCTGCGACTACGCCCGCAATGGCCACATGAGCCACGAAGAGGCACGAACGCTTATCGAGTCTATCAGTCCGCATCGAAGCTGGGAAAACAGTCCCTATGTAACTCAACTCTATACTCTGTTAGATTGAACTGTTTAATACACCGATGACGTCCGACAGTGGTTTCCCGGGAAAAGTCGACGAAGAAGTTCGCCAGCTGTATGAGCGATATCAGTCCGCCAAGAGTGACGAAGAACGTCACGAGATTGCCCTCGAGATGGGGAAACTCGACGGGCGCCGGCACGCGGAGATCTACGCAGCCCTCGAGTACGAGTGACTCTCTCAAACTTCCCTCTGCGGAGAGAATGAACGCCCCTGACACGCTTGAGTCTAGCGCCTGACGAGCCGTGTGCGTCTCGCTGGCCTTCGCTCACCTGTTCGTGAAGACGTCGTCGGGGTTCCTCGAGCAACGGAAGACTCTTCGCGCCTTCCGAGTATCGCGAACGCAAACGCTCGCTCAACGCGTCAGCCCCTTTCAATCCCACCCACGTGGACTATTCCGCTAGCTATCGAGAGAGGTTGTTCCCTCCTCAAAGACGGCACGTCCCGCTCGCCGCTTCTGCTCTTCACTCACTCTCGCTCTTCGGATGCCAGTATTAAGCGCGCTTTCGGTCATCGCTCACGCTCAGACGCGAAAACGGCTTAAAACTGGCCGCTCGCTCCGATTGAAGCGCCGCGCGTTACTGGTTGGATCTGTCATCGGCGCGTCTCGCTCGCGCCCTGACGGGCGCTTACGAAGGCGCGAGCGAGACGCGTGTGATGGAAAGTTGGACAGCGAGAGAGCCAGGGCTGGAGAGTCGTGGTGTCGGAAAGACGCCGAGTGAGCGCCTTTGGAAGAATTCCAATGTCTAGTAAGCAGTCGGTTAGTAAGGTCGTTTCGGTCGATGAACAAGCGTACGAGCAGGAAGCGGGTCGAGCGGAGCACGAGGACGTCGTCGACGAGACTCCGGAGTTCCGGGCCACGGTGGAGATGGAGATTCAGGCGAAGGTCGATGCAAACCACCCAGATGGAATCGTCGACACGAGCGAGGATCGGATCTACGGCGTGACCCTGGCCCAGGAAGAGCGCATTCGAGCCAGAGAGAAAGAACTCGAGCGAATCAGTGCACAGGCGGCATTCGGTCGACAGGAGGGACGAGCGGAGCGAACGAGAGCGGTGATTGAACAGGCACGACGTAATCAGCGGCCGGTCACGGAAGTCGATCCTCGAGAGAAACTTGGACAAGCGAAATTGGGCCAGGTCAATCGGCAGGCACAGCGGTTGTCAGAGAACGTCAACGGTGGGTACACGCGAGCGGTCATCGCGAAGCGGATTGCCAGTCGGGTTCTCGAGGGTGCGGATATGTTCGAGGCGGTGATGGATACGAAAGAAGAGATGCACCACGAGGCAGGGACGATCGTGCCGATCGGGGCCCTCGAGGAAATCAGGCGAGGTGAGGTCACTGTGGAAGGGCGTGTGCTCGAACTGTGGGAACCCTCGAGTCCGAGTATCCAACAGGTTGGGTTACTCGAGGACGAGACTGGTCGAACGAAGTTCACGATCTGGAAAGCGAGCCGGCAGACGATGGTGCGGGAAGGTGAGCGAGTGCGGTTCAGGGCGGCAGCGAAGAACTGGTACAATGGACGGTGTTCGATCGCGCTGACTCACTGGTCGGAAATCGTCTTCCCAGAGCGCGGTCGGTGGTGGGAGTAGCCGAACGAACTCTCTTTTTTTGCTGGTGCCCGATCACCCACTACCCACCTCCCCTCCCACCTCCACGTTCCGGGCAGCTCACGACCTACGGCCGTTTCACTGCCGGGCTTTCGCCGAATCTGCTCGATTGGAGCGTGTCATAGAACCGTTCGCAATGATCAGTAGGGATACGAACTAACCGCCAGTTCACCTACCAAATAGCGATGATGTTCTTAGGGGCGTGCAAGATATAGAGGATTAGTGCAGCACAACGACCTCGTTTGTTTCACGCCGAAAGCGGTGAACCATCCGCTCACTGCATGTGCGAACTGAGCAGGGCTCGAATAAGACAAAGCCCCTACACTATTATACAACCTTCTCCTCTAAAGCAAACAATGACCAGCGATTCAGACCGAATCTTTGGGTATCCACGCAAAACAGTGATACTTGAGATATGGCGAATATCGTATGCAATAGGGATTACTGGCGTGATAATGATAATCGCAGGATTTAGTCTCTACTGGGTTGATACAGAAGTATTAGGAAGCGCAGAATCAGCCATTGGCGTTCTACTGTTTGTGGTTTTTCCGATAATGCTTGTCCCAGGTCTGTACATTTATGACCGCCGCCACGAACGAGACTTGATTATTGCTGATGCAGTGATGCATGTGATTCGTCCCATTGCCGCATTGATTCGTCTTCTCCGAGGTGCGGGACCGTAACAACTAGAGTCTACATCACTGCTACCAGATTCTAGAGAGACAGGTAGGTCACTGTGATAACTGGCTCATCTGTATTGACCGTTCGATCTTCGCGTTGATCGCTCCTCAGTCCGTGCCACATTCGCGCCCTGTATCTTGCACGCGATTCTTAACAATAATGTGGTATACTGGCTGTGCGAGGATTTCTATGACACTCTGCGATTGTGCTTCCAGCAGCGAGTTTTTTCGCGCCATGAGGAATGAGGCGCATTCAATAGTGTGCCATGTGACTGATAATGACTGATCCGAATCCGATTGACGACACTACAGACGATTTCAGACGGTTCGAAGCAAGACTCGTTGCCCATGATCAGGATGCAACTCGCGTCGTGACAGCGGATATTGGCGACACAACTGCCCGACAGCTCGTTACTGATCTTATCGATAGCGATATAGTGACGCCGATCCCCGGCAAGCAGGTCTTTGTCCACGAACCAAGTGGGACCGCCTTTGACTCGAGTACTCAGGTTGCTGTTTTCCATCGTGGCTGGACGGCTGCTCGCAACGCCGACAAGGACGGTGAGTGATGCAGCAAACACTCGCTGGCTGCGCCTTCTGTGACGCTCCACCAGGTACCGAAGCCGGCGAGGCATATACCTGGGGAAAAGACGAACGAGTCTCTCACTCGATCTGTGTTGGCTGTGCCATCCAAACGCGGCCAGACCCTGACAAGAGTGAACACCACACCTGCGACGGGTGTGGATTGGTCGTCGACACACTTGCAGCCCTCACGCGGTTCCGGGTGGAACTCGGACATCTCGAAGGACCACTCCAGTTCTGTGTGCGCTGTAGTCCCGGAGGCCCGGCGATGTACTGGACGCGCGGCCTCGAGGAGCACCTCATCACGACGCCGACAGAGTGAATAACGGAGTTTGACCTGCCTTCTGACGTGAGTGTGCTCCCCCTGTAACAAACATCCCAAATAGCTATTTACCCACGGAACCAACAGTAATCTATGTCGCGCGGCACCATCGATATCGACGAGTTCGAGAACGCCGACGACGATGAATTCGAGGAACGAAACGACACCGAGCGGATCGTGCTGTTCCTCGATGAGAACGACGACCGGGCGTGGAAGGCGGCGACGATCGCTGACCAACTTGACCTAGATACGGACGCTGTCAGTGCCATCCTCTCGAGACTAAAGGAACGAAACCTTGTACGGCACAAGCGTCCGTACTGGGCGATCACAGACGACGAGGACCGGCTTCGAGCCGCCTACCGACTTCACCAGCACCACCAGACTGCAGACGAGCAGTACGGTGAGGAGCATCTCGAGGAGTTGAAAACTGACGAGATGGAGGAAGTGAAGTGACCGCGTTCGGTGAACTGGAACGCGGCGACATTATCTGGGGAACCGATCCGCTCTCCGACAAAGGTCGTCCGATGCTCGTTCTGGGAGCACCTCAGTTCCCGAACCACGGCGTACAGCTGATCACCGTCCTGATCTCCACGAAGACCTACCACGAGGAGTCACTCACGCTCCGCGACGACGACTACGACGGCGAACCACTCGGGGAACGAAGTCACGTCCTCCCGTGGTCGCTCGTAACCCTCAACAGTGCGTCAGAGGTAAAATTCCATATGACTTCTCTGGTCGACGAACGGACCGAGGACGTGGCCACACAGTTACTGAGCTACATTTCCTCCTGAGCGAACCGTGCTGTTGTCAGCGGCGACACCGGGCGATTGAAGCGCAACGTTGGGGCCAAGAGCACTTCTTGCCCAGTCCGAACAGTTGAGATACAGTGTTTCTAGAAATTGTGACCGACAGACGGACGTGATCCCGTGGATTTAATGTATCAACTTTCGAATGCACACCCATGTACGACCTGACCGGGTTTCAACGTGACCTCCTGTACGTGGCTGCTGGACTCGATGAGCCTCACGGACTCGCGATCAAAGATGAACTCGAGGACTACTACGAGAAGGAGATCCACCACGGCCGCCTGTATCCGAATCTTGACACCCTCGTCGATAAAGGACTGATCGAGAAAGGTGAGGCCGACCGTCGGACGAACGTCTATTCCGTGACTCGTCGAGGACGTCGGGAGATCGAAGATCGACGCCGGTGGGAGGAACAGTACGTCGAAGACACGCTGTGATTTTGGTGGAATCCGTTCCCCAAGGCTGCTGAACCTTTTCCTAACTCGTCCACCGTTTCAACGCTGACCGCACGGTAGTGTTTTTGAGACCCGCTGATGGCCAGCGGTCTTCTCGAGTTTGACTCGAGGGACCTGAAGAGAACATGGCTACGAGCAACAGCACCCGGGAAACGTTCGACGATTCGGACACCCGGCACGACGAAATGCACAGTACGATCGAAACGTGGCTCGAGGACCTCGTCTGTGAGGTCGACGATGCGGTCTCGAGCGACCAGTTCAGAGAGTGGCTCGACGTCCAGAGTGAGTTCCACGACTACTCTCCTCGAAACACACTGCTGATCAAGGTCCAGTGTCCGCATGCGACTCGAGTCGCTGGCTACAGAACGTGGCAAAACGAGTTCGATCGATGTGTGAGTAAAGGCGAGAAGGCTATCTGGATCTGGGCGCCGATCATCGCGAGGAAATGCCCCGAGTGTGGAAACTCGTCGTCGTACCACGAACGGAGTGAGTGCGGATACGACGAAACGGAACCCGACGAGTGGAACAAGGGACTCGTCGGCTTTCGACCAGCACCAGTCTTCGACATATCCCAGACTGAGGGAGAGTCACTCCCGGAACTCGAGACCGAGGCAAACGGCACTGCCGACGAACTGGTACCAGCACTCCTCGAGGCAGCGGTTGTCCTTGAGGTAGAGGTTGAGGTCGTATCCCCTCGAAAATGGTCTCACGGCAGCGCCAAAGGCGTCTGTCAGTATCGTCTGGAGAAACGGCCACTCGTCGAGGTCCGTGATCATGAAAACGAGGCTGATCTCGCCGTCACACTCGTTCACGAGTACGCTCATGCACTGCTGCACGGCGGTCTCGATACTGAAGACGAACGGGCAAAGCGTGAACTCGAGGCCGAAGCAGTCGGCCACATCGTCGGTCGGTACTTTGGGCTGGACACGAGTGGGTCAGCGTTCTACCTCGCCGCGTGGGAGAAGGAGGAACCGGAGACAATTCTTGAGCGGCTCGAGCGGATCAGTTCGGCTTCTCAGGAGATCATCGACGTCGTTGAGGAGGAGATGGACAAAACAAGCTGAAGAGAACTTGGATATGGAGATCATATATCTGCCCTCCAGGCAAGATATATGCACTATACCCTCGAAGAAGGTAGTATGACAAAACGATTAACCTTCCCAAACGATCCGTCAAAACAGTGGGATGCGGATCGGACGACGTTCCAGCGTGTCTACGACATTCTCGTCGGCACGGCGGATCCTGTTTCTGCACAACAGTTCGCAGAGTGGGCTCGCTGTTCTGAGACTGGTGCTCGTCAGGCACTCGAGCAACTTGTCGAGATGGGGATTGCAGAACGAACAGGAACCCGACAAGCTCAGTATCAGCGTAATCCATCCTACTTCCAGTGGAAACGTGTTGAAACGCTTGCACGCGAACACAGCGCAGGTGAGCTTCGTTCGCGTTTGGCAGAACTCATTGAAGCAGACCAGGATCTTCAGGAAACGTATGGGGTCCCTGATTCCGATGCTGTCGTCGTCTCTGATGATCCTGTCGAAGATCACGAAACGCTTCACGACCGGTGGGACGACCTTACAGAATGGCGGACGATTCGCCGAGACATTACGATCTTGAAACGCGCTGTTCAACGGGCCGACTCGTCAAATGAAGGTGACGAATGACGAGTATAAATGGCGGCGCTTCGAGAACAGCATCAATCATTCAGACGATCTGCGATGCTGAAGGGCTCGATGTCACCTTCCGGTTCAAAGGTCCGATCAGCGTTCCTACCGAGAAGTACGATGGCCGGTCGTATCAGAGCGACACGCTCCCGAAGGCGACGATAAACGCAACGATACAGCGTGCCGAGGTCGAACACCTCGAGGGGTTGCTAATGTGCCACGCGGCGATCAAAATGGACGAACTCGAACGCACGGGAATCAACCCGTCAGTCGTGTACACGGAACCCCTGGATGGAAATCCAGAACGCTGTGTAGTCGGAGTTCGAGCTTCAAGAGAGTGGATCGAGGAGTCCGACATCACGATGGAGGAAGCAGAAAGAGCGATCGAAGAAGGCCGCCAAGAGGAGGTGCTTCCTCCGTGGGATGGACGCCCGACAGTCGTTGTTGACGTTGAACGGACAGAAGAGGGTCTTAAGCGTTCATACAACTCCAATTTCCACATTCAGTACGACCCGCCAACTCATGAGATAGGTGAGTTAATCGACGTTCGAGTTAAATGATGGGTGATATTGTGTCTGTGTTGAGACTAACTGTGAACTGTGCGTCGATTGTGGCGTGTATTGGTCACTTCGGGCTGGATACCAGCGGTGACCCTATTTCCACAGGAGTCAGTTACGACTCTATACAAGTTTGAGACACGACCCACTTCTTGGTCCCGAAACGCTATGTGGCGGTATGACTCATCACTGAGTAATGGCTGGCTCTACAGAGAAAACAAGGCGAGTGCCTCGGGGTCGTACGGGAATCTTTGATTTCCGTGACTGAGCGAAGCGGAGCTTTGCGATGTCCGCGAAACCGTCGGTTTCGCTCGATGATGAGAATCGGAGATTCTCGAACCACTTGACCCCGAGGCGGCTCATCGAGACCGAGACACAGAATGCGAAGTGCACGATCTCGAAGACACCCTTCGTATACCTACTTATATATTGAATGCACGAAAAGAGCGTATTGAACTTCGCACGTATACTATTGCAGCCCCGTTTTCACAGCGCGATTCATTCTCGAGCCCTTCGTATACTGACTATAAAAATACCTAAATCAATGGGGGTGTAGGTACTACCACCGAGATGCCAACGAGAAAGCTTCCAGATAGCGCCCCAGGAAAATACGTACCCTACCATCCAAACCCATACTATTCACCGGAGGCGCTCCCAATAGAGCCAAAGCTCGAGATCTCTGATCAGACGCATGATCTCGTGGCCGATGCCGCGTATCAGATCGGCCGTGTTGACGGCATTAGCTCAACAGTTGACTTCTCAGCAGTTCTCTATACCTCTCTTATTCGCATTGAGGCCGTCGAATCCGCACGCATCGAAGGAGCAGATGTCGCACTTCAAGATCTCGAGGCGTATCACACACAACACACCGCTGGTGAGACAGAGACAACGGTTGAGAAAGATCTGAAAGAGGCTCTCAATTACGAGAATGCGCTAACCTATGGCCTCGATCAGATTGAGAACGGAGAGTCGATAACACTCTCGCTCATCAAGGACCTCCATTCGATATTGCTCGAGGACGTCCGTAACGATGGTGAGGTCGTTGGTGACTTTCGCGACCACATGGTGCATCTAGCGAGTCCACGGTCTGGCCAACGTCCGTTCGTCCCACCAACCCCGGAAGTGCTCGCTGGACTCATGCAGTCACTCGAGTCGTACATCCAGATGGGTGGACAGTCCCATCCGCTCATCGATGCTGCGATAATCCACTACTTCTTCGAGACAGTCCATCCATTTTCGGACGGAAACGGTCGGCTTGGTCGACTCCTGATTATCCTCTACCTGGCGAGTGAGGGATATCTCGAGAGTCCATACATTTACCCAAGCGCATACTTCAATCGGCACAAAGTCGAGTACGTCGAACGGATGCGTGCGGTGAGTGAGGAGGGGGAGTGGGAAGAATGGTTTACGTTCTTCCTCGAGGGGCTTCGAAGTCAAGCCGAGAATTCATACGGTCGAACTCATCAACTTCGTGAACTCCAAGAGCGATATGAGACGGAGTATTCAGGCACCACGAACACGGACGAATTCGCCCGACAGTTGCTCCAGTACCCCTACTTCAGAGCCCCAGATCTTCTGGAGTATCTCGATGTCTCGCGCCGGACCGCGTACAAGATCGTCGATGACCTCGAAGAGGATGGCCTCATCGAGGAAGTGACTGGAAAGCAACGCGGGAAAGAGTACAAGGCAGTCGACGTGTTCGACATTCTCGAGTGAGCTGTCAGGAAGTTTCGTTCACTGGAGGACGCGAGTAAGGCGAGACACAAGCCGGCGTTAACGCCGATGGTGGATTTGGGTGGGTCAAGTACCATCGACGAGAGCGTCGCTCGTCGACGAGGTGCACGGCGAAAATCCCTTCGTAGCTCTACCTTGTGACCAGAAGCACTTAAAGAGAAGTCAGTGTCGACGTCGTCCATTAGTAGGACTCGTCGTTCGGTGTACTCGAGGCCGTTCTTCGGCTGGACCTTCTTTGTCACTGCCAGGCGGCCTTCGAGAGCTCGAGCACCGCGTCGGCAGTCCGCGAGACGAGTCAAAAGGACATCGACGAAATTGGACAATCACTCAAGTGAAACTTCTTGCACTTCCTCAGGGAAGATCGCCTCACGCTCAATTGCGGATGTTGTCATTTCCTGTAGATCTTCGAGCGTGAGCGGCGATACTTCTACGCGCTCGTTATCGGCAGTATAGAAGACACTGATCGAGATAGTGCGGTCTGGGTACTGCTCGGCTGCAACGTGATAATAGACGCTAATCTGTTTCCTGTATTCGGCCTCTGCATGGCGGGAGAGGTCCGTCTTGTAGTCGATAATCTGGATCCGGTCTGGCGCGATTACGAGTAAATCGATAATGCCGACGAGGGTAACCTGTGGATCCAAATCCAGGGGAAGGATCGCCGTAACTTCCGGTTTGAATTTCCCGTCGAGCGTATCAAGGAGCGTCGCTACGCGTTCCTGGTCATCATTACTCGGTGAGGGGTCGTTCCCTCGTGCGTACTCCTCAGCGAATTCGTGAAGCGCGTCCCCGAACTCCGTCCCTCGTCCTTCCGTGACCTCTTCGTACACGCTATCATCCATGATGTCGTGGACGCTCATCCGCCGAGGCTTCGTTCGTTCGGGGGGCGTGATTGAAAACGGCACCTCGTCCTCTCGATATTCGGTTTCGGTGTCGACGGATGGTTCAAGTTCGATCGGCTCGAGCGGGAGTTCGGTGAAGAACGGACTTGGCGAGTCACCAGCTGTGAGGAACAGATGTCGCTTCGCTCGAGTCACCGCAACGTAGAAGAGTCGACGCTCTTCATCGTATTTCGATGGCAAACAGCCGGTGAGAAGATCGTACGGCCAGTGTTTGTGGACGTAGGGTCGACCGCTCGCCTCGCTGTAGATGGATCGTTGTCTGAGCCCGATCGGTTCCCGATACTGGATCGTACCTGACGATGGTCGCCCGTAATGCGGGAATGCTCGCCGATTCATGTTCGCACAGAATACGATCGGGTATTCCAATCCTTTCGCACTGTGTATCGTCTGAAGCGTGACGGAATCCTCGCCCGGGCTCGAATCTATTTCGATCGTGGATCCGGCCTCAAGGTGTTCCTCTATGTAGGTGATTGCCTCGCCCCGGGTTGCAAGTGTCGTCTCATGCATACCCGTGAGTTCACCGAGTAAGCCGTTTGCATACGCTCCGTCGTACCCGTATTCGTCGAAGACAATTCGGGCAAACCCGCCGATGGTCTCACACTCGCGCAAGGAGTCCCGAAACGTAACCATTGCGTCGGGATACTGTTCGGCCTCGAGGATCTCACGAGCGTGCGAGAGTGTGTATCCAGCTTCTTCCAGAACGGTCGCCCACCCTCGTTGATCGTTCGATTCGCAAATCCGAAGCCATGCTAACAGAAGCTTCGCCTGATCGGTATCGAATAACTCCACCCCACCTTCGTACGCGATCGGAATACCGTACTCGTCTGCCTTCTCGAGGAAGTCACGAGCAAACGATCGAGTTCGAGTAAAGACGGCGATATCGCTATACGATGGGGCACCGAGCCGTTCTCGTTCAGCAGCTGCTTGCTCCTCCACAGACATCTCTGCTGTCGAGGCTGGTTCGTCCCGTACCTCGACGCTGTAGTCCTCGTTTCCGACGACATGCTGTATTCGGTCGAGGAGCAGTTCGAGTTCATCTTCGTTGGTAACCGCCTGAATGTTGCTGTTATCAACGCGGCTCGTGGCCTCGAGTGGCGTGATCTCGCTCTCTATTTCCTCTGCATTCAGGGACTCACTGTTCGTTGCTGGGGTTGTCAACGTCTCCGTCGCCAGCGAGAGAATCGATTCCGTAGATCGGTAGTTCTTCTTCAGTGGTATCGTCTCGACCTCGTCGACGGCATACTGGACTCGAGTCTCGTCCCGATTCAATTCCGCCTTGTATCGCGAGATTCGCTCCTCGAAATTCTGAATGTTTTCGACCGTGGTATACTGGAATCCGTAGATACTCTGTTTCCAATCTCCGACGACGCAGATGTTATTTTCACCAGCAAGGAGCAGCGTGAGCTTGAATTGTAACTCGTTGGTATCCTGGAATTCGTCGACCATGACGTACTGGTGGCGAACCCGTTCGCGAACCGCCGCATCCTCACACAGCATCACGAACGCCATCGCGAGCATGAGTCCCTGCGTGAGGTAGTTGCGCTCGAGCGCATACTCGAGGTACTCGAAATAGACGTCGTGTACAAAGGCAAGTAAGTCCTCCCGGTCCTCGTCGAAGGCCTGCTCGACAGGTTCAGTGTGAAGCTGTGGGTACCCGACGATCTCGTCGGCTGTCGGTGCATCGGGAACGTATTCAGTTGCATCCCACCCACTTACTGACGAACGTGCATCGGATTGTGTGGGACCGTTTGCCCCCTCGTTGGGTTGATTCTCCCGTTCGACAAGATCCATGAACGCCTCCCGGTCACCGAAAAGCGGGGTGCCGGTATCTCGGTACCAGCCGTCGCGTTCAGGGATTACGCCTTTCGCAGCGAGTTCGGCGATCAACGAGCGCAGAGTACTGGGATCGTTCAGCGCTGCGAAAAGGTGCTCGTATTCGGGGTGACGGTCTTCGAAACGAGTGATAAACGTATTGAACAGCTCTCCCTCCCGAATCCCATCCTCGATCAATTCGAGTGATTGTGGAATCTGGTCGTCAATCCCGATTTCGGCCGGGATTTCGTGCCCATAGCGTCGAAGCAGCTGATAACAGTAGCCGTGAAACGTACTAATCGGGGCGTCCTGTAACTGGACGGGGTCGTATGGGGACTGGCGAGCGATCCGATCGGCCATCTCTGCAGCAGCATTCCGCGTGAAGGTGGCCAAAAGGACGTCCTCTGGTTCGATGTCCGGTTTCTCGAGGATGTTGGCATACCGGTGCGTTACGGTGAACGTCTTGCCCGTCCCCGCGCCGGCATCGACGAGATAAATCCCGTCGGTATGTTCAATCAGTGTTTCTTGCTCCCGATTTGGTGAGATTTCAGTCATCGGTCTGTGAGTATGAGGTCTCGATGATCGACGCGGTCCCAAGTCGGTCCGTCCTCCCGATAGGCTACCGGGAACCGACTGTTTCGATACTCGTTCAGGGCCTCGAGTTGCTCGTCGACGAACGCCTCGAACGCATCGAGGTCCGATTGCAGGACGTATCCGGTCGGTACATCGTCAAGATCCTCGATCACCTTCTCGCAGCCTTGACGGACGTACTTGTATTCGCCAACGCGCTCCTGGGCATAGGCGACGAACTCCTCGGTGATCGTCGCCCGTTGTTCGGGATCGTCTCCAGCTCGGGGAAGCTCGTGAGTCTCGAAAAAGTCCCTGTAGGCTTCGTACCCGAGCGGGTGCAACGCCCGACACCGCTTGTTCGAATCGGCATAATCAGTTACACTCTCGAAGGTATCTCGGCTCGCGACGAACTCGCTAAACGTCGCTGGAACGTAGGTGATCGTCGTAACAAGATCTGCTAGATCGGGCGGTGATCCCGTGAGGGCTTCATCGACCCCGTCGAGCAGATGGATGAAATGGAGTTCGAGGCGCTCATCCGGCCGTTCCTCTCGATGTTTGGCGAGATAGACGAGTGCCTGAAAATTGGGGTACTCATCGACCGGATCGATCGATGCCGCCTCGAGTATGTCCGAAGCGTCCTTTTTGTTCCCGGTCTTGTAATCGACGATCGAGGTTTCGCTCTGGACCAAATCGACGTACCCGTGAACTCCGATCGACGGCGATGCGAACCAGCGTTCTGTTAGCTGTGAGTCACACTCGACACCGAGTTCGGTAGCGAGTTCGTTTTCGTGGTCCCGGTGATCGTAGGTTTCGTAGCTTCCTTCCGCCGGCGGGTTTTCGTCCAGATACGCCGTGATCGCATCGAGTCCAACCTCCAAATACGTTCGCTGGACGGCTTGCTTCGAGTCACCTAGGTATGGGTTCAACCGCTCACACATCGCGTCAAGCACGCGACCACGCTGGTCCTCTAGTATCGATGGATCGGAAACGTAAATCTCAGCGGCCTCGTGGAGAAGCGTTCCGCGAACCATGTGAACTGACGACGGCGATTGGACCAATCGATCGAAGTACGCATCTCGAGGCGAATTTGTGAGGGCTTTCAGTCGGGATTGACTAATCGTCTCTATGCGTTGGGGTGGTGTCGGGGGATCGTCTGGTTCAGGAAACGGCGACGTCAGAGATGAGGTCGTGTGTCCGCCGTATTGTGTATGTGGAAGATCACCGAATGAGTCAAACGGCTCGTCACGGAGTCGCCGCAGATACACACACGGAGTCACGTCGCTGCCGGCCTGCGTCTCTTGGACGAAATAGTACCGTTGTGTCCCGTTCTGGAGCAATCGCTCGAATCGCTCGAGGTCGCGTTCTAAGTATGCTTCCCGGTCAATCCAGGGATAGTCTGGTGGGCTCTGTGCCCACTCCGGGCCCAGACCGACGTAGAAAACGACAGGCCGGTCAACGTATGCTGTGGACGTCGCATCTGCCAAGAGAACCCCATCAGTAGTATCTCCGTCCGTTGGAACAGTGAACGCATCGAGATAGTACCGGAAGCGCGAAACGCGATCTTCTGTTACAATATTGTTAAGTATTCCAAGGTTCTGAAGCTCGCGTCGAAGTTCAGCTAACTGGGTGCCACTGATCGACTCGTACATCGATACGACATCGCGGAACGTTCCTTCGTCGACGGCCTCCTGGAACTCAACGTAGACTCCAAGTTGATCTGGTCCAAGTGAATCCACCCGTTGTTCTTCTATATCTCTGGAAAGGTCGATTCCGGCTGTCGTGAGCACCGGCCGAATTTCTGCGACTCGCTGGTCGGATCCCGAAAATGTCGCTTCTAGGAGTCGGAAAAACGCCCGCACATCGTCATCGTCCTCGAACCCAGGTCCACCGCGATAGGGAATTTCTCTTGCCTCGAGGGCAGACTCGATCAACGCGCTATACAGACTCCCCTCGGCAAGAACGATTCCAAATCGATCCGCTGTGTCTGGATCAATCTGGTCGACGATTGCCGAGACGATTGCTGTCGCTGATGGGAAGATGTGTAGCTCGGGGAAGGGAACATGAGTCTCGCCCAGCGACGAATAGGTCTCGTACCCATCAGAAGGGAGGAGTTTTCGGTCGAGATCGGACAGATGAGCTTCGTCAATTACCGCAATCTCTTGCTCCGATGAGAGCGTCGTGCGCTCGATAGCCCGATAGCTGCTCTCGAGTTCTCCCAGCATCCCGACCACTGATTGGATAGTGAGGTTGTTGAACTCAGGATACTCGAGTATCTGTTCACGGTCGCCCGTCGCTGTCCAACAATCGATACACAGCTCGAGTGCTCTCACTGCTTGCTTCCACGAGAGATCCGTCTGTGCGACGATTTCGAAAAAGAGCGGTCGGATGTCATCGGGAAACATCTCCTGGACGGCATAGCTTCGCGGTGTAGCCGACAACCGGCCGATTCGAGGGCTTTGCACCCGGTTATCGAGTGCGAGTGCAAGGGGTGCTTCACCAGTAAGCGCAATGTCGCACTCAGCAACCCTCGAATAGAGCTGATCGATTGACCGTGCTTCTCGTAATGGCACAGTTTAAGAAGTAAGTCAGTTTACTTGAACCTAGCTAATTTTAGATATGTTAGCACGAGGTATAGGGGGTTATCGACGCCGTTGAGAAGTTGCTTTACCATGACTGTTAGCGAATTTTCATATGTCCCTTCTTTTGGTCTTCTCTGGGCCAAAAAATAGTTACTATGTTCCTCCGGAACGTTCCCGAGTTTAATGACCGGTATCGTCCACTACCACCACCCCGACGACGAGCAATATTCACTCGCGTACGTTACGCTCGATCACGACGAGATTGACCCCGACGATGGGAAAGTCGAAACCTACCAACTCGAGGAAACGGTACACGTCCTCTACACCAACTCCGGGGCGAGTGGAACGGTCGACGATATCACCGAGGATTTTGAAGCGATACTGGACGCAATGGACGAATCAGACCGGCTTGTGACGATGCGAATTCTCCAGACGTTCGAAGGTGTCCTTGAAGCCACGGAACTCGAGGAAGGAGAGAAACTCGAGATCTACAAGCAGATCGACGTTGGTCGAATTCCAACTGCACTTGAGCACGTCGATTGGTCGAGATCGGTAGCCGAGGTCGCAGGGCAGTTGATGTCATCACTCATTTTGGCCCACCCGCTTCCAAACGCCAATCATCGAACCTCGATCGCATTCGCCGAGTGGTACCTCGAGAGTGCCGAGCCGTCGTTTTCGCTCCCGAAGTTGGCGACCGAGAGCTACGACTGGCAGAAGTGGGTTGACCCGTACATCGTCGACTCGAAGCGACTGCTCACCGTTCGACGAAACACAACCCCGTTCAGACTGCTCGATGAGTGGGGCTGTGAGATCGTGTTGCGAAAAGGTGAAATTGAAATCGAGCTCTCGGAGTACAACCTCGAGCTGCCACAGTCAGAAGCCCTGTCGACGTATGCGGCACATCATATCGAACTTTGTACCGAGTTCATGATCGAGTCACTGACGCGAGCTGGAGCGTCGCATCTGCGTTCTGAGGATGGGCTCGACAAACAGGAGTTCCTCGAGTATCTGGAAACCTGCGAGTAAGACTCGAGCGTTAGTCCCGCAGCTGGGCAACGGTTCGGCCGAGTTCTCGAGCACGTTCGCTCTCGGAGATGTCATACCGTTCTTCCAGCGACCGAAGTTGTTCTTCGAATTCCATGGTGGTACGGGGGTGTGCTCCTCTGTAAATAGATAGTGCGCCGTCGAATAAGTAAGTTTTCGTGCTCAAGCGCTCACTGTGAGAACCGCCATTGTACGATCGGTGTGTGAATCGTTTCAGTTGTTACTATAGTGATAATCAGCGGTACAGGTTCTTGGGGAAACTGCCGTCATGAGAGACTTCCTGCTATAGTACTCGTTGAAACGATTTACCCCCGGTCACAGCCGAGCGGGCAGCCTCGGCCTTGTTGGCGAGGCTGCCCGCCAACGGTCGTGACTGGGTGTGCAATGACTTTCAACGGTTACTATAGTTCGACTGCGGAGGAGATCATCGACATCGTCGAGAAGGTGATAGGCGATGAGTGACGAGCACGGGCCGCTTCTGCTCGAGATCGTTCATGCGCTCGAAGCGCAGGGGCTCGCTCGTGACGAGTACCAACTGCAGCGGGTGATCGATGTTGAAGCCCTCGAGCGGATCGTAGACTCGACGAGTCCACAGACTGATCTCGAGATTCGGTTCTCGGTTGGTGAGCTCCGTGTGGTAGTGACACTATCCAATGTGACTGTAATCAGGGCGTCGTAGCGGGGACGCTCACCGGGTAGGACCTACAGTCAGTCCAATTTCTCAGTGGCCGCACGGTGCGGTTTATCTTTTAGCCATATTTATTATTCCCAAGATGTCACACCGAAAGCGTTTATGTCAGTAAGTGTGTATTACAGATATGGATCTGAATATGACTCGGAGAAAAGCTCTCATGATGATGGGTAGCGGAGGAGCAATATTGAATGCGGGTTGTCTCTCCATCACTTCTGAGCAACCCGGACCTATTGATTTCGAATTATTGAACTTCACTGAACAAACTCATTTGGTTGATGTTCTAATCCGGGATACAGAAGGGAATATTGTGTTAGAGGAAGAGTATGAAATTAGTGATCGAATTCCAGAAAAAGGAGCAAATATGATTCAAGAAAAGGGGTTCGTAGAGGCCACTAATACCGACACCTTTGATGTAATAGTCTATCTGTCTGAAGAAGCTTCAGAAGAAAGTACTTTTCAAATTTCCTGCAATAAAGAAGGCACACGGGATGTCTTTTATGCTGAAATACGAGAGACATCTAACGGACGCGATACTTATATTGAGTTTCAGCAATCGTATTGTAGTAGCGGTCAATAATTACTTAAACGGAGTGTGCTCCACTACAAACAGATGGGGCGTCGTCGAATAAGGAAGTTCTTGTGCTCAAGCGCTCACTCTGGGTTGGACGCCCCCATGTCAGATAGTCGACTCTCCACTTCCCCACAGCGCTCGGCTACTATTGACGCACCCTCCAGAGGACCGTCGGCGTCCAGTGCCGCTCGGTACAGTTCTGCAGTACGTTCCATCTCCTCTCTGGTTAGTTCGTCTGGGTCTTCGAGCCAGTAGCTATCAGCGAGCTTCTTGTACGCCCAGGGATCCTCGGGATACTCCTCGATGAGTAACCCGAGTTCGGCCCTGCTTTCGTTGGTTCTATCCAGCTCTGCGAGCGAGTCGGCGACGAAGTGGCGAAAGTCAAGGAGGAACTCGTCGGGTGCATCCGGGAACTGTTCACAAACTTCCCGACAGAACTCGAGTCGGTGCTCGTGATATGCTGGATCCTCTTGCGCGGCGGTGGCAAGGTCGCTGTCAAGCGATCGAATGAAAGCCTCGAGCGAGAGAAACGACGGCAATTTTCGGTCTGCCTCGTCAATGGTCGTGATTTCGTCAGGTGTTACGGCGACGATGTACTCCCAGGCAGTTAACCACTGATCACAAGCCTCAGCACGGTTTTCTTTCTCACGGAGGTCACGCCCCTCCTGGACGAACTCGTAGATCCGTTCTTTGTTTGGAACGTCAGGTGCCCAGCGCTCCCAGAGTACTTCTGCCGCCATCCAGATAAAGTCCTGATCGTAGCCCGTGGCGTCAACCTCGTATTCAGCTTCCCACTGCTCAGAGAGTGTCGTCGCCGAGCTGAGGTCTTCGGTTCTGTTCCGGAACGCCGTCTCGCTCGTTTCGATGCCGTGCTCAGCGAGTTTTTCCACAATTTCGTCCGTCGAGAGCGCTTCGACATCGCTGAGTTCCCACGCATCATCGGGGTAGATATCGCTTGATGTATCGGCTGTTCGTAGCTCACGTTGAGCGGGTTGACCAGCTTCCTGGTGTTCTTCGTGGTTACTCTCGTCTAATCCGTGTTCGTCGACGTATTGCTCGACACGCTTCCGGTCAATCCGACTGAGTTCGTCTCGTTCATGGGCTTTGTAGAGATGCTCACGGATTTCAGACTCCTCCGCGAAGGTTTGCTCACAGTAGCGACACTCAATCATTACTCGAGAGCTACGTGTGCGGGTAGAAAAAACAACAGGTGTGGACAGGACGTATGTGCCAGAGCAACGGGGAAGTACGTAGCCTGCGACGTCACCTTCACGGTGCGGCGGCTGCCGTGTCGCCAGCCTGTGGATCGAACGGGAGGTTGATGACGAGTTCATTGAACCAGACGACTGGACGCTTACTCTGCCCGTCTTCCTCGAAGAAGATGATGCCCAACTGGGCGAGCCGGCTGAGTTCCTCGTGGACGTTCTTGACGTCCCGGTCAACAACCCGTGCGGTCTCGTTAATGCTGGATGGCTCTTCCCGGCGGATGGCTTCGATAAGATCGAGAACGCGCGGCGTCAGCGTCTCCATGAGCTCGTCGTAGCTGGTGAACGAGAGCGTCGGCGGGGAATCCACCGCGTCGCCTCGCTCGAGCGCCTTGATTCCACGGTGACATCGTCGTGGAACTCACTGGACGACTTGACAGTCACGACGAGGGTTGATTCGGCCCGAAGCTGTTCGCGCTCCATCGGGTGCAGCGGCGGCGTAGTGTCGTTCATGGGTATCACCGTAGTGTGGTGGCCTCACTTGACCTCGAACTCGGATTTCGGGATCTCGCTCCAGAATCGTTCCCAGAGTTCGACCATTCCGGGGAACTCGATTATGTCTGGGTCAGGGTCCGGTGCGACATGCAGTTCGTGCCCTTTGGTGTCCTCGTGTGAGTTGTCGTCTCGAAACGGCTAGCCGTTTCGATGAGTCGTCGAAAATCCGGAGATTTTCGAGATACCGACGAATCGTCCCATCGTCAAGTGTTTGGGTCGGGTCCGGCTCCGTCACACCGTAGTGGAGTTTGTAGGCCCACCCAGACGAGTACGCGTCACGGTCTGTCTGCATGCAAAACACGCGGACAACGGTCCCGTCGGGATACTTCCTCACCTCACTCACACCATCGAGATCGTCGTCGGTCAGTGAGGCCATCCTCGCCTATTGGTATGTGGGCCAATGCCACAAGGGCATTGGTCGAGGGGCCAATAGTAGTTCGCTCTTGAGTAGTGGAAGAGAAGCACTGAGAAGCATTCTTGAAACTGCGCTATGACTCACTAACAGTCTTCGCCACAAGAGCGTATCATACTGTTTCCGGAGACAGCTGACGTCTTCAGACACACCTGCACTAGAGTCACTCGAGTAAGACCGACGACGACCGATCGAGTGACGTACACACAAGTAGCCGTACCGAGCAAACCACCGCTTTCGTGCAGGGTTTCAGTATGGCGTGGAGAGTGCAGCCCTTCTCAGGGGTTGTGAGTGGCTTGGAGACACCCTCGAGTGTGGACGTCAGGTGTCTCCGGTCTCGAGGCCCTCACCTGGAATATCGGCGTCGTCCATCAGCAGAACACGGCGCTCGGTGTACTCGAGGCCGTTCTTTCGTTGCCGCCTCTTTTTCACAGCCAGACGGCTCTTCGAGAGCTCGAGCAACGCGTCGATCGTCCTCGAGACCAACTTCTTCGCATAGGAATCACTGACGCCCGTCTCCTGGCGACGGATCCAGTGTTTCATATCGCCGGCACTGACGTACTCGCGAACGCCAGCGCTCCCTTTCCGCCAGGGGTTGTCACCAACCGTCGAGTCGACACGCGCCTTCCAGAGCTTTGCAGCGAGCCGTGACGGCAGTGAGGACGTCGTTGCACGGAGCATATCCTCGTCCATCTTTGCGAGTTGCTGAATCGGGAGCAGATCTGCATGCGATAGAGCGACGTTACCCCCACGCTCGAGTGGGTCGTCACTCTCGGGGAGACGGAAGTAGCGCTGCCCGTCGTCTTTGCAGATACGCTCGAGGCGGCCATCCACGACGTCGATCTCGCCTTCGTCGACGTGATCCTCGAGGAGATGCGCCCCCTTCTCGAGTTCTCGCGCCTGGAGTTCGCCGACGCGGTCTTTGTTCGCGTTGAGTTTCTTCTCGTGGGCGTCCAGGCGTGCCTCGATGGGCGTCTGGGTTTCCTCGAGGGCCTCGAGGTGTTCCTCAAGGTGTTCGTTTTCCAGTCGGGTCTCCTCGAGGGCGGTCTCGAGGTTCGCAATGCGCTCGTCTTTTTGGGTGAGGCCGGACTCAAGGGTACTGACGCGCTCACGAAGCGCCTCGAGTTCGTCGGCGAGTGTCTGGATCGTCTGTGCAGTCGGTGCGGGACAGTCTGGGTTCGTGCTCATGTAGGGTCTGGTTCGGTGGTAGGGTTGGATGACGGAGCTGGCGCTGGCTGTGATCGGAGTCGGGAACGCGGCTGCGGGCAGTAGGCCGGAGACTCGAGGGCTGCCTCGAGGATCTGCAATGGGGCACTCCCCACCATCGCCGTCAGGTCTCTGTGATCGGGACGGCTGACGTCGACTCGGTCGGGGACTGGGAGTAGGCACCTCATCTCGATCGACGAGGCGCGGTCGTGGTCTACTTCATTGGATGGCCAACGCGATCCCGAAGTGGTGTGCTGACTCAGCTATCCACTCTCGGGGTGACGTCGACAGTCATGGTTCGCGAGGTCGTCGAGGGTGTCGAACGGCCTCGAGCAGATGTCGCAGTAGTGGTTCTGGGCAGTGAGAAACGACTCACGCACGTTGCCGCCATCGGGAACGGCTGACTGGCTCCGTGGATCTGGGTCGATCTCACGGGCGGTGTGTTCCTCGAGTCGTCCTCGCACGTGGAGGTCGAACTCGGTAATCGGTTCACGGCCAGTTTCTCGCCACTCGCCAGCACGGCGTTCGTGTTCGATCCGCCAGGCTTCACCACCGGTGTCGGGGACAATCGTCACACGTCGACGGCGACCGGTGATCGACGTGTACTCGAAGACGGCCTCGAGGTCTGTGTGAGTGCTCGAGGTGGTAGTTGTACTCGTGAGTGTGGTTTCGTCGGCTGCCTCGAGGTCGGCGGGGCGGACGTCGTCGTGAGGGATGTTCGTCATCGGTGCGTGCCCTCGAGAATATCATTTCGGACAGCACCAGCGAGTGCACGCTGAAGAGCCCCCGTGATGTCTTTCGGACGTTCGGCCCAGCCACGTTTTGAATCGACGTAGGCCACCCAGTCGCTCAGGTCCTTGTCGTCGTGGAGGTTGAGGTCCTCGATGTGGTTGACGTTTCCGTAGAGGGTGATGCGGTAGATTGCACCGCCGGCCGGGAGCGTCCGTTCGTATGGCTCGTCGGTGACGTAGATCGTGTTCGTGACCTCGTCGACGTGGTGGTAGTAGCCTTCACCGTCGCGGCCGAGATAGCCGTAGTGGTAGTTCGGTCGCTCGAGGACGACGTCTTCGTTCAATGCATCTTCCGTAACGCTTTCGTTCGCGTTGGTTGTAATCGACATTGTCCTAGTCTGAGGACACGGGTCGGGTGCTGGAACACCCGGCCAAGAGTTTTCTCGGCCATCCCTGTGTCTCTATCCTGTAGTAGATACGCCGTCTTCTTATAACTTTGCTTTGCATAGTGCTCAGTATAGGGCATAGCAAAAGCTTTCACAAATGACGATCTGCTATGACCTACGATGAGTATAGTGCAACCAGACATGGTCAACGAGCGGTATTCACCGACAGAAAAAGATGAGCAGGTCCTCGAGGCGCTAAAAGACGGTCGTGAACGTGGTGACCCATGGGGACGCGCAAACCCACGGTGGCTGATGGATGAGACGGGCCTCTCGAAAAGTAATGTAGAGTTCTGTCTCCGAAGCCTTCGCAGCGCCGGTTGGGTCCGTCGACCATCGCGTGGTCTTTATGAGCTTGTTGAAGATCCTCGAGAAGATGGTGAGCCAGAGAGTACTGATCTAGATAAAATGTAGCTGTCCAGCAGAGTATCATAGAATACGTCTCACACCACCTATCTGGCATTTATGCGGGCCTCAGTTCATACTTCACTCTTCGAGTCTCCCACCTTTAGATTCTGTTTAGATCCTGAGCACCGGAATATTCTGCATGAGGGCTATTGGCTAACGTTCTCAGAGGAGATAGGTGACACAGACATCAGGAAACACCATCCAGAGATTTACTTTTAGCTCTCAACGATGGAGAACCCATGACTCACGCTCAGATAATTAGCTCGGAAATTATAGTCGAAGCAAGAAAATCCGCGGATCAGGCCTTTGGAACGTGAACCACGTCGATGAAGAATGTGACTCGATATTTCTTGGCTACTTGAGCGAGACTATCGGGAACAGAGGATTTGTGAAACCCGATCAACAGTCTTCAACAGGAGTATTTTAGTGTCTGGTCACACCAGTATCGTGACAATGAGCTTCCAATCTAAAACTATCGCCAACGCCATTCAGGAACTCAATACGGCGACCTTCGTCCCCGCTATCCAACGAGAATTCGTTTGGACCGAAGAACAAATCATCCAACTCTTCGATTCGATCCTTCGAGATTACCCAATCGGGTCTCTCCTCTTTTGGCGCGTTCGGGGTGACCTCGCCCAAGAGCAAATTAAGTACAAATTCGTTCAACATTACGTCACAGATCCGGTCCACCCGGAGAGTTTAGGGAACGTCCACCACCGTAATCCCGAGGTCGAAGACTACGAGGACGTCCCTAACGGGATTCAGCTAGTCCTCGACGGCCAACAGCGACTCACCGCGCTCTACATTGGATTACAGGGAACACTG
Organism: Natronobeatus ordinarius; assembly: GCF_024362485.1. Lineage (NCBI taxonomy): Archaea > Methanobacteriati > Methanobacteriota > Halobacteria > Halobacteriales > Natrialbaceae > Natronobeatus > Natronobeatus ordinarius. The sequence goes on along the minus strand of NZ_CP101456.1, from coordinate 3,517,964 downwards.
ACGACTAAGCAGAAACACCGCCATCGAACCAACCCGAACGCATGGGACCGAAAGCAGCTCTATCTCAACGTCCTCTCCGACCCTGACGAGATTAGCGACGACGACCTCAAGATGAGGTATGAGTTCGAGTTTAAAACGGATCCCGAGATGTCCGAGGCCGAATACTGGTATCGGGTCAAGGACATCCTCGAACTCAACGAATACGACGGCATCCATGATATCACTGAAGAGATTGATGCTGAACTCTCCGAGCAGGAGATCCACCATCCCACCCAGTGGAAGTTCATCAATAAGAATCTCACCTCCCTCTATCGTGCTGTTCACGAGCGTAGTCTCATCAACTACGACGAGAAAGAAGAGGACGACCTAGGGAAAGTCCTCGATATGTTCATTCGAACGAATCGTGGCGGAACCCAACTTAGTACATCCGAAGTCCTGCTCTCGATTGCGACTGCTCAATGGGCAAATGGGAGCGGAGCAGACGCCATCAACGCTCGAGAAGAGATCACGGAGTTCATTGATGACCTCAATCGTCGACGACAGGATGCCGGCTTTAGCTTCGATATCGATTTTGCCCTCCGAAATCTTCTGATGTGTTCCGACTTACCGACCTCTGAGTCTGTTCGCCATTTCAACCAGTCGAACCTACAGAAGATGAAGCAGACTTGGACGGATAACGGCAAGATGCAGCAGGCGGTACGAAATGCCGTTGACCTCGTCGTTGATTTCGGACTTGACTCCCGCAGCCTTACAAGTCGGAATGCCTTGGTTCCGATTGCGTATTTCTTCTATACCAACGACAACCCAAACCTCGAATGGAGTAGCGGTCACGAGGAAATTTCGGCTCGAGAAGAGATTCACCAGTGGCTCTGTACGTCGATTCTCAACGGGACATTTTCCGTCGGTCGAGGTGCTATCGAACGGGCGCGGTCACTGATGCAGACTGCGCCTGCTATGACGTTCCCTGGCGACGAGATCCACCGCGAACTCCGGAGCGATGGTAGAGTCTCCAGATTCGACCGCGACCTACTGGAACTGCAACTCGACAGCCTCGAATACGGGAGTCGAAAGATCTTCTCTTTCCTCTCACTGCTGTACCACCCCGGACCAGCGCGGAGCAACACTCGCCACGATGTCGACCACATCTTTCCGCAGGACCAATTCGATACAGAAACACTAGTTCAGAACTACGGGTTAGACTCCATAGAGGCAGAACGATACACCGAACTCAAGGACCGACCTGGGAATCTCCAGCTCCTAAACGAGAACGAAAACCGGTCGAAGAGTGGGCAGTCCTTCCTCGAGTGGCTTAAATCACAAGATGAATCTTACTTCGAAAAGCATCATATCCCGCAGAACGAGGACCTTCACCAATTAGAGAACTTCCCAGAGTTCATTGAGAAGCGCGAAGAACTAATCATCGAAGACCTGCTTGATAAATTCGGCCCTGAGGAGACCCAAGACGCGTAACCCTGACCGGATAGTGCCATTAATTCACTGACAGTAATTCGACTATATGTCGATTCTCGATGACTGATGCACCATTAGCATCCCCGTCAACCGATGGACGACAACAAGGGATTCGGCGAAGGAATGACTAGGGGATGTCTACCGCCACCGCCAGTACAAAGACCAATGGTAAGTGGAGACTGACGAACAAGCACTGAGCCTGAGTCGATATCTCGCTGGACTCATCCAGGAAGGTCGTTGGCAACGAATCAACGACAATTAAGACAAAGCGGTTCGTGTATTAGTTTTCTTCTGAACCAGTTAACGGGAAATCCAGTGGGGCGATTGTTCTAACCTAATAGGTGGAATAGGTACCTATTACTCAATCGAATCAACCACTTCCTGAATTCGTGGAATATCACCAAGAGCAGCCTCGAACCAGGCGTCATGCTGCGTAACGCGATCGGATGGATTTGACCGCCCTGGTGGTTCGTCCCCGTTCCGAGGAGCCGACCGCTGCCAATCGAAGATCACCCAGTGAAGATGAAATGGATCCAGCTCGGCGCTCAACTGAGGAAACTCCTCACGAATAGCTCGACATAGCCGTTCATATTCATGGATGTCTTTCGTCGACGGGTAATCGTCTAACCCGAGAACGCGAAGAGCGTTTCCATCGATACACATCTTCTGCGTATAACCAAGCATCGCGAAAATAAAGGGGGCCTTCACAGTTCCAATATACCCGAGCCGGTCCAGCGCTATTTCGTGGGCAGAGTACAGGTCATCAGCTTCAAGAGAGACCGCAATCTCGTTCCAGACAGTCTCATCGTCAAGACTTCGTCTCATATGCTTCCGTTTTTGGGTGTGATAGTTGACGCTCGCCAACGCTGTCTTGAGGTCGTAACCGGCCATGAGACGGGCCACTGCCTCGTCTTGCTTGTCAGCCGTCGTCCGAATGCTGATCACCGCATTGATGTACGAGAGTTTGAGATGGGCGATTTTCCCATCGCGATCGGTGTCCTCGAGACGTTCACGGATAGCGTCGAGCTTCGACCAGATTCTCGTATATGACTCTGTGTGAGTCCGGTAGTGCGAGCGGATATGGCGCCGGGTATTGTCGTCTACTCGCATATGTCAGCCGTATGTCTACGCACCTACCACACCGAAGGCAATATTATTAATCCACAGAAACTGTTATCTTATCCGTGAATTTAATCAATATATACTAGTCGGAACTACTGACTGTCAGTGATATAATAACAATCAACGAACGTTTGGAGGTCACGTTGTTCGCTCGAGGAACGTAGATATCGAGGCATCCCCCATCGAGCGGTCGTATTCCCCTGTAATCTCCTCGTGAGACCACGTTTCCGTTTCGTTCAGTCGAATGAGTTCCCCATCCATCCAGTGAACGAGGTGCTGGATCGTCGCTGAATCATCGTCTGGCTGGAGCGATTCGATTCTCGAGATCATCACTCCGAATCCGGGGTCTCTCACGAGTAAGTATTGCCCCGGACGGACGCTTCCATCCGGATCCTCGATGAAACGAGTTCCGTCCACCCACACTTGCAGCGAGTCGCCCTCTACCAGAACGAAGTCCGCCGCCGGGAAATAGCCGTCTGCGTCACAATTTGGTCGGTCGCATTGACTGACGATCACGCTCGGCTTCTCGACGGGCTGCTCTGTCGATCCATCCATTCGGTTCTCTGATAGCCGATCTGGGCCGACAGTAATAGGTCTTGATACCCTCGATCAGTTCGCTCCTCATAGCGCTGGCTGTGAGAACCCGGAGCAGGTGGGTGCAATCAAACAGGGAGCACCAGACAACGTGCCTCGATTTCAGGCGCGAGTGAGATGACCTGTGATTTCCGTCGCAGCTCTTCGCGCCGGGTCTCGAGTCGTTCCTCTAACTTCGAGAGGCGTTGTCGCTGTCTTCGGATCGCAATCGACATGTCAGAGCCGGCGTCGGCTCGTTGTTCGTACTCGTCGATGAACTGTTCAATCCGCATCCGTTCGGCCTCGGCATACTCACGAAGGTCGTCTAACTCTTGCTCTGTCTCTGCCTCTCGACGGCTCTGCAGCCCATTCTTGAGTGACACAACGTGTGTACTGACGTATTCGTCTGCAGCGTTACGGAGATCACCCTCCGCCTCTAGAAGCGTCTGGACTGTCCGTTCGTCCGGCGAGCCCTGGACGCTTTCTGCCTCGAGTACGCGACGACCCAGTCGTTGCTGTGGGTCGTGATAGTCCATGTCCACGAATACGGGGCGTAACTCCTCTCGAATCACTTCGCCCGTCCCATCCTCGAACCGAACCCGGTAATTGTACGTAATCCCGGGCGTCTCGACGAACGGGAGGAGTTTGAGCCCCACCTCTCCCCGATTCTCATCGAGGATCTGTTCCATGAGCCCTTGGACCAGCGCCGAATCCGGTGAGACGTATTCTATCCCTTCGTGGTCCATCGCGAACTCGCGACTGAAGGTGAACGGACCGTACTCGGGTTGTGAAACCCGTGTTCCGATCAATTCGGGCAACTCAGCACGGTACATGTTGGCTCCTGCGCTTTCGATCTCGCCCCCAAGGGTCCGCACACCGCGCTCGACGAACTCCCGAATGTCCGCCTCGGTTCCGTAGACGCCTTCGGAGTCGTCGACGACTTGTTGGATCTTTCGCCGACTCTCCTCGTCGAACGTGCTCGTGTCGATGAGGCTTCGGTCGTACCACTCCTCAAGCGTCCGCTGGCGTTCATCGATCAATGCCTTGAGTTCTGCTTTGGTTGCGCTCGCGGGTTCGTCGTTTCGGATCGAGCGCATGATGAGCGAGTCGAGGTCGATCTCATCGAGCATCCCCAACACGTCGGCCGTGTTCCCGAGTTTCCCACGGATGTTTTCGACCTTGTTCTGGAGCATCTCGAAAATCTCCCCCTCCCTCGTTTCCTCGAACGAGAAGTTCCACACCTTCACCTCCTTGTCCTGGCCATAGCGGTGGATCCGGCCGATGCGTTGCTCGAGCCTGTTCGGATTCCACGGCAGCTCGTAGTTCACCATGATGTGGCAGCTGTGCTGGAGGTCGATCCCTTCACTCGCCGCGTCGGTCGCGAAAAGCAGCCGTGACTGTCCATAGTTGAACTCGTCTTCGATCTGGGTGCGATCTTCCTTGTCCACGTCCCCATGGACGACGAGGATTTCGTCAGCCCACGGCTCGTCTTTCACGAGATCAAGGAGATACTCGAGTGTGTCCCGATACTCGGTGAACAGCAGGACCTTCTCGTTCGGTTGTTCCTCGAGCAGCTGTTGGATGAATCGGCGGACCTTCTGTGCCTTCGAGTCGACGGGGATGCGTTCGGCGAGGGTGATGAGGTCCCGAAGCGTCTCGATTTCCTCTTCGAGCTCAGCATCGCTTTCGGTGACGGTCAATCCCGCGAGTTCAGCTTCGACTCGCTGTTTATCGTCCTCGTCGAGATCCTCCCCCTCTAAGTATGCGTTCGCCTCCTCTGAGAGCGCCGTTCCCGTCGATTGCTCGGCGACGAGATTACGCAGTCGTCGACTGAGTGTTGCCCTGATGGCACCGATGCTGCTCACGAGGCGCTTTTGCATGAGCGCCATCGCGAACCCGACCGCGGGTTCGTTGAGTCGCTCAGAGCGGTTGTAGACGTATTTGACGTAGTCAGTGACAGCGCGGTAGAACGCGCGTTCTTCGTGGCTCATCTCGACCGGGACCGTCCTGACGTCTCGATCCGGGAAGATGCGCTCGCCGTCGTCGTCGTAGATGGTTTGCTTTCCACGGCGGATCATCACCCGGTCGACGGTGTCTCGAGTCAACTCCCGATCCTCGGCGACGAGGAACGGGTCGATGTACTCGACAAGCGACCGGAACGCATTGCCTTTCCCGTCGTGTGGTGTGGCACTGAGCAACAGAAGCGCATCTGAGTTCCCTGCAACCCGTTCAACCATCTTCGCCGCTTTGTTCGCTGACTCGCCACGCTTGGCGGCTTTGTGGGCTTCGTCGGCGACAACCACGTCCCAAAAGGCGTCCTCGAGTTCGGGCTGGAACTCGTCCTGACGGAGGAAGGCCATGCTTGTCACCAGTCGCTGGTGGTCCTGATTCCAGATGTTGGCTTCCTCGCCGAGACGTCGACGCTCACCCTCGACCCACTTCCGATCGGCCGGCGTGAGCTCGATGTCAAAAAAGCGGTCCATGTCACGGATCCACTTCTTCTGGAGGTGAGCGGGAACGACGAAGAGAACGCGGTCGGCGCGATTACGCGCTGTGAGTTCCTTCAGGATCAATCCCGCCTCGATGGTCTTCCCGAGACCGACGTCGTCGGCGATGAGTGCCCGCTGGCGGAGTTTCTGCATTACCCAGTTGACACACTCGAGTTGGTAGGGCTCGAGGCGAACCAGCGAGTTCGAGATGCTCAGGAGTTGTCCCTGCTCGTGGGCGATTTGTAGCTGGAGCGCCTGCGAACGGAGATCGAACCACTCAGCGGAGACGGTGTCGTGCTTGGGATGGAGGTCACCCGCTGTGTTCGGAGAGAGTGTCTCGAGGGAATCCTCCTGAGGTTCGATTTCGACGTCGTCGAGACAGACTGTTTTCACGCCGATATTCTCGACGTACGCACGCAGGTACTCGAGATCGCCGACAGTATACGTTTTAATGACCTCGGCCGGCTCACCATTGAGAAAAATTGTGTCGCCGGGACCGTATGTAGCATCCATTTTTCGTTAGTGTCCAAACCATACGTTGAACATAGTATGAATGTTCTCCACCACAACACGTACAACGGATCCCTCCTCTCAAAGGAATCCACGGTTGCGGGCTCAGGCACGATTTTGGGATCAACCAGTTCAAGCGTGACTCGTACTCTTGTCTGAACAAGATGCACAAGCCCCAATCGCCCAACCCCTAATTTCGTCCGTTCTGTTGGCGATCTCGCTTTCAGTCGCTCAAAAGAGGCTGACGCTGATCGAAGCCAAGATACTCGACTGGAAATGCGTCGGTGAGTGGAGACAGCCCACTGCTATCTACTTGGAAAAGTGTTCCCGAATTTCGCGTTCCTGGGCAGCGAGTTTCTTCACACCGTCCTCGAGGCCCTCAGTGAGCACCGTCTCACCGAGGGGCGTCAAGGTGTAGTAGGAGTACGGCTCCGTCGTACCACTTCGAGGTTCACGCTGATTTCGGATGAGCGCCGTCTGTTTGAGTTGGCGAAGGTGGTAGTGGAGATCGTTTGCATCTCGATCGACTAACTTCGAGATCTGGCCGGTGCTGAGTCGCTCATGTACCGAGAGCGCGCGCATAATCTTCGAGCGTAACGGGTCCGCAGCGATGCGGTACATCTTGTAGTAATCCTCCTCGGTGAAGAGACTATCCTCAGGGAGATCGAGGTCAAACGGTGGTCGATCGTCTCCATTAGAATCGTCATTTTGGCGTTCAGGAAATGCCAGGCCGCCGTCGGGCAGCGTTTCGGGGGGAGTCTCCGTCATACGTTTTACCTCCGTATCAGGTGATACAGCACCAAGCATCTTAACAGTCCTTACCGTAGTGGAAGTGAAGATAGTTCCATCGGTAGAACCAACTCGTCTCTTATCAAGGCTTTTATCGTCAGAATTTGAGAAGAGACTGGTGAAATGAGAGAACGACTCATCACTGAACTAGAGGACAGCCCCTATTTGGAGTCCACTGTCTCCAAGCCACACTTCCTCGTGTACCTGATGGGACCGTACAAATCCTATCCCCCATATCCCACCCCACCTACGCACGACGTGTCGAATGCGGCGACAAGCCGTCCTACACTTAACGAGATCAACGATCGTATTGAGGATGATCAAGACTTCTCTTCGAACGTCGACGATGCACTCGCACTTCTTCTCTACCTTCGCGATGAACTTCGAGAGAAAGCAGGCGTGAACGCGTTTATCGCCACAGACCCACAGATCGAGACCGATGAAATCGATGCCGCTACACAAAGTCTTGCGTTCACACGGGCAGCGAACGCCACCATTTTCGTGACACCTGCGATGGGGGACAATTTGGGTGTTGGAATCGAAACCGGCGCCATCTGCGAGAGTCTACCTGCACCTGCGCTCCTCGAGGAGGTGTTGTTCACCGAAGAACGCGACGTCGACAGCGAAATGATCCGTGCAGTCAGTGATCGATGGCACGTCACGACAGATGACTTCGCGAACTATCAGGAACTTATCCAGGCAGTGAAAGCCCACCTTCGTATTATCGCTCAGAACCAACTCTCTACTACGACGACCTACTGACTGAATCTCACCGAGTGGATCGTTATTCGATCGACAGCGTCCACTCACCACCAGCCTCTACCGTTATCCAGTTCACACCCTCGGTGTCTACGGTTGTTTCGCCTTCGAACTCACCAGTTTCGAAGAACATCGCGTCGGCGAATTCCGCCTCCTGTGGGAGCGCATCGATCTGGAAGTTGCCCTCCGCGTCGTGGGTCGCTGCGGCGACTTCGGTCCCATCCAAACGGACCGGTCCAAGGAGCGTGCTTACTTCACCCTCGAATTCGACGGGCGGTTCGATCGCATCACCCTCTTCAGCCACCGGCTGGACTATTGTTATCGTCCACTCTATCTCCGACTCGTCGAGATCGAAGTCGACGAACAGCAAGTCGATTTCGAACACGTAGGGTCCTTCCGTTGCCATCACACCACCGACGCCACGGGGACCGTCATCAGTCATCACGATCACCCGCTCCATATCCTGATCGGCTTGCGGAATAGCGTGGGCGTGAATCGAGGCATCTCCATCGTATTCCACCATGGCAATGACAGGCCCATCGTCGAGTTCAACTTCGTCAGTGACTCGCTGCCCGGCACCCTCGAACTCAAAGTCTGCTTCGAGGTCGACCTCGGTGTCGAAGTCGAGTACGTTCTCTCCCCCATCTGCTTCGTCGTTGTCTGCGCCAGCTACGCTAACCGCGCCGATGGCCGTGATGATGAGTGTACCCGCCGTTTTGAGTACACTTCGCCTGCCGTAAGTAGTAATGTTCCCCCCATACATGACAGGTACCGTGCTAGCCATAATATAGCCCTATTAGCGATTCCATAGACGGTCCACGAGTCGATATTGTAATCAAAGCTGAAGTTTGATTCACATCATTATCAACTGCTGTTCAAAAATCACAGAGGAGAACGTAATGAGTGGCAGACAGCGACAATGCGATGGTCAAGCCATATCGATTTATATTCGGTTGGAACGAGGGGTTCAAAAAACATGTTCCGCTACAAGCCGCTGGATAGTCGGTCTCTGTACGGATGAGTTTGGCAGGTGAGCTTCTACTAAGGAAACCGAGTAAGATGAACGGGTTAGCTATTGAGATTAACTGGGTATTTGTGTCGCTTAGAAAAGTCGGTAATATGGCCACACCATGTGTACATCTTCACTGAACTTCCCCATTCGGACCTTAGGATCGAGCTCGACAAATGAGAATGTGAAACAATAGCACGGCTCTATAACGGGTCCCAGTGCAGAAGGATTATGGCAGGGGAGCAATCTGCGCCGGACGACCATTTTGACGAACAGGTGGAAAAGCGCGGTAGATTCCGTGCGATTGCGTGGATTCGGCTCTTTGCATCAGTGCTTATGGGCCTGGTTATTGGGGGCCTCCTCGCGTGGATGTCCTTGAATATCGGGGGCTCAGAAGTATTGTTCATCGTCGGGCTCGTTGGTTCGACTTGGTACCTGTACCGGAAGCCGTCGACGTGGCTGACGATCGGTACGGGACTCTACATCTCCGCTGGATTGTTGGTGTTGACGCCAATTCTGTTCTACATCCCAGTGATGTTCGGCGCAGGGGAAGGACTCGAGGGAGCGGGCGAATTCTTTGGCAGTCTAATAGGGCTGGTCGTCTGGGCATTTGTGTTCTTCCTAATTGCGCTCGTAATATTCGCGCTTGGATATTTCGTGAATAAGAAAGGGAGGCAAAAGGTGAGCACCCAGGAGGAAAGCCCCCAATCGAGTTAACTGACATAATCGAGACCATCGCTCGATCTCCTCGTAGTGATCGAACTCCAGGATCTTTCGGGTCACCTCGTAAAATTCGCCCTATATTGTTGGGCTTGATCTCGAGTCCCTCCTGAACAGAATTCTCGATGTGACACACATCTCTGCAACCCCGTCCCCAAGATGGTCGCGTTCTTCTTTGTTCAGTGGTGGATTCGAATGATAGTCTTCAGCGACTATTCTTGGGTGATCGTAATAAAGTTCAGTACGAACTCCTGTGGGAGGATCCCACCGTGGAAGAATCGGTTATTGGAAGGCCCCCGTTTGCTGAATCGTTGAAGGGGATCTGATAGAATACCGATCTTCGTATCCGAATCGAGGTAGCCGAGGTGGGTGTTTTCGTCCAGCAGAACGCCTGCCTTGTCGTAATCGACGTCTGAACCGGCGATCCATCGGCGTGTAACCTTCTCAGCGCCGTGAGGTGGTCTCAGCGAATCAATAGTTGGTTCTGTTGGATGGGTCACAAACCCGTGGTCCGTAAGGATGTACGCCCGATCCCACTCGCCCTGATCGATCTTCTCGCAGATAATCCGTGTAATCGTCTCGAGACGGTCGCGAAACACGTCCTCGAAGTCGGTCAGTTCGTTCTCGCCGGCTTCGTCGATGTCGTTCCAGTAGTAGACGACGCGAGTGCTACTCCAACCCGTCTCCTCGCCTCCCTGGGTGATGTAGCTCCAGCCGTCGTTCGTCAGTAGCTCTCTTCGTTGGTAGTTAGTGATTCGACGGCCGTTTCGAACGGGAACGAGATCGCCGTCTCGGAGTTCGACTTTGAAGCTGAACTTGCTCCCGGGGGTGAGCGCCGCCTTGCCGAACTCGGTGTCCGAGGGGAGCGTCCCGACCCACGGGGTTTCATCGACCTCGAGCTCCGGCAGCTCGCGGCGGATGGACTCGGCGAGCTCGTGTGCGAGGTCGAACCGCAGGGCGTCGATGATAAACAGCGCGACGCTCTGGCCGCTCTGGAGGTACTCCGACTCCTCGTCGAAGAACTGGTGGGCGTGGCGCTTGCCGACGAACGGCGCGCCGGAGTCGATCTGTTCGACGACGAGATCGCCCAGCTCCGAGAGGTACTCGAGGTAGCTGTCCTCGACGAGCGAGGTGCGCAGGTCTGCGAGCGTCGCCGTCGCGGGGTGCTCCTCGGGGAGGTCGGCCTCGGGTTCCCCGGAGATGACGAGGTTGAACACCGCGTTGTCGATCTGCCAGGTACCGTTCTCGACGTCGCCGTAGAGGTCGACGACGTCGCCGTCGTCGCGTTCCGCCCAGGACTCGAGTTCGGCGGCGAGGTCGGCGACGTCGATCGCCTGCTTCCACACGTTCGTCCACGGGACGTCGCCGAAGGTGCGCTCGAGGGCGCGATGGCGCGCTCGCGCGTGGGTGGCGCAGGTCTCGTAGTCGCTCTCCTGGAAGTGATGAATCCACTCGTCCCAGAGACGAGTCTCGAGGGTGCCGTCGACGGGGCACTCGACGAGCGTCCAGGGCTCGTCGTAGGTTCGGATCACGTCGTGCCAGAACCGGCGCTCGGGGTCGAGGTAGATCGCCGCCAGTTCGTCGGGTCGTTCGGTCTTGCTCAGCGTCGAGCGAAGTTCAGGCCGGGAGATGCCGATACTCGAGCCGCTTCCGGGGAGATACTCCTCGGGGAGCAAAGAGGCCTCGAGGCCTTCGTCGACGAGCCACTCGGCGACCGCCCAGCGACGGGTTCGCTCGACGATCGTCTCGGCGTCGGTGACGCCCTCTACGGCGGCGACGCCCTGGTCGACGAGGAGGTCGCGGATCTGCACGACCTTTTCCTGGTGCCCCTCGTCCTCGGCGCCGTCGTCGGAGAAGCCCTCGACGCCGTACTCGAGGACGAACCGCACGGGATCATCGTGGCCATCGAGGACGATCTTGGTCTGGAGCGCCTGCAGCGAGGGGAGGCCGCCCTGGCCGTCGAGTTCCCGGTAGAGGGTCTTCGCGACCTTGTCGCGGTCGTCCTCCTCGAGGTCGTCGTCCACCGTGGCGTCCTCGAAGGCAGCCCGGAGCGAGGCGGCCTGGAGGCGATCACGTTCGAAACACCGTGCGGCGAGCTTGCCGATGTGGAGCTTGAGGACGCTACCGGTGTTCTCGACGTCCTTGAACCAGTCGACGTCCTCGTCCGGGGTCTCGGGGACGTACCAGACCGTCTTCCCCCGCGGGGGTTCGGCCCGAAGCTCGAGGAGGGTTCGCTCGGCTTTCCGGAAGGTACAGCCGAGGGTGGCGCTCACGTTTCGCACGAGGTCCTCGAGGTAGCCGCCCTCGTCCCACCAGAGGACGACCGGCTCGTCGTCGACGGCGTCGGCGATGGCGGTCTCGAGGGCGTCGTGGGCACACTGTGGAAGGGTTTTGGTCGCTGGCATGATCACTGGGTGGCGGTTTGGGTCACGGTCTCGAGCAATTGTTCGCGCGTTTCGGTTCCGATTCGGGCGACGCCGCGACGCTCGTAGGTGAGGACGGTCCGGCCGTCCGTCTCGAGGGCCTCGAGGTCGAGTTCCTCGAGTGCGCTCCGTGCGGCGCTGAGACACCAGATCGAGCCCGGCTTCGCAGCTTCTACGAGATCCGGCCACGCCTCGCCAACCGTCATCTCGAAGACGTCCGTCGACAGCAGGACGACCATCACGTCAGCGTCCGTGGCAGCGCCTCGGAGTTCCTCCCTCGCTGCGGCCGTCATCTCCTCGAAGCCGACGGGGGTTCCTCGAGTCTCGAGGTCGGCGACGCGTTCGTGACCGCGGGCGGCGCCGAACTCCTCGGAGAGGACGTGGAGCGTCGTGTCGGTGTGGTCGGCCAGTTCCTCTTGGAGGCCTGCGACCGTCCCGAAGAGTCCCTCGTAGTACTCCACGAGAGGCAGGTCACGGTCCTCGGCCGTCGTGTTGGATCCTTCCGCGAAGACGTGGGCCTTCATCAGATCACCTTCTCGTCGACGATTTCGGGGACGATCTCCGCCTCGGCGAGCGGCGTGACGTTGATCGCGACGCCGTGTTTGTGGTTAGGCTCGTAGCCTCTGGTCGTGATCTCGGAGAGGGCCCGATCCGCCCAGTCCGAAGAGATGTCCTTCGAGATGGCGTCGCACGCGTCCGCGATCTCGTCCGCGAGATCCCGGTACGCCTCGAGGTCGCTCGCCAGTTCCGAGAGCAGCCGTTGCTTGCGGGTGGCGCCGCCGTCGCCGAGTTGGGCCTGCTCGGGCTCCTCGAACTTGTCGTAGTAGTAGGTGGTGAACAGAATGCCGTTGCTCGCGTAGTGGGCGGAGCCGACGAGGTCGTGGTAGTACTCGAAGAGATCGTAGAGGTGGGCCTCGACAGGTTCGGAGCCGTCTTCGGCATACGCTTCGAAGGCCGCCTCGAGGTCCTCGAGTGCGTCGATCCACTCGTCTTTGTTCCCTTGCACTGTGTCGTAGAACGAGGGGCTGAACAGGTCCTCCATATCGATGTCATCGAGGTCGGCCAGCTCCTCGAGTGCCTCGAGTCGCCGTGCGGTTTCTTCCCGGAACTCGGCGACCCTTTCGGCAGCCTCGCGAGCAACCGCCTGGTTCTCCTCGGGCCACTCCCGGGGATCGGGCTGTGCGAGGTCGCTGATCCGATCCTCGAGGGCGGCGATCTGCTCGAGGGCGCTCTCACACCGGCTGTACTCCTCGGCCGCGGCGGCCTTCTCGGAAGCCGAGAGCGATTCGTCGCTCCGGCGGCGGTTGGCCGCGCTACGCCGTTCCCGGAGCAGCGCCTTCCGGGGCTCGAGGTAGCGGTTCTGCAGCTTATCGAAGACGCTGGCGTCGAGCTGGTGGTAGTCGAGCAGGCAGGCGAAGCCCTCGCCGTCGGGATCGGAGACGAGGCGTTCGGTGGTGAGCCGCCACAGAATCGGCACTCGGTCGAACTTCGAGACGTGGTACTCGAAGAGGTCGTCCTCGAGCCACGCCCGGAGGTTGGGGTAGGCTTCCTCGTCGGCCGTCCGACTGCCGAGCACCTGGTCGACCTCGGCCAGCCGATCGGCGGCGTACTCGCCGAAGATGCGCTCGAACTCGTCCTCGAGGCGCTCGAGGAGGTCGGACTCGCGGTCGACGTCCGACAGTGCGACGATTCCGTCGTCGTCCTCGTGGACGATCCGGAGGGCGAGGTGCAACAGCAGGTCTTTGACCATCTCGGGGAAGTTCTCGCCGGGTTCCGTGATGGAATCGGGGTCGTACTCCTCGCGCTCGCGTGGATCTTTGTTCGTTCTAAGAGCAATCTCTTGAAGAATGGTTTCGCGTTGCTCCTCGGAGATGTCAAAGCAGTCGAACACTGCCTCGTCGATTGCGTCGGCGCACTCTTGCAGGTTCGCTTCGATTCGCTCGAGGTGTTTCGCTGCCATGATACCTATGTCGTGTAGCGAAGTATCGGGTGAAGCGATATCCATAGGGGAAATGACATCGAGTTCTTCGCGTAGTTCACGATGAGGATGTTCAGAATAGGGAAGTGATCCCTCAATGCCAAGGACAGATAGAAGCACAGGACCTGTGTAGTGGGGTGAAACAAATTCGTACTGCCGTTTTGAGATCAGATAACCCACGGCCTCACGGGAAAGCGCCTCTAATTCTTCAATATCTTCGAGTTCTTCACGCCAGGGAAGTTTGGAAACCTGTCCAACTTCCCACATTCGCTCGGTGGTCTGTGCGAGCATTAAATATGTAAATAAATGGCTATTTGTGTACGAGAGACCATTCCACGTACATCGGTTCGGAATGAGAACGGAACCTTTATGACCGAATATAGAATCCTCGTGGAGATAACCGAATCGGCGTCCACTTTCTTTTGCGACTGTATATGTCAGTGACTCCTCAAAATAAAATTGAGTGTTCTGAGGTCGAGATCCTCCATACCGCTTTATTTCTCCCCCATCGTTCTTCCAGAGGACTGTATTTTTCACCCTGGGTAAAATCCACGCGTCCTCTCCGCCTTTGGCGAATGGCGGCCACGAATTCAAATCTGAATTCTCCCAAAAGTTCCGAACGAACCTCGAATCATCTGCCGTCGCGAGCCCTTGCTTAATGACACCATATGTGTCATTCCCTTCGACTTTAGCGTTATCCGCATCAAGGACAGTTTTAGACTTATAAACCGATCGCAAGTCGGTCGGAACCCAGTAAGTGATCGGGGTTCCGGGAACCATTTCGAAATCAGACAGTTCACGCTGATATCTTCGCTGGATTCCGTTTTCACTTGAATCGACGAAGGACGAATGTAAAAACGAGCGTTCTTTTTGCGATTTTTTAATATCGTCGAGACGGATAAATGTACCTTCCTGATCACTCTCTATGCCTGAACGTACGACTGTACCCGCAGTCCTAACAGTTGCATTATCAAGAATGTCTATGCCGAATTCAGCCAAGAAATCGAATGATCCCGCACCTCCAATAAAATCTTCCCGGAAGTCCTGAAATGACTTGAGGAACATGAACGATCGGGGAACGAGCATCCCAATTCGTCCATACGCCTTTACCAAATTGTCACAAACCTCAAAGAAATTGATATAATATTCTGTTGTATACTCGTAATGATGTTCGATATATTTCCGTACAGTAGTAGGCATCCGACCTCCTGAACCATATGGCGGGTTCATCAACGCCACATCGTACTCCTGGGTCAACACCACTAGGAGATTGAGGAAACTTCGAAGATTCTGCTCGCCGAAGGAATCCGACGTTCGCTCGTCGACGGCCTCGCGCAGTGCCTTCAGGAAGGCGTTCAGCGTCTTGGGGCCATCGTCAGTATAGTCAAAGAGGTCCGTCTGGTCCTCGAGGAACTCCGCCGAGAGCGTCCCCTGAACGTCGAGCAAGCTGCCGAGAGCTTCGGTAGTCTGGAACTCCTCGATGATCTCCTCGAGGGCCGCACGGACGTCGGTTCCCTCGCCGGTGATCTCGTTGAGCACCTCGACGGCCTCCTCGACCTCGGCAACGCGGGCGTCGGCACAGACGATTCCGACGTTTGGCAACTCGAAGCCGCCGTCACCCTCCTCTTCGGCGCGGGTGCGGGCTTTGAGGTAGAGGTTGAACGCCGCGAGTTGACACGAACGCAGGTCGATATCGACGCCGTAGAGGTTGTGCTCGAGGATCTTCGCCGGGACCTCCTTCCGGTCGAGGTCGGGACGTTCGGCCCACCAGATACGCTCGAGGACGTCGAAGGCGTACAGCAGGAAGTGCCCGCTCCCACAGGCGGGATCGATGACGCGAATCTCGGAGGGGTCGTCGAACGCGGGTGCCTCGTGGTCGTCCTCGTCGGGGATCAGGTAGGTGCAAAGATTCGGGACGTCCGGAGAGTCTTCTGGCGTGACGAGCCGTTCCTTGCGCTCCTCGATCGAGAGTTCCTCGGGGTCGGGAACTGTCGATTCCTGGCCGGTGGCCTCGAGGTAGAGCTTCCCCAGCGAGTTGTCGGTGAGCATCCGGACGACCCAGTGGGGCGTGTAGAACTGGTTGGCGGGGCCGACGTCTTCGGGCTCGAGGGTGTTCTTGGCGTCCAGCGCCTCGACGACCGGGCGGTTGTAGTACTCGTAGACCCACCCGAGCACGTCGTCGGCACGCCAGACCTCGTCGGGGACCTCGTCGAGCAAGGTGCAAAGGGCCTCGTAGGTGTCGTCGTCGGGATCCAGCAGGCTGTAGGCCGACGATCGGTCGAACAGGATCTCGATCTCCTCGGCGAGATCGTCACAGGTCCCCTGGTAGGCCTCGAGGATCGCCTCGTCCTCGAGTAAGAACTCCTCGTGGACGAGCGTCTCCGCCGCCGGGGTCAGGCCGTTTTCCTTGAAGACCGTGACCTCCTCCTCGAGGAATCCCCGCACTTCCATACACCGCAGCGCGGCCAGCCGGTTGACCACCGTGTAGCCGACGCCGGTGACGTACTGTTCGACGGCTTCATCCCAGTCGTAGCCGTCGACGGCCTCGAGTTCGATCGCCTCGACGAGCTGGCGAGTCTCCTCCTCGAGATCGTCCGCGTCCTCGGGCTCGATCTCGAGCCCCTCCTGGGTGAGCCGAAAGCGGACGTGGTCCTCGATACGCCCGCGCATCTCCGCGACGACGTCCTCTAAGTGCTCGCGTTCTGCTTTGTCCAGCTGTGCCTTCCGTTCCTGGAGAGTTCCTTTTGCCATGAATGTCAGTCCCGGTTAGATGTCTCGATCAGAACCACGCTACCGTCTTCAAGATTGTCCAATTGCTCCTCGAGGGCGCCCAGTCGATCGAGGACCGTCTCCGCCGCAGAGAGCAGTTCCGCCGCGCGATCTTCGGTGAGCTCCTCGGACTTGAGTGCCTGGCTCACCTCCCGGGTGAGATCGGCGTTCGGAAGCTTCCCCTCGAGGTCACGCCCGACGGTCGTCAGGCGATCCAGCGTGCTCCCACCGCCGAGGATGGGGTCCTTCGCTTCCTCGAGCAACCCCTCGACGCGCCGTCGCGTCGGCGGTCGGGAGGCGGCGAGCGTCCCCTCGACGGACTCCCGCGTGAGCGATTCCGGATACTCCGCCGCGAGTGTCTCCGCGGCGGCCTCGAGTCTCGCCCACGGGCTTTCACCGTCGACGTCGTCGAACAGCTCCCGGACGCGCTCGAAGGTCTTCGCCTGTCCGACCGCATCCGACGTGACCAGGTCTGCCTCCGCGACCGCGTCGCCCTCGAACGCCGACGCACAGAGCGCCTCGAGCGCCCCGAGATCGACGCCCTCGAACGTCGCAGTTGCGTCCTCGAAGAGGCCACGAACCACCGACTCGTTCGCACACAGCCACTCGCCGAGTTCCTCGAGCACGCCCCCGACCGTCGACGCCGACGGCGACGCGCCGGTGAGCCGCCGGTACTGCGCCGAGACGGCGTCGACGCGGTGGGCCCGGGCGTCCTCGAGCCGCGACTCCACCGTCGTCACGGTCGGGACAGTCCCCGCCGACGCAGTCGCATGCATCCGCTCGGTGATCGTCGCGTCGGGATACCGCGACGCCATCGTCGAGCGCATCTCCTCGAATCGCGCCCACAGCGATTCCGACCCGCCCTCGAACAGCTCGCGGGCGGCGGCGAACGTCTCGGCCTCCTCGATGAGCGTCTCGAGGCGCCGGTCGCCGCCCAGGTCCGACGTGGTGAGGCCCTCGCCCTCGAACGCCGGCTCGAGCGTCGCAGAAAGCGTCTCGAGAGACGCGTCGAACTCCTTGCGGGCCTCCTTCAGCGTCCGTTTGATCGACGCGCGGTTCTCGTCGACCCACGCCTCGAGGTCGGCGAGCCACTCGTCGACTCCTTCGCCGGCGGGCTCGCGCTCGAGGAGCGTCTCGATGAACGTCCGGACCTGCTTTCGGTCGACGATCTCGACGTCGAAGCGCACCTGCAGCGACGTCAGCCCGCCTTTCGTCCGAACCGCTCGACCGATCGCCGCGGGGTCGGTCACGTACTCGACGTCACGCTTGAGCCCGACGTTCTCGTTCGACGTTGCGAGGGTGATGAGCAACGCCGCGATGGACTCCTGGGGCGTCCCGCGATAGGCCCCCTTGGCGGTCTCCGTCCGTCGAAGTAGCGTCTCGACGTCGATCGGCTGCGGTTCGTGCTCCTCGACGAATGACCGACACCACCCGTCGTCTGTGAGTTCGGCTGTCTCCGTGTCGACGCCGAGCAACTCGGCGTCGGTTGCCGACAGCGGCCACTCGCCACTCCCGCGGAAGAACGCGGCCATCGCCTTCGCGTCTTCGACCTCGACGAGCGACCGCGAGAGCACCTTCCGCGAGGAGCCGAAGACCGACCGAACCTCGTCCGCGATCACCCGCTCTAGGATCTCCGGCCGTGACCCTTCGCGACCCGCGACGGTGTAGACGTCCGCTCCCTCGAGGACCCCGCTCACCGAGGCCTCGAGGCGGCGCTCGTCGGTCCGGAGTTCGCGCTCGAGTTCGTCGTACGATTCCACCTCCTCGTCGAGCGCCTGGCGCATTCCCATGACGTTGCGGATCCGGTCGAGCATCGCCCCCGGAACCTCGATGGCGATCAGGACGTGCTCGCCGCCGGTTCGTCCCTCGTTGACCGATTGCCAGGTCTCGACTCCCTCGGTGAGGACGTCTTCCTCGTCGGCCAGCACGCGCACGCAGACCGCGTCGTACTCGCTCGTGGGCGCTCGGTTGACGGGATCGAGGACGGAGTACTCGTATCGCAGCGGGACGAGGCGTTCGTCGCCGACGTCGATCTCGTGGCGGGTCCCGTCGCTGCGGAAGAAGTCGTCAGTCTCCCGGAAGCGCGTCTCGAGCCACGCCGACAGCTGGTGGGGCGAGATCTCCTCGGCTTTCGTCTGGGCGCGACTGAGGACACTCTCCTGGTCTTCGGAGACGAGCGTATACTCCTCGTCGCCGTGATCGTTGGTCTCGGTGAGCACCTTCCGCTTGTCGACGAGCGTCTCGAGTGCGTCCTGGGTCTCCGCGATGACCTCCTCGACCGACGCCTCGACGTCGTCGACCAGCAGCCGGCCGAGGTTCTCGGGCGTCGCCGGAACTGCGGGCGCCTGGTTCAGCAGGTAGAGCGCCTTCGAGACGCGCACTTCCCGGGCCTCCTCGTCGCCGAACGTCGGTACCAGCGTGTTGTCGATCATCTCCTGGACCCACAGCGGGACGTACGTCGTCTCCTCGACGAGCAAGTCGAACAGCTGGTCCCACGTGACGAGCGCGCCGGCCTCGGTCCGTGCCCAGTCGAACTTGGTGAACAGCGACCGGACGAGGACGAGCAACGCCCGTCCCTGGATGTACTCGTGGTCGGTCTGTCGACCCTGGGTGATCAGCTCCTGCATCACCCGCCGGAGCAACGTCAGGTCGTACTCGCGGAACGGGTAGGACTCGACGGGGTCGGGGTCTGCACTCGTCACCTCCTCGTACGTCTCGAGCGAGAGGTCGGACACTGAGGAAAGCAGCGACTCCGTAAACTCCGATCCCTCGGTACGCTTCTGCAGCCAGCGTTTCCTGACGATGATCTCCGTGTCGGTCCCCTCGAGGAGCACCTGCCTGGTCGTCCAGTGATCCGCGTCCGATTCGCCGATGAGGTTCTTCCTGGTCTCGGGGAGGGAGTACTGACCGGTCGTGACGACTACCGGGTTTGGGCCGTGCTGGAGGGCCTCCATGGTCTCTTCGAACTCCCGATACCGGTGGCGACTGTCGCCGACGAACAGCGCGACCTCGTCCAGCCCCAGCAGGAGTTCGGTTCGCGTCCCGTCCTCGTTCAACGCCGCCGTCGCCGTCTCGACGCGCTCCACTAAGTCGTCGGGACCGAACGACTCGGGGTCGACTTCCGCTTCGGCCGCCTCAATGGACGCTTTGACCCCCGCTGCCGTCTCGAGATCGGTCCCGGTCGTTTCCGCCAGTGCGGGCAGTGCCTCGTAGAGCCACGTCCGGAGGTACGCCCGCTCCTCGAGGACGTCCGCAAAGGTCCGCCCGTCGTGTTCGAACTCGGTGAGCGCGTCCCAGACTCCGTCGTATTCCGAATCGACCGTCCAGGCCCACTCGAGCAGCCAGTTCGGGTCCGTGGGATAGCCGAGTTCGCGGGCGATCGCCTCGTAGAGCAGGAACGGCAGCGGCGGTTCCTTCGACGCGTCACGATCGAGCAGGTTGAGGAACACTGGCTTGAGCCGATCGACGTGGGAGTCCTCGACCGCATGGCGCAGCGAATCGAATCCCGGCCACTTCGTGGCGAGTCGCTCCCCGAGGGGAGCAAGTTCCGACTCGCCATCGACAACGAGCCCGATGAGTTTCAGGAGGTGTGTTTTCCCCGAGCCGAACGTCGCGTGGAAGTAGAGAAATCGCGGCTCCTCGTCGGGATAGGTCCGAACGACGTCACCGAGTTCGGTGAGCGCACGTTTCGCGCTCTCGGTCTCATGGAACTCCCGGACGTCGGTTTCGGCCCGGTCGCGAGCGTTTACCTTCTGTACCTCCTCGAGCTGTCGCGTCGGATCGCTGTGAAAGAGTGCGCCGATCATCATGGGAGATGCACCTCCTGAATCTTGCCGTCGATCTGGTGGGCCGGATAGTAGTGGCGCGAGTCGCCACCGAAGAAGTTCAACTTCCCGCCGACGACCTCACCTGGGAACGGAATGCCGATCGTCGACTTGACGTTACGCCGATCGAGTTCGTCGAGCAGTTCGGACGCCCGCGTGAACGGGTACAGACTCCCGAGGTTGAGGAGCAATACGACGTGGTTGGGCGACTCAAGGGCCTCCCTGTCGATCACGTCGCTGACCATCACCTGGACGAGTTCATCGGCGAGTCGATCCTGCATCGTCCCTTCGATACTCGCTGGTTCCGTCTCGTCGCCGAGATCCAGCAGGAGCTTGAACACGTCCGTTCGTGGGAACAGTTCGTCGAGCCAAATGGGTTGGACGGTCACGTCGTCCGGGATCGACGGCGGTTCCTCTCCCTCCCCCCGTGCCCACCGTTCCAGCCGCGCGACCACCTCGTGTTCGAGGGCGGGATCGACGGCGGCGATGACGAACGGGTTTCGGATTCCGTGCTGGCCGTCGGCGAACGTACACAGCTTCTCTTTGAACGCTCGGTACGGCGAGTCGCTGTCTTCGGTCATCGGACGATCACCCCTTCGTCGATCTCGACGAGATCGAGGTCCTGCGTTTCGACCAGCCGCTGGAGCCGCCGATCGAGTGCTTGCCGATCGTCCGGCACGAGGCCGACGTGGTCGACGTCCGCGAACGTCCGATCGCCAACGATCGCAGACAGCCGGTCGAACCGTGCCTCGAGGTCGTCGATGTCGATAACGACGTGCGCCGCGAGCGGTTCCAGCTCGGACACGCTATCGGCGGCGTCGACGAGGGCATCGGGATCACCCGCCGAGAGCGCCCCGATCGCTCGATCGAGTGTCTCGTACCAGCCACCCAGTGCTCGTAACGGTGCAATGAGTTCCCGTTCGAACGTCCTGTGAACGCCCGCCGGTAATTCGGTCGAGGGGATGACCCAGGGATGCTCGTCGACGTCACTGACGAGTGAGCGGAGCCCTTGATCGTCGACGAACGTCTCCCAGCATGCCTCGAGGTCGGCCGTGAGGTCTGGGACGAGTTCCGAGGAGAACGTACTCCAGCCGTCAGTCGTCCACCAGGGGCCGTCAAAGGCTGCAACCGCGTCACGACGGTCGTCGAGTGACGACAGCGTCTCACTGGATACCCAGTCGAACCGTTCTGCACCGACAGTGAGGACGGCATCGAGCTGATAGATCGACGACCGCCGGCGCTCCCAGACGTCCACGACTTCCTCGAACCACTGTTCCGTCTCGTCCGTTCGTTCGATCGCGTCGACCAGCTGGTCGTCCTGTGCGTTAATGGCCGACAGCCGCACTTCCGTACCATCGATTCGGTCGGCCAGTTCGTCGGCGAACGACGAGAGAAGCGCCGTGACGGCGTCGGCGTGGACGTCCGCGTCTGCCATCAACTGCACGTCTTCCCGGAGGCCGGTGAGCTTCGACCGGAGACGGCGGTTCGCCTCTCGGATGTTGATCAGCCCCTCCTGTACCGTCTCTGTCGTCTGTTTGAACTCGTACTCCTCGAGTGTCTTCCCGATGTTTGGAACGGTGAGGAGTTTCAGCCGCGTTGTGGACGCTCGATCCGGATCGAGGATAGCGTCGTTCTCTACGGCGTTCCCGTCCTCGTCGACCGGCAAGAACCGGCCGGCGCGACAGAAGCCCCAGAGAATCGCCCGGAGGGCAGGCCGCGTCTCGTCGTAGAACGGCTTTTCTTCGACGATGCCGTCGAGGACGGTGTTCAAGTGGAGGCCATCCTCTCGGTCTTTCAACTGTCGCCCCGCGAGCACCAGCACGTTGTTCTGGATGGTCTTCTTCCCTCGGTCACCCATCCCGTTCGACGAGGGGACCTGAATCGTCCGCGCCCACTCCGGAAGCGGGTCCTCGGCGGACAGTTCGCGTAACTCCAGCAACCGGTCGTCGTCGACCTGGAGCATCACCGGGTGGAAGTCGTCGGGATAGGCGGCGTCGATCGCGATCCGGACTGCCTTCGACAGCCCACGGATCTCCGTCCGGGCTTCCACCGCGAACGAGCCTTTCTGCATCGCACTGACGATCTTACGACGGACTGCCGTCGCCCGCTCCTCGAGATCGTGTTCGACGGCCGGTGGGGCATCACGCATCGCGATGGCGTCACGCAGCGCCCACCACTCGATGAGGCGTTTTCGCAGTTCCTCGAGGCCGTCAGTGTCGATCGACCAGAACAGCGTCTCCTCTTCGGTAACTCCCGTCGTCGCTCCCGGCCGGAGGCCCTGGACGACGACGTCGATCTCCAGCCCACTTTCCCGCTCGAGTGCCGTCTCGAAGCCCATTTCGTCGACGCTGAAAGAGTACGTGACCGGATACTCGTCACCGGAATCCCCGTACGGTGCGGATTCGGGCAACGAGAGGTCCTGAACGATGCGGTCCCAGAGGTGTTCGTCGAGCGTCTGCAGGATGCGATCCCAGTCGGGATTCGTCTCGTGTTCTTCCGCATCCTCGTAGATTTGGCGCTCCTCTATGGTCGCGAACCGGTACCGGGCTTTTCCTTCCTCCCGAACCGGTCGGACGTACTTTTTGAGGCGATCGAGCGACTCTTCCACGCGGTTGGTCGTACTGATCCAGGAACGTCCGTTGAGATCGGACATCACCGCGACCGCAATGTTCCCCTCGTTGAGTGGGACGATGTCGTGGACGTGTCGTAACAGCAGGATCGCCTTCGCAACCTCGAGGTCGAATTCGGTGAGCGGACTCTCTTCGTCACCGACTTCGTCTGCGATTCCCGGGATTTTCTCCGCTCCCGTTCCTGTCCCTTCGATGACCTGCATCTCCGTCTCGAGAATATCTCGAAGTTCGGGTTTGATCAGTTTGTAGAAGTCGATCAGTGAGATGATCTCGTCTTCTTCGGCCTCTCGCTCCCACCTCTCGAGGAGACCATGCATGAGCGCGAGAATCGCCCGTGCGGTCCCCGAGAAGATCGACTTCGCGGGATCAGGTGCGTCCCGGCGGAGATTGAACAGAATTTCGAGGAACAACGGCGGATGATAGGGGAGAAACGGGTAGAACTCGACGAGTTCCTCGTGGTCGATGGCGTCGAGTGGCGGTTTCGTGTTCTGTTTGATTTCGTTGAACACGAGCGACTCGGCCGGCTTGACGTCAGCGTCCTCGAGAAGTTTGCGTACGTCACGCTCGCCGTCTTCGGTCTTCTGTAAGAGCCGGCGCTTGGCAATGTCACCGACGTGTTTGCTCGGAAGCTGGTACCGATGCGGGAACCGGTCTTTGACGATGCTGAAATCGGCGCCGTGTGCCGCGAACTTCGGCTGGACATCCTCGATCTTCGCCTGGGCGGTCGCGACCAGCTGAACGTCGCCGTCGGCGATCTCGTCTACGTTCTCCGCGAGCGTCTGCAGTTCGGTGAGGCGCTCGAAGTCCGTCCCGATGAAGAGACTCACTTCGTCGAGCAACAGGACGAGTTTCACCGGTTTTCCGAGATCGGCCTCGCGAGCGGCGCGGAGCTCCTCGAGTCGGCGGACGACCGCTTCGGGATCGATGTCTGACGGCTGTAGGTCGCTGTAGCCGTCTTCAGTCCCGGTCACGTCCTCGAACAGCTCCGGAAGGACGACGCCGCCCAACGCCTCGTACTGCTGGATGTCGGTCCAAAGCGTCTCTGTCTGCCAACCGTACGCTGTCGAACCCTCCGTGATGTCCTCGAGCGTAGTTTCCGCACGTTCGTGGCGTTCGGGCCACTTCTCGGTCGTCCGATACCAGTCTTCGAAGTACGCGACGTCGATCTGCGAGGAGAGGCCGCTCGAGAGGTCGTCTTCGACGCCGGTGAGCTCCGAATTCTGGTGGGCGTGTTTGAGAACAATCTCGCTGAAACTGCGCTGTTTCTGCCCCTGGTATTTCAGGAGATTGATCGAGACGGGGATAACGTGGTACGTTTCGTGGACCGCCCCCCACTTCTCGCGCAGGGTTTCGAAGTCGTAGTCGTCTTCGTCGACGACGGCAGCGTCGGGAACGAGCGCGTCCCAGACAGTCTCGTATTCACCCTCCAGCCAAACTGAGTCCATCAACGCATCGAGGACGGCCAGCAAGTGGCTCTTCCCACTACCATAGTAGCCGTAGAGCCAGTAGTTCGACCCCGTCCGCATGTCGTCTGCCTCGCCGAGAAGGCGATCGATGAAATCCTCGAGAAATCGGCGCGAGTCACTCGTCAGGTGGTACGACTCGACGACCTCCGTGCGATGATCGTGTTCGTCACGCTCGAGGTCCTTGCGGTCGATCCGAACCGATTCTTCGAAGTGAGTGTCGAGTGTGGGGAACCACGCCGAATCCACCGTCGTTTCGGTCCGTCGCATCACGCGACACCTCCGTTATCGACCCACGCGTACGGGCCATCGTTCGGCGAGAGACGGAGTTCGCCGTGGAGTTCGACGAACTCCCACGTCTCCGTCGCAGCTACCCGATCGAAGAGTTCGAGCCAGCGATCTTCGGGCTGAAAGAGATAGAGCAATCCGATCGGCGTATCGAACCACCGCTCCTCGTCGCTGTCGGCGGAGTACGAGTACCCCATCGCAACGAGCAAGGGCACGTCGCTAACGGAGGGGGGCTTCCCAGCGACTGCCTGCTGATTTTCGATGACGCCGATTTCACGCATGACCGATCGAAACCCCTCACACCAGCGCGTCATCGTCGACTCGGCGTACTCGAACGGAGACCCGTCCGCGTACTCAAGGTCCTCGAGGATGCCACCGAGCGTCTCGTTCGAAAAATCGAGCGCGCCGTCACGACCGCTGGCAACGCGATTCGCATATGCATGGACCACATATTGGACAAGCGGATCGTCCGTAACGAGGTAGAGAAAGAGAACCTGTGCCTTATCGCGCTTCGTCGTACACTCATCTAGGATGAGAGGCAGATCGCTTGCGTTTGGAAGACTCGAGGGAGCGTTCTTCAATCGCGACGACAGCACTCGATAGAGTTTCTGCGCGCTGTTTCTCGTGCTCCGACTCGAGAGCCGCTCGTCGAACCACGCTTGTTTGACGTCGTTCCAGTTCCCCTTCTCCCGATAAAGCTGAGCGAGCTCTTCCGCCCGCTCGACGAGGAGACCACACATCGTCAGATCCATGGTGATCTCCTCTGGGTGGTGTCGCTTTTGCAGAGAGGGCAAAACTGCCTCCCGTCCACCAGAGGGTTGAGTCATATACCTGTTGAGATAGAGGGCAGACTTATAGCCTTTCATTACATACGAGATCATTGATATAGCCGGATCGACAGCATGTATCCGCGAATAACATCCTCACGTTACACCATTTCGGGCTTCTTGATAGGATTTATAAGAAGTACCTGTGTCCTGTTACGAAACAATGACAAACGAGCGCCGGATGTCTACCGTTCGGTTCTACGGTGACATCGAGGATCGGTTGGGGGTTTTTACCGATTTACTCTCCTACCTTGCACAGCAGAACGACGCAGGGATTCCACAAGAGGAAGTCATCGACTGGATCATCTCCAACACGAATGCGACAGCACCGGGTGCAGTCGGAGACCGCCTGAACTTCCTCGAAGAACTCGGCCTCATTGAAAGACAGAACGACGTATACACCTGCACACAGATCAGCCGCTGGTATCTCAGGGATCGAGACCCAATCGTCCTCTACAATGCCCTCCGAACATCCGTCAAAGGCTTCGATACAATCCTCCGTGCGGTAGCCCTCGAGCCCAGAACTGACGAGGACCTCATGGAGGTGCTCGTGAACACCTTCGAGGAGTGCCAGATGGAGACGCCGGGGGTCGCAACACGACACCGCGAGTGGCTACAAATTCTCGGCTACGTCGAACGAAGGAACGACCGAACCCACCTCACCCCCGACGGAAAAGAACTCGCCGACCAACTCGAAGGTGTTTCCGCCGTAGACCTAGAACCGAACACGATCTACAACCGCCGTGAGCTCCACACAGAATACGGCGGCAGCATCCAGGGTGGAATCGCCCCGTCCAGAGATGAACCAGTCGTCTTCCTGTTCAGCGGTGGCACTGGCGAAGACCACGGCTACCAAGACGCGATCCGTCCGGACGGGACAGTGATCTACACTGGTGAAGGACAGGTCGGCGACATGGAGATGAAACGTGGAAACGGCACGATCAGAAACCACCTCGAGGAAGGCCGCGAGCTCCACTTCTTCACGATGGAAGATGAGGGCGTCCGGTACATTGGCCAGTATCTGTACGCCGGCCATTTCTTCGAGGAACTCCCGGACTCCGAAGGAAACCTCCGAGAGGGGATTCGATTCAAACTCTCCCCGGTCGACATCGGCTCCACACCCATCTCCACGCCAAAACTCGACACTGGTTCCAACTCGACGAACACCGACCTCAGCCAGTTCACTGATCCGACTGTCTACCAGGTCCCCGTGAAGACCGGCGATGGGCCGATTCGAACGAACTTCGATCGCACGATACTCGAGGGCGTCCCACGGGAGCAGCTGGAAGGGATCTACGATCCTCCGATCGAACACGACACCCTTCGGGTATGGGGGAACCAGGAGGACGAAGCCGCCGACGAAGGCGACTACCTGTTGTTCGCCGATCGCAACGGACGGAGAGACGGCGAGTACACCATCGTCGCGCGTGTAAATCACGCAACGGTGTTGGACCGCGACAGAGCATCCAAATTCACCGACGCAGTCGGCTGGGGCGAGGTCACCGATGAAATCTTCCCTCACATCCTCTTCCTCGAGCCACTCTACGAAGCGGAACTCAACCAGGAGGAGTTCTGGGCCACGTTAGGCTTCAAGGGCTGGCCGAACGACACCTACAGTGCCATCAACTTCGATCGGACCGACTCGAGCTTCTACGACGAATACGACTCCGTCGAGGAGTTCATCAACCAGATCACGGGCCGGCAACTCTACCCCGACAATAGCGACACCATCCCCGAGTACGATTCCCTCGAGCACGCACTCGAGGACGTCCGCTCGAGGCTAACCCACGCAGAAGACGAGCAGCCGTGGTTGAAAAACCGCATCGGCAGGACCGTCATCGAAGACTGGTCTGACGCCCTCACGGGATTCCTACCGTCGGATGAAGTTTCCCCCGACACCGCCGCGAAACTCGATCAGATCCGCCGTGTGTACGAACGCCTCGAGTCGGAGTTAGAGGCGAAAGCCGATGACCTCGGGATCGGAACGCTCGATGCGTTCACACCCGCTCAGACGCTGTTCCTCTGTGGAGTTCGTCTCATCCAAGACGAGTTAGACCTATCAGGACCGCTCAGCCAACCCCGATTGAACAGTGTCCTGACCGACAGCTACACGACACCCGACGAACGACCAGAATCATCACCGAACGTGGATCACCCACTGGCGACTCAGATCGAGACCACGGAGCCAACGGTCCACAAGTTCACCGCGCCGCCGGATTACTGGCTCACGACAGTTGAGTTCGCATCGGCTGCGTTCGAGCCGGACCACGAAAATCGATGGAATACCCTCGAGAAAGGTGACATCGCGTTTCTGCACTCTCGAGCCGAACCATCGAATACCGAACTCACGAATCAGCCCAGTGGAGTCATTGGAGTAGGGATTATCGGCGAGACCTTCGAGAAATCTGACCCGTGGTGGTTGGACGAACATCACGGTAGAAAGGAGTACTCGATGATCATGAGTTTCGAGCGGTTATTCCTCACAAGCGATATCGCTCAGATTGACACCACACGTGGAACCTCGGAGAAAGAGACTGCAGAACTCGAGCAGGAACTCGACGCACTGACGGCAAACTGCTTGCCGATCGAAGAGGCAAATCAGATCTGTGTGGCCGCTTCCGGAACGGGATTCCCCGTCCAGTCGAGTTCCGGAACGTTCCGCACGGATGATGGTAACATAGATTACGACCGTCCAACGGCACTCCTCGACGCCATGGCCGACGACCTGACCGAGGTCTCACCGATCAACCCACACAAGCCACTCCAGAGTACGCTTCCGACGGACATCCTCGAGGGCCTCCACTTCGAAGACGATCTCGGAGAGAAGATCCTCGAGCAGATCTCGACGGCACTCCGATCTGGAAAACACATCCTCCTCACGGGCCCGCCAGGAACAGGGAAAACCGAAATCGCAGAACGCGTCTGTGAGCACCTCACGGAATCACATCCATATCTCTACTCGGGATTCGAGATGACCACGGCCACTGCCGACTGGTCGACGTTCGACACCGTCGGCGGATACATGCCGAGTGAGTCCACAGAGGACGACAACCTCTCGTTCAAACCCGGAATCGTTCTCAACCGCCTCAAGAACACCCAAACAGGCACGCAGGCGAACGATCTGCTCGTTATCGACGAACTCAATCGTGCGGACATCGACAAAGCGTTCGGCCAGCTCTTCACGCTCCTCTCGGGCCAGTCCGTCCAGCTTCCCTATACCGTCGACGGGAACGAAGTCGAACTGACCACCTACGAGGACGTCGACGGAACGCCAGCCAGCAACCAGTACGTCGTGCCCAACTCCTGGCGGATCTTTGCGACGATGAACGCCTACGACAAGACATCACTCTACGAGATGAGTTACGCGTTCATGCGTCGATTCGCATTCGTGCGCGTTCCAGCGCCGACGCTCCCGGAGGCAACGGAATCCGACGATTCTGTCGAGGATGTCATCTTTGACTACGCGGACGCCTGGGAGCTCGATATTACGCGTCGAGAAGCCGGCGCAGTCGGTCGCGTCTGGCGAACGGCGAATACCGCAGTCGATGAACGGGCGATCGGGCCAGCGATCATCGAAGACGTCCTCCGATACGTCAGCCACCATCCCGACGAGGACCTCAAATACCACCTCACCCAAGCGGTCATCAGCTACATATTCCCGCAGTTAGAGGGGGTTCCAAAACGCAAGACGATCGTCAGGGAACTCGCCGCCGTTCCGGATATCGACACCGTACTCCTCGAGGGCGCAGCCCGAGAGATGCTCCAGGTTCCCCTCTCCACTCAGAATGAATAGGGACGAACTCCTCGAGCACCTCACAGAGGATATCCTCGCCTACGCGATGAGAGGCTCGTTCCCGGAGCGAGAACTTGCCCGCTCGATCAAACCCGAGCAACTAGACGAGCGCTTCGAGGAGTACGAACTCCTGCTCGACCTCCATTTCATCCTCCAGGACGACGTCGTCGAGTTCATCCGAACGCTGCCGGAGCATCTGCGAAGCATCCGAACCGAAACCCGGACGACCTCCCGTACGAGACGCGGGACCGTCGACGGACGGATCAACTGGGGAGAGACGATCAAGAAGCGCCACTCACAGTACCCACAGGACAACTCAATTTTCGTCTGCGACAACCGCTCGGTGAACTACGATATCCCCGAGAACCTCGTTCTCAAGCGACTCATCTCCGTTATCCATCGGACGACTCGAGAGGCCGAAGAGTACCTTCGAGCGGACTACGACTGGGTGAGCGAGACCTGGAAGGGAAGCGAGAACCTGATCGACGAACTGCAACGGATCGTCGAGCGGAACGTCCACGTCCGACGGATTCGCGATCCCGATACGTACGAGCCGACCGAGCGGATGCTGACCACGGCTGCCGATTCACGCCACGAAGTGTATCGAGATGCGGCCTCGCTACTCAGATCACGTCAGCGATTGTTTCGAGGGGAGCCCGAGGAGATCCGGCGATTGCTCGAGCAAACCGCCATCGCACCGGACGACACCGACTCGCTGTTCGAGCTATTCGTCCTGTTCCGCTTCGTGGCCACACTCGAGGACCTCCGAGAGAGTCAGCCGCAGTTCAAGACGATCGCGACCGACCGCCAGGAAGTCGCCCGCTTCGACGGTGACAAAGAGATCGTCCTCTATCACGACAACTCCGCTCGAGATCGTGACCTCTCCTTCGTCGCCGTCCCAGACGAAGACAAGGACAACCCTTCCCGAACCGATCAGGTGCAACTCATTGCTCAAGAGGTCGCCGGCAACTACTTCAAAAAAGACTACCGGAACCACACCGGTCGTCCCGACGTCATCGTCCTCGAGATCATCTCGGAGGATGAGAACGAGCACGAGTACCTGATCGTCGAGGTGAAGAACAGCACCAACGAGGACACGATTCGACGGGGTGTTAAGGAGACACTCGAGTACCTCGCGTTCCTTCGTGTTAACAAGGAGTACGTCTTCGGCCACGAGGACGGAGACTACTTCGGCTCTGGGTGGAACGGGCTTCTGGTGGTTCAGGATCTTGAGGAGGAGACCGCGTCACTCGAGGAGCAATCCGATCGGGAAATCGCGATCCTCCAAACTTCTGAATTGGAACGAGAGTTGAGAACAATTCTCGAAGAAGCTGTAGAATGAAAATTTCCGATATAGATACAGACCAACTGAAAATCAGGGAACATACGATCTCACTACGACAGTGTGACTGGTGTGAGAACATATGACAATTCACCATAGCCGTCACTCACATCTGCCGTGAAACTTGTAAAACGATAGATATTCGAAACAGTTATTAAATATCTTTGATGTTATTGTGCTGTGGCAACGCTACGCAATAAGACAACGGAGGCAGGCATTATTGTGCGCTGGAAGCCACACCCAGACCACAACCGCCCAAGCACATACCAAGTGACGGACCGCGCGGTTACATTCCTTAAAGAACTCGGATTCCGAGTGCCATCAGCGGGGGATGAAACCGAAATCTCGTGGGACATATGCCGTCCGCTTCGAGTGCTTGGTGATCTGCACTTCAAGTCAGAAACGCCTGGCGAAGTGGAAACCGGAAACCTCGCGGATGTTGACGAGAACTTCGGCCATAGCTTGACGGACGCACAACAAGAGCGGCTTCGAAGCTATAGTAAAAATTAGAAATAATTGCTCACTTTTGGTATAGAGATCTGGTCAAGAGCTGTATCAATCGCCGTTGTAAGATCGTCGAGTGACTCAAAGAAACGGTTGCTGAGAGCGGCTTGGAGTTGTCTCCAGCACTCCTCGACAGGATTGAGCTCTGGCGAGTACGCCGGTAACGTGACGAAGTCGAGGTCGTCACGGGCCGCCAGGTCCGTGACGGCCGACGCCTGGAAATACGACGCTCCATCCAGCACGATGAGCAAATCATCTGCAAATTCTTCGCATAATGCAAGAATGAAATGTTTGGCGTGTTCGGCGGTTACGTACTCTTCGAATCGAGCGAAAAAGCGATCACCGTCTTCGGTGATCGCGCCCAACAGGCACGTCCAGTCGCGTTGGCCGGATAATTCGACGGCCGGCCGCGTGCCGCGAGGAAACCACGCGGCACGCGGCTCGACTTGCACGGATTTCTTGGTCTGATCGATACAGACTACTGTGGCGTCCATCTCCCGCCGCTTTTTTTGAACTCTTCGCGGAAGGTTTCTTGCTCGTCAGCATCAGATTCGGCGGCTGTACGGCGTGGTTTTTGATAGCTCAATCCCGCTTCTTTGAGTAACCGCCGGCAGCTCGGGATTGAGTACTCGACATCGTAGGTTTCCTCAAGATATTGCTGGACGAGCGCCGGCGTCCACGCCGGCGCGTCGATCCCGACTTCCTTGGGAGGTTCGTGAACGGTTTGTTCGAATTCTTCCTGCTGTGTTTCTGAGAGCTTCCGGTTTCTTCCGGAGCGGTGAGCATCAGAAACGGCTTGCTCAAACGGTTCGTCCGTATCGAGTCGCATGAGCCAGCTGTAGATCGTTCTTCGACCGGTGTCGTGCCACTCTGCAAGTTCGGTCTGCGTAACGCCGTTTTTGTACGCGATCGCCGCTAGTAACCGCTGTGTCGGCTTGTTCTCCTCAACCCTGTCGAGAGCGTCTTGGAGTTCTTCGACGGAGATCTCGTCGAGATGGTCCATTGACTACAGTAACAATATCTGGGCGGAAAATTCTAACGGTTACTATAGTGATCGTCGGCTCGGACGATGCCGATGGGGGCGTCGGCGCTATCGTGTGGGCCGACTGGAACGCGGACGACCTGCCCGCCCGTCTCGGCTGGGATGACGTGAAGCCTGAAACGAGACAGTATGCGAATCACACCCTGTACACCGTCGGTGAGGTGACTGCGACAGCGGTCAGCGACGTTGTATTCGCCGTTGGAACGTCCGACGTGACGCGAGCCATCATCGACGTGTGGCATCACGACGGTGACCCGCTTATGGGTGATCTCCTGCGAACGTTCGAACGGAGTTCGATCGAGGTCCCGACCAGATTCGCCCTCGTGCATCCGAACGACGTCGACGTGAGCACAGGCCCAGGGCCTGACTCGGGCGACCGAACTACGTTCAGCTACGGTGCCGTCTTCGCGGAGAAGACGGACCGGGTCGCGGAAGTGAACGTGACGGCCCACGACGTCGACCTCGCCAAAACGCTCGTTGACGAACTGGCCACGACCCTCCTCGACCGAACGGCGGCTGAAAAGAACCAATCAGGCACCGAGTCAGCGGTCCCAGTCGAGATCGCCGAAGATATCGACATCGTGCAGGATGCGGACGCGGCGGTCGTCAGGTACCGTGCCCCGGCCGACCAGTACGTCGAATTCGTCGGCGACTTCGTCGAGGCGGTTGGGTGTGAACTTGGTCTATAATTATCGTATTCCTTGGACGGCCATATTTTATAACTTACCATTTATATATAATATTCGTATCTTAAAATCAATCTATTAGGAAGTCCTTTACAGAAATACGAGGTAACATCTTAAGAGGGTCGTGTTTAATCGCATGACGGGAGCGGAATTTCCTGTTTTGCGGCCTTCTTGATGTTGTGCGCTCATCCGTAGGAGATTGTTGACACTACTGAGCGGTCGCTACAGAGTCGAAGAGGACAAGGGCACCGCGTCAGCGATGCCCGACACGAATGATTCCACTGGATGTGTTTGGCTCAGAATCGGTCGCAGCGGACCTGCTGCAACAGGTTCGCTGGCGTGACGGTGTTACCTGTCCTCGCTGCCGTTCTGACCACACGGTCAGAAACGGCAGCTACAGAAAGTTTCAGCGGTATCTCTGTAAGGATTTTGACCGCACATTCAACAACAAGACTGGCACGATCTTCGCCCACTCGAAGGTTGCACTCCGCCGCTGGTTGTTTTCGATCTACGCGTTTCTCCGGTTTAACACGAGTCTCCGCCAACTCCAGTGTGAAATTGAGGTAACACACAAAACGATGCACCGGCGCATCGAGCCCTTCGCCAGAGCGCTCGATGCGCCTTCGCTCGATCTTGTCGGACCGGTCGAAATCGATGAAGTGTACGTCTCTGCCGGGAAGAAGGGCCGCGATCGCGATCGACCGTCGCGCTCGCGTGGCCTCTCTACGCGTGGGCGAAGTTCGTACGATGGCGACAAGCCACCTGTATTCATTCTTGCTGATCGCGGGACCAGACAGCGGTACGTGATCCCAGCGAAAGCCGCCGACGAATCGACAATTCGACTCCTCCTTGCTGACCGCACAGAGGAGTCGATCGCGGTCTATACCGACGGCTTTCGAGCGTTCAAACCGCTCGAAGGGGACGACGCGTTCACCCGCAAATACGTCGTCCACGGCGACGAATACGCCGATGAGGAAGTTCACGTCAACACCTACGAGAGCCACGCGTCGCTGACGTGACGGTGGCTCTCGCCCCATCGAGGAGTCTCCAAAGACAAGCTGACGCCGTATCCCAGAGCGTTCCAGCTCCGCCGAGAATTATATCGAAAACTGGGACGAGACGCACTCAAACAGGCTATCAAAGCAACGCTCTGAAATCAACAATGTGCTACACAAGAGCGTACGCTACTAATAGGATTAATTGGGGTGCCAATCATAACGATGATTTACTGGATAGCGGGACAATCGCTCATGTATATATCTTTTTTCACCCTATTTTTCGGAATTATGCTGGGCTTCCTGCTTCTCAGACTCCCATCGGTGATCAGTTCGCGGTAGACGTAAGTCCAACCGTTCGGATAATTGGAATACGAAACTGATCCGCCGGTCAGAAAATGGTGACACACGCGTTACGGTCAAAGAACAGTGGATAACTTCGATCAGCCGTTTATCGCCGCTTCGTTCAGCCAGACGAGTCGCTCACCATCGAGTTCGACCCACCCGTGAACGAATCGGACGTGGCCGCTCGAGCGCTCGAGCGTCGACGGATCGACCGGCTGGGCGACGTCGACGTCGTCGACGAGCCAGCCACAGCGTCGGCCCTCGTCGGTCGACTCGAAGACGAGGAGGTGGGGGTCGTCGACGCGATCCGGCGTCCTGGTGGAACCGAACGCCCGCGCGAGGTCGACGACACGAACCGGCGCTCCGTCGAGCGTGAGTTCGCCCGCGTTCCACGGATCGGCCGCCCCCTCGAGGACGTCGTACTCGTCGACGCCGACGGCCGCCACGACGCGCTCGATCTCGACGCAGTATCGCGTTTCCTCGAGAGAGAACGTCAGAACCATCGTCGGTCGGTCTGGCCGGTTGGCGTCCGCACCTGGAGCCGTCGTCATCTTGCTTGAGTGTCGAAACTGCCAGGAAATAACGCTGTCGGCACGCTCGAGTGGCTCGCCACTGGGGGTCAACGTTTTATCGATGCGATGTAAGTAACGAACGAGAACATGTCCTCGGACATTCCCGACAGGCTCCTCGGGCTCAGTATCGGTGAGTCGGACGACCGGCACCCGGGAGACGATGGCGACGACGAGCAAGAGGAGTACGAGCGGTTTGTATTCGTCGAACTCGGCGACCATCGGCTCGCGCTCGCCGTCGACGACGTCAAATCGATCACTGATCCGCCGACCGACGTGACGCGAGTGCCGCGCTCGTCGCGAGCGATTGAAGGGGTGACGGACCTTCGTGGCGTGATCACGGCGGTGATCGATCTGCGTCTTCACTTCCCGACGACAGAGCGCACACCGGACGACCAGCGGCTCGTCGTCTTCGAGACCAGAGCCGACCAGCAGCCCGCCGCGGTCCGCGTTGACGACGTGCTGGGCGTCGAATCGGTACCCGAACGCAACGTCCTCGAGGAGCGTGAGCTGGAGTCGGGCTCGCTCGAGGAGGTCCCGTTCTCCGTCGAGGACATCGATCGAAGCGTCCTCGAGCATCCGTTGCTCGTGGCGGCCGTCGTGAAAGAGTCCGGAACCGAGATCGGAATCGACGATCTGCTCCCCGGGAGGGCAGGTAACGCCGAACCCAAACAGGACACGTCGACCGACCCGTTCGGAAGCCGGCTCGGTCTCGGCGGCGACGCGTCGGGAGACGAGGTCGGCGAACTGTTCGACGACACAGAGCCAGCAGAGCAACGAACCGAGACCAGCCAGCCCGAGGAGGTCGGTGAAGTCGAGACGACGGGACTGCTCGACGTCGAACGGTTGCTCGTGGCGTCCAGACAGCGCTGACGGCGACCGGTTCTGCGCTCACTCCACGTTTATCACCTCTGATAACCGGGAGACAGCATTTATAGTAGTTGTATTTGTACCGGTCTGTGGTGTACAACTGAATGTCGACAGGGGTGCTCATCGTAGACGACTCTCATTTTATGCGAAACCTGCTCCGCCAGATCTTAGAAGAGGAGTACCAGATCGTTGGAGAGGCGTCTAACGGGGCCGAAGCGGTCAAGCTGTACAAAGAACGGAAACCCGATATCGTGATGATGGACATCGTGATGCCCAAGTGTAACGGCATCAAGGCGACCGCGGCGATCAAAAAGCTCGACCCGGGCTCACGAGTCATCATGTGTACGAGCGTCGGGCAGCGTGAGAAGATGAAACTCGCGGTCAAAGCCGGTGCGGACGGGTACGTAACGAAACCGTTCGAAGAAGAGAGCGTTCGGAAAGCCTTACGTGACGTCATTGCTGCATGAAGCGCGTACTCGTTGTCGACGACTCACAGTTCATGCGGTCGGTAGTCGACAACGCGCTCACCGATGCGGGCTACGAGGTCGAAACGGCCACGAACGGCCGAGAAGCGGTCGACGCCGTCGAGACCTCCCAGCCGGACGTCGTCACGATGGAC
This sequence comes from Natronobeatus ordinarius, assembly GCF_024362485.1. Classification (NCBI taxonomy): domain Archaea; kingdom Methanobacteriati; phylum Methanobacteriota; class Halobacteria; order Halobacteriales; family Natrialbaceae; genus Natronobeatus; species Natronobeatus ordinarius. Next base: position 3,481,556 of record NZ_CP101456.1, on the reverse strand, counting down.
GTCGAGATGCCCGAAATGGACGGAATTGAAGCCGTCGAACGAATCATGTCGTCGCGACCAACCCCGATTCTCATGCTCAGCGCCTACACGGCCGAGGGCGCAGAGTCGACGCTCGACGCGCTCGAGCGGGGTGCGATGGACGTCCTCCAAAAACCGGATGGGACGGACTCGCGGACGATCGTCGATCTCGCGGACGAACTCGTCGACAAAGTCGACGAGGTCGCGAATACCGACGTCTCCTCGCTCGCACTGGCGCGTGCGGCCGCCGCCATCGAGTCCGTCACCTCCGGGCGCGTCCGGCAGTCGGCCGTCGTGTCGATGGAGTCGATCGGTGCCACGTCGGTGGGAACTGGCTCGACGGCAGTCGAGGTCGACGACAGCTATCTCGACGATCCGACGATCGTCGTCGGTGCCTCGACCGGCGGGCCGAAGATCCTGGAACGGCTGTTCGCGACGCTCCCGATCGAACTCGGGGCGAAGCTACTCGTCGTCCAGCACATGCCAGCGGAGTTTACCGAGCGCCTCGCGAACCGACTCGACGAGATCAGCGAGTACGACGTCAGCGAGGCGACACACGGCGACCTCGTCGGTGCCGGAGAGGCGCTCGTCGCACCCGGTGGGCATCACCTCGAGGTCTCGAGCAATATCGGCGGACAGCTTCGAGTGCGACTCGACGACGGCGAGCGAGTGCACAGCGTGCGGCCGGCGATCGACGTCACGATGAAGACGGCAGCCAACCGCGTCACTGACCCGCTCGTCGGCGTCGCCCTGACGGGGATGGGTCGGGACGGTGCGGCCGGAATCGAGGCGATCAAGTCGGCCGGCGGACGGACGATCGCCCAGGACGAAGAGACGAGTCCGGTGTTCGGTATCCCCAAACAGGCGATCGAGACGGGCTGTGTCGACGAAGTCGTGCCGGCCCCGTCGATCGCCGACCGCATCGTCGACGCCTTCAGAACGGAGGGAGAGTACAATGAGTGAGTATCTGAGCGATTTCGTACAGGACAGTCAAGAGCAGATCACGACGTTGAACAACTCGCTACTGACCCTCGAACGCTCACCGGACGACCAAGAGGCGTTGAGACGCACCTTCCGTGCCGCCCACACCCTGAAAGGGAACTGTGGCGCGATGGGGTTAGAACAGGCGAGTGACCTGGCACACGCCATCGAGGACCTCCTCGACGAGGTTCGGGCTGGTGACGCCGAGGTGTCTGGCGACCTCATGGACACGGTGTTCGACGGCGTCGACGAACTCGAGAGAATAATCGACGAGGTCGCCTCGAGCGGCGAGATCCAGACCGATCCGACAGAGGTGATCGAGGCACTCTACGCACAGACCGAAACCGGCCGAGACTCGTCGTCGCTCTCGTCCCCGTCGGACGAGGAGATCGACGCCGTCCTCGAACCGTTCGATCCACCCGCAGACGACGACCACCACGCCTACTTCGTTCGGCTCTCGATCGACGGCGACGCGGACGTGAACAACGGCCACCTCGTCGTCGAGGCGCTGACCGACGCGTTCGACGTGATCGGCACCGATCCACCTCGAGAAGCGATCGAAGCGGGCGAGTACGAGCACGCCCTCGACGCCGTCTTCGCCAGCCCCGTCCAGAAAGAAGCGATCGTCGCCGCACTCGAGCCGGTCGACGCCGTCGTCGACTTCGAGATCACCGTCGTGACCGACCGGTTCGAGACCGGCAGCGACGAGCCCGACATCGACGTCGGCAGCGAGATCTCCGCTGAAGACGCCAACGAACTATCGGTCGACGAACTCCTCGACGAACTGAGCGAGTTCGACGACCTCGACGCGCTGGCCGAAGAGGTCGAAGACGTCGACGCCTTCGAGGACATGGGCGACGCTGGCACGTTCGACGACCTGCTCGAGGACGAAGACGTCGACGACCTCGCCACGGAGCCGACGGTCGACGACGCAGACGCTGACGACGAGAGAGCCGACGCGTCGGCAGACGACGAGACGGACCAGGTCGACGACGCGACCGCCGTCTTCGAAGAACTCAAAGACGAAGTCGAGATGGTCGGCTTCGACGAACTGCAAGACGAGCTCGACGAACTCGAGTTCGACGAGTTCGACGACGAAGACGAGATCAGCATGGAAGAGCTCCTCGGCGACGACGTCGATCTCGAGGACGACTCGTTCCTCGACGATTCGGATCCGCTGCTCGAGGACGAGGCAGACGGGGCAGACGAGTCAGAAGGAGAGATCGAGTCCGCCGAACCGGCCCTCGAAGCTGGCTCAGCAGTCGACGACCGAGACGAAACTGCGTCGGAGGAGTCGGTGCCCGAGGCGTTCTCGTTCGACGACCTTCCGGGTGAGGTCGCAGACGTCACCGCAGAAGCGGCGGCCGACGCCGTCGAAGCTGACGACGCTGAGACCTCTGTCGAGACTGTCGAAGCTGACGATGCTGAGACCCCTGTCGAGACTGTCGAAGCTGACGATGCTGAGACCTCTGTCGAGACTGTCGAAGCTGACGATGCTGAGACCCCTGTCGAGACTGTCGAAGCTGACGATGCTGAGACCTCTGTCGAGACTGTCGAAGCTGACGATACTGAGACCCCTGCCGAGACTGTCGAAGCTGACGATACTGAGACCCCTGTCGAGACTGGCGAAGCCGACGATATCGAGGCTCCTGTCGAGACTGTCGAAGCTGACGACGCTGAGGCCTCTGTCGAGACTGGCGAAGCCGACGACGCTGAGACCCCTGTCGAGACTGGCGAAGCCGACGACGCTGAGACCCCTGTCGAGACTGGCGAAGCCGACGACGCTGAGACCCCTGTCGAGACTGGCGAAGCCGACGACGCTGAGACCCCTGTCGAAGCCGACGACGCTGAGACCGAGCCGGAACGCCCCACCGACGATCCGGACACGCCAGCCGTCGACGAAGAGTCTGTAACGACACCGTCGACGGTTGAAGACGATGACGAATCGGTCGACGACCTCGAGTCGCCCGCGACGACGGACGCGTTCGAGGAGACGATCGACGCCGTCGAGACAGAGGAGTTCGCGGATGCGGTGTTGGGTGACGATGGCCTTGACGAGGCCGAACTGGCCGCAGAGACAGACGAGTTCGGGGACGCCGTGTTCGGGAACGACGGATTCGACTCGGCAGACCCACGGTTCGAAGATACGATCGAGGACGACCCGTTCGCCGATTCACCAGTCGATTCGTTCGACCACGACGCGTCGGACCTCGAGCTCGACGACGAATTCGAGGCTCCCGCCGCCGGCGAAGACGAATTCGACGCCCCGAGTACCGAATTCGACCCGGCCAGTGAACTGGGCGAGCCGGCTGCGGACACGGCCGACCTCGAAGCCGACGACCAGTACACCTCGACGCCACTCGCCGACGAATTCGACAGCGATCAGTTAGCCGCCGAACAGTCGTCCGACGACGACGGCGACGACAGTATCCAGTCCGTTCGCGTCGACGTCGACCAGATCGACAGCCTGCTCACACTCGTCGAGGGACTCGTCACGAGCAGGGTTCGACTCCGTCACGCGATCGAAACCGGTGCGGATCTGATGACGATCGATCGCGAGCTCGACGGCCTGGCGGATCTCACGACCGAACTGCAGGAGACGGTGATGGACGTTCGGCTCGTTCCACTCGAGACGGCCGTCAACCGGTTACCGCGTGTGGTCCGTGACATCGCTCGCGAGCAGAACAAGGAGGTCGTCCTCGAGCTGGAAGGCGAGGAGGTCGAACTCGACCGGAGTATTCTCGACGAGATCGGCGACCCGTTGATCCACATGGTCCGGAACGCAGTCGATCACGGTATCGAACCGCCGGACGAACGCGAAGCGGCTGGAAAGCCGCGCGAGGGGACCGTGGAGCTACGCGCCGATCGATCGCGCGATCGGGTCACGATCGAGATCGAAGACGACGGCGCGGGGCTCGATCCGGACCGGCTTCGGACGGAGGCCGTCGAAGCAGGCGTCCTCTCCGCCGCCGAGGCCGACGCACTCGAGGACGAGGAGGTGTACGACCTCGTCTTCCACTCCGGGCTGTCGACAGCGGAAGAAGTCACCGACATCAGCGGCCGAGGCGTCGGAATGGACGTCGTGAGACGAACGATCGACGAGCTGGATGGTTCGGTTACCGTCGAGAGTGCACCCGGCGAGGGGACGACGTTCACGCTGACGTTGCCGGTCACGATGGCGATCGAGGACGTCCTGTTCGTCGAGAGTGGCGGTGAGGAGTTCGGCGTCCCCACGAAAGTCATCGGCGACGTCGAGACGGTGACTGCCGTCGAGGTCGACGAAGAACGAGGCGTCCTCGAGACCGACGAGGCCGAGTTCTCGATCGTCGACCTCGCAGCGGAACTCGACACCCCCGGTGACGGCGTCGGTGACGACGGCATGTTCGTCCGGATTCGCGACGAGGTCCGTCCCGTCGCGATCCAGTGTGACGAGATTCGCGGACAACAGGAGGTCGTCGTCAAGCCGTTCGAAGGCTTCATGAAAAACATTCCCGGGCTCAGCGGTGCGACGGTCCGCGGCCGGGGAGAGGTCGTCAACATCCTTGACGTAACATCACTATGAGTACTGCGGAAAACCCACGGAGAAACCAATGACACTGATGGTCGACATTCGAAAGTTGAGCTTTATAAACGAGATGGCGAAAGTCGGAACGACCGGCGTTGCCGAGAACATGGGCAAGCTGACGGGCGAAAACGCACAGATGGAGGTCACGAAGACGACCTTCGTCGACGTCGACGACATCGAATCCCAGCTCGAGCCAGGAAAACGAGTCGGCGTTCGCGTTCGACTGCTCGATCCACCGCACGGGCACATCCTGGTCCTCTTCCCAGAAGAGAGTGCGAAAAAGATCACCGCGCTCATGCTTCGTGACGTCGTCGACGACATGTCGAACGTCTCCGGAAAGATGGCTCGAAGTGCGGTCGAGGAGATGGGGAACATGATGGCCAGTGGCTTCATCGACGGCTGGGCTGACGTCCTCGGCCGGGCAATCGACATCGCCGCACCCCAGCTCGTCTACGCCTCCGCAAGCGACGTCGTCGTTCGAACTGCCAATCTCGGCGACGACGACCTCGCGCTGTTTTTCGACTCGGACCTCTCGGTCCCGAGTTATCAGATCGAAGCCGAGATCTACGCGTTCCCCGACCTCGAGGAGTTCGTCGGGATGGTGAACGGGATCGAGGTTGGACAGACATGAGACTCGACGTCAACGCACTGGGTGTGTTCTACCGGATCGCTCGCGAAGGGGCCGGGCTCGCCGCAGGGCGGCTGACGCGGATGACCGGTGTCGAAACGCGAGTCGGCGTGACGAAACTCAACTTCATGCGCGGCGAGGAGATTCGCCGGGACTTCGAGGATGGGTCGGAGAAAGTCGGCGTCCGCGTCAAGCTGACCGGCGGCCTCGACGGGCACTCGATCGTCGTCTTCGAACGCGAGAGTGCGTTTCGGATCGTAGAGACGCTCCTCTCGGAATCGAGCGACGAGTTCGATCAGATGACCCAAAGCGCCACGACCGAGGTGGGCCACATCATGAACAGCGGCTTTATCGACGGCTGGGCCGACGTCTTAGAGACCGTCATCGACGTCTCGACGCCCGAGTTCGTCGCTGGAGCGTCAGCCGAACCCTTCTTCGCCGACATCGAAGAAGCACCAGGTGACGACGACCTCGCGTTGCTGTTCCAGAGCCAGATCGAAGCCGTCGGCACCGAAATCGGCTTTAGCCACTACCTGTTCCCGAGACAGGAGACGATGGCCAGGCTCTTAGAGCAGTTGCGAACGAACGAAGGGATCGAGTACAACAAACTCGACGGCTTCGACCGGATGGCCGAACAGGGTGCCGAGGAGGTCGCGAAGACGGCAACGACGCTTACCGGCATCGAGACGAACGTCGAAATTCGACGACTCAACTTCGTCTCGCTCGAGACCATCCCCGAGACGGTCTCGAACGAAACGCTCGTCGGCGTCGCGTTCGAGTTCGACGGCACGCCGAGTGGCTATCTCCTCTTCCTGTTCGACGAGGAGTCTGCCTACGAGATCGCCGACGCGATGATTCCGATGGGGCTCGACGAAAACGAGGGGTTCGGCGAGATGGGCAAGAGCGCGATCATGGAACTCGGGAACATCATGGCGAGTGGCTTCCTCGACGGCTGGGCAAACGTGCTCGATACGGCGATTGACCACTCTACACCCGAGTTCATCCACGACATCGGCGCCGCCGCAGTCGATCCCGTCATCATCCAGCTCGGCGAGAATCAGGACTTCGCGTTCGTCTTCGACACGGTAGTGACCGCGGACGGTCGCGAGTTCGACTGTGATATCTACGCCATCCCCGACGAGTCGGACCTCGAGCGCGCGCTGAACGACCTCGATGTCGACCGAATCGACGAGACGCCGACGACCGCGAAGTTCGAAGAAGTCGAGAACTCATGAAGACGTACGGAACCGAACCAGGACTTCCAGATCCCGTTCAGGTCGGGATCGCCGAACTGGCCGTGAGCGAAGGCGAGGACACACTCAAGTCCTATGGGCTTGGCTCATGCCTGGCGGTCGCCCTCTACGACCCCGACTCCGGCATCGGCGGACTCGCACACGTCATGCTCCCGAACGGGGACGAGGTCGAGAACAGCGACGAAAAACCCGGCAAGTACGCCGATACGGCGATCCGGGCACTCCTGCGCCGAATGGTCGAGCGGGGGGCGAGCTACACCTCCGTCAAGGCCAAGATTGCCGGCGGCAGCGACATGTTCGAGTTCGATAGCTTCGACGAGAGCGTCGGCCAGCGAAACGCCGAGGCCGCAAAAGACGAACTCGAGAAACTCGGCGTGCCGCTGCTCGCAGCGGACGTCGGCGGAGACTACGGACGGACTGTCGAGTTCACCCCCGGAACGGGTGTCCTCGTCGTCAGAACGTCGAACGGGGAGGGAGCGGTGACCGAGCTGTGACCAACGACGACGCGTTCACGAGACTCCTCGAGTACGTCGAAACCGACCTCTCGTTTGCGACGAGCCACTACAACGATAGCTACCTCGACAGACGCGTCTCCTCGCGGATGCGACGGACCGGCATCGAGACGTACGAGGCCTACCTCGAGCACCTCCGGCGCGATCCCGACGAACAGGCGGCGCTGCTCGACTCGATGAGTATCAACGTCACCGAGTTCTTCCGAAATCCGGACGTCTGGGAGGGGATCCGCGAGGTGATCAGAACGCTCGCCTCACGGCGCACCGGCGTCCACGTCTGGAGTGCTGCCTGTGCAGACGGGCGTGAGCCCTACTCGCTGTCGATGCTCGCCCACGACGATCCACAGATCGACGAATCCGCCGTCACAGTCCACGCGACCGATATCAGCGAAGGCGCCCTCGAAACCGCGCGCCGTGGCGTCTACGAGGAATCACGGACGGTCGACCTCGCCGAACAGCTCGCGTTTCTCGACGACGACACGCGATACGTCGACCGGACGAACGGCACCTTCCGCGTCCGTGAGGCGGTCAAATCCAACGTCACGTTCGAGCGCCACGATCTCATCAACGATCGGCCCAAGTCCGGGTTCGATCTGGTCATCTGCCGAAACCTGTTCATCTACATCGACGCCGAGTACAAACAACCGATCCTCGAAACGATCGCGAACTCGCTCCGTCCGGAAGGCTATCTCGTGATCGGAAAAGCCGAGACGATTCCGCCGGACCTAAAGTCGACATTCGCCGTCCACGACGGACGACTTCGGATCTACCGGTTGGAGCGCGATCCGATTCGAATCCAGTAGCCTACCACAACACTCGCTCACGGGGTTCGTTCCGTGAGGACTACTTATGCTCATCTAGAGTACCAACTAAAACGCGGTGGACACCGCTTGCAGTGGCGCGATCAGGACCGGCGAGTCACGCCAGTTCTGGCTGCTGAATCACGAGCAGGGTGTGGAATGACGTTCAGTGGCTAACAGACCACATTCGAACCGGTAGAAAACCAACGTTCGGCCGCGCCAGAGCCGATCAGCGACTGTCGCCAAAGGAGAACACGTCGTCTCCGTGTTCGCTCGAGTCGTCTCCGTCGGCTTCCTGTGCCGATTCGTCTCCGTGTTCGCTCGAGTCGTCTCCGTCGGCTTCCTGTGCCGATTCGTCTCCGTGTTCGCTCGAGTCGTCTCCGTCGGCTTCGACGTCGTCGGCTGGTTCCGCGTCGAAGAGGTCGTCTGCGTCGTCGGTCGAGTCGAACTCGAGTGAATCGACCGGTTCCTCGGATTCGTCGACGGGGTCGACGGCGATCGCCTCGTCGGCTCCGTCACTGTCGTCGTCAGGTTCGTCACCGAGAGCCGCGAGCGGGTCGGCCGCTTCCTCGGACTCGATGGTGGACTCCGCTCCGTCGGTGTCGGCCGGTCCGACCGCGAACGGCTCTTCGTCCTCGTCGTGTTGGTCGGCCGGTCCAGCCGCGACCGTGTCAGCAGGTTCTGACTCGACCGTCTCCGATTCATCACTCGGGTCCACGGCGAGTGGCTCGTCTCTCGCTTCGAACTCGTCCTCTAAGGCCGTGAGTGGATCGGTCGCGTCGTCGGATTCAGTGGGTCGACTGGCGTCGAACGCGTCCGCCGGTTCGGTCTCGGAGGCCGCCGATTCGTCTGCTGGTCCCACTGCGAGTGGCTCGTCGTCGTCCGAGTCGTCACCCATCGGCTCTTCTTCGTAGGTGAATCCCTCGAGCGGTTCGTCCGACTCGCCATCCGTCCCGAAGTCGTCAGCCTGAAGGGCGTCGATCAGATCACCACCCTCAGAGAGGATGGCACTCTCGCCTTCGAGGTCGGCGCCGTCCTCTAGATCGGCGACGTCGGCGTCGGTGTCGAAGCGATCCAGCGCCTGGGAGAGCTGGACAGCTTTGCCCGCGAGGTCGTTCGCACTCTGTGAGACTTCGGTGAGCGAGGAGGTCTGCTCTTCGGCTGCAGCGGCCACGTTTTCGCTTTCGGCACTCGTCTGCTCGGCGATCGTCGCCGCCTCGTCGACCATCGCGACGACTTCCTGGGTCGACGCTGCCTGCTGCTGACTGGCCGCGGAGATCTCTTGCACGCCGTTGTTCGTCTCCGTCGCGTACTCGGCAATCTCGTCGAGCGCCTCGACCGCGCTCTCGACGGACGCCTTGTTCTCTGAGACGTGCTGGCTCGTCGCCTGGACTTCCTCGGCCGTCCGTTCGGTCTGGGTCTGGATCCGATCGAGGCGCCGTTCGATGTCCTCTGCTGCGTCTTTGGTCTCCTCGGCCAGCTCTTTGACTTCGCTGGCGACCACCGAGAAGCCCTCACCCGACGATCCCGAGCGGGCGGCTTCGATGTTGGCGTTCAACGCCAGCATGTTGGTCTGCTCGGCGATCTCGGTGATGAACGTCAGGAGTTCGTCGATCTGTCCCATCTCCGCCTCGAGTCGCTCGATCTCTTCGACGGCGGCCTCGGACTCGGTCTCGATCTGGTTCATCCCGGCGATCGCCTGCTGGGCCGCTTCGCGACCGCTTCGACCAGTTTTTGCGGTCCGTTCGGCGATGTCGGCGACCTCGTTGGACGAGGCGGCGATCTCTTCGGTCGTCGTCGAGAGGCCGTTCATCTCGTGGGTGACCGACTGAAGACTCTCGTTCTGACGATCTGCACCGTCGGAGATCTCCTGAACCGAACTCGTGACCTGTTCGGACGCCGACCTGACTTCCTCGGAACTCGCAGTCACCTGTTCGGAACGCGTCGCGACCTCGGATGCGAACGCTTTGAGGTTCGCGGTCGTCTCTTCGATCTCGCCGATCATCAGGTTGAACTCCTCACCGATCTCGCGCATGGACTCGTTCTCGGTCTCGGGATCGAGACGGGCCGTGAGGTCTCCCTGTGCACAGGATCGCATCACGCGTCGGTACTCGTCTGCTTTTGCCTCGAGTTCGGCGTTGACTTTCTCGGTTTCCACGCGAGCGCGTTCTGCCTCCTCGCGGGCTTCCTGAGCCTCCAGAATCTGACGTTTCAGGGAGTCACGCATTCGGGCGAATTCGTCGTAGAGTTGCCCGATACTGTCGATGCGCTTGGTCTCGAACTCGACTTCGAGGTCACCCTCACCGATCCGCTTGGCCTGGTTCTCGAGGTGATTGAGCGACCTGGAGGTATTTCGGGCGATGATGCCACCCACGAGGACGATAAAGAGTGTTCCCCCGATAGAGAGGTAAGTGCCGTACTCCTGGATGGTGTAGGCGAATCCGAACGCCTGCTCTTCGGGGGTGTGGACGACGACGTAGAGATTCTCTTCGCCCGGAATCTGTGCGTAGGAGGCGATGTACTCCTGTCGGTGGTAGTCTGCTGCCCCGTGAGCGTCGTCTCTCACGAGCGACTGTTCGAGCGAGTCCGAAACCCTGTCGATGGTGGCCGATCCGGAAGCGCCGTCCAGTATATTGGCGTGTCCGTACCCTTCGAATAGTGACGAACCAGTCGGGTCGACGATAACCGTTTCTGACGACTGATCCACGACGTACGCGATTCGGCCATCGTCGTTGAGCATGCCGTCGCCGAGCGACTGAAGGCTGACGGTGTAGACGATCGTGCCCTCGAAGTCGTCAGCCGTCCCTTCGGCGGTCACCCGTGACACTTCGACGGGTTGGACGTAGACGGCAACCTCCTCACCGACGACGGACGTGTGGGTCCCAACGAATCTCGCTTCTCTGTACTCCTCGGGGTCCATCTCGTCGAACGTTGGGAGCTCGGTCCACGGCGCATCGATTTCGTCGAAGGACCTCCCCTCGAGCGGTGTGTACGAACTGGCGACAACTTCGCCCGCTTCGTCGTCGATGTAGTGTATATGGCTCGCCCCGCTAAACCCGTCTCTCTGGGTGCTAAGATACGCCGAGCTGGGATCACCGTCCTGGATAACGTCGTGGTTGGTGAGTGAATCAGTGACCAGGAGATTCGACTCGTGCCACCGTTCGAAGTTCCGCGCTTCCGTATCCGCGAGTGCAGATTGCTCCTCGAACGCCTGGCTTTCGACCTCCGCCGCGATTTCTCCCGTACCGAGAAAACCCGCCACACCGATGGCGAGGCCGAGGATCAAAAGCCCGATCGCAAACTTCAACGCATATCTTCTGCGTATAAACTTCGGTATCACTACTCGAAACGGGCCTAACATACGCCGATAGCGTTCGTCTCCGACAATAAATCCTCACCCGCGATTATCAGTGTTGAGAACACCGTCTGTCGGCGGAGAACGTCCCACCGATCGATACTTGATCCGATCGGCCGTATCCGTCTACGATGGACCGGAGCGACCTTCGCTCGTTCGCCGACCGGATTCGAGCGCTTACCGACGCGTCACCGCCGACGTCGACGGCAGAGACGCGATCGTGGCTCCTCGAGCCGCTGCTCGAAACCCTGGGCTGGGACGTACACCACCCCGACTGTCGAACCGACGTCACCGTCGCTGGTACCCGACTCCAGTACGTCCTCGCCGTAACGTCGACGCCGGGGATGTTCGTCGCCGTCGAGTCGTACGCGGAGTCGCTCGAGTCCGACCGCGTCGATCGGTTACAAACGACGATGGCCCGAACCGGGGTCGACAGAGCGATCTACACGAACGGCAGGGAGCTCGTGTTACTCGCCGGTGTCGATGGCTCCGACCGATTCGAGTGTCCGCTTCACGCGATTTACGAGCACGACGACGCGCTCGCTCACTTCTCGAAGCGAAGCGTCGCACAGCGATTCGAGCGACAGACGCGTCGTCACGCCGCCCGTCGACTCGCCGTGGGCCGAGCCGAACTGGCATCGACGATCGCTCACGAACTCGCACTGGTCGCCGGGGAGCGCTACCAGCCGACGTTCCAGCGCGCCAGCGCCAGCTTCGTCGACTCGCTCGTCGAGGAGCTCGCCGACGCCACGTCACCGATCGTGACCGGAGCCGAGCCGTCGTCCAGACAGTCCTCGGGGGTCACCGAGTCGGCGGCTGCCAGTCGATTCGACGAGGACGAACCGGAGTCGACAGCAGACGCGCCGCTGTTCGTGGCCGACGACCGATCCGTCGGCGAACTCGACGGAGACCCGGACTCGACCGGCGACACCGGAAATGCAACCCCGGAAAGATCCAACACCGGAGATCCGGACCCGGAAAGATCCAACACCGGAGATCCGGACCCGGAGAGACCCAACACCGGAGATCCGAACCCGGAGAAATCAGCCACGGAACCGACCGACGAAACTAAACTCGAGGAAGAGCCTGAAACTGGCTCGTCGGCCGACGCCGCTCACGACGAATCGGGACGGAAAAGCGGCGAGTACGTCGTTCGATTCTTCGGCGACCGGGGTTCCATCGGCGCCATCGGCCACTCGAGGCCCGAGGAGGCGACGGCCCACGCCGCGGAGTTCCTCTTCGAGCGCGGCCTCTCCGGCATCCAGACGCCCTGGGGCCCGGACGACGGTCAGACGGTGCTCAACGACGAGCCAACGCGGTCAGATGGTTCGCCGATGCCCTCGGTTCGGGAGCTCTCGAACGGGCTCTTCCTCGATACGACGGGCGACACAGACGAGCTCGCCGCGCGAGTCGTTTCGATGGCCGAACGCGCGGGGCTCCGGGCGATGCTGACCGGCGACTGGTCGGCGGAGAGGGCGTGATCGACGCCACAGACGACGCGGTGAGAATCAGTACTCGATGTCGATGACGACGACGTGGACGGAGACGCGGCCGACGTCGTCTCCGTTGCACGTGAACACGTCACCGTCGACGGTGCTCCAGCCGTCGTTCGTCAGCGACCGCTCCCAGCCGTTCTGGTACGGCGATGGTTCGAGGAACTCGAGTCTGACCTCCTCGACGTCGGTGACGACCGTCTGTGACTCGTCGCGCTGTTTCACCGCCGTGAACTCCTGGACGTTGCTGCTCGCCAGCGACTGGTCGTCGGCTTCGATGGCGACGAGCGAGACGACGACCGCCCCGCTGTCTGCGTCACACCTGACCGGTGGCTCCGAGATGGTGACGTTGCCACTCGGGTCGCCGCGGAAGACGCCACCGCCCTCGTAGGCGATGGTGTCCTCTCGGCCGCCAGCGGAATACTGGAACGTTCCCAGCGAGACGTTGCCGCTCTCGAGCGGATGTACTTCCGCCCCATCGCTCGTTTCGACGGTGACGTTGAGTACAGCACCACCACTGCCGGTCGTGATCGTCCCCTCGCGCAACGCGAGTTCACCCGCCCGTTCGTCGATGCCGTCCGATCGAAGCACGTCGTTGAAGTTGTCCGCGAGGGCGACCATCCCTCGCTCGGCGTTTCGAAGCTGCTCGCCCTCCTGGTACTCAGTCATCGCCTCGAAGCCGACGAACGCCAGCAGCCCGACAGAGCCGATGATGATCCCGAACACGAGGACGAACCCGAGCACCTCGCTCACCGCACGGTCATCGCCTCTCACGCAGCTTCACCTCCAATGTAAATCTCGTCTCCGTCACTCCGAATTTCGATCGTCCCGCCCGATGCGGAACTCGGATCGATGTCGTTGTGCGTCACTTTCACCGGGACGCCAACCTCGAGGTCACCACCCTGATAAGCCAGGATCAAACAGTGGTCAATCTCGTCGTCGAGCAGCGGCTGCTCGGAGCACGAATCAGTCAATTCGACCGTGTACCCAGCTCCCGCCACCGTCTGTGGATGATCGGCCTCGATCGTCACGTTCCCCCCGTCGGCGGTCGCCCGATCCACGCTCGAGAGTTGGCTCGAGAGTCGCTCACCGATCGTCTCGAGTGAGTCCGCGGCACTGCGCTCTTTCTCCGTCTCGAGGAGAAAGCCCGTCCCCATCATCAGCCCGGCGATGATCAGCGTGGTGACGGCGATCGTCAGCACGTGCGTTACCGCAATCGAAACCGCCCGATCGTCACGGCGCAATCGGCCGGTCACGTGTCATCACCCTCCGGCCAGGCGTGATCCGGCACGCCCTCGTAGATATCGACCGTAAACGTCCGATCGTAGGTGACGCCGCTCGAGTCGTAGGTGTAGGTGATATCGACAGCCCACGCCGCGTTTCCACCGGAGTCTTTGGTTACCATCTCGTAGTACACATCGTCATCTAGATCGATCGAAATCTCATGCTCATCGGCGGGGTTGAGAGGTTCACAACCGCTCGGTAGATTCGATCCCGTGACGAAATCGACGACACCATCGCTATCTACAGTTTCATCACACAGGGTGATCCCGCTCCCTGCCTCCGTTATATTCACGTCAACGTCATTGGGTTCTTCGAGGGTGAAGTGGCCGATGTGCTCCTGTTTGTCCTCTTTGGCAGAAATCGTTTCACTATGAAACGTCGCCCCCTCAGAACTGTCCACTGAAACGTTCACAATCGCTGGTTTCGTCGCTCCCGTCGCGTCCCGGTACTCGGAAACAAACGACTCGACGTCGGTTTCCCAGTCGCTGCTCTCCTCGAGGTTCGATCGCTGCACGATCCCCTGAATCCCTTGCTCGAGTTCGCGCTCTGACGTTTTCACGTCGGTCGTGGCCTTGCTCGCGTCTTCGGAGGCGATCGTCTGGGTGAACAGGAGACCGTTGAAGACGATGACGATGGCTAAGAGGATGAACGCGACGGCGATCGCAGTGATGAGGATCAGCTGGCCGCGGTCGTGTCGTTCGGTCACCATACGACGACGCGCACCTCCACGACGTTGTAGATGGTCTGGTCGTCGTCGACGTTCGGTATCGGTGACTCGTCCGGGTACCCCTCGTAGACTTCACCGAGGGTCTCACTCGTACTCTCATCTCCTGTCAGGTGCTGATCGTCGTACAGCGTCACGATCTTGCTCGCGGTGAACGCGTTGGTGTCCGGCTGGCCCTGGTAGACCAGTTTCACGGGTTCGTCGTCGCTCTCGTTCTGGTGGTGCAGTTCGACGTTGTAGTTACGGCCGTCGCCTTCCGCGAACCGTTCGCCCAGGATTTCTCCCAGGAGGAACCGTTCCTCGAACGCCGACGGTTCGTACGTCCCTTGTGGAAGTCCGAGACTTTCGTTCTCGAAGGTGACCGAGGGTGCAGTCGATTCGTTGATTTCCCAGTGACGAACCATCGCCGACAGGTTCCCCTCGGCGTCGGCGACGACCAGCGAGTCCTGGAGCTCCTGCTGTTGTTGGGCCTGAATGGATCGGTCGATCGTCCCGCCGGTCGTCGGCGTGATCACGACCGCCTGCATGGCGAGCAACACCGCCAGCAAGACCGCCATCGAGCCGATAAAGCCCTCGAGAGTGTACGCCTGCCCGCGGTCCGAACGCGACTGTCGGCGTCTCATGTTACCATACCCTCACGGAGAGTCGGCAGGCGGGGTTGCACTCGTAGTCGTCGCCTTCAGCCGGGTCGATCGTGACGATCCGCGAGGCGCTCGAGGTCGCCTGTCCCTCATCGTAGTCGTCGCCAGCCGTGACGGGAAGGTCATTACCGCCGGTCGATTCGTTGAGTGAGTAGATCGTGACGTTTACTCGATCGATCGCGATAGGGTCGCCGTCGGCCGTCGTGGTCGACCTGAGCCCGAGGTTCTCGATTCGGTCCTCCTCACTTTCGTACCGCTCGTCGAACGCCGTCAGATTCAGTTCGTTCGCGCCGTCGGTGTCCACCGAGAGGTCGTCGACGATCGTCGCCGCGATCCGGTCGGCCTGGGCCGTCTCTGCCCCGCCAACCGGCGTCGAAAACGGCGTGATGAGCGTCGGGACGTACGTGAACACGAACGCGATGGCGAGCAGGAACAGCCCGATACCGACGGCGAAATCCTGCGTCGTCTGGCCGCGGTCGGAAAGCGAAATCGACACCGTGGGAGTGCGTTTTCGGGTCATTTCAGGAGATCACCGCCCACACGACGAGTGCGACCGTGACCAGCACGATCGCGTACTTCAGGCCGCTCATCAGGTCTGCGTCGCGGATGTAGCCGCTGATGAATCCCGAGAGGATCGCCTGGAACGTCACCGCGTGGAAGAACAGCATCGACAGCAGATCCGTGTTGACGTCCAGTTCCAGTCCGTCGGCACCGCCACCTGCGTCAGCGCCACCGTTACCGGTGTCGAGCGTGGCAAACGTGTCGATGAACTGCGTCTGCAAGATCGCCATCACCGCGAGCATCGTCATGAACGTCATGATGATGATGGCAACCTGCATCATCGTCCGCGCCTTCCGATCTCGCTCGATGTCGTCGTGGTTCTCGCTCGCGACGGCGGCCGTCCGAAGGACGTCAGAGATCTCGTTCGAGGCCTCCTGTGCCTTCTCGATGAGCCTGACGGTGCGAGCCAGCCGCGGCATGTGATACTTGTTGTTGAACTCGATCAGCGCCTCACCCAGACTCATTCCGTATTTGACTTTGGTGTGCATCTCCTCGAACTCACGGGACAGCTTCCCGTTCGAGGTCTCCGCAACCGAGTCGAGCGACTCGAGCAACGTCTGGCCGGTGTCGTTCGCACTCGAGAGCTTTCGCAGATCCTCAGAGAGCGTTCCGGTGACGCCTTTTCGCGAGCGGAGGTTCCACTCGCGGAAGATCGCGAGCGGAATCATCGTCAGATACGCGGGAACGTAGAGGTAGATGAACGTCCCCCAGACGGCGTTGTCGACGAGTCCCTCCCACGTCGTCGGTGCCGAACCGCTCACCATCGCCGTGACGACGACGACCAGTGCAGTCGGCACCGTCAACGCGAGCGTGTACAGCGGTTGTTCTCTGAAGAAGTGATGTGGCTGCCGGAGGATCTGAATCGTTTCGTGTGTCCCCTCTCGACTTTTGATCCGGTCGAAGACGCTGTGACCGCCGGTGAACTGCTCGATCAGTCCGAGGTCGAGCAATCCGCCGCCGGCGCGTTCGACCCGGCGGTCGCCACCGCCATCGAACGAGAGGTAGCCGTCGCCAGGGTCGTCGATCTTGACCGTCGAAACCAGGACGATGAAGCCGACTCCCACCAGCGGAATCAGCGCATAGACGACCAGGTAGAGCATCGTGTTCGACACGTCCGTATCCGGCATGATCTGCATGATCACCATCAGGATGATCATCAGTAACGGGAACAGCGAGAGCGTCATGTACATCTCGCCGAACAGCTCGAGCGTGTCGAGGATCTGTTCCTGTTGCTGTTTGGCCGTCCGCATGTGCTTTTCTTTCTTGTCCTCTAAGAAGCTCTCCATGTCCCCGCCGCTGTTGATGATCGAGAGCATGTCGGTCAGAAACTGCGAGAGTTCGTCGCTCGGTGTCTCGATCGCCTGTTTCCGGACGGCCGTCCGGTAGTCGATGTCGAAGTACTCCGTCTCCTGGACGATGCTCTGAAACTCCTTTGACACCTCGCCGTAGGTGTCCTCGGCCTCCGCCATCGCCTCGAGGATCTCGAGCTGGTTGAGCCCACCGACCGAGAGCGCGTACATGTACGACACCGAGTCGGTCAACAGCATGTTGATCTCCCGGTTACGCGCGGAGGCGCGGGAGTACGGGACGGCGACCAGCGAGCCGAACCCGAGTGCGAACCCGATCACCCCGAACACCAAGCCGGTGACGACGACCAGTGCAGGGATCCGAAGCATCTCGAGGAGTTCGATGATCGCCGGGTCCCGAACTGGCATCCCGATGAGGGTGTCGACGGTGACGAGCCCAGTGACGAAGATCACGTACCCGAGGACCAGCCCGAGCAGCCAGAGCAGGAGGCCGCTGATGAATCCGACGCCGAGTGACCGGGCGAGGTAGAGTTCGACCGTGTCGGTCATCCGGGACTGAGCGAGTTTCTGCTCAACGTCGCGGACGAAGCCGCTGTCTTCGTCGAACAGTCTGTCGTAGAGCGGGTAGAACGCGTCGCCCAGCGCGTCGGAACTCGTGGCGACGCCACTGTTCGACTCACCGCCCACCTTCAGGCTCATGCGTCGTCCTCCTCGTCACTGGAGGCCGACGACTCCGCACGCTCGAACGGGGAGTCGGCAGCGTCGTCGAACAGCGATCCGCCGTCGGTTTCGTCCTCGTCCGACTCGTCGCTGAAGATCGACTCGGGTGCGTCCTCAAAGACCGACGTCGGCGTATCGGCGCGTTCGCCGGGCGGGGCGTCGTCACGGTCGACTGACTCGTCGCCAGCGGCCTCGTCGTCGGTGGCCCCCTCTTCGAACATCGCCTCGTCCACAACGGAATCGGCAGCGTTCACCGAGCGGTCAGCGTCGATGTCCTGCTCCGGGACGGCGGTGTCGGCCGTCTCCGTCGACGGTTCGCCGTCGGTGGACTCGGGCTCCTCACTCGAGGGCTCCTCACTCGAGGGGTCGCCCTTCGTCGTGGACTCGGGTTCCAATTCGTCGTCGGCGAAGATCGAGTCGAGTGCGTCCTGCTCCGCTATCGATTCGGGATCGTCGTCGGCGTCAGCCGACGACCCAGAAGCAGATTCGGTGGCGGACTCAGCACGCTCGAGTTCCTCGAGCGTACTCCCCATGTCCTCGAAGAGACTCCCCACGTCGTCGTCATCCTCGTCCTCGCTCTCGAATCCAAACCCGGTCCCGGCGGGGGCGGCATCCGTCTCGAGGTCGAGTGTCTCGTCGCCGTCGGATTCTTCCTCGCCTGTCGACGACTCGACCGCCGACCGGTGACCGTCCGCAGCGGAGTCGCCGGCTGCCCCCTCACTCGCCGGTACAGCAGTTTCGGAGTCCGCCGCCTCCGCCTCGTCGGTGGTCGGCTGCGCCGCCTCGAGTTGCGGTCGCTCCGGCGCCTCCCCGTCAGCATCGGCGCTGGCATCCGCCGGTTCGGCGTCGTCGGCCGACGCGTCGGCGGTATCGGCGACCACGAATCCGCTGTCGTCCTCGAGCCACGACGGTGGTTCAGTTCCGACGTCGTCGTCGAACGTGAACTCGGCCGATCCGTCGCCGAGTTCCCACTCAGCTTCCTCGACGCCGTCGTCGACTTCGCCCTCGAAGTCGAACTCGTCGACGTCAGCCCTGTCGACCTCGATCGGGTCGGCTTCTCCGATGTCGTCGATGACGCTGCCAAGTCCGCTGGGTACCTTCCCGCGATACTCCTCGAACAGCGACTCCTCGGCCCGCTCTAAAATGTCGAGTGAGAGATTGTACGTCTCGTCCGTCGCGTCCGGCCGGGGAACGAGGGCTTCCTTTTCCGGATCGACGTCGATCAGGACGCTTTCCATCGTCCGGAGGTCCTCGAGACTCTCCTCGAGTTGTCCGTTCGCGATGAGCGTGAGGATCGTCTCGGGGTCGTTGATGAACGCCTGAACCGTCGCAGCGACCTGTGCATACGTGTTGAGTCCGTTTTTGATCAGGTACGCGAGGATGGCCTGGCGTTTGAACAGTTCCTCCTCGAGTTTCTCGTAGCTCCATCCCCGGTCGAACTGGATCTCATCGAGGATGTTCGAGTCACCCATCTTGAGGTACTCGTCGGTCTCTGCCTGCCACTGGTAGACGTCCTGGACGTTGATCTCGTCGTTTTCGGCCTCGTAGTGGTTAATCTCGGTGAGCGACTTGTTTCGACGGACCTTCCGGCCCTGGACCCGGGTCTGGGTCTGGATCGAGACGAGGTCCAGGGCCGTGAACATCGTCTTCGAGACGTTGATCGGGTCGGTCGTAAAGCGTTTCAGCACCTCGTCGACGGAGTCGGCGTGGAACGTCGTGTACGTCGTGTGCCCCGTCGACATGACCTGGAACGCTGTCCGACCCTCCTCACCACGGATCTCACCCATGACGATGTAGTCGGGTCGTTGACGCAGTGCGGCCTCGAGTAAGTCGAACTCGTCGACGTCACCCTGGGCGTCGTCGGAGAACGAGGGTCGCGTCACAGAGGCGATCCAGTTCCGTTGTGGGAGTTCGACCTCGCGAGTGTCCTCGATGGAGACGATCTTGGTACTCGAGGGAATAAAGAGCGAGACCGCGTTGAGCGAGGTCGTCTTCCCGGACGCGGTACCGCCGGCGAAGATCAGGCTCTTGTGGTTCTCGATGCAGAGCCAGAGGAAGGCCATCTCGTCTAAGCTGAACGTATTCCAGTTGATCAGGTCGATCGGCGTGAACGGGACGTCCTTGAACTGCCTGATCGTGTAGTTCGTCCCGTGGTCTGAGACCTCAGCCCCGAGTGTCAGCTGCGCACGCGAACCGTCCGGCAGTGTCGCGTCGACCTGCGGGAGGCGTTTGCTGATCCCCTTCCCGGATCGCTGGGCGAGTTTGACGACGAAGTCGTCGAGTTCTTTCTCACCGTGGTAAATGTTCGAGATGATCTGTTCGTACTCGGAGTGGTAGACGAAGACGGGTGAGTTGTAACCGTCGACGGAGATGTCCTCGACGTTGATGTCGTGTTTGATGGGATCGATTCGCTCGTAGCCGATGAAGTTGCGCTTGAGCATGTAGAGCAACTTCTCGACCTGGTACTCGTTCAGCGTGTCCGAGTCCTCCTCCAGGAGTACCGGCTCGGGCCGGGTGACGATGCCGTCGAGCTCGCCGAGTGGCTCCGTTCGTCTCTTGTCGGCGGATTCGCCCTCGCCCTCTCCGGCGTTGGCGCTTGCCTCCGCATCGTCGTCGTTGATCAGACGCTTCACTTTTCCGAGGAGACCCGTCTGCTCGTCGTCGTCGCTGTGCGTACTCGAGTCGCCGGCCGGTGTGTCACTGGCACCGGTGTCGGACGCTGAGTCGTCCCCGTCTCCGAACAGTGACGTGACGGATCCGAGGATCCCGTCACCGTCACCACGGTCCGGTTTCTCGAAGAGATCGTACCGTTTCAGCAGTTTTCGCGTCTCCGTTTCGATGACGGCCTGCTTGTCGTCGTCGGTTGCGGTGTGTTTGACGCCGTCGTCAGCGTACTTGATTGCCGTTCGGAGTTTGCCCGAGAGGAACTCCTGGAGTTCGGTTTCGATCTCGTTCAGATACGGTTCGATCGCGTAGTACTTTTTCTCGTTTTCCTTCTCCGAGTGGAAAATAATGATGAACGTGTAGGGCTTGTTCACCCAGTAGCGTTCCTCTTCGCGGAAGTACGCCTTCTTCTCGAGCGGGACCGCCTTCTCGAGGTCGTACCGGTTGACGACGGTAGTGTGTCCGTCGTCGGTCGAGAAGAAGTCGTCTTCGTCGAGGTCCTCACTGACGGTGACCGTTCGTTCGTCGATGACGTCGTCGAGAGCCATCGCGACGTCGTCGGCCTGGGACAGTTTCGCCTCGAGGTCGTCCGGATCGAACCCGAGTGCCGCCTCCTCGTCAAACGGTTCGATCGTCCCATCTTTGGTACGTGGTCTGGCGCCGTCGTCGTCGTAATAGTACTCCCACTTGTAGTGTTCCCACGTGTAAACGTCTTTGACGACCGGGGTCGTCTCGGGGTCGACGTAGTCGAGGAAGGCGTCGTTGAGGTACTTCGCGTTCGGTCCGAAAACGTCAGTGATGAGGTCGGAGAGGTCGTCCGGATGATAGCCGAGGTACGTCTCTGGATCGAACGTTACGTCGTCCCAGTCAGTCCCGGTCGGAACGTCGGCCGATTCACCGGTCTCGAGTCCGAGTTGACTCTCCGTCGACGCTGACCCGTGACCGTACAGCGAGGACACCTCGTCGCCGTGCCCGTACTCCTCCATGAAGTCGGCCCACGTGTACTCGCCGACGCGAACGCTCGAATCGCGTATCGGCCCGGCAGAATCGCGTTCGTCCGACTCGGATGCCGACGGATCGGACCCGGAGAGGTGACCGGCGTCGGTTCCATCAGCCTCGTCAATAGCCATTGACTCCCTCGAGAGCGTCCCCCTTCAAAAAATTCATCCGCAAATTACCAATTCTGATAATCCCAGCGGCGCGGTCACCGTCCATCAGCGTTCGTAAACGACGGTCGTGTAACATGAGAGGTCCCTCTGACGTGTGATTTCGTTCCCGACACAACTTTTATTTTATGATTACGTGTCCAACACGATCGAGGTGAGGCCGGCCAGTCAGGACGCTCGATCCGAGTGGACGACGACCGAAGCGCGACCCACCGTGATCGACCGAGCGTGTCATACGGTCTGTCGTGATTCGGTAATACAGTACAACGGTCCGTCTCAGTCGACGACGTAACGACTACGGTGACGACCGGCGAACGAGCGTGTATGGAAGACGAGATGCTCAGGGACCAGCGTCGACTCGTCGAACTGATCGAGGCCGAAGGCTGGGCAGTGACCGACGTCGAACTTTCGGCGTACGACAGTCCGTGGGCCGACGAGGACGACCCCGAGGCGACGGTAACGATTACGGCGAGAAAACCCTACGACGACGGTAATGACGATGACGACGACAGCCCGTACCGGGTGAAGTGACCGACGTGGACGGGCGGTCGTCGACCGAACGGGTCACCCCTTGATGTTACAGACCGGGAAGGTACGCGCGACCTTGTCGCCGATGCCGAGTTCGTCGGAGACGCGGACCACCTCGTCGACGTCCTTGTAGACGCCCGGGGCCTCTTCGGCGACGGTCGCGCCGGACTGGGCTTTGACGAAGATCTGTTGCTGATCGCGGAGTTCGTCCCTGACGTCCTCGCCCCAGTAGTCTTTCTTCGCTTGCGTGCGGCTCATCACGCGCCCGGCGCCGTGGGCCGTCGAGCCGAACGTGAGCTCCATCGAGCGGTCGCCGCCCGCCAGCACGTAGCTGCCCGCCCCCATGCTGCCGGGGATGATGACGGGCTGGCCGACGTCGCGGTAGACGGCGGGTACCTCGGGATGGCCCGCTGGGAACGCCCGCGTCGCCCCCTTCCGGTGGACGAAGTACTCGCCCGCTTCGCCGTCGACCTCGTGGGTCTCCTTCTTCGCGATGTTGTGGGCGACGTCGTAGAGCAGTTCCATCTCCATCTCCTGCCAGGGGCGGTCGAAGACGCGCTCGAACACCTGCCGCGTGCGGTGCATGATGAGCTGACGGTTCACCCACGCGAAGTTGATCGCCGCGTTCATCGCGCCGTAGTAGTCCTCGGCGAGCTGTGAGCCCGCGGGTGCCGCGGCGAGCTCCCTGTCGGGAAGCTGGTTCAGCAGGCCCTGGTGCTGTTTCTCGATCTTTCGCAGGTAGTCGTTACAGGTCTGGTGACCCAGCCCGCGCGAGCCACAGTGAATAAGGACGACGATCTGGTCTTCCTCGAGTCCGAACGCCGCCCCGCGCTCGTCGTCGAAGATGTCCGTGACGCGCTGGACCTCGAGGAAGTGGTTACCCGAGCCGAGCGAGCCGACCTGTCCTTTCCCCCGTTCTTTGGCCTTCTGGGAGATCTTCGAGGCGTCGGCCTCCTCGCGGTGGCCCTCGTCCTCACAGCACAACAGGTCCTCCTCGACGGCGTGGCCGTTCTCGAGCGCCCATTCGACGCCGCGCTCGAGGATCTCCTCGACCTCGTCGACGTCCGTCTCGACGACGCCGCCCTTGCCGAGCCCCGACGGCACGTTGGCGAACAGCGAGTTGACGAGCTCCTCCTCGTGTCCCTGCAGGTCGTCGTAAGTGAGGTTCGTCCGCATCATCCGGACGCCGCAGTTCGAGACGACGAACCCATCGGCGATGAAGTTGTGCGCCTCGTGAGTGACCCCGATGTCGTAGACCGAACACTCACCCGCTCGTTCGATGGCGCTGATCCGCGTTCGGGTCGTGAGATTCTCATCCACCGTGACCGTCTCACAGTATTCCTCGAAGCCAGGGAAGTCGGCCGGTGGGCGCGGCCGACCGTTGCGTCCCGACCAGACGCTTCGTTCGATGAATCGTTCGTTGACGTCGAACTGGGACTTGATGTCGGTGACTGGCGTCCCACCGTCAGCCATCGCTTTCGCCTGCCTGGCGATCTCCGAACGACGATCGATAACGGCCTCTTTCGTCTTTAAGTATTGGAGCGCTTTGATCGACTGCGTGCGCTTCTGGCGGTTGTATCGGTATCCGACGGTGGAAAAAAAGCGGATCAGATTCTTGGAATCGTTCTTTATCCCGAGTCGGAGCCTGATCGTCTCTCGTTTCCCCCTGGAGTCCGTCTCGAACCGCTCGATCCGATTCGTCTCGACGCCGACGTCCTCGAGAAATGCGGCGATTTCCCGCATGAACTGTTCGCCTGCGTCGGCGGCGTCGACCGTCCGATTCTGGGAGACTTTCGGACAGTAAAGGTTCTTGTCGTGTTGGGCTGACGGCGCACTCATCTCCGCACCGAAGTACGCCGACACGTACAGCGCTTTTTGCCAGTCTGCGAGTCGATCGAAGTACCAGGGCGTCGTAAACTCGGACTCGATTTTTCGCCCGTCCGGTGCGCCGAGTTCACACAGGAGTTTCTGGAATCCCTTCGAGCTCGAACGGACGCTGTATTCGGTGGTCTCGAACGAGTTCCCATCTATCTCGTGGGATCGCTCCCGTTCGTAGATTTTCGACGGGGTGAACCCGACAGCACGGATGTCTTCCTGGATCGACTCGAGGTCTTCAGGTTCGGCGTAGAACCACGTCTGTCCACCGTGTCCGATCGCCCCGTCTCCGGTATGAAACCCCACGAGCTTGAGCAGTCGATTGAACGCCTCGTCGGTCGATTTCAGTGGAAGGAGATTACGATCTTCCAGCGAACGGACGAGCTGTGGGTTCTCGTCGGCGAAGTCGTCTTTCGACACCACCGTGAACTCGTCTGGTTCCTCGTCTTCGAGGCCGCGGAACGGCTGTACCAGCACGTCGTCGCCCTCCGAGAGGGCTTCGAGTTCGACCATCCCGTCGGGCGTCAGGAACGGATGATCGGCGGTTGCCCTGATTCGATCGCCGGTCTCGGTTTCGACTTCGTAGACGGCCGCGTTCTCGCGTTCGGTGAACAGCTGTATCGGCGAAGCGACAGACTCGTCACCGGCGACGATCGCTCGTTCGTCCTCGAATCGGTTCCGGAGTTCTTCGATCGGGATCCGTCGTCCGAACTCGAGCAAGACGTCGGTGTCGCCCGGGAGGCAGTTGATGTCGTAGCCAACCGAACCGGGCGAGATACAGCCCGTTTCGGCGTCGAACGCCCCGACGCCGCCAACCGGGAAGCCGTACCCCTGGTGGCCGTCGGGCATGCAGATGCCGTACTTGGCGATCCCCGGCAGGTGCGTCGAGTTCTTCAGCTGCTCGAGCGTCTTGTCGCCGGCGATCTCCTCGAGCAACAGCTCGCTGGCGAACACCCGCGCCGGCGCGCGCATCCCGCCTTCCTGTGGAATCTCCCAGATGTACTCCTCGACTTCCTGGAGCGTGATGCCGTCTGCGTCGAACGTGGTCATACACGACAGTGCATCGCCCTCGGTGAAAGAAGTGTCCCTGTTCGGGGTTCGACAGCCGATTTCACGCGATCGCCTCGGGATTCGACGCCGGGCGGCTTACACGTCGAGGACGACGTACGCCTCCCACCCTTCCGGCCCCTCCTCGAGTCGCATCTCGGAGTAGGTGACCGCTTTCACCTCGCGGGCGTCGAGTTCCGTGAGAGGGACGCCGCGGGCGCTGGCCTCGAGCGACCACTCGCCGTCGCCGTCGGGGCGCTCGATCGTTTCGACGCGGTTGTCGACGGGGAGTTCGTCGCGGACGTCCCGCAAGTAGATCAGTTCGTCGAGGTAGTCGAACAGCAGGGCCTCGTCGCTCTCGGCCGTCACCGAGAGGTCGAACCGCACTCCCTCGTCGGGGACGTTCTCACAGCACGCCGCCGCGAGTCCGTCCGCGGTGGCGGCGAACGCCTCCTCGAGGTGCTCGCCCGTTGCGGCGACGGCGACGTCGGCCGTGTGCTCGCGTAGTTGGAATTCCATCGTCGGCTCGTTCGGCGGCCGTCGTCGTATGTCCGTCGCTCGAGCTGGCGGCCGTCCGCACATGGTTGCCGGTGGAATTATATTTACGTCCCTGCTACCGGTTGGTAGTGAGCGTCAACGTCGACAGTCGGGTCGTCGGGCCGGGCAGCGATGAGTTCGTCGAGGACGCCTGGGACCTGAAAGAGCGCATCCGGAGCGACGAGGGCGTCCTCAAGCAGCGTCGTGACTTCTTCACCGACGCCTATCGGCGCTCGACGGTCCACTGTTACGTCGAGGACGGACGGCTGATCGGCTTCGCCGCCGTCAGGCGTGACGGCTACATCCTCTTTCTCGCCGTTTCTCCCGAATACCGGGGCGAAGGAATCGGCAAGCGACTGATCGCCCGCGTCGCGGGCGACCACCGATCGGTCACCTGCCACGCCCGGACGACGAACGAGAACGCCCTCCGATTCTACGAACACCTCGGCTTCGAGATCAAACGCCGCATCGACAACTACTACGAGGACGGCGGCGACGCCTACTACCTCAAACTCGGGCCGGACACCGGTCTCGCCGACCGACTCTCGGACCTGATGCGACGGTAGGGCACTCGACCGTCGACGACGCTCGACAGTCCGTACGGTTTCGTCGACAGCGTCGCCGTCACGCCCGCCGACCTCAAGGCTTATGTGCTGAACGCGACAGTTCGGCGCATGGACGTACGAACCGGCTTTTTCGCCCTGCTGGTCGCCGGCCTCGGCGTCGTCGGCTACCTCATGGTCGACCCGTTCTTGCAGTACGTACTGGCCGCCGGGCTGCTCGCGTTTCTCCTCACGCCCCTCCACGGTCGACTGGCGCCCCGGATCGGTCCCCGTCCGTCGGCGATCGTCCTCACCGCGTTCGCGTTCGTCGCCGCCGTCGTCCCGCTGCTCGTCTTCTCGTTCGTCATCCTCCAGACGGTGCTGTCGTTCTTGAACGACCTCGAGGAGTCAGACGTCACCGAGGCGATCGAGACGGTCAGGAACGTGCTGGTCGACGACTTCGGCCTCGACCCCGAACAGGTCGACGAGCTCGAACTGATGGTCGCCGAAGAGTTCGAGGCGTTCCTCTACGCGTCGCTCGAGACCGTCCTGAGCGAGGCCCTCGGGCTCGTCAACCGGACGATCCACATGAGCTTCGGGCTGATGGTGCTCGTCTTCCTGCTGTACTACTTCCTCGTCGATGGGGAGCGCTTTCTCGGGTGGGTCCGCGGGGTGACCCCACTCGAGGACAGCGTCGTCGACGAACTGTTCGACGAGATGTCGGTCGTCACCTGGGCCGTGATCCAGAGTCACCTGCTCGTCGCGATCGTCGAGGGGATCCTCGGCGGCATCGGCCTCTACGTCGTCGGCGTCTCGAACGTGGCGTTCTGGACCGTCGTCATGATCGTCGTCTCGATCCTGCCGATCGTCGGCGTCTGGCTGGTGTGGGGGCCGGCCGTTGCCTACCTGTTCGTCACCGGCGACGTCCTCGGGGGGGTCTTCTTGCTCGGCTACGGACTCGCCGTGCTCTCGGTCGTCGATAACTACCTCCGGGCGATCTTCGTCGACAAGGGCTCCGGCCTCCACCCGGCCGTGGTGCTCATCGGCGTCGTCGGCGGCATCTACTTACTCGGCATCCTGGGGCTGTTCCTCGGGCCGATCCTGCTCGCGGTGTTCAAAGCGAGCGTCACCGTCTTCAGCCGGACGCAGAACCCGTTCGACTCCTGATCCGTCACCGGTCGTCGGCGTTCGACTCTGCGCTCCCGTCGCGCTCTTGCTCCTCGAGTTCCTCGAGGAACTCCTCGGCGTCGTGCTGGATGTAGCCCGTGACGATCGCCATAATCGCGAGCACGAACACCGGAACGACGACGAGCAAAAAGACGATGCCGGCGAGATCGAGCAGACTCGGATCACCGGGAACGAACGCGACGAACATACGCGTTCCTCGTTCTCACTCGGCTTAGGCGCTCTGATCCAGCGAAGCGAGGTCAGTCGTCGCGTCCGTCGTCCTCGAGGGCCTCGACCCGTCGCTCGAGGTCCTCGAGTCGGTTCCGGACTCCCTCGCCTGGCCCCTCCCGCGCCGGCTCGTCGGCTCGCGCCCGGGCGTCGCCGTCGTCGCGTCTCGTGAGGTGCCAGGCGAGGGCGACGATGGCGATCAGAGGGAGTCCGAACACGAGGACGAAGATGAACAGGAGGATCAAGAGCTCCGGTCCGCCCGGCAGCTGGGCGATCGTGGAGGGGGTGAGGACCATGCAGACAGAAAGGATCGTTGACGTAATAGTCGTTTGGGTGACACTCACTCCCGCTCGACGGTCGCGGAGTCGCCGTCGTCGTCGCCGCGTCGCGCGACGAGGTAGAGCAGGGCCAGCGGGATGGCGACGTAGAAGACGAGCATCAGCGGGAGCAGCGACAGCTCTGAACCACCGGGCAGGCTGACGACGATACCGAGACTAGACAGGCGCACGTGGATCGATTCGACCTGCAGTGGCCTGTCCGTTCTGGTCCGATCGACGAATTGCGTCGGGACCCGGCGGGCGGTCAGGTGGACCGCGAGAAGGCGTCGGGATCTGACGGACGGTCAGGTGGACCGCGAGAAGGCGTCGAGACTCGACTGCACGCCGGCGGCGAGTTCGGACTTTCGCCGGAGGCGGTCGTGGGAGACGGGCAACTGCGCTGTGACGGCGGCGACCGCTCCGTGGAACGTCTCGGCCTCGCCGTACTCTCCATCGAAGGCGTTCCGGACGCTCTCTCTGACCTGCCAGACGCCCACGGGTGCCCAGTAGTCGTC
This sequence comes from Natronobeatus ordinarius, assembly GCF_024362485.1. Lineage (NCBI taxonomy): Archaea > Methanobacteriati > Methanobacteriota > Halobacteria > Halobacteriales > Natrialbaceae > Natronobeatus > Natronobeatus ordinarius. Next base: position 3,453,128 of record NZ_CP101456.1, on the reverse strand, counting down.
GCTCACCTCCCGGAGAACGAGACACTTCGCCTGCCGGCCGATCGACTCGAGGTGCTCGAGGACGCCCAGCCGCGCGGCGTAGTAGGCTCCGGCGGTCTCCTCGACGTAACTCGAGCGCCCCTCGTAGCCCTCCGACGCGCTCGCCATCCAGACGTCGTCGTGCGGGTCGGGGTTCCAGATGCTGCCTGGGGCTTTCATCTCGACGAGTTCGAACTCCCAGCTGCCTGGGGCGAGGACCACCCAGTAGCGGTTGCCCACGTACTCGTTCGCCCACACCTGCACCTCGTCGACGCTCGGGGCGTTCTTGATCCGACCGCGGAGGTACTGACCGATCGCGTCGTCGACGGCGGTGATCGACCACCGGGTGGGCACCAGCCGTCGGCTCTCGGCTTGCCCGAGCGCGCCCGCCGAAAGGATCGAGTCGATCTCGTAGACGTCGAACCCCCGGCGATAGAGGAACGTCATCGCCCCCTGGGCCTTCCAGTCGTCGTCCTCGAGCGTCTTCTGCACCGGCCGGGGAACGTGGGGGTTCTCCCGAAGCTCGGCACCGCGGGCGGTTGCCCGCGGCCCACGCGGGGTCGCCACGTCCGTCCCCGCCTCGAGGCCGAGGTCGGGCGTTCCGTCGAGGCCGATCTCGAGGTCGACCGGTCGATCGGCGATCGCCACTTCGCGCTGGACGCCGACGAACCCATCCCAGACGTCCGCCACCGAGGGCGCCAGTCGGCTGGCGATCGACGGCGAGGTGACGTCGGCGCGCTTGCTCGAGTTCAGGAGCCCGGTTCGGCGCTGGAGCACGTCCTCGATGTCGTAGCCCTGGCGGTACCAGCGTCCGTCGGTGACGTACTCCTCCGCCCGCGCCTCGTCGCCGACCGGCGAGAGCACGCCCACGGGGACGTCGGGATAACTCGAGCGGCCGACGAAGATCGACGGCGCGGTCGAACCCACGAGAGTGTCGCCGCTCAGCGCCTGCTCGAACTCTCGTTCGAACCGCTCGAGGTGATCTGTGATCGCGTAGGACTTTGCTCTCGCGAGGCGCCGACGTTCGGCCTCTTCGTCGGGCTCTAGATCCTCGATGTAGTCGTCGAGGCGCATTCACCGGGGATACGCGCGGCCCGGGTTTGAATGTTGAGTTGGCGATCGGCCCGATCCCAGTCGTCGCGGCGAGGCTCCCGGCCTGCCAATCACTGCTCCGCCCTTTTCGGCCGTGCGAGGCTAGGAGCGACGATGAACTCACGAACGACGCGCAGACGACTGCTCGCCTCGAGCGCTGCGGTCGGCCTGGCCGCGGTTGCGGGCTGTACCGACGCCGACGAAGGGGGCGATCCGATCTGGGGAACAGGTCCCGACGAAGAGGCGGAGGACGCCGGCGCCGGGGCGGACGAGGAGGACGAAGACGACCTCCCCGAGGACGTCGACTACGAAGATCCCGACGGGGAGGTGGCGTTCGTCGAACCGGAGGACGGTGAGGAGGTCACGAGCCCGGTCGAGATCGAGCTGGAAGCCGAAGATTTCGAGGTTCGGCCGGAGGGCGACGCCCCCCAGCAGGGCGCCGGACACCTGCACCTGCTGATCGACGAAGCGCCCGTCGAGCCGAGGGAACCGATCCCCTTCGAGGAGGGGTACATCCACTACGGCGACGGCGAACTCGAGGACGAACTCGAACTCGAGCCCGGCGAGTACGACCTGGTGTGCCAGGCGAGCGACGACGCCCACGTCGCATACGACATGACCGACGAGAGTTCGATCACGGTCGTTGAGGAGTGATCGGACGACACGCTCGGCGGAGATCGATTCGGGTGTCGAACGGGTAGACATGGGCGTCGAACGCCGCAGTCGCAGGAGAGCCGGGGCGACGTCAGCGGGCAACGGCAGCGGGATCGAACTCCTCGCAAAAGTGCCGCCGGTGGGGACACCGGGCCGGTTCCGGCCCGGGATGGCGACGTTCGATCGTATCGATTGTCAGAGGCAGAGGCCGACGATCCGGGTCTGATCGTCGGACCTCGAGTGTCCATTCTTCCGTGAACACCATATATCCCGAATCGTATTTTCTCGATCAGAAAACACCCACGGGTCTGAGAAAAACGTCGGCCAACGCCACGTGCAGTCGGCGGTCGAAAAGCGGTGACGGCACCGATGACCGGCAGGAATCGGTCGACGTCGCTGGAACGCTCGGGATCGAACGGCCGATGAGCGCGTTCGAGCGATGGGTGGGGGCTGGCAGGCGTCGACGATGGCGGGTAGCACGTGATCACCGTCCGTCACCACGTGTTCATCGACGGGTGACCGACGTCAACGGGGTCGCGGATTCTCTCGCTCAGAAAAATCGGACACTTTTTCATATCGATCGGACAACGACCGAACGTCAGTGAGTGAGGAGTCTACCCTGTCGGAGTTGCTCGCCCTTCTCGACGACGAGTACGCACGATCGATCCTCACCGAAACCAGCGTCGAACCCATGTCAGCCAGCACACTGAGCGACCGCTGTGACGCCTCCTTGCCGACGATCTACCGTCGACTCGAGCGCCTCGAGGAGTGTGGCCTCGTCACAGAACGAACCGAGATCGCATCGGACGGCAACCACTACAGCGTCTACGAGGCGCGTCTCGACACGTTCGAGCTCTCACTCGAGGAGGGTTCGTTCTCCGTGGACGTCTCCTACCGGGACGAGGACGTCGCAGACAAGTTCACCCGAATGTGGGAGGGGATGCGATGACGGACGTCGTTCGACTCGACGAGGCGACGATGTTCGAACTCATGACCGTGGCGAGTCTCTTTCTGGTCGCGCTCATCGGGACACTGATCGCCTACCAGGCCTACCGCGGCTACCGGCGAAACGATAGCCGGTCGATGCTCTATCTCGCCGTTGGGTTGCTGTTGCTGACGCTGTTTCCGTTCCTGTTCAACGTCACGCTCACCAGCCTCGCTGGCACGGATCGCGTGGTGACGGTCTTCGTCGAGAACCTCAGCCGCCTCGCTGGCCTGCTGGCGATCATGTATTCGCTGTACGGCCGTCACTGATCGGCGCTCCGACGCACGCTCGGCGGGTTCGACGCGTCTCTTTTCGTGGGCTGTCGCGAGGTGCCGGCGAGCGCTCGAACGAGCCGTGGCGCAACGCGGCGGGCGCTCGAGCGTGGGGGAGCGGTCGCTCGAGTGGCCGCTGGCGTTCGAAAACGGGTATCCGCTTACCCGTGGATGCCCATCGCTTCGATCTGTTCTTGATACCGGTTCCGGATCGTCACTTCCGTCACCTGGGCGACGTCGGCGACCTCACGCTGGGTCTTCTTCTCGTTACAGAGCAGCGAGGCGGCGTAGATCGCGGCGGCGGCGTAGCCGGTCGGCGACTTGCCCGACAGCAACCCTTCCTCGGCGGTCTTCTCGATGATCTCGTTGGCTTTCGTCTGGACTTCCTCGGAGAGTTCGAGTTCAGAACAGAAGCGCGGGACGTACTTTTTCGGGTCGACGGGTCGCATCTCGAGGCCCAGTTCCTGTGAGATGTACCGATACGTTCGACCGATCTCTTTGCGTTCGACGCGCGAGACTTCGGAGATTTCCTCTAAGCTTCGCGGGATTCCCTCCTTCCGGCAGGCGGCGTACAGCGCCGACGTGGCGACGCCCTCGATCGATCGCCCCCGAATGAGGTCCTCTTTGAGCGCTCGTCGGTAGATCACCGACGCGACCTCACGGACCGATCGCGGCACGCCGAGTGCGGAGGCCATCCGGTCGATTTCCGACAGTGCGAACTGCAGGTTACGCTCGCCGGCGTCTTTGGTACGGATGCGTTCTTGCCACTTTCGCAGCCGGTGCATCTGACTGCGCTTTTTCGAGGAGATCGAGCGGCCGTAGGCGTCTTTGTCCTTCCAGTCGATCGTCGTCGTCAGCCCCTTGTCGTGCATCGTCTGGGTCGTCGGTGCACCGACGCGGGACTTCTCCTGCCGTTCCTGGTGGTTGAACGCCCGCCATTCCGGGCCGGGGTCGATTTTTTCTTCCTCCACGACGAGCCCACAGTCTTCACAGATGAGCTCACCCCGGTCGGAGTCCTTAACGAGGTTCTCGGATTCACATTCAGGGCAGGCACGTACCCCCTCTTGATCCTCGGCCTCGTCCATCTCGCGCGCTCGCTCCCGCTGGCGGGTGGACCGTGTCATCGCACTTTTATAGTAGTAGCATCAAAGTATATAAACCCTCGGGAAGGATTTTGCACCGGGAAAGCAATTCGGGCAAAAACTGGCGTCTGGGGCCCTTCACCCTCTCGATTTCGAATCGGAACCAGAAAGGTTTTACCCCGACCCTCCCGTCGAGTTCGACGGATGCCGGTCATCGAGTGTGACGTCGACGACGCCCGCGAACGACTCGAGAACGCAGGTGTAGCGGTCGAGCCGGGCAACACCGACCACGAGCGCTGGCGCGCAGCACACGGCGACGCGACGGCTGTCGCCTACGACGACAAGGTGGTGATCCAGGGTGAGACCCCCCGTGACATCGAAGCGCACCTCCGCGAGGGTGGCGGGCGCGCACACGTCTACTTCGACGGCGGCGCGCGCGGCAACCCCGGCCCGGCCGGCATCGGCTGGGTGATCGTCACGGGCAACGGCATCGTCGCCGAAGGAAGCGACCGAATCGGCCGCGCGACGAACAACCAGGCCGAGTACGAGGCACTGATCACCGCACTCGAGGCCGCCCGCGACTACGGCTACGACGAGGTCCACGTCCGGGGTGACTCCGAACTGATCGTCAAACAGGTCCGCGGCGAGTACGACACGAACAACCCCGAACTCCGCGAAAAGCGTGTGACCGCCCTCGAACTCCTCTCGTCGTTCGAGACGTGGACGCTCGAGCACGTCCCCCGCGAAGTGAACGAGCGCGCGGACGCGCTGGCGAACGAGGCGATGGACGGGAACTGAGACTGCAACTGTCGGTGTGAACCGACAGCCAAAAACGGTGACCGTTCGTAGGACGGCTAACAGCTATGAGTGACGTCCACGAGGAACCATCCGACCCCGACGGGGGCGACCTTCCGGAGGAGACGATCGACGAAGCGGAGCGACTGACGCGGCTGGCGAGAAACGCCGTCGACGACGGTGAGCAAGCGGCCTACCGGGAGCGACGGGAGCAACTGCTCGCCGATCACGAGTTTACGGCCCGCGTTCGCGAGGCCGGCGGGAACGATACCCTCGTGCTCCACCCCGACGCGTGGCTCAACACCGATGGTGTGGTTCGAACCGATCGAATCGAGGATCTCTCGCGGGCGGTCGAGATTCCACTCGAGGGCGCCGGCGATCCGGACGACTGGGCGACACTCGACGCCCAGAATCGGGAACTCGTCACGGCGGTGCGAAGCGAACACGGCGACGTCCACGGCGACAACGTCGAGGCGCTCGCGGACTTCATGGGGAATCATTACGCGCGCCCGATCGACTCCGTGAGTCAGGACGAGCTGGCGGAGTTTCTCTCCGAGTACTTCGTGAGAAATGCGTGGCCGTCAGACGAACAGCGAGCGGTGATCGAGGAGTCGATCGAGCTCCTGTTCAAGACGGTCGACCGAGAGGTGCCCGAATTCTCGGTCGAGGACGTTCAGTAGCTCTCGTCGACGAGTGCCTTGAGCTCCTCGGCGCGGTCGTCGCCCGTGACGACCTTCGAGAAGGTCCACTCGACGCCGTCGAGGACGGCCTCGTAGCCGCCGTCGGTCAGGGAGTACTGGTTGGTCCGCTTGTCGAGTTCGCTCTTTTCGACCAGCCCCAGGTCGACGAGCTCGTCTAAGTTCGGGTAGAGGCGCCCGTGGTTGACCTCGGTCCCGTAGTAGTCCTCGAGTTCGCGCTTGATCGCCAGTCCGTACATTGGCTCTTTGGCGAGGATGACGAGGATGTTGTTCTGGAACGCCGTCAGTTCCCGTGCGATGCCCTCACTGCCGGTGATTGATTGTGCCTCTGACATGGGTGGGTAAATGTCACCAGACTATTTAAGACTTACCAACTATTCGTCTTGTCGTACTGGTAGGATCGAGACTCGACCCGGCGGCAAACCCCGAACGGATCGGCCGGCGGCGAAGTCGGTCGGCCCGGTCGACGCTGTTCAGGGCTGCCGTTACCTTCCACTGTCGGACGATTACGAAAGTACTTTTTGATCCACCGCTGACTCTCACCTGCATGGTGAACCTTTGGGAAGACCTCGAGACGGGACCGAACGCACCGGAAGAGATCTACGCGGTCGTCGAGTGTTTGAAAGGCGAGCGCAACAAGTACGAGTACGACAAGGACATCCCGGGCGTGATGCTCGACCGCGTGCTCCACTCGAACGTCCACTACCCCTCTGACTACGGCTTCATCCCACAGAGCTACTACGACGACGAGGACCCCTTCGACGTCCTCGTGCTCGTCGAAGACCAGACGTTCCCCGGCTGCGTCATCGAGGCCCGGCCGGTCGCGCTCATGAAGATGGACGACGACGGCGAGCAGGACGACAAGGTGATCGCCGTTCCCGTCGAGGATCCCCGATACGACCACATCGAGGACCTCGAGGACATCCCCCAGCAGACCCGCGACGAGATCGACGAGTTCTTCGCGACCTACAAGAACCTCGAGGCCGGCAAGGAAGTCGAGACGCTCGGCTGGGAGGACCGACAGGCGGCCTACGACGCCATCGAGCACGCCCAGGAGCTCTACGAAGAGCACTTCGGCTAAGTCGCACACCGTTTTTCGCGTCGTCGGTCCGACCGTGAGTGGATACTCGCGTCGACCGTCTCACTGCGACCGGACGGACATCGCCGACCGCACGACGGCACGGCCACCGATTCACTCGAGTTATGCACGTCCCACGGACGATGAGTTATGAGCATGAGTAATTTTATGGGCCGTGCGTCCCTAGCTCTGCCTGTGATGGCAACCAAGAACCACCCCGTGCGGAACCCGAAGTCGTCGACCGATTCGTCCGACTCCGGGATCGGCATGGCCCACCCCACCGTCGTTCCGGCGAACTTCGATCCCGACGCACCGGGCAACCGTCGGGACTGAGTCCGCCCGGTACGCCCCCCGACGGTCGTCTTCGAGCCTCAGGAGTCCGCGCCGACGGGTGAGGCGGCCGCTGGCGACGTCGACGTTCTCGAAAACAGTGTCTCGAGACGAACCTTCTTGTACGCGGTCGGACTACGGGCCTCCATGGGTCTCTTCGACCGACTCCGGGGCAATGGACACCCCCGCGTCGCATTCATCGGGATCGACGGCGTGCCGTACAGTCTCCTCACCGAGCACCGTGAGGAGTTTCCTGCATTCGCCGCGCTCGCAGAGGAGGGTGTAGCCGGCGAGATCTCGAGCATCGTTCCGCCGGAGTCGAGCGCCTGCTGGCCTGCGCTGACGACGGGGATGAATCCGGGAGAAACGGGCGTCTACGGCTTCCAGGACCGCGAAGTCGGCACCTACGACACCTACGTCCCGATGGGTAACGAGGTTCAGGCCACCCGCGTCTGGGACCGCGTCACCGACGAGGGACGACGAGCGACCGTGCTGAACGTCCCCGTCACATTCCCGCCCCAGCGCAACGTCACGCGGATGGTCTCGGGCTTTCTCTCCCCCGGCCTCGAACGGGCCGCCTACCCCGACGACGTCCGCGAGTATCTCGAGTCGATCGACTACCGAATCGACGTCGATCCAAAGCTGGGACACGAGGAGGACAAGGCCGACTTCATCGAGGACGCCCACGCGACGCTCGACGCCCGCTTCGAGGCATTCAGCCACTACCTCGCCGAGGACGACTGGGACCTCTTTTTCGGCGTCTTCATGACCACCGACCGAGTCAACCACTTCCTCTTCGAGGATTACGAGCGCGACGGCGAGTACAGAGAGGAGTTCCTCGACTTTTACCGGAAGCTCGACGACTACATTGGCCGCATCCGCGACTCGCTGCCCGACGACGTGACGCTGATCGTCGCCTCCGATCACGGCTTCACGAGCCTCGACTACGAGGTCCACTGCAACGAGTGGCTCCGCGAGGAGGGCTGGCTCTCGTTCCAGACCGACGAGCCCCAGGAACTCGGCGACATCGCCGACGAGACGCGCGCGTACTCGTTCATCCCCGGCCGGTTCTACCTCAACCTCGAGGGCCGCGAGCCCCGGGGCTCGGTCACAGAAGAGGAGTACGACGACGTCCGCGAGGAGTTGAAGGGAATGCTCGAGGAACTCGAGGGACCGAACGGGAAACCGGTCGTCGAGCGCGTGGTCGAGAAGGAAGACGCCTTCCGCGGCGACCACGACGAGATCGCTCCCGACCTCGTGGCCATCCCGGCGAAGGGCTTCGACCTCAAATCCGGCTTCAAGGCGGACAGCGAGGTGTTCGACACCGGCCCGCGAAACGGCATGCACAGCTTCGACGACACGGCGCTGTTCGTCGACGACCCGGACGCGTCGATCGGCGACGCCGACCTGTTAGACATCGCACCGACGATCCTCGAGCTGATGGACGTCGAGTTCAGCCGCGGTGAGTTCGACGGCGCGAGCCTCGTCTGAGATGCATGGGGCGAAAGCGTTATCCGGACATGTGCATAGTATGCACATGAGATGAGTGCGAGTGACGAGCCCCGACGCGTCCATTTCCAGTCTCCGGAGTACCTCGTCGAGCGACTGGACGCGATCGCCGACCTCTTCGACAAGGACCGAACGGACCTGCTCGTCGAAGCCATCCGCGAGTACCTCGAGGAGACCGCAGAGCGTGACTCGTTCCAGGAGCTGGTCGCCGAACGGTACTACGACGACCAGCTCGAGTTCGAGACGGTCAAGCAGCTCGTCGGTGCGGAGACCGCACAACGGCTTCGGCTCCTCAAAGCGGACCTGGCGAGCGAGCCGTTCGACCTCGCGCCACCCGACGACGTCGACATTTATAAGACGAACGGTACGGCCGACGACCGATGAGCGGCCCAGTACGGCTTCGAACGGTCGTCGCCGATACGAGCGCGCTCGTGAGCCTCGGTGTCCCGCGTGCCGACGACCGGTACGACACGGACACGTCACCCGATCCGCTCCAGTATCTGCTCACCTCCTGTGACGTCGTCGTCCCACCGGAGGTCGTTTCGGAGCTCCGTGACGTCGCTCAGTACCACGACATCCACGGGGCAGCCGCGAGGAACGTCCTCGCTGCCAGAGCGTATTACGCCGTCGAGGATCCGTACGACCGATCGGAGACGCCCGACTCACGCCCCGCGTTTGGGCTCGACGATGGCGAAACGGACGGAATCGTCCTCGCGAACGCACTCGAGGCCGACGGCTTTCTCACCGACGAGTTCGGCGGGACGAACTTCGCACTCGTCCACGCCGTGCTCACCGGTCCGCGGATCGTCCCGACGCCGCGACTCATCTGTGACTACGCCCGCGGCGGGCACATGAGCCACGACGCGGCGCGGACACTGATCGAGTCGATCGCTCCGCACCGAAGCGGGGAGAACAGTCCCTACGTGGCGCAGCTTCTCGACGTTCTGGAGTGACGAGGCAGTTCAATCGCCGGCGAGCAACGCGAGCTCCGGCGGGTCACCGCGCTCGAGTCGCGACCGGTTCGAGGTCGCGTCCTTCTCGACGCGGACGAGGTCGTCGGCCGCACCCACGAGCTCTTCGTCGTGGCTGACGACGACGATCTGTTCGACGCCGAGGTCGCGCATCGACTCGATCAGCGAGACGAGCTGGGTGACGTGTCCCGAGTCGAGGAACACCGTCGGCTCGTCGAGGATGAGCGGCGGCATCGGTGCGGCTCCCTCGACGCCCTCGGCGAGCAGCCGGTAGATCGCACAGCGCAGGCTGAGGTTGAACAACGCCCGCTCGCCGCCCGACAGCTGCTCGGGCTCGAGCGGTTCGCCGTCTTTCTGGTAAACCGTCAGCTGGTACTCGCCGTCTAAGTCGATCGACGCGTAGGAGTCGTTCTGGTAGACGAGGTCGAACGTCTCGTTGAGCAGCCGTTCTAGGGTCTCGACGTTGTGCTGGCGCAACTCCGTCCGAAGGTCGCCGTAGGTCGCCTGTAACGTCTCGGCTTCTTCGTACAGCGACTCGAGACTCGCACACGTCTCCTCGACGCCCGCGAGGCGCTCGCGCAGTGCCTCGAGCTCCTCGAGTTCGTTCTCCGTCGCCCCGATCGCGTTCTGGATTCCGTCGCGTTTCTCCTCGAGTTCCGCGATCGTCTCGCCGACCTGCTCGAGGTAGGCCTCGGCGTTCTCCCTGTCCGTTCGGGCCGTCTCGACGCGCTCGTCGTCGAACTCGTCCTCGAGGTCGCGCTTGCGCTCGCGCTTGCTCGAGAGCGTCTCGCGACGCTCGTCGTTCAGCGTCTTCCAGTCGGCTCGCCGCTCGCGGCGCGTCTCGATCTCGCCCGCGAGTTCAGCGCGTTCGTCGTCGATCTCGGCGATGCGCCGAAGCGACTCGAGCGTCTCCTTGAGCTCGCCACGCTCGGCGTTGATCTCGCCGAGTTCGGCCCGGCGGGCGGCGACCGTCTCCTCGAGGTCGTCGGCCTCGGCGCGCTTCTCAGCGGCGTCGGCCTCGAGTTCGTCGGCCTCCTCGAGCAGTCGGTCGTGACTCTCGCGTTTCTCCGCGAGCGCCTCACGTTTCTCCGCGAGCAACTGCTCGACGTTCTCACGGTTCTCCTCGAGTCGGTCGATCCGCCGCTCGACCTCGCGCAACGCCTCCGCGCGGTCGATTCGGTCGTCGAGCTCGTCACGTTCCTCCTCGAGCGCCGCGAGGCGCGCCCTGCCTTCCGCGAGTTCCTCGCGCCGGTCGTCGAGCACGTCGACGTGCGGTGAGTCCTCGACGGGCTGGCCACACTCCGGGCACTTGCCCTCCTCGAGCAGCCGTTCGCCCTCCTCGATCGCGTTCTCGACGCTCCTGACCTCGGCGGTGACGTCGCCGATCTCGTCAGTGAGTTCCTCGCGGTCGGCCTCGAGGGAAGCGAGGTGGTCGGCCGCCTCGCCACGGTCGACCGGCGCGTCGTCGAAGCGGCCGCGCGCCGTCTCGAGCTGCGCCTCGAGTTCCGCCAGCTTCGACTGTCGGTCGGCGATCGCCCCCTCGTCGGCCTCGAGGCGCTCCTCGAGGTCGTCGGCCTCGCTGCGGGCCGTCTCGGCCTCGGCCTCGCGGTCGTCGGCCGCCTCCCTGAGCCGGTCGAGTTCGCCGCTCGTTTCCGTGATCGCGACGCGAACGTCCTCGAGGTCGTCTCGCAGCTCGTCGTCGCGTTTCTCGAGGCGCTCGATTCGATCGGCGACCTCGTCGGCACCGCCGTCGAGATCGACCGTGGCCAGCAACTCGTCGCGTTCGGCCGCGAGTTCCTCGCGTTCGGCTTCTAGCTCCCGAATCTCGGCGTTCGCGTCCTCGCGGTCGCCTTCGGTGGCGGCGATCTTCGACCGCAGCTCGTCGATCTCGGTCTCGAGTGTGTCGATCTCCTCGCGGGTCTCCTCGTGGCGCTCGAGGACGGCTTGCGCGGTCTCGAGCGTCTCTCGAGCCTGCTCGCGCTGTCCCTCGTAGTGATCGATGCGCTCGTTGACGTCGGCTCGTCGGGACTCGAGGCCGTTCAGCCGTTCGTGGAGGTCTTTCGCCTCTTTGCGTTCGACCTGGTCGTGCAGGCTCTCGAGGACCTCACGCTGGCCGTCGAGCACCGACTTCACGCCGAGGCGGGCGTCGCTCGCCCGCTCGCGGTAGGTCTCGAGCGCACCCAGTTGCAGCAGGTCGTCGATCATGTCCTGGCGCGCCCGCGGCGAGGCGTGGATGAGCTTGTTCACCTCGCCCTGGCGGACGTACGCGCAGTTGACGAACGCGTCGGCGTCCATCCGCAGGAGTTCGGTGATCTGCCGGCGAACGTCCCGTGCCCCCTCGATCGTGCCCTCGGGCGCCTCGAGCACGCACTTCGTCGTGGCGGCCCGCTCACCCCGACGTTTGAGGTGGCGCTCGACGCGGTAGTCCCGGCCGTCGTGGGTGAAGCCGAGTTCGACCGCACACTCCTCCTCGCCGGTCGTGATCACGTCGTCGAGCGTGCGGTCGGAAAGCGCCTTCGAGCCGTAGAGGGCGAAGAAGACGGCCTCGAGCAGCGTCGACTTCCCGCTGCCGTTGACGCCGTGGACGACCGTGACGCCGGGGCCGAGCCGGAGCTCGGCGTCGCCGTAGCACTTGAAGTTCCGCAGGCGAAGGGATTCGGCTCTCACGTGAGATCACCCAGTGAGACCTGTTCGTCGTCGTCCGTGGACGGCTCGTCGTGGGTGCGCCCTTCGGCCGTCTCACCGTCTACAGATTCGGTGGCACCCTCATCGTCATCATCGTCGGCGGATCCCTCGCTCCCCCCGGCGTCGTCGTCCGCCCCCAGCGCGTCGGCGACCGTCGTCACCGTCTCCGGGTCGCGACCTGGCGCCGGTTCGAACGCCGAGCGGTCCTCCTCGAGCGCCTCCCTGACCCGGCGTTCGACCGTTTCACGCACGTTCGCGTCGGCGACGGCTTCGTCCCGGACCGTCCGGTCGATGCCGATGGCGGCGTCGCTCAGTCCCAGCTCGCGGATTCGATCGCGGACCGCGGCGTCGGGGTCGGCAAAGCGCACCGACAGCTCGTCGTCCTCGTCGGCGATCTCGCGACGGTCGTTGACGCGAGCGACCAGCGCCTCGCGTTCGAGGGCGAACTCCTCGACGGCCGCCGGCGTGATCGGCTTCCCCTCGCCCTCGACCGTGACGATGACGACCGCCTCGGCGAGGTCGTACTCCCGGACACGCTCGCGCACGCGATCAATCCCTTCGCCGTCTGCGAGGTCGACGTCGACGAAGACGAACTCGCGGGTGGCCTCGAGGGTCCGGCGGGTGATCGCCACCTCGTCGTCGAACGTGACGAGGTTGTAGCCGCGAGCCTCGCGTTCGGCCGCGCTCGCACGTTCAGTCGAGCCGCAGTAGGTGACCCACGTGTCAGACACCTCGGCAGTGTCGGGTTTGTGGTTGTCCCCGAGCAGGACGGCGTCGAAGTCGACGGTCGATTCGGAGAGCAGCCGCTCGGTGTCCCAGTCGGCGTGGGCGAACGGCTCGAAGAGCCCGTGGCTCACGAGGACGGCGTGCTCGGCCGTCTCGGGGAGCGGTTCGAACTCGTAGGTGAGGCTCTCTCGGCGCGAGCGAGGGACGAAGTCGAGGCCGTAGATGGCCACGTCCTCGAGCAGATACGGCTCGGCGCCCAGCCGGACGGCGAGTCCGAGGTCGGCGAAGAGGTCGAGCCACTGGGCGTCGCGTTTGCCCTCGTGGTTGCCGACGACCGCGAGGAAGGGCACGTCGGCGTCGGCGAGCGTCCGCAACACCTCGACCGTCCCCTGGAGGTCGACCAGTCCCGGCCGGCGGTCGTGAAAGAGGTCGCCGGCGTGGATCACCGCGTCGACGTCGCCGGAAACGGCGTCTTCGGCGACGTTGCGAAACGCCTCGAGGAAGTCCCGTCGTCTCGCGGGCGAGTTGTACTGCTGGTACCCGACGTGGGTGTCGCCCGTGTGAATCACCCGTGGCATCTACCACGTCATTACGGGGCGGTGACTAAAGGGATTCCGTGACCGGAGCGAAAGTGATCTCGACCCTCGAGCGGACGAGCGGAGTCGATCACAGACCCGGCTTCTCACCCGCATCTGTTGTCCGACCGGCTCGATCCGACGACGGCTCGTTCGGGGTTGCAGGTGGTGTGTAGACGTACGTCGTCCCCTCGTGCTGGACGAGGTATCGGAGTCGGTCCGGTTCCTCGAGGACGACCGAGTCGACGTCGATCGCCAGCCGTGCGAGCTCTGCGAGCGTCGGGACCTCCGCGACCGGGCCACTCGTCGCCGCTGGCGGCAGCTCGGCCCTGACGAACACCTCCTCGAACGCCACACGGTCGTCGAGGTAGTCGATCCACGCTCGCTCGGCGTCGGACGGACACCAGAACGCGTGTACCGCGCCGAGCGTCCCGATACCGACGATCGAGAGGGCGAGCAGCAACGGCCCACCGACGGTTCGAAGCGGTCCGGACGACCGGGTGACGGTCACCGTCTCCGTGTCGGTACTCGTCTCCTCGAAGGGGTCGTCGGCGTCGAACCGGTAGGTGTTCTCCTCGACCGCAAGGTCGATCCGGTCGGTCCGGCCCACAGACTCCCGTTCGTCGTCGATCTCGCCCTCGAGCGTGGTCTCGACGTCGACGAAGGTCTCGGTCTCGCCGGGGCTCGCACCCAGCCCCCGTTCGATTTCGTCGATCCGGTCACCGATCTGGGAGACGTTCACCTCGAACGTGGCGACGACGTCCTCACCGGGACCGACGTCCGTCTCCTGGACGGAGGCGAGGCGCTCTGTCTCCTCCCAGTAGACCACGTCGCCGTCGGCCGCCCGGGAGACGAGCTCGAGCTCGAGGGTGACGGCCACGTCCTCGCCGCGTGTGGCGTCGTAGCTGGTGGTGACCGCGCCGCGTGCCGTCGGCGAGAGGGAGGTGTAGTACAGCGGCCGGTCGGTTAGGACGACTGGCTTGACAGCCGTCTCGGCGGTGGACGCAGCCACAGTAGTCGCGGCGTCGGTTCCGTTGGTGGCTGACTCGTTTGCGTCTGCCGTCGCGTTCCCGTCGGCGTCCTCGGGCCACTCCCCGTAGAGCGGGTTCGGTTCGACGACGGCCGCCTCGTGGGAGAGCGTCCCGGTCATCGACCACGCGTCGACCACCCGTTCTTCGGTTCGTTCACCGGGATCGACGTGTGCCGTGTAGGTCAGCCAGCCGCCGATACCCAGCAGACAGACCACCGCGAGAACCGCGAGCAGTCGCCGGTCGACGAGGCGAACGCGCCAGCGCAGCAGTGTCTCGTTCGTCATCGGTTCGACCTCGTATCGGCAGTTTGAACGTTGGTCATGGTCGGTCGGATCGAAACAGCCCGGTGCGTCGACGAGCACGCATCCGTCGTCGCGCCGTCTGCGCATCGTCGGTCCCTGCCAGGAGCCGTCCCAGGACGTACGCACAGCAACCGAGGACGGCGACGATCACGACGAGCGGAGCCCACGGATGGACGCCGTAGAGCTCGTCGATCGTCGAGCGGGGCAGCACGTGCAGGTATCGACGCTCGGTCACAGTACGTTCGTAGTGACCCGTGGCTTCGGGTGCCGTGAGCGAGACCCCGACTGACGAACTCTCACGTCCCGGTACGGCCACCGTCTCGCGCTCGAGGTCGACGCCGGGGGCCGTCGGCTCGAGGTAGGTGACGATCGGAACGAAGCCGGCGTTAGAGACCCGGTAAGACGTCTCGACAGTCTCGCCTGGTGGCGCTACCAACGTCGCATCCGGTGCTGGCTCCGAGCTGACGACGGTGAACGAGCCGGTGCCTGCCGGGACGACCATCGCCGCCGTCGCGACGAGCACCACGAACAGCGCGAAGGCGACGGCTGCACGACGGGGAGCGAGTCCGAGGTCGTCGACACGTGTCTCGAGTCGCCGATGAGAGCGGTCACGGACGGTCTCGAGTGCGTACCCGACGAGCGACAGCACCAGTACCAGGGCGGCGAGTCTGGAACCCCCACCGGCGGGCTCGCGTCCGACCGCATCGGCGAACCAGCGCTGGGTAGTTTCGGTGGCGGCTCCGACTTCGGCCGCCGCGGTACCCAGGGCGGGGATGGTGACGACCGTTCCACCGATCTGGAGCGCCGTCGCGACGATGCGTTCGTCCCGAACGGGCGGATGGCCCTCGTCCTGGTCGGTCACTGGATTCGCGTCGCCGCGAGTGACGTACCCCTCGGTCGCCTCCTCGACGACACGGTGTGTCACCAGCTCGCCGTCGACCGACTCGTAGACGATCACGTCGCCCGGTTGTACCTCGCCGGTCACGATGGTCGGCACGGCGACGAAGCCGTCACCGTCGTCGATCGTTGGCGACATACTGTCGCTCGTGACGTAGCCGAGCAGGATCGGCTGTCCGAGCAGCTGCCCGGCGACGACGGCGACGATCGACGCCAGCAATACGACCTGAAGCACCACCCTGGCTGGACGGTCGCTCATCGTGTTCCCCCTGATGCCAGCTGACGACCATCGGCTCTCACGGCTGGTACTCTTCCCGGTACAGTTCGCCGGCGCCGGAGTCGGCGAGTTCCTCGAGCGTCACGACGTCGTCCTCGGTGACGTTTTCCATGTCGACGTCGTCGGGCAGGTTCGGAAGGTCGCCGTCGACGTACGCGAGCGCGTCGTCGTAGTCGGCGAAACAGACGGGACTGCCGCCAGGCATCGGCGTCGTGAACTTTCGGAACGTCCGACCGTCGAGGACGAAGTAGCCATCCCGCATGTCGATGAACGACTCCCAACCCGGGTGGGCCGAGGAACTCCCGTCGTCGGGATCGAGGTCCACGTCGGTGAAATCTGGGGCCCAGATCGTCTCCAGTTCGTTCTCGACGGTTCCCTCGTGTTTGCCGTCGTACCCCATCTCAGACTCGTGTGCCTCCGGGTGGACCCAGTATTCGACGGCGCAGCCGAGCGCACAGAACTCGATCCGGCTGCCGTCGGCGTGTGTCGCCTGCGCGTGCCATCCTTCGTACCGTTCTGTGAACATATTACAGACGGGACAGAGTTTCTCTCTGTCCGGCTGGTACCACTCGACCGAAGCGTCTTGCAGCGAAACCGTCCCGCGTTCAGAGCCCGAAATCGCGTCGGCCTCGACCATCCACTCGTTTTCCCCGAGCGTGAGCGCTCCCGCCTCGACTTGCTCGTAGCCGGTCGGGACCGCGACGGTCACCGTCTCGCTGTCGCCACCAGCGACAGTGGTCGGCTCCGAGTGACGTTCCCCGTTTACGTCCGCCGTGACGGTTACTTCCTGGGCCGCGTCGCTCTCGTTCGCCACCGTAACGGCGAACTCAATCGCCTCCCGGATAGTCACCCGCTCCGGCGATTCGGTGACTCGGAGCTGTCCCTCGATGGGTCCGTCGGTGTCGAGGCAGCCGGCAGCCGCCGTCGTCAGTGCGATACCGCTGTACTTGAGGTAGGTTCGTCTGTTCATTGGATCCTCGATTGATCGGATACTGGTTCCTCGCTGACGGAGCCGGTGGCAACCGATGGCTCCGAAAGCGAGACGACGTTCTGGTCGGTGGTGCGACCGAGAACAGCAGTCACGTCAGACGCGACCGAGAACATCAGTCACGCCAGGAGAACCGTCCCATCCCATCGTAGACTGCCACGGCTTCTTTCGTGAGGTCGTCGAGTTCGACGATGTCGTCCTCGGTGACGTTGCCCATGTCGACGTCGTCGGGGAGGTTCGGAAGCTCGCCGTCGACGTAGTCGACCGCGTCGTCGTAGTCGGCGAAACAGACCGGACTGCCACCACCCATCGGCGTCGAAAACTTCGAGACGGTGTCGTCGTCGAGGACGAAGTAGCCATCTCGCATGTCGATGAACGCCTCGTAGCCGGGGTGGTCGGTGAGTCTCTCCCCCGATATGTCGGTGAAGTCGGGCGCCCACATCGTCACCAGCTCGGCAGCGTCAGTACCGGGGTGGAGCCCCCGGTACGTGTCGTCGTCTTCGTTGTACTCGAGGTACCAGTCTGGGTTGACCCAGTACTGGACGGCACAACCCGTCGAACAGAACTCCGGACGGCTGCCGTCGGCGTGCGTCACCATCGCGTGCCAGGCCTCGTACTCTTCGGTCACCATGTTACAGACCGGACACCACTTCCCGGCGTCTGGCTGGAACCACTCGACTGTCGCATCCTCGATCGTAACGGCCACCTCGTCGGTGACGGTCTCACCACCGACGTCCGCGACGACCTCGAGCTCGTTCTCCCGAAGCGTGAGCCCGCCCAGCTCGAGGTTTTCGTACGACACAGGAATCTCGAAGCTGACCGTCTCGTCTTCGCCAGCGTCGACGCTCACTGTCGCTTCGAACGGCGCGTCGGGCCGATCGATCACGAACCCGAAAAAGTCGGCGTCTCCCGCCTCGAAATCTCGTTCGGGGAACTCCCCGGGCTGTACCCCAGGAGTGACTCGGTCGAGTTCGAGACCGACCGTACCCGACACCTGGTCGTCGGTGTCGTTGTGAATCGTGACCGTCACCTCGGCAAGCTCACGAGGAGTGATGGGGCCCGTCGCGTCGGCCGTCACCTCGAGTGTGCCGTCGACACTCGCTTGCGAACCGTCATCACTGTCGAGACAGCCCGCTGCAACCGATAGCGTGAGTGCAATACTACTGTCACGAATGAACGTTCGCCGCTTCATGGGAGCGTACCGAACTGCAAGACTGGTTGGTGATCTCTCACGGCCGGCGTCGAAACAGCAAGTTCCCGCGTGCACGGGACACCTCGAAGAGTCACTCCCGCCATGTGATTCGTCCCGAGCCGTCGTAAACCGCGGTGTTCTCCTCGTCGAGTTCCTCGAGGGTGACGATGTCGTCCTCGGTGACGTTGCTCATGTCGACGTCGTCGGGCAGATTCTCGAGGTCGCCGTTGACGTAGTCGACCGCGTCGTCGTAGTCCGCGAAACAGACCGGGCTGCCACCGCCCATCGGCGTGGAAAACTTCGAGACGGTGTCGTCGTCGAGGACGATGTAGCCATCGCGGTGGTCGATGAACTCCTCGTAGCCCGGATGGTCGGTCAGTTCCTCACCGGAGATGTCGGTGAAGTCCGGTGCCCACATCGTTACCAGGTTATCCTCGGCGGTCGCCGGATTCATGCCACGATACGTGTCGTCGCGCATGTTCTCGATGAACCAGCCGGGCTTGACCCAGTACTGGACGGCACAGCCCGTCGAACAGAACTCGGGGCGACTACCGTCTTCGTGGGAAATGATCGCGTGCCAGGCTTCGTACATCTCGGTCGCCATGTTACAGACCGGACACCACTTATCGCCGTCGGGCTGGAACCACTCGACCGTCGCGTCCTCGATCGTCAGCGTCTCCTCGTCGGTCTCTATTTCGCCGTCGAGGTCGACTGTCACCTCGAGATCGTTCTCTTTGAGCGTGAGGTCGCCCAGTTCGAGATTCTTGTAGGCGGCCGGCACCTCGAAGGTCACCTCCTCGCTCTCGTCGGCGTCGACGGTCACCTCCTGCTCGAGGTGTTCCTGTGGGTACTCACCGCGGTCGAGCCAGTGATAGTCCGGATCGCCCTGGGCAAAGTCTCGATCGGGATACGCGTCGACGTCGGCCTCGAGGTCGACGTCCAGTCCGTCGCCGGGGTGGAGCCGCTGAGCGAAGTCGAGGCTGACGGTCCCCGACACCTGTTCGCTGGCGTCGTTGGTGATCGTCGCCGTGACCTCCGCGACCTCCCGCGGGGTGATCGTGCCCGTGGTCTCGACCTCGAGGTCGTAGCCGCCGTCGTCGCCCTCGTTGCTGTCCTCGGTGACCTCGAGCGTGCCGCTGTCGACGCCCACGTCGGTTTCGACCTCCCAGTCGATTGTCCGCTCCTCGCCCGTGTCGAACTCGAACGACTCCGTCCACGTCGTCCCGACGTCGACGGTGACCTGTCCGTCGTGCTCCACAGCGTCGTCGATCGTAACGGTGAGCTCAGTCGTGTGCGCTTCGTCGGTCGTGTTCTCGAGTTCGACCTCGAGAGCGGCCTCCTCGCCGACCTCGACAGTCGACGGGGCAGTGGTGTCACGCTCGAGCTCGTCAGCGTCGTCTTCGTCGCCGATCTCGTCAGTGGATTCTCCGGCGACGAACAGCACGGTCGTCTCGTCCGGATCGGGGAGGTCGGACTCGTCGTGATCGGTCATGTCGACCCTGACCGTCACCGTCACGCTGTTGTCCTCGTCGGATTCGGCCGTGTCGAGCCCCTCGAGTACGACGTCGGTGTCCTCGGTGCTCTCGCCAACGATCGAGTCTCCGTCGACCCGATAATCGAGGATTCCGTCTGGGCCGAGGAACGCCTGGTTCTCGACGTAGAGCCCGAGGTCTTGCGTACCCGTGTTCGTCACCCGGAGCAGATCGTCGAAGCGAATCCAGCCGTGCTCGCTGACCTCGTCGATGGTGAGCGAGAGGGGCTCGCCGTCGGGGTCGTCGACGTAGTTGTCCGCCTCACCCGCGTACTCCTCGTTGACGTCGACGTGGAGGTAGCCGTCGCCGGTTTCGATCGTGACGCCGTGGCCGGTCCCGGCAGCACTGAACGCGCCCGTCCCGAACAGCAAGCCGACGCCAGCGGCCGTCGACCCCAGCAGGAACGTTCGTCGCTCCATCTCAGTTCACCCCGTTCGGCAGCCGACACGGTTCTTTCGGTCGGTTCCGAGACTCCCGCCGTGTATCTCGCACCGTCATGGTACGTTCACTGTGACGAACAGTATTGATTAACAATTTTTGGCGCATTCCACGAATGCTCTAACGTACCTGCAAAAATGAACAGTAGATCTAATCTTACGATTAGAGAGTCGTGCCAAAACAGGTATCCAGTAGTATCGGAGTTATGCAAAACGATGGGATGGGAGCCGACAGCCCACCGTGAAAGAGCCACACAGCGGAGCCGACTATCTCGGCCACGGGACGGAGGTGACGACGGCCGATGAAACTGACCCGTCGCCACCTGTTCGCCGCACTGGCCGGTGGCTCGTCACTCGCGCTCCTCGCGGAGACCGAGGCCGTTTCGAGCGTCGGCGTTGGCCACGCAGCAGCCGTCGACACGGCCGACGACGAGGCGTCCCTCTCCCTCGAGGGTGGCGTCCTCTCGGAGCCGGTCTCGGAATCGGACGCGACGCTCACCATCGACTCTCGACTCGAGGACGTGACCGTCACCGTCCTCGAGGCTGACGCGTTCGCGTTCGAGCCGACGCCGCCGTTTTCGCTCGCACAGCCAGTGACCGTCGACGTGAGCGTCGCCGGGGATCGGACCGGCGTCGTCACCGACACCGTGACGGTCGTCCTCGAGGGACCAGACGTTGGCGCCGCCGTCGAGCGAACGGCTCACGTCGAGCGTGCCGACGCCGGCAGCGGCGACGAAGACGAGGGGTGACTGGCCATCACTCGAGGGCATCGGTGACGGCCCGCGACGACACCCGAGCCCGGATTCAGGGCGTGACGTCGTCACAGTTGTGGACGACGTCCAGTCCGGCCGACTCGAGCAGTTCCGGATTCGCCGGTGCACAGCGTGGGGCCGTGTCGACGATACTCGCCTCGCGCATTCCGGCGACGGTCCCGTCGAGGGTCGACAGTTCGTCGAACTGCGGCGACTGACCGAGTGCTGGCGTGCCACCGGTTCGGTGCAGGCGACTGTCGATGGGATCGGTCGCGGAGTAGGACCGATCGATGACCACCCCATCGGTGCGTCCAACCGCACCGCCCCAGTAGTTGCCGACGCCGTTTTCGGTCCAGATCCGAAGCGTTCCGTCCCGGGCGGTCGCGTGGACGTGGTTGTCGAGGAAATCGTTCCCGACGACGCGATTGGTCGGCAGCAGGTGCGTCGCCCGAATGCCCTCGTCGTTTCCGGCGACGACGTTCCCCTCGTAGATCGAGTTCCCCGCTTCGGTCGTCATCCCGAGCCCGTTGTCGACGACGACGTTCCCGGCGACGTAGGAGTTCCAGCCTTCCGTTCGCAGCCCCGTGGGACTGTTTCTGACCTCGTTCCCGACGACGGCGTTCCGGTGTGGGTTCGTCATGACGTGAATCCCGGTGATCTCCGCGTTCCTGACCTCGTTGTCCGCGATGACGGTCTCGGAGGTGTACATCAGGTGGACGCCGATCCGGTTTCGCTCGAGGGTGTTGTTCCGAAAGACGAGTCCGTGTGAGCGGTGCGTGTAGATTCCATCACGGCCGTCCCGAAACGTGGAGTTCTCGATCACGCCGTCTGCCGAGCGCATCGTCATGACACCCATGTACGCCTCGGACCAGTCGTCGCCGCCGTAGACGGAGACGTTCCGGACGACGGTCTCCGGACTGTCACGGAGCAAGACGCCGTTCGCCGGCGTCTCGATCGTCACGTCCTCGACCAGCACACGAGTCGCGCCGTCGACGGAAACCCCCGCATCTCCAGCCGCGTACGCCAGCTCGAGGACGGTGTCGCCATCGGTCCCGCTATCGCTCACGGTGTCCTGTTCTTCCGGGCGCGTCGTCTCGCCGACGTCGGTGATCCGGAGGTTCCGGACGGCCACACCGTCGGCACGGACGTCGATGACGGTGTGTTCGCCGTCGCCGCGGATCGTCACGTTACCGTCGCCAGCCAGCGTGACCGGCCGGTCGATCTCGAGCAACTCCTCGTACGTACCCTCTGGAACGACGACCGTCGTCTCCGGCGGGGCCGCGTCGATCGCCTTCTGGATCGTGTCAGCGTCCTCGCCGACGACGCTCGCCACCGGGCGGTCGCTGTCTGCCTGCACCGTCGCGACCAGTTCGTCGGCCGCCACTAGCCGCTCGTCGACGCGCTCGCGGACGGTGGCGGCGTCCTCGATTGCAAACTCCTGCTCGAGCAGTTCGGCCCAGGTCAGCACGGTTCCCCCGTACGCCGCCGCATAAGACTCGGCGTCGTCCCGACTCGAGAACGGAACGACCGTCTCACCGGCGGGGGTTCGCGCGTCGCTCCCGACGACGAACAGCGCCGACTCAGCGTCGGTCCACCCGACGTCGCCGGTCGCACGCGGATAGCCCGCCTCGGTCAACTCGAGGTCCGTTCCGCTGAAGTCGCTGACGTAGACGGCCAGCGGATAGCCGAACCGCTGTTCGTGACCGTCCTGGTTGTGTTCGTGGACGAATCGTTCGACGCCGGGGTAGCCAACGACGTTTCGGTACTGCGAATAGAACACCTGTGCGTTCGGGAAGTCGACTTGCTGTTCGGTCTCGAGGTCGTCGTCGAACTCGGTCCCCATCTGGACCGTCTCGTCGAACGGTACGGGCTCGGGAGTCGTCGAGCCGACGTCGGCGACGAACAGTCCGACGGCCCCGAGCGAGAGGACGCCGACGAGGAGCGAACACGCGACGATCAGGGTTCCGTTACGCATAAGTATCGTAGCGTCCGCTGCGTGCGGTGTCGTCGATATCGGAACGTATACCCGTCATCGGTTCACACGAATCCGAGACTCTCGATTAGCTCACGCGTGATCGAGTCGTGGTCGTAGCGTCCGCCACCGTACTCCTCGGCGAACGCGTCGGCGTCGGCCGCGTCGGAGAAGCCGATCGCCGATTCACCCATCGCCCCCAGCACGTCGCTGTCGACGACGAACTCGAGGTCGGTCGCGGCGGTGTGGTCCTCGGCGGCGAAGTGAGCGGTGATGAACAGTTGTCCGCCCTGTTCGTAGACCTCCCAGTCGACCTTCGAGTAGTCTGTGAGGTAGAGCACGATCGGCTCGTGGCCGTGTTCTTCTTTTTCGAAGTAGTGCTCGTACGCACACGTGCTCGCACAGTATGGCACCACGCCGTCCTGTTCCGCTCGAGCCTCCGCCTCCTCGGGGTAGAAGGCGTGTCCGGCCGGCCCCGGGTGGTTGACAACAACCATGTTACACATCGGGCAGTAGTGATCGTCCGCGATGGCGATCGGCTCTGGAACGCCGTCGTCGTCACCGAGGCAACCGGCGAGCGCACCAGCACCGACTGTGGCGATCGTGGTGAGAAACGCTCGCCGCCCGCCCAGTCGCGGATCCAGCGCTGGATCAGTGAGAGGTCGTTCGCTCATCGTTCTGAAACGAGGAGTTAATTCAACAAATATCGTGTGGCGCGATTGACTAATGGAGTGGGGCACGCTCGAGCGGCCGTCGTGCAGGAACGCAGCCGAACACTCAGTCTCGAGGCTCGATGCACAGCGAGTAGAGTCGTTTGCGGGCGTCGGAGAAGGAAAAGCGAGATTCGACGACGTTCTCTTCGTCGAGTCGATTCAGTGCGTATCTGACCGTGCGTGCGGGCAGCAGCGTCTCCTCGGCGATCTCCTGCTGGGTCATCGTGTCGTTGTACTCGAGGACCTTCGCGACGAGTTTCGCACTCGGGGGGAGGTCTCGGACGTCCTCCCACGTTCCCGTCGATGTCGTCTCCTGGCGTAGCGTCTCTGTCGTGCTCATCGTAGAACGGGATTGTACATACAGAGTAATAATATTTGCTGTTCTCTTCTATTCGTGCTAGTAATTTCATACGTCGGCCGAGAACCTGCTGTAGCGACCCGAAGCCTCTTAAGAAGCTATCACCTACGGGGTGGTGATGAGCGACACTGTGGACGACGTCGACCTCCCATACGACGAGGACGAGGCGTCCCAACAGGAGAAAATACTGGCACTCGAGGAACGACTTGAGATCCTCGAGTCGCAAAACGAGGAGATGCGCGATAAGCTCCTCGACGCGAACGCCGAGAACAACAAGTACCAGCAGAAACTCGAGCGACTCACCCACGAGAACAAGAAGCTCAAGCAGTCGCCGCTGTTCGTCGCCACCGTCCAGGAGCTCACCGACGACGGGGTCATCATCAAACAGCACGGCAACAACCAGGAGGCGCTGACGGAGGTGACCGACGAAATGCGCGACGAGCTCACCCCCGACGCGCGCGTTGCCGTCAACAACTCTCTCTCTATCGTCAAGACCCTCTCCGGCGAGACGGACGTGCGTGCCCGGGTGATGGAAGTCACCGAGAGCCCGGACGTCAGCTACGAGGACATCGGTGGCCTCGAGGAGCAGCTCCAGGAAGTGCGCGAGACGGTCGAGATGCCCCTCGAGAAGCCAGAGATGTTCACTGACGTCGGCATCGAGCCGCCGTCGGGTGTGCTGCTCTACGGCCCGCCGGGGACGGGCAAGACGATGCTCGCGAAGGCCGTCGCCAATCAGACCGACGCCACCTTCATCAAGATGGCCGGCTCCGAGCTGGTTCACAAGTTCATCGGCGAGGGCGCAAAGCTCGTCCGCGACCTCTTCGAGGTCGCCCGCGAGCACGAGCCCGCCGTCATCTTCATCGACGAGATCGACGCCATCGCGGCCAAACGGACGGAGTCGAAAACGTCGGGAGACGCCGAGGTCCAGCGCACCATGATGCAGCTGCTCAGCGAGATGGACGGCTTCGAAGAGCGCGGCGAGATCCGTATCATCGCCGCGACCAACCGCTTCGACATGCTCGACCGCGCCATCCTCCGGCCCGGCCGATTCGACCGCCTCATCGAGGTTCCCAAGCCGGACGAGGAGGGTCGCGAACTCATCTTCCAGATCCACACCCGCGACATGAACGTCGCCGACGACGTCGACTTCGCCGCCCTGGCCGAGGAAGCGACCGAGGCGTCGGGTGCCGACATCAAGGCCGTCTGTACCGAAGCGGGCATGTTCGCCATCCGTGACGACCGCACCGAGATCCGGATGGAGGACTTCCACGAGGCCTGGAAGAAAGTGCAAGCCGAGAGCGACGAGAGCGACGAGGTCTCGAAGACGTTCGCCTGAGCCCCCGTCCCGTCCGATCGGCTACTCCTGTTCGAACGAAGCGATCGCGAGCTGCCGCACCCGCTCGAGGACGCCCCGCAAGTCGAAACCGCAACTGGAGAACGACCCTCGAGTCGGAACTCACGTCGCCGGTCGACTCGAGAAACCGGTGTCACTCTACAGCGCGGCGAAGAGCAGCCACGGCACGACGAACAGCACCACGGTCATGACCACGAGGATCAACAGGTAGCCGACGACCGTGCCGACCGCCGTCAGCCACGCCGGGTGATCGAATTCTGAGACGTTCACTGCCATACACACAGGCTCGTGGTCACGGACATAAACGTACCGGGAACGTGACTCCCGGGGTCGGACGTTCATTTTTCATCGGGGCTCGACACCGGGCGTCGGACGTTCATCGCCGGATCGCGCCTCGACACCGGAACCGGATCGATCCGAACGCGAGTCGGTCCCGCCCGTCGACCGACGCCGCGGAACAGAGCTTTTGACCGTCGGCGCTGAGCGTTGTCCATGGAGACGGGAGTGATCCTCGCCGGCGGCCGCTCGACCCGCTTTGGCGAGACCGACAAAGCGGTCGCCGAGCTCGCGGGGACGCCGATGATCCGTCGCGTCGCTGATCGGCTCGTCGACGTCGTCGGGGCGATGGTGATCAACTGCCGGCACGACCAGCAGGCTGCCATCGAGGCGGCGATGGCGAGCTACCCGCTCGAGGTCACGTTCGCGTTCGACGAGGAGCCGGATCTCGGGCCAATGGCGGGGATTCGGACCGGCCTCCGGGCGGTCGAGAGCGAGTACGCCGTCGTCGTCGCCTGTGACATGCCGTTCGTCGAGCCCGCCTTCGTCCGTCACCTCTTCGACCGGGCGGCCGACCACGAAGCCGCCCTCGCGCAGCTCGACGATCGCTGGTTCCAGACGACGCAGGCGGTCTACCACGCCGAAGCGATGGCCGAGGCCTGCGCCGACGCGATCGAGCGCGACGAGCGAAAAATCATCGAGCCCCTGTTCGACCTCGACTACGTCGTCGTCGACGAGGCGGAACTGCTCGAGCACGCGAGCCGGGAGACGTTCCGGAACGTCAACACGCGAGAGGAACTCGAGCGAGCCGCTGTGGACCTCTCGGGGGAGTAGTCGACGACGCACGAGGAACTCGAGTCACTCGATCGTCGTCCGGCGGTGGCGGAGTTCGCTTCCACACTCCGGACACGATCCGGGGCTCCCGATGGCGGCGACCACTGCGCCACACTCGAAGCACTCGTACTGGCCTTCCTCGCTCGGATCGTACTGGACGTCTTTCACGCTCGACTGGAGGGCCGCCTTCGAGGCACCCTCCTCGAGCGCCTCGAGAACGTCCTCGGCTCGAACGACGCCGAGGAACGCCGCGTCAGCATCGTGGACGGGGAGCAGTGGGAACCCGTGCTCGGCGAGCTTCCTGGCGATGTCGCCGATCGACGCCGACTCCTCCACCGAGACGACGTCGCTCTGCATCACGTCGGCGAGCGAGGCCGCCTCCTCGGCGTTCAGCAGCTCTCGCACCGAAACCACGCCCTCGAGGCGACCGCTGTCGTCGAGGACGTAGCCGTAGTAGACGGTCGGTTCGTCGTCCCCCGTGGACGTCCGGATCTCATCGATCGCGGCCTCGACGGTCGTCGCCGCATCGAACGTAATCGCGCTGTCGTCTACCAACGACCGGGCGTTCTGCATGGACATGGGTCTCGTCCGTCCGTACGGGCGGCTCTCGTAAAACGATTCGTTTCAAATTTAATAGATTACAGTTATATCACGTCGACGACCGATGCGTCGTGCATTCGCGCCAAGACGACTCGAGGAACGTCCGCGTGCTCGTGGATCGTCGCTGCAATCTCGCGAGCGACGGCTTCGTCCTCGCCGTCGTCGACCTTGTTGAGCAACGGGATCGCCGTCGCGTTCTCGGGGACGGCCTTCAGTCCGCCGTCTGTGCTCGCGAGCACCTGCCCGACGGCCGCGGGAGTGATTCGGTCACCGAGCTCGAGGTCCGTGCAAGCGGCGACGCGTTCGGGTCGGTGAACGACCTCGTCGGTGAGCGGGCGGCCGACCGCGTGCGTGCTCGCAATCGGGACGACCACGTCCGCCACGGCTGGCAGCTGCGGTTCGCGCTCGTTTGGTGCTTTGAACTCCCGCATCCGGGCCCCGTCGGCTTTCACGAGTACGGGGCCGTCGTGGGCCTCGGCGATGGCGGCGACCGTCTCCGTGTCGTACCCGCGATACCGATCCTCCCGCTCGCGCGCCGGGACGAGCCCCAGCGGATACGTCGCGTCCGCGAGTGCACCTCGAGGGTCGTCGGTCACTCGGACGGCGTCGACGTGGTGGTCGAAAATGGGAATGCGAACTGTCGCCGTGACGACCGCCCGCTCGAGTCGGTTCGCCAGCGCGTAGAGCGTGGTCTTCTTGCCACCGGCGCCGACCACACAGAGCGTCCCGGCGTCGGCGTTCAGGGCGTCGACGACGTTCATCGCTCCGACGGTACGACGGGCTGTTGTAAGGCAGTTCCGACGCGCCGGACTCGGCGTTCAGTAGCAGTTAAGTGAGTCAGCCGACAACCTCAGGCCATGGCTGAGGACACCGAACCCGCCGTCGACCACGACTCGGCGGCCGACGTCGGACACGACCTCGAGGGACGGACCACGGCGCCGATGAGCGAGTTTCCGACCGGCAACGCCGGACTCGGCTTCGTCGTCTTGCTCGTCGGGCTCGCCGTCGCGTTCGTCCTCCCGTTGGCACTCACGCTGTGAGGTCGTGCGGAGGGAAAAAAGACGAGGTTAGAAGACGTACTCGTCGTCGTGGCCCATCATCCCGTCGTTCTCGAGTCCCGGCTCCTCCTCGTCCATCGGGCCGCTGGTCTTGTAGGCTTTGATCCCGGTCGACAGCAGGTCCTCGATCGCTTCTTCCCGGTTTACGAACTCCCCGCGCTCGACCATCTGCGCGATCTGCATCTCGAGGTGTTCCGGTATGTTGATCTCGACTTTCGGCATCTGATTCGGCTTTCGGTGAGGGGGTATTTAACACTGACGGGGATAATGTACCGACTGAAAAGAAAAATTGTTCGTACTGGAAATAGTCTTTGCGGTGGAGTGCCGGCGACGGAGAGCGGATTGACGTCGCTACCGATTCCCCATCATCGAGTCGATCGCGTTCCGGAGCGTGGTTCCCGGCTGGGTGATGGCATCGAGCTGTGAGCGCATCTTGCGCTGGTTGAAGTAACTCGCGAACGCGAGGATCGTCGGCGGCCAGAGGCCGACGAACAGTCCTCGCTGTCGGTCGCCGCGGATAAAGAAGTAGTACCACGCTAGCCCGACGGAGGCGGCCGACGCGAGGAAGGCTGGGCCGAGCGCCTGTTCGCCGACTTCCTGTGCTGCCTGTCCGGACACTTCCCGTTCTGTCATCTGCTGTTTACTCGCCATACAGGGGGAGCGTTGACGAGTCGATACTTGGTTATAAAGAGGGTATCCCGGCCAGTCCGACCGATCTGCGATCGAGGCCGACCGTTTCGGTGGGTTTCGGTAGGTTTCAGCGAGGCCCCCGTCGCCGGAATCGTGGGTTTATCCGACGGAAGTACCCGTTATCCCACCGGGACATTACCGCCTTCGCACAGCATACCGGGGGCGGCGTTCGGTTTGGCCGGGATTCGACGAGGCGTCACACCTACGTAAGTTCGGGCCCGACTCCGAGTATGGAAGACGTCACGGACCTCTACGAGGCGTTCGGCGACGATCGGCTCCCGCCCGGCCAGCGCGAGACGACGGCGTTTCCGGTCCTCTCGAAGGGTGCCACGCCGACGTGGGATCCCGAGACGTGGGAGTTCACCGTCACCGGCGCCGTCGACGACGCCCTCTCGTTCACCTGGGATGAGTTCACGTCGCTGCCCTCGGTGACCCAGCGCCAGGACTTTCACTGCGTCACCGGCTGGAGTAAATTCGACTGTGAGTTCACGGGCGTCCCCTTCACCGAACTCGCCGAGCGAGCCGGGATCCACGACGACGCCAGTCACGTCCTGTTCTCCGCGCTCGACGACTACACGACCGATCTCCCGCTTTCGGACTGTCTGCGCGAGGAGGTCCTGTTCGCGTGGGCGTTCGACGGCGAGCCACTCGAGCCCGACCACGGTGGGCCCCTTCGCGTGGTCACCCCACACAAGTACGCCTACAAGGGGGCAAAGTGGGTCGATGGCGTCGAATTTCTCACCGAACCGGTGCTTGGCTACTGGGAACGTCGGGGCTACTCCGAGACGGCGAACCCGTGGAACGAGGAGCGATACGGGTAGCCATCGTCGGCCACCGAGCGTCAGGACTGCTGACGAGACACACCGCGATGGCGGATAGTTAGGCTGAAGGCACAACGGTCCCGAGTCCGTTTCAATGGATCGAGCGTCGAGCGACGGACGGCTGGCCGCGGGGATGGAACCCGTCGACGAGCCACTGGTGAGCCGAAGCAGGGAACTCGAGGACGTCTCCTTCGGCGCCGCACTCGACGTCGACGGCTCGCCGCGGCTCCAGTGGACGACGCCCGACGGCTTCGAGGTGGTCGGCTGTGGCGTCGCCGCCCGGTTTTCCGCGATCGGACCCGATCGCTTCGCCCACGTCCGCAAACTCGCCGAGCGGCGGTTCGCCGCCCTCGAGTACGAGGGGCCCGCCGCCAGCCGCCCTCGAGCGTTCGGCGGGCTCGCCTTTCACGCCGATCACGAGCCAGAACCGCCGTGGCGCGGCTTCGAAGCGGCGACGTTCGTCGTCCCCGAACTGCAGGTCACCCGCACGGACGACGGCACGTGGCTGACGGTCGTCGAATCGAGCGCTGCGGACGCTGCCGACGCACTCGACTACTGGACGGAACAACTCGACGATCTGCCGGCGATGCGCTCGAGCGGGGCCAACCCCGGAATCGCCGGCCTCCGCCGGACGACCTCCCGCGAGCAGTGGACGGCGGGCGTCGAGGCAGCCCTCGAGCGGATCGCGGGTGACGATCTCGAGAAGGTCGTCCTCGCGCAGGCGCTCACGGCCGACCTCGAGGTACCGGTCGACGTCGCCGCGACGCTCGAGCGTCTGCGACGTCGGTATCCGAACTGTTACCGGTTCATGATCGATCACGGCGAGGGAGCGACCTTCTTCGGGGCGCCGCCGGAGCGACTCGTCTCGATGCACGGCCGTCGGATCGAAACCGAAGCGCTCGCGGGCTCGGTCCCCCGCGGTGGGACGCCCGAGGAAGACGAGGCGTTCGCCGAACGCCTGCTCGAGAGCGGGAAGCTCGAGCGCGAACACGGCCTCGTCGCCGAGACGATCCGCGCCCAGCTCGAGCCGCTGGCGGGTGAGGTTCGCGTCGCCGACCGGACGATTCGACGGCTCGCAACCATCCAGCACCTGCGGACGCCGATCGAAGCGACGCTCGAAACCGACCGACACGTCCTCGAGATCGTCGAGACGTTGCACCCGACGCCGGCGGTCGGCGGCCTCCCGCTCGAGGCGGCGTTCGAGACGATCCGCGAGATCGAACCCTTCGATCGGGGCTGGTACGCGGCCCCCGTCGGCTGGTTCGACGGCGACGGCGACGGCGAGTTCGCGGTCGCGCTCCGATCGGGCGTCGCGGCCGACGACGCGGTGACGCTCTTTGCGGGCAACGGCATCGTCGCCGACAGCGATCCCGAAGAGGAGTGGGACGAGGTACAGCTGAAGTTCCGACCGGTCCTCGACGAGCTCAGATGACGATGCCCGCACCGAACCGCAACGCGCTGTGGGGCCGCGTGCTGGTCGACGAGCTCGTCGCGGGCGGCCTCGAGGCTGTCTGTATCGCGCCGGGGAGTCGATCGACGCCGCTGACGGTCGCGTTCGACGCCCACCCCGGGATCGAGGGCTACTCACACCTCGACGAGCGGTCGGCGGCCTTCTTCGCGCTCGGGCGGGCCCGGCGGACCGGCGAGCCGACGGCGCTGGTCTGTACGTCGGGGACGGCGGCGGCGAACTTCCACCCGGCCGTGATCGAGGCCGACCGCGCACGGGTGCCGCTGCTCGTGCTCACGGCCGACCGGCCGCCGGAGCTCCGGGACAGCGGCGCCAACCAGACGATAGACCAGGTCGACCTCTACGGCGACGCCGTCCGGTGGGCTGTCGACCTCCCCGAACCCGAAGCCGACGAGC
Source organism: Natronobeatus ordinarius (assembly GCF_024362485.1). Taxonomy (NCBI): domain Archaea; kingdom Methanobacteriati; phylum Methanobacteriota; class Halobacteria; order Halobacteriales; family Natrialbaceae; genus Natronobeatus; species Natronobeatus ordinarius. The sequence continues at coordinate 3,421,710 of NZ_CP101456.1, read as the reverse complement.
GAAAGGTGCGGATGCTCCGAACGGCCGCTGCCCGCGCACTCGCGGCGACGACCCGCGTCCCGGCGGGTCCCGTCCACCTCAACTGCCCGTTCCGCAAGCCGCTCGAGCCCGTCGACGTTCCGGGTGACGTCCCCGAAGCGTTCGAGGAGACGCTCGCCGGACGGGGTCGGGACGGACCGTTCGTCGAGACGGTCGAGGGGACGACGACGCTCCCGAGCGTCGAGATCGAGCGAATCGCGGCCGCGCTCGAGGACGCCGACCGGCCGCTGCTCGTCGCCGGACCGGCAGACCCGCCGGGGGTCGACGCCGACGTCGTGGCTGCGCTGGCCGCCGCGACCGGGGCACCGGTGCTCGCCGACCCCCTCTCGGACGTCCGCTTCGGCCCCCACGTCGAGGTCCCGGGGGCCCTGGTCTGTGGCGGCTACGACGCCTACCTCGAGGCGCTTCCGAACCCCGACGTCGTCGTCCGGTTCGGGGCGTCGCCGACGTCGAAGACGCTCACCCACTACCTGCGGGACGCGCCGTGTCGGCAGTTCCTGCTCGACCCCGCCGGCGGCTGGCGGGAAGCGACGTTCACCGCGACCGATCTCGTGGCAGCCGACCCAGTCTCGACGCTCGCCGCGGTGACGGACGTCCTCGAGGAGGATGCGGGACGGGAGGCAGCCGAGACGGCGTGGCTCGAGCGGTTTCGCGAGGCCGAACGCCGCCACTGGGAGGTCCGAGCGGGCGCGGTCGACCCCGAGACGCTCGCCGCCGAGCCGTTCGAGGGGGCGATTCTCGCGTCGGTCCTCGAGCACGCCCCCGATCCGGCGACGGTGTTCGTCTCGAACAGCATGCCCGTCCGGGAGGCCGACCGGTTCGGCCGGCCCCGCGGGGCCGACCTCACGGTGCTCGCGAACCGCGGGGCGAGCGGCATCGACGGCATCGCGAGCACGGCCCTCGGCGCCGGCAGCGCGACCGACGAGCCGCTCGTCTGCGTGACCGGCGACCTCGCCTTCTACCACGACCTGACCGGCCTGCTCGCGCTCGAGCGCTGTGGCGTCGACGCGACGATCGTCCTCGTCGACAACGACGGCGGCGGCATCTTCCACCTGCTCCCCATCGAGGCGTTCGATCCACCCTTCACCGGCCAGTTCAAGACGCCCCACGGCCTCGAATTCGACCCCCTCGAGGAGCTGTACGACCTCGAGTTCGTCCGCGTCGAGCCGACGCTGTTCGAGGACGTCTACCGCGAGTCGGTTACCTCGAGCGGGACGCAGGTGCTCGCTCTCGAGTTCGACGCCGAATCGAGTCACCGACGGCGGGAGGCACTCGAGCAGGAGGTTCGGGACGCGGTCGGCGGCAGGTGACGACAGTCGAGTTCGACCGTCCAGCCTACCTGTTCGCTGCCAGATTGATCCCGGACCACCCTCCGATCGAGCGACACTCCACCGTATAATCCGGCTGCTTTCAGGAACGCTGTGCTGACTCAATCACATATCAGGGAGGCATCTGGTGCTCGATTTCCGGGAGGAAGCTGGCTGGCACAAGCAAAGTCATGGCACACGATAGCAAGCACCACGACTATATATGGGTCCGAAGCCTGTATGATTAACGGTGATAGATGTGAAAAACATCCCCGATAAACACGCAGTTGACACCGATACCTCCACAGCGAACTTGACGGCGATCAGGTTCGACGACCTCGAACTCGTCGAGATGACGCAGGCAGGCTCGGACATGGAGGTTCGCGCGAACTTTCCGTTCTCACCGGCGTTTCCGGCGACCACCGGACTCGAACTGGCGGGTGGACACACCGTCGTCTACTTCGAGATTCCTCCAGAAAAGGAACTGGGAACGCACAAGGACAGCCCCGAAGAGCTCGTGCTCTGCCTCGAAGGTGACGGGATAGAGGCCCGGGTTGGGGACGCGACCGGCGAACTCGCGGCGGGCGAGCTGGTAGTGATCCCGGCCATGGAACCACACGGCTTCCGCAATACGGGCGAGGAGACGGCTCGGTTCGTGGGGTTCTTCTCGGATAGCACCACCGTGCACGAGTTCGAGGAGGATCTGGAACCAGTCGGCGAACGGATCCTCAAGACGTAGCTCCCTGGTGAGACACCGGCTAGCCACTGGTCTCCACGGCCACCTTTCAATCCGGAGTGTCAAAACCAACGGCTTTTCGTCAGAAATGGGGGCGAAATGCCCGCTGATGGTCGGCGTGCACACGCTTCGACCTAGCGACGGAGGACCCACCAGACGGCCACCGCGTAGCCGAACGGAACCCAGAAGGCGCCGATCGCGAGCGATCCGAGCAGCGAGAGGGGCTCGAGTCCAGTGGCAATCGGGAGGCCAAACGGCACGAGCGCACTCCAGAAGCCGAAGGCGGCCATGGCGATACGGGGCATGGTGAGCAGGTAGCCGACGAGCAACAGCGTACAGGCGGCGATCGTGACGTTGACGAACACGGGGACCCCGGGCGCGACGCTCGCGTAGACGAGTCCGGGGTACAGCAGAACGAAACAGCCGACGATGACCCACGTCGACTGATCCATCGGCGGGCGATCGTCCTCGAGGTCGACCTCGTCGTCCCAGTCGTGGACGCTGTAGCCGCCAAACGTCTGCGCTCGCTCGGGCCCATCACGGTCCGTTCGATCCGCGTTCGACTGGTCGTCGCCGACGAACCACTCGGCGGCCGACGACGCCTCGGTCGTCTGGCGCTCACGACTGCGCCGGTGGCGCGCGTGGTGACTGGGTTCGCGCCTGGCGCGACGGCTCGAGCCGGAACCGGTCGAGCCGGACGAGCGACTGGTGAACCCCGCCCGGCCGCCGGACTGGCTCAGCCCGACGTAGCTGTCGTGTCCGAGCCGATCGTACCGCGCCCGCTCGGTCTCGTCGCTCAGCACTTCCTCGGCGGTCGTCACCCGCTGAAACTGCTCGGCGGCGTCCGGATCGTCGCTCCGGTCGGGGTGCGTCTCGAGAACGCGCTCGCGGTACGCCGCCCTGATCTCGTCCTGGGAGGCGTCGGGAGGGACGCCGAGCACGTCGTAGTAGGTCTCGCCCATCGACTGACTGACAGTACGAACGACGGCTCAAAAATCGCTCGGATCTCGCTGCGGGACGGCCTTCTCACTCAACACTCGGCGAACGGCGGGCCGGTCGCGAGGGTGCCGAGTGGTACGTTCCGATCCGTCAGACGAAGATGCCCATCAATCCGCCGCCGAACAGGATCAGGACGACCGCCGCGACGAGAAAGATCAGCGACCAGACGATGACGAAGATCATCGTCTTGCGCGTGAGGTCTTTCCCTTCCTCGAGCGAGATCGGCTCTACTGTAGCCATACGCGAATGTGGCATTCGGTAGCACTTAAATTTTTCCGGGGCAGCCACAGCCGCCTGGCCACCAGCGACGACTCGAGGCGAGACCTCGGCCGACTGGACGCCGAGGTCGGAGGCGTCGGCGGTGGCGGCGAACTGGCGACGGAGCCGCCGCCGACGGGAACCTATTTGGGGCCGTCGACCCGACCCCAGACCATGGTTTCAGAACTCTTCGACGAGGATCGGTGGGAGCCGGTCGATGAACTCGAGTTCCGCGATATCACCTACCACCGGGCGGTCGACTCCGGCACCGTCCGGATCGCGTTCGATCGCCCCGCGGTGCGAAACGCCTTCCGGCCGGGAACCGTCGACGAGCTGTACGACGCGCTCGACCACGCCAAACGCCAGACCGACGTCGGCTGCGTCCTCCTGACGGGCAACGGCCCGTCGCCGAAAGACGGCGGCTGGGCGTTCTGTTCCGGCGGCGACCAGACCATCAGGGGGGATGCGGGCTACGAGTACGAAGGCGACGAGAAACGGGCGTCCGAACAGGGGCGCCTGCACATCTTAGAGGTCCAGCGACTCATCCGCCACATCCCGAAGGTCGTCGTCTGCGTCGTCCCCGGCTGGGCCGTCGGCGGCGGCCACTCGCTGCACGTCGTCTGTGACCTCACCATCGCGAGCGAAGAACACGCCAAGTTCCTCCAGACCGACCCCGACGTCGGCAGCTACGACGCCGGCTTCGGCTCTGCGTATCTCGCCCGCCAGGTCGGCCAGAAGAAGGCTCGAGAAGTCTTCTTCCTCGGGAAGACCTACGCCGCCGAGGAGGCCGCCGAGATGGGGATGGTCAACGAAGTCGTCCCCCACGAGGAACTCGAGGAGCGCGCCCTCGAGTGGGGCGAGGAGATCAACGCGAAGAGCCCGAACGCGATGCGGATGCTCAAGTACGCGTTCAACATGGCCGACGACGGCTTCGTCGGCCAGCAGGTGTTCGCGGGCGAGGCCACCCGGCTGGGATACATGACCGACGAGGCGAAGGAGGGCCGAGACGCCTTCGTGGAAGGGCGCGACCCGGACTTCTCGGCGTTCCCCTGGCACTACTGAGCGAGGGGAGTCGCCGACTGATGTGGTGTTGGAGGAGACGATCCGGGCGCTTACAGAGACGACGGGAGAACGCCCACAGCTCGTTCACCCGTCGGTCGCTCGATCAACCGCCGTTTGAACGTGAACCGTCTGCTGGTTCACCGTAACCAGACACCCATTGAAACGGAACGTAATCGACCGCTCCTCGCGGGCGTTGCTATGGTCCGTACGGTTGCAGATCCCATCGAGATGGTCGGGATCGATGACGTCATACAACGGGTCGAGATCGAGCACTGCCGTGTTGGTCACCGATGCGACGGCACGGACGACGGCTTCGCTGGGACGCACTCCCTCGTCGTTCTCGTAGACGATGCTCGAATCCGGTGGCGAGACGTCGGGGCCGTGCCCGTCGCTGCTGGTGTCGTCAGTCATTGTTGGAAGGGAATTCGGAGAGGAACCTGTCGCTCTGGTGGTCGAGGTGGTCAAGCCGCGGGCCGAGCAACTCACGAACGAGGACGACGAGCGGGTTGTCCTCGCCGGTACCGACGAGAGCCGTCTCCTCGGGGGGTGCTTCGCTGGACGGCGGTTCCTCGAGAATAGCGAGCACGACGCTCCGTCGATCCACGAGGACGAGTCGGCCGATCCGCGGATACGTCGGCGTGTTCAACCAGTCGAGTTGGGGCACCCAGATGGTCGCTTCCGGTAAGTGTTCTCGACTGACCTCCCGGACCGCCTCGTTCTGCGAACCGACGTATATCGTCACTCCTCGAGCGATTGCGTTCTTCGCCCGCCGAACGCACTCGTCTTCGAAGAGATCGGTGCTGACGTACATCGTGAACAGCTCCTCCGCCGCACCATCACTGAGCTGACACTCGTACTGGATGATCGACTCACGTCCCTGGATCACCCCGATCGAATTCCCCTCACCATCGTGACTGGCCGAGAGGTGTGCGACAACGTCGTCGAGTCCCGCCCAGTGTTGCCAGTCTACGTCGGGCGGCGTCACCGCTCGAGGAGTAACGAGATGTTCCTCGCGGTCGTACGCAACGAGCCCCGCCTCATCCAGTTTCGGGAGCTGTTCGTGGTGGAGTCTGATGGTCGTTCGATCGACCTGCTTGTCGTACGTTTCGGCGTTGACCACTGTCACGTTACGGGACACCAACCGGTCCGCCAACTCCGTAACGTGAAGGGGAGGATCCGTCTCGTCAAGGACGTCCAGGATGGTACGATTGTGAGCCTCGACGAGAAGCTGGATCTGTTTTTCAGTATGTGGACCGAGAGACATGATCCGTCCAAGGAACCCACCATTGTTAACACTTTCCACGATTTTCCGCAGTTCACGGCGTTGTGAACCGGGTACGTAACCAGGGGAGAAGTCCAGTTTCACTTCGCTCAGCGCCGCCCCTCTCTCTCACCTTCGGCGACGGGCAGTATTGCAATATTATCATATACTGCACTTGCAGGAAGTTTGATATAATGCCAGAGTGTTAAATTTCCTATGGGTATAGCGCTCAGCAAGGCAGCCACAGTATTCTTTGCGGTGCTGATGACAACGTCGCTCGTTGCCACACCAGCACTGGCGAACGGATTGGATACGGCGGGAGAACACCAGGTGCCGGTTCTAGAGGGGAGTCAACCGGGCAGTTCCGGCAGTTTGGTGGGTCACGTTGGTGGCCCACCAAATGGACAGCAAGGCAATGGCTCCCCCGGCCACGATCGTGGTGAGGATGCAAACGTCCCGATTCCCGACGTGGAGGTGAACTTCACTGCAGAGTTGCTGTTCGACGGTATGGATCGACTCGAGGCACTCGACCTCGAAGGCGACGCCGCCGACATGCGTGACGAGGCGGTCTCGTCGATAAACGCTTCGACCGGGACGTATCGGCAAGCCACGCTAGCCGAGTCCGAAGAGACGTTCGAGCACCTGCGAGACGCTCACGAGCGTCTCGGCCACCTCGAGGCCGAGACCGGTACCGACCTCAGTGATGAGCGAGCCACGCTGGTTGAGGCGAGTAACGTGAGCGCCCGCCTCGAGATTCGAACGGCGTACGAGACCGTCACGGACCACGAGTTCGAGACGCCAGGCCAAGAGCAGCGAGCCGAAAGTGCGCTCGGTAATGCAGTCGATGCGATGGAGCGGGGCGATTCCGCTTCGGGCAAAAACGCGATACTCCACTACCGGAACGCCTGGCGGCACGCCGATGCGGCGCTAGATCCTATCGCAGACAGTACAGAGCCTGAGCTGACGCTGACGGAGCAGATGGCAATCGAACAGGACGGAACAGTAATGACTCCAGTACTCGTGTCAGTCACCGACGTTCGTCCGTACGCCTACGAGGAGCTGAGCGTCGTGTACGACGACGGAGAAACCGAAACGATCGACCTGTTCGCGGATCTGCTCCCCGGCGGCTCGGCGGACGGGGTGATCCACGTCGACCTGGGCCCGGAAGTCCAGGATCGCACGCTGACGATCACCGCGACGTCCACGCGTCACCCTGACCGAAGCGTCGAGGAGACGCTCATCCTCGAGGTCGACGACGGCGACGTCGTCCCCGAGCGACCAGCCCCCGACGAGTACGCCGAAGTCGAGATCGAAGACGAGAAGTCCGGTGTGACCGTCGAAGCTGGTGGCGACGGACTCTTCCACGACGACGTCGAGATCGCCGACTACACGCCCGACTCCGACCACGACTTCCAGGCAGGTCCGGTCGTCCGCATCGAGAATCGTACCCCGATCGACGAAGCGACGGTGACGATCCCGCTCGCTGACGGCGTCGAAGACACCGACAATCTCAGCGTGTACACGCTGGATGAATCCGACTCGTCAGGCTGGGAGCCACTCGAGACCGAGATCGATCCGGAGGCGAGGACGGCAACGGCCACGGTCGAGTCGTTCTCGTACTTCTCGGTGTTCCACCAGCAGCGATGGGACGACTACCTCACCGAGACGATCACCCTCGAGGATCGCCACTTCGCAGACGGCGACGACGGAGGCGGCGAACCGATCGCGAAGGCGGACTTCGTGTTCGTCGTCGACGAGAGTGGGTCGATGAGTGGGGCGCGGATCCGAAACGCCCGGACGGCGACACAGCGGTTCGTCGCTGCCCTGGCCGAAGACGAGCAGGCTGGGCTCGTCGGCTATTCCACGGGAGCATCACTCATCGAAGGATTGACCACAGACCACGATGCGCTCAACGACAGCATCGACGAACTGTCGGCCGGCGGATTAACGAACACGGGTGCTGGGCTTACGATCGGGCTCGAGGAGCTCGAATCGAACGGCTGGGAGAACCGGTCGTCGGTGATCATTCTCCTGTCCGACGGGTATACCAATCGTGGACCGGATCCGATCGCTATTGCCGAAGACGCAGCCGACAACGACGTCGAAATCAGTACCGTCGGATTGGGGAGCAGTATCGACGAACAGGAACTCCAGGAGATCGCGTCGATCACCGGTGGTGAGTACTATCACGTCGAAGACGCCGACGATCTCCCCGACACGTTCGAACGGGTTGCCGACAACCGGACGGAGCCGACACTCCGCGACACGAACGGTGATGGAATCCCCGATGCGGTTGCCGAAGCGAACCCAGTGATACCCAGATTATTCGATAGATATTATGGAGCTCTTTCTGACCTCCCGAGAATCAACATCGATCCGGTTGCGAGAGACACCAGCGGCGACGGGCTAGCGGACAACGAGACGATCGACGTAGAATACCGGGTATTCACCGAGGACGGCGAGACGAAATTGGAGACTCGAGTGACCGATGCGGTTGCGCATCCGGCCCTGCTCGATACGGCGAACAACGGTCTCACGGATTACGAGGAAGTGATGGTGTGGGGGACCGATCCGTGGCGAGCGGACACGTCCGGTGACGGCTTCATCGATTCGGTCGACCCGGCGCCGCTCGAGGAAACGACGCCGCCGGAGATGCATACGTAACGCATTCGTTTCGACAGACCCTTCCGCCGGGATATATCTCAGTCGAGGGGCGTCCAACTGGCGCAGCAGGCGAGATCGAGACGATCGAAGTGATGAAGGGATTCGACGAGACCTGCCTACTCTGTGACGGCGAGACGGTCTGGCAGAACGAGACGAAACGCGTCTTCGAGCAAGAAGACGAGTGGGAGGCGGCTCACTTCTCGCTTTCCCGTGAAGACGTCAGACGAAACGCACCGACGGCAGACGAAGTCGTCCTGATCGTAACCGACGAGGACGAGAATACCGTCGTTACGAGCCTCGACATCGAAACCGGAGAGCTCGAGGTGGACGGCAGAACCGGGGCGATCGTCGCAGCAGTCGCGCCAACGGCGACCCCCAAGCACGTCATCCTCGGTGGAGGAACGAAGGTAGCGACGCCGGCGATCACCACCACGGTCGCTGCCGGGGCCCCCTTCGTCATCGGGGTCGGTACCCCTGCCCTCGCGGCGTACGGCCTCTACACGATGGAGGCCAAGACCCTCGAGGGCGAGGTGATCGGCACGAACACGCGGCCGATGCCCAAGACGCCGCCCGCCGGTGAGTGGGAGCCTCCGGAGGAAGGCCTCGAGATCACGCTCCCCAGCGGGGCTGTTTATTCCGAGGGCGAGTTCGACCGTGGCTTTGGCGAAGCGTACATCGAAGAGACGACAGGCCTCACTGCTAGCGAGCTCGATCAGGCGTTCGAAAACGTCGACGAGATTATCCACGATGATGGCGAGGGATGGTACGTCATAAGCAACGAGATCGGCGAGCAGGAGGTCATCCTCTGGATCTACGATGGAACTCTCGTTTTCGCTGAAGAGGCTATCGAGAGAGAGGAGGTCGCCGAGGAAGCGAGCGAAGAAGTCAATCAGGAACGTGACGAGCACGAGGAGGTCTCCGAAGAAGAAATTGAGGACACAATCGAGGACGAACCCGACGAAGTCATCACGAACGATCCATATCACCGATACGAAATCTACCGAATCGCTGAGGCAAGCCTCCAGATCGTCGTTCGCACAACCGGTGATAAGATAGTCGATTACTTCGTTGAGGAGTTAGAGCAAGAGACCCGCTGCACGCGACGAAGCCGACGTCGACATGACGGTCGACTCCACCGAGCGCGACCAATTTGTCGCTGCCTCGAGTGAGTACAAGGCGTTCCTCGGGACGTTCGAGCGAACGAGTAATCCCGTCGAGACGAATCTCCTGTGTGCCGATGACCCGGACGCCGTGATTCAGACGTATGCTGATAACCCGAGTGATATCACGGATGGCAGCCTCGGTGAGAACATCAGCGTCGAACTCGTCGAAGAGCGGGGTTACGAGGTTAAATGGCCCGTAGACGGTTTCGACGAGGGTGACGCCTCCGAAATCGGTCCGGATATAATCGCCTACGACAGTGTCAGTGACGAGTGGCTCATCGTTGAAGCCAAAACGGTGACCAGTACCGAGGCCGTTGGAAAAAGTCTCTTGGATACGGATGCGTACGACGGTGACGCTCAACTACATAATGACTGGATCAGAAATAGCCTCGAAAAGTTGGAAAGTGAGAATAAGATCGATTCGGAACTCGTAGACCAGATAGATACCGCAATTGCCACCAACAGCATCACCAAGGAGGTCGTGCTAGTGAGAGATGTCGATGGAGCAAGTCACAGAACGTTACAGGAGCCCCAAAGTGATGACACAGATGTCAGCCTCGAGAACGTTGCCGGGGTAGATAAGGTAACCGTTGTCGAATTGGCGGCAAGTGAATAGAACAATGGTTGAATTCACAGAACAACAACACGAGCGCGCGATCGAACAGCTTCAGCGATATCAATCCCGGGCTAGGAAACACGAAAGGTTATACAAGGAAGAGAAAGTCGAAGAAAACCTCCCTACATTCTTTTCCGGACTAGCAAGAAAATATACTAATTCTGTCATATTGTCTGTATACGTAGATCGGATAGCACAGGCACGAGACCACTTTCGGAGGGCAGCAGAATACTATCGACGAAGTGCTGAAGAGAGTAACGTGACAGTTCCATCTACGCTCACGCTGGCCCGTGGCCTGTACAACGCCTCTCTCGCTGGTGATCCGGACATGGTACAGGAATTCGCTCGAGAAGTCACTAAAATAATTGAAACAGTGGATGTCGAACCAGGCGACTCTGACGATGACCGGTATTATTTTTCGGGTTGTTTAGCAGACGCTGTCTTGGACGATATTCGTGAATGGTTGCTTAGTGGGCTTGCTGCAGTCAATGAAGAAAAACCAGAGATTCATGCTCTATACGGCAAGGCAATCTTAACCTTTACATGCGGTATTCGAGACAAAGATGTCGACCAAATACAAAAAGGAATACGTATTATGTTGAAATACCATTCTCAATCTTCAAATGAGGAGAATGTTGTCGAACGTGTTATGGCCCCACAAGCGACCGCTCTACTCATTATCACTCTCTGGAAAGGATACGAAATCCAGCTCGAAAGTGAATTCATACCAATGGAACTCGTTCGAGCAAGCACATCAAAGAGCTAAACGATCGAACGTTTAGACAGCTAAGTAGTCCGAGTACGACATCAGCATCCCCGGCATCGTTGGGGCCGATCAGGTAACGGCCGTCGAACTCCAAGCAGGTGAACCCACTTCATGATATCCCTCACAGAGAGCCAGCGAAAACAAGTGCAAGGAATCATCGAGTCGACGCCCTCGCGGGTCGAAGAGCGGCTGGACCGCCTCCAGAGGGGCGATGTCGTCGATCACAGGATTGCCTCGTCGTATCGCGGCGTCGCAGCTAAATGTCAAAGATTGTCTATTTGTCACGTGTATAACGGAGAAATCGAGGTCTCCCGCCGTTGGTTTGACCGGGCAGCCGAGAACTTCGGACAAGCAGCGACTGCTGCGCTTGAGATGCAACCGTTTGCGACCTCGTACCGTAGGGTGCCGATGACGTTGTTGGAGAGAGTGTATGCGGCTGCCTGTGCAAGAACGTTCGAAGCGGCGAAAGATGCAGCCTCACAGATCTTCAATCTTGATCCCAAAGAAGGCACTGAAGCTGTCGAGGGCGACATCGTGTTCAAACCAGACAAGTACTATCTTGCCCGTACTTTCGTGGGAGCGATGTTGGATAGGCTCGACCAAGACGATCTTAAATCACTTGAAGCGATCAATAATAAGAAGCCCGAACCCCACCGGCAGTACGGAGAAGCAGTTCTTGCGTTTGCTCGCGGCCTTGATACCGGTGACCAATCACAACTCGAGAGTGGGATTCACACAGCTATTGGCTACCACGAACGCGAACGACACTCCGACAACGTGATCGATCAAATCATGGCAGTGGAGGCGACCGCAATGGTGAGTATTGCCAATGAGCAGGGATATTCGATCGATCTTGATCACGAGCAAGTATCGAACTCACTTATCAATCATCCAATCTGACTGGGCCGGTCAGTTGGTGTCGATTTATTGGGGCTGTCTGGACGAGCGCGTCTGAGGAGCGCAGACTTAGTCTCCAATGGCCAAAAGATGATGATAAATCAGAAATTGGCCCTGCTCTCATTGCCTACGACAACGCTGAAAACGATGACATCGAAGATGCACTTGACCAAGGTGCCGTGCGAAAGGAAATCGTCTTTGTTAGAGATGTCGAGGGAGCTAGCGACCGGACACTGACAACCTCTACAGATATCACCTCCGACATAAGCGTCGAAGTCGGCGTCGATGCGGTGACGATAGTCGACTTACAGGCGGGTGAAAGATAATGGTGCCTGACCTCACTGAGAAACAACGTGCACGTCTCGAAGAGCTGTTAGAGAACCGGCTAAGTCGTATCGAAAAGCGGAAGGAACGCCTCGAAAGTGGAACGGTGGCTGATAAGCAACGGCCAACTGCCGAGTACGGATTAGCGGGCACGTATAAGTCAACTGCTATCGTGTACGTTTACCAGTCCCAGATATCCAGAGCGAGAGAGCACTTCCGTTTTGCCGCACAGCACTATCTCACTGCTGCAAAAGAAGCACGCCAGTGCGAATGTGAACTCAATACGTTCAGACGAATTCCTCTGACTCTCACTGAAGGGGTGTATGTATCCGCTCTCTGTGGGGACGACCTCCTCAAGGAAACCGCTTCAGAAGAGATTCTAGCACTTGATCCTGCTGAACTACCAGCACACGAGTATATCGAAGAACCAATTGACTTCCCTGTCGACAAGTTCTATGCTTCTAAATGTATCGCGGGTAGCGTTCTCGATCGTGTCGCCGATGACCATATTGACAGACTTATCGATATTAACGAAGGTAAAGAAGGACCCCACCAACTCTACGGTCAGGCAATCACTGACTTCGCGAGTGGAATTGGCGTAGAAAATACGACGCTGCTCAAACGAGGGGTCGAATTGATGCTCGAGTACCACGACCGCCAGCGCCACGAAGACAACGTTATCGACCTCATCATGGCACTCGAGGCAACAGCATTGCTCACCATCGCTAGGCAGAACGGCTACGGCATTACCGTCGATAGTGAGTTTACCCCCGAAGATCTGGTTGACGCCATAGTATAATTAAACTAACCAATATTGCTCGGAGAGACTATTTTCGATAGTAGTAGCAGAGAACACTCACAGTAGCAGTTTTCGACGAATCAGCTCTCGAGATGGATAGTCTCGAAATCGAACGCGAGGCCGATCTGACGACGTTCCACGGTGACCGATTCGGTATCGATCTGCAGGTTGATTGTCCACACGATAGCGAGCAGTGGGTAACGACGACTGGCGGCGTCGATTCCAGTGAGCTGCCCAATTTAACGAAGAGTCAGAAGGGTGCAATCGCTGAAGAAGAAGCAGGACCGCAGTTCCTCGAGGATCGCGGCCTCGAGATTGAATACCTCGACGATGCACAGACGCCAGGGTTCGATATCGTCGCCTATGATAACACCGCCGACGAGTACCATATCATCGAAGCGAAGTTCAAGAGTGACAGTGGCAATGTCTCGAACTCCTCGGCGTGGTTCGACCGGCCAGACAAAGGCCCGCAAATGACCAACGAGTGGGTCGACGCGACGATCGAAGAGATGATCGATAGCGGAAACGAAGATCTCACACAGCTTGGTGAAGAATTAGAGAGAGCTAGAATTGACGGCCGAACAAACGACGAATTAGTAATTGTACAGAATGACGAACAGAACGAATTAACGGTACTCGAAACGCTTGTCGAAGGCGACATGGATATTGATCGTGTACATCTCGTCAAACTTGAAGAGGTGATCGAGTGATGCTAAAATCAGAAGAGAAAATCCGAAAGAAAATAGAGCGATATCAGGGGCTTAGGGAATACACATTTGAGTCGCTCGAAGAAGGTCGGGTGCCGGAAGAGAACATCCCGAAGGTCTATCTCAGTGCCGGTTCCAAGGGTCAAAAAATTGGATTGTACAAACTTGCGTTGGGAAGCTGTGTAGAGGCAGTTCCCGACTTCCAGATGTCCGCAGAGTGGTACTACAAAGGTGCACGCGAAACCCGGCAGCGTCGGGAGTCACTGTCCGATGATTTCGAAGGCGGGATGCGCCTACTGAAGTATCTCTACTCTGCGATCCTCTCGGGTGATGACGCACTCCTCGAGCAGGCCACCGAAATCGCCTTCGAGACCCACGAGTCGCATTATCACCAGTTCTCGACGGTCCACCGCTATCACCTCATGAACGCGCTGGCTGCGACCGTCCAGGAGACTGGCGACCAACAACACCATCTCGACGAACTCGAAGCCACGCTCGATGACCTTCCCGACGACCATCCACAGTATTTCGGTGCACTGTGGCAGGCCCTGACCGGGGTCGTCGACCGCGACGAACAGGCGTTCGAGGACGGAATCGCGCAGTTCCTCGAGTGGCACGACGACAACGTCGACTTCGAGAACAAAACCAGTGCGGACGATCTCGTCTGTCTGCCAGTCCTAACGCTGGTCGTGCTCGCTCGCCGCGACGGGATGGACGTCAGCGTCGACAGTCCGTACGTGCCCGACTGCGTCGACGACCTCGTCTGAGCCGGTTGATGGGCACAGTTCGTCGATCGCCGACGGGGCACGCAGTACCCGTCGATGCCCATCAGCAGGATTCGGAGAAGCCTCATGCCGCGTCCACGGCCTCTCCACGATAGCGGTCAGAACCCTCGAGGGCGAGGTGATCGGCACGAACACGCGGCCGGTGCCCAAGACGCCGCCCGCCGGTGAATGGGAGCTTCCGGAGGAAGGCCTCGAGATCACGCTCCCCAGCGGGGCGACCTTCGAACACGAGATCCACGACGGCCACGAGCGCCGACACGGCTGGGAGCAGGTCAAGGAACTTCCCGGAATCGATAGCGTTGACGACGTCGGCGAGGTCGTTCGCGCGCCGAACGCGATCGAGGAGGACGGACAGTACGACCTGATTATCGGCGATAATCCCACCGGCGACGGGCAGGTCGTGTTGCGTCTAGTCAAAGGGATGGTGATTTCTGCAGCCGAGGTCGTAGAAGATCCACTCGGGAATAAAATTGAAATTGATCGAACGGACGAACATCCCGTTCGAGATGATGGTGATCACATCCCCAATTACGATATCGTTAGAGACGTAATTGCTAATCCAAACCAGATCTGGCAAAACGGCCCTCACTATGTTTACGCCAAACATATTGATGGCCAATGGTATACTGTTCGAGTGTATGAACACCCGGATGGACTACGTACAATCAGTACTACGGTGATCTATGAGGATCGTAGTCAATTTGAAAAGTTCTTGGATAGAAAGGGGTATCCATCGGACCCACTTTACGAGTCAGATTGACTGATTGGGTTTCAACAAAACCAGAAATCTCCACTCACGGAAGAAACTACTATGACTGATAAAAGCGACAGAAAAAGTCGGTCACCAGAACCATTATGAATTATTATTCGTACGCTCGATCAAGACGGCAAACAGGCGACCTAGAGACCGCAGGAGTCTATTACACAGCCGCTGGAAGAGGAGATCTGCTTAAATTCCGCCGGTTGCCTGATACTCCCGACGATGTCAACGCCGAGCCACCGTCACCACGCTACATAGACTTTGGCTCTGCTATGCGGTCTCTGCTCCTTGGGGCGCTTTGCTTCCGACTTCACGGGTCACACGAACGCTGTCGTCGCCATGCTCAACAGGGGGAGTTGATCGTCTCTGACGTGCTCGAGGAGCCGATTCTCACTGCGGATGCAGAGGTCGGGTTCTGTCACGAACTCCGTGGTGACTTCCGGTTAGTTGGCGATCTGGGTGGTCATGAGGACGAATACGCAATCGCTGCAGAGCAGTACGAAACGGTCGAAAACGACCTCGGCTGGTCATCAGAACCGTATATCGAAGACGCGATTATCGTTCCCGTTGAACTCGCCGACTCGGTTGGATTTACCCTCGGAGAAGACGAGCGCAATCGGATAATGTATCTATCGCTCGAGGATCGGATCGAGTATAAACGAAACCAGTTTCCGGAGATTATCGATCGAGTGATCGAAAATGGTAACTGGGACTCGGAGTTTGTCTGAGGGTAGCAGCTAGATCAGCGTATGATAAATACGACTCACACCCCCTACGCAGTGATTTATGACTGCTTCATTTCACGCCTGATTCAGGGAAACACCGCATTTCAGTTTCTGTTCAAAGATGAACGCGCGAAATAGACCGATCGAGAACTATTGTATGACACGCTCGCTAGATAGCTACTCTTGTGTTTTTATATTAACAGAGCCGGGCCGGTAAGCAGGTTTGTCAATGTAGTTGGTTCGCCAATGAGGGACCCAATAGGCACGAACACTCCGACATCAAACGCAGCAATGCTGGGAACAGATCACGCAACTACCCGGAACCGACGGCACCGACGACGACGTCCACGGGGTCATCAGAGCTCCGAACGTCCACGAGGAGTCCGGCGAATTCGACCTGATTATCGGCGATAATCCCACCGGCGACGGGCAGGTCGTCTTGCGCGTCCTCGAGGGAATGTTGGTCTCGGCTATCTCCCTCGATACGTTTGATTCTCCGGCGCACGAAGGAGAGATAATACTGGATGAAGACTACTACGATAGGCACATAGAGCATCAGGACGAACACTTAACAAAGGAGCAGATCAGGGACGTCGTAGAAAACCCAGATAACGTATATCGAGGCACCAACACCCGGGGTAAAACGATATACGTCTGGGAAAAGGTCGTTGGAGGCGTGACCTACTACGTTAGAGCAGAGAACTTCGATGAAAGCGCATCCATTCCGCTCACAGGAATCCACATCCGGACGGGGTACGAAGATACCGCTGACAAAATCGAGGACCTGAAAGAAGCGTACAATCTAGTGAAAATCTGGTCAGGGTAGCCGAGGTAGAGCTGATGAAGGAGGGACTGTCGTCGTTCGCGCGAAACGCCGAAGCAAACGAGGAGTTCGACGTAGCGGCAGCCGCGTTTTTTGCCCTCGGAGCGTACACGCTCGCCGACGAGATGTACCGAAACGGACGCTATTATCGAGAAGGCATCGGCACGCTTCTTCGGTCGGTCGAACTCGATACGCGATGCGGGAACGCCGATCGCGCCCGACGAACGGCCGACTACCTCCGGTCGAATATCGGGCCGATTACCGCCGACGGCAACGACCCCGTCGTTCGTGGGCTCGGACGCGAGTGGGCCGCCGATTCGTTACTGATGACCGGTGACGAGACCGCAATCACCGAATACCAAACTGCGCTAAAGTTGTTCCACGGTATTGACTTCGATACGGAACTCTACTGGGGTGCGAGTCCCGAATACGATACTGCGTTCCTCCCGATGAAACGGTTTTTCGAACGGCACCGGATCGACTATTTCTCCGACCACGACGTCGACTTTGCGGGACGGGTCGCGTGGAAAGTAGCGACGGCCGAGAAGGTCCTCCGATAAGGGCGAGGACGTGAGTCTTGATGAGCAAGCAGAGCAAATTCCGAAAGGATCAAAAATACGTGAACGAAGGGGAAGGGATCATCGACGATGTGGATATTGATGAGCAAGCAGTACCGATTCCAAAGCCGGATCCTCCATGATCACATTGGAGCTATAGCACTCGTTGAAACGATTTACACCCGGCCACAGCCGAACGGGCAGCCTCGGCCTCGTTGGCGAGGCTGCCCGCCAACGGTCGTGACCGGGTGTGCAATGACTTTCAACGGTTACTATAGACGAGCAGAGCTCAACAACCGAAAGAGAGGAAGCGTTGCGGTTTCTTTCGGATGAACTCGATATACACGCTGAAGAACTGTATGCTGACTTACTCTCTGAGTAGCTAGTGACTCAGGGTGTCATAGAATACGTCTCACACCCCCTATCTGGTGATTATAGGGGACTCATTCTGCACCTCACTTCCTGAAAACGCCGTATCGGGGTTCAATTTGCAGCCTAAAGGCTGGAATTATTCGCTTGAGAACTATTGTATGACACCCTCGTCTAACAAGCTGGCGGACGAGCACTTCGGGGAGTGACCGCCACTCCCTTCTTCGGCTACGGGACCGCGCTACCGGCCGCCGCGAAGCACCTTGACGACGCCCTGGGCGACCATCCCGAGCATCGCCCACTTCCAGGCGAGGGCCGCGACGGCGAGCAGGGCGACTGCTCGAACCATGTTTCCGCGGTCGAGCGAACGTTTCGCCTCGAGCACGACCGACAGCACGGTCAGCGATCGCGTCATCTTCGAGCCGAGGAGTCGTTGGAGTGCCATACCTGTCCTACGAGGGCCGACGGGATAACGGCCGCGCCGGAGCGCGCAAGTCCTTCCCATCGGCGAGCGGGAGCCGGCCTGTCGTATTATTCGTCTCGATGACGGATTTCCGTGCATGGATCGACCCACGTTCGGACACCTCACGCCTGAGCTCACGCCACTGTTCACCGACACGTACGAGCTGCGGATGATGCAGGCGTACTACAACCAGGATCACAACCCCCGGGCGACGTTCAGCCTGTTCTTTCGCGACCTGCCACCGAACCGCGGCTACATGGTGACTGCCGGCCTCGAGCAGGCGCTTCACTACGTCGAAAACATCTCCTTCGACGAGCGAGCGATCGAGTACCTCGCCGAGCAGGGCTTCGACGAGGCGTTTCTCGAGCACCTCGCCGACCTCGAGTTCACCGGCGAGGTGCGCGCGTTGCCCGAGGGGACGCCGGTGTTCGCGAACGAGCCGATGCTCGAGGTGACGGCGCCGATCCTGCAGGCACAGTTGCTCGAGACGGCGGTGATCAACCAGATCGGGTATCAGACGTTGATCGCGACGAAGGCGAGCCGGATGCGGGACGTGATCGACCGCGAGGGGGACGATCAGGGGCTGGTGGATTTCGGCTCGAGACGGGCCCACGGGACGGACGCGGGGATCAAGGCGGCGCGAGCGGCGTACGTCGGCGGCTTCGACGCAACGTCGAACGTCGCCGCCGGCGAGTTGTTCGACCTGCCAATCTCCGGGACGATGGCTCACTCGTGGGTCCAGAGCTTCGAGGACGAGCGCGACGCCTTCGAGACGTTCGTCGCCGAACACGGCGAGGACGCCATCTTGTTGATCGACACCTACGACACGGTTCGGGGCGCGGAGATCGCCAGGGACGTCGCCGAGGAGACCGGTGTGGACGTCCGCGGCGTCCGGCTCGACTCGGGGGATCTGGCCGCCCTCTCCCAGGCAGTCGCCGAGGTCGCCCCCGACCTCGATCAGTTCATCTCCTCGGGGATCGACGAGTACGCCATCAGGGACTTTTTCGAGCGCGACGGCGTGGGCGTCGGCTTCGGCCCGGGGACCGCGCTGGTCACGAGCACCGACGCGCCGAAGATCGAGGCCGTCTACAAGCTGGTGGCGGTCGAGCGCGACGGCGAACTGAAACCGACGATGAAACTCTCGACGGGTAAGGTGACCTACCCCGGCCAGAAGCGCGTCCGGCGACTCGAGGACGGCGGCGCGTACGCCGGCGACGTGGTCGGGCTCCGCGGGGAGGAACTGCCGGGCGAAGAACAGCTCGTGACCGTCGTCGAGGACGGTGAGCGCGTGGTCGACCTGCCCGATCTCGAGGCGATCCGCGAGCGGGCGCGAGAGCGGCGGCACAAACTCCCCTATGAACACCGCCGCATCGAAGATCCCGAGCCGTACGAGGTGACAATCAGCGACGGGTTGCAAGCGGAGACCGAGGGGCTCAGGGAGAGACTCGAGCGGGAGGTCAGCGGCTGACGCGAGGTCGCCGGATTGGTAGGCTCGATCGCGAGCCGTCGCCCGTCACCGAATCGGGGGGTCACTCCCGCTCGTTGGACGCCTCTTCTTCCGCTCCCTCGGACGCCTCTTCTTCCGCTCTCTCGGACGCCGCTTCGCTCGCTTCCTCGTCGCCGGCCGCGTCCTCGTCCGCGTCGGCGATCTCCTCGTCTACGACCTCGTCGGCGACGTCCTCGTCGATCGTCATCTCCCCCGGCTCCGCCGGCCGTTCCTGTACGTCCTCTTCGACGCGCGCTTCGACCTCCGCCGCCGACGGCTCCGCCCCCAGGTCCGATTCGTCGGTCTCGTCGGCATCGGCCTCGTCCACGTCGTCCCCGGCCGAGCCCTCGTCCGCCTCGAGGCGCTCCCTGATTGGGTCTCCGATGGGGATCTCGCGGCCCCCCTCGAGCACGCTTTCGGCCGTCTCGCGAACCTCGTCGACCGGGAGATCGGGTTCGTCGGGTCGTCGGCGCTGGAGCAGGAAGTACAGGATTGCGCCGACGGCGAGCGCCAGGAGGATCGTCTGGAGCGTCCGGCCGCCGGACTCGGCCTCGGGGTTCGATCGATCGCCCGACGCCTCCGTCCCGCTCGTGGATTGGAAACGGATCATACGATTCGTACCCCGCCGATGGGGAAGTTCGTTGGGGTGGAGCGGCGTCGCCCTCAGGCCGGCCGTCCCAGCGTGTACAGGAACATCGGCGTCTGTCCGGCCGCCCGTGGCTCGAAAAAGTCCGTGATGACGTCGTCGTAGAACGTCAGCCCCGTCCCCCCGAGCGTCCGGTGGGCGTACGTCGCCAGGTAGAGCCGACCGGCGGTCAGCGCGGCCTCGAGTTGCGCCACTCGATAGCCGCGGTCGCCGAGGGCGTCGACGATCGCCTCGAGGTCGGTCAGGAAGTAGACGCAGACGGCGGCGTCGAGGCCGAGTCGCTGGTCGAGCGCGAGGTGTCCGGCCTCTCGACGGCACTCCCCCGCCCGGAGGCGCTCGAGTTCGCCCTCGGCGGGGTGGTAGTGGTAGGCCCCCGGCTCGAGCCCCTCGACGGCGTTGACGAGCAGGTAGGGGTCGACGAATGAGAGCGGCGGCTCTTCGGTCCTCGCCGTCTCTTCGTGCTCGCCACGAACGTCCATCGGAACGCCACGAACCGCCCGGTCGAGGACCGTCGACAGCTGCCGAAAACTGATCGGCTCCCGGTCGTACTCCCGACAGGAGCCGCGCCTGACGATCGTGTTCTCGAGCGGCCGGCTCGAGGCCGTCTCCCGACCGACTGGCTCGAGCGGGACGCGCTCGCCGTCGCCGGGATCACGGGTGCCGATCGGTCCCTCCGGACGATCGCGTCGCCACGCCTCGGCGGCCGCCCCGTCCGCGAGCACCCCGGCCGCCCACGCGTCGTGGATGAGCGGGAACGCCTGCTCGGTCGGCGACAGTGGGGCGGTGTCGGGGTCGATCGACTCGACGGCTGGCGGCTCCGGTGCCTCCTCGCCCGCCCCCACCGCGACCAGCTCGAGGGGCGCCTCGCGTTCGGGGTCGATTCCGAGGAGCTCGACCACGGGCTCGTCGGCGAAGCCGGTGACGACCTCGGCGCGCAGCTCGAGCGCGTGGGCGACGGCGAGGAGGTTCGCCAGGATCGTCCCGGAATCCCAGAAGGCGTGGCGGAACGTCCGTTCCTGGTATTTCCAGGCGTTGCGCCACCACGTCGACGTCGCGACGACCGACAGCGGTGCGTCGGCGACGGACCCGTACGCGCTCGCCTCGGCGAGGACGCCGCGGTAGTCGCCCCGGCGCAGGACGTCGAGCGAGCGCGAGCGGGGATCGAAGTGGTAGACGCCTGCCTCGAGTCCGTCCCCCTCGCGCCCCTGGAGATCGCCCGTGACGACGTGGAGGTCGACGTGGTAGAGCGCGCCGGTGGCCGCCGCCGCGCGGAACTCGCGACGTTCGCCGTACACCTCGAGTTCCTTCGTGATCCCGGCGGCGTACTGACAGAGGGCGGTAAGGGCTTCGACGTCGGGCGCTCGAGCCGGGTCGCCGTCGGGTGTCGGCTCGGCGATCGCGGCGAGCGCGGGCTCCGCTGGCTCGAGGGGGTCGGGCAGCGATCGGCTCGGAAGGTCCTCGTACACTTTGTAGGGCGTCGGCTTGTTGTCGAAGTCGAGCCGGTGGCCGCCCTCGCGGACGCTCTTCGGGCTGTGCTTCGTCCGGTCGTGGTACTCGACGGCGGAGACCTGCGGTCGCTCGCCCATACCGACACCCCCACGGCCGAGGCGAAAAGCCTGGGGGCGTGGCGACGTATCGGCACTTGCTGCGGAACGGACGCACCCGTAGTAGCAGTGGAGAACGCGAACGGACGGGTGGCATAACTGGACGAGGCGCATCCGTCTTTAGCTAATACTCAGAGTAATACCGAATAACACCGTTTTGGAGGTGGGTTTCGTCAGTATACGACCGCTGCGGGGCGAAAAAGCAGTCTCTGCATTATCTGTACTGTTGACTCTCAGCCGCATCAGCGGTTCAGCCGCTAGATTCGTTCGACTAATACCATTAAGCATAATTCTGCCACAGAGTATAACCAGCAGTCTTAGCTAAAGACGAATGGTCACCCCATCTCGTTCCAGGGTCAACAGACTCTGGATCCTGGGGTTCTTTTGGCAATTCAAATTTACCCATGTCAGTAGATGCCGTTTTGTCCTTTTTTTCCTGCCGCTGTGTACCTGAGACTGTCGATGGGATTGCCAACGTACCTGCTCCGACGACGCCAAAGGCGGCAGGGATCGATTTCAGGACTGTGCGTCTTCTTTTCCGCTAGTGATTACCAGATATTTCAATACCTCCTATGTGATTGGAATATATATATATATAATTAACTACGTTTGTTAACTCTGGGGGTGTCAAGGTTAGACCGTCGCATTGTGGAGAGCGGCGAAGGCTGTGAGCTCCGATCTCGTTGAGTCAGCCGTACTATAGCGGGAAATCGATGCCAGAAGCGCCTGGTTCGGGATTTGAGGATTCCGAACCAGGCTTCGATGAATGAGCGATTTCCACAGGTTTCGCGCTCGTAGTCGCAGTCAAGGAGTTCGAGCGGCCAGTCGTACCAGGGGCCGCGGTCAGCCCGAATCAGCGGGCGACCACGGCCCCGTTTCAGCACGTCTCTGAGAAACAGCAGCGCATCAAGATTCGATCGGCCGGGAGACACCTCGACAGCCAGTACCTCTAGGGTGTCACAATCGACCGCCGCCCACACGTACACCTCTTCGCCGTCGACTTCGACTTTCGTCTCGTCGACGGCGACCTCTTAGCGATTCTGGCAGTCAGGTTCGAACAGGTGCTTGGGCCGGTGGGACCAGTGTCGAATCGCCTCGTGTGAGCGATCAACGGACGGTTCGATCCGGCGGTACGACAGTCCAGCGTGATACAGAAACGCCGCGGGGACACGCCGCTCCGTCGGCGTGTCCTCGCACGAAATTTCTTGCTTAGATGTTCGGAGATTGTTGCGTTATATTTAAATAACGTCGGACAGCATCTACCCACAATCGATGCCCTCCACGCGCAGGCGGTTCCTGGCCGGGAGCACTGCAACGATCACTCTGCTGTCCGGCTGCACGGCGTTCGGTGGCGATGCAGTTACGGTTCGCGAACTAGAAGTCGAGCTCGCGAACGAGACGAACGCCCGACACGTGTTTCACTTCGCCGTGGAAACGACGGACGGACTCGAGGCGTGGGAGTCACACGAGGTGGCTCCGGGGACCAGCGAATCGACCGTGAGCGAACCACCGGCAGACGCCGAACCCGTTGCGATCCACGGCGTCGTCGACGACCAGCCCACGAGGTACGAGTTGCTCGGAACCGACGGCGAATCCGGCGAGCACTGTCTTCGCGTCGTCTTCGAGTACGGACTCGGTGACGCCCCCACGTTCCTCGAGAGCGCGGACGTCCGCTGCTCGTGATCGGTCGCCACTCGAGCGACGACGCGGGCGATTCATACACCGGGCGTTCCAACCGGCGGGTATGACCGACGTGGTGATCCCCGGCGGCCGGGACGTCCGGGGAACGCTCGAGGAACCCGACTCGGACGCTACCCCGGCGGCGATCGTCGTCGCCTGCCCACCCCACCCCCAGCACGGCGGCAATCGCCGCGATCGCCGCCTGCGTGCGGTGAGCGAGGCGCTCACCGAACGTGGTATCGCCTGTCTCCGGATCGACTACGGTGAGTGGGACGAGGGCTACGGCGAGCGCGAGGACGTCCGGAACGCGATCCGGTGGGCCGACGACCGCTACGACCGCGTGGGCGTCTTCGGCTTCAGCTTCGGCGCCTCCCAGTCGATCCTCGCGAGCGCCACGGTCGACCGCGAGGTCGCCGCCATCGCCGCGCTCGCGCCGACCGCGAGCCTCGGATCGGCCCTCAAGGTCGTTCCCGCGCTCGCGGACCTCGAGTCTGGGACGCCGGTACAGGTGCTCTACGGCGAGCGCGACACGACCGTCGACTGGGAACCCGTCGTCGAGCGTGCGCGGGCGCTGGACGGCGAGGTGATTTCCTGTTCGGCGGACCACTTCTTCGTCGGTCAGGACGCGAAGGTCGCCCGGGAAGTCGGCGACTTCTTCGGTCGCACGCTCGGGTGAGGACCGACCTGGCTCGAGTCCGACCCTGGCTCGAGTCTGACCCTGGCTCGAGTGACGCTCGAGCCCCAGCTATCGCATCGCCCGTCCCTCGAACAGCCGCGCTTCGACGCGCAAGCCGGCGAACCGCACGAGCGGCAGTCTTCGAACGCCGAGCCGCCGGAGGCCCGCCGCCACCTCGCCGGTTCCCCACTCGAGTGAGACGCCGATCCCCGGTCGAACGGCCACCTCCCCCTCGATTTCGGTGCGGGTCCGCAGGATCTCCCCGTTCTTCGTCGTGTAGCTGTGCAGCGTCCACTCGCGCTCGCGCCGGGGCCCCCTCGGGACGTCGAGCCGGAGGACGCGCTCGCCGTCGACCTCGACGACGGCCCTGATCCCGGTCGGCCCGTCGGTGACGGTCACGTCGGCGACCTCCTTCGGGTAGCCCCAGAGCTCGCCCAGAGCGACCGATGCCTCGGTCGTCACCGGCAGCCAGTGGACGAAGCCGCCGACGTCGCCCTCGAGCACGCCAGCGATCGGCCTCCCGGCGGTACACGGCACGATGACGCCGAACTCGTCGTACGGCTCGAGGCCGCGTCGGTCGTCCGGGCCGTCGCGTCCGTCGGCGTTCGAGCCGCCGACGCGGCGGTAGCCGATCCCGACCAGCGCGACGGGGGCGACGCCGGGGGCGATCGCGAGCGGGGCGAGCCCGTCGGGGAGGGCGGTCGCCAGTCGCCGGCGGCTGGCCGGGAAGATCGCCCCGCCCATCGCGAACGCCAGCTCGAGCGGGAGCGCGACCTCCTGGCCCGTCGAGAGCTTCCTCGACTGCGGTTGCATACGCGACCTGACGTGGACGACGACGATAGGGGTACGGGTCGTCGCGACGATCGACGATCGACCGCTACGGTTTTGCGGCCTCCGTCCGTCGGCCCGGACGATGACGGCCCAGACCGGGTTGCCCGACCGTGATCCGTTGCCCAGGTACCTCGCGCCGGTCCCCCGACGAATCGAGGACCTCGGCCTCCGCCTCGCCTGGCTGATCGTCGCGATCAATCTCGCGGGGACGGCCTTCGGCTTCTGGTACTACCGCCACCAGTTCGCCGCGACGCCGACGGTGATGTGGCCGTTCGTCCCCGACAGCCCCGTCGCGACGCTGCTGATCGCCCTCGCCATCGCCAGCTGGAAACTCGGCTACGAACAGCCCTGGCTCACCGCCCTCGCCTTCTTCGGGAATATCATCCTCGGGCTGTGGACGCCGTTTACCCTCCTCGCATTCTACGAACAGTACGCCTACCTGCATCCGGCGATGTACCAGTTCCTCTTCTGGAGCCACCTCGCGATGGTCGTCCAGGCGTTTGTGCTCCACCGCATCACCGACTTCCCCGTCTGGGCCGTCGCCGTCGCCCTCGCGTGGTACGGCGTGGACCTGGTCGTCGACTACTTCATTCCCATCGTGGGTGAGCCCCACCACACGGCGATCCCGATCCCCCGCGACACGCCGATGTACCTCGGCGCCGACGCGCTGGGCGTCATCGCCGCCGGCGAGACGTCGTTCACGCTGCTCGCCCTCTTCCTCGCGCTCGCGACGCGCGTGAAGAAGTGCGAACGCGCCGGCGTCGGAACGGGGCCCGGGTCGGAACCGCGAGTCGACGGC